>CAKTUU010000012.1 GCA_934621505.1 uncultured Clostridia bacterium
TCAGATTTTACCCGCGTCATGATTGATCTCGGCAATTCCTGCGAGGACTTGAGCGCGGACGAGGCTGCGACGACCATCGCGCAGTTTGCAAACATCATGGGCACCAGCCAGAGCCAGTTCAGCAATATCGGCTCCACGCTGGTCGACCTGGGCAACAACTTCGCGACCACAGAAAAGCCCATCATGGAAATGGCGCACCGCATGGCTGGTGCAGGCAAACAAGTCGGCTTGACCGAGGCACAGGTGCTGGGCTTCGCAGCGGCGCTGTCCTCCGTGGGTATCGAGGCCCAGATGGGCGGTTCCGCTTTCTCGAAAGCACTGGTGAAAATGGAGGTTGCCTCCGCGACAGGCGGACAAGCGCTGGATGATTTCGGCAAAGTGGCCGGGATGACCGCCCAGCAGTTTAAGACGCTGTGGGATAACGATCCTGCCGCCGCGTTTCAGGCTTTTATTGTCGGCCTGTCCCAGATGGACGACGAGGGCGAAAGCGCCATCGCTGTACTGGAAGAGATCGGCATCAAGGAAATTCGGCTGAGAGATACGCTGCTCCGCGCCACCAATGCGACCGAGCTGTTCTCCCGCGCTCAGAACATGGCAAACGCTGCATGGGAGGAAAATACAGCTCTGACCAATGAAGCCGGGAAGCGATACAGCACTACGGCCAGCAAGCTCACGAACCTCAAAAACAAGGCGCTGCTGTTTGGACAGCAGATCGGTGACGATCTCAATCCCACCATTCAGAGCCTGATCGAAGGCGCGGATAACCTGCTCAGCAAGTTCCTTCAGATGGACGAAGCCCAGCGCAAACAGATCATCCAGTATGCAGCCATTGCTGCAGCGATTGGCCCGGTGCTGCTGCTCTTTGGCAAGGTGACCAAGGGCATCGGCAGCATCTCGACCGGCATCGGCAAGTTTGCCACAGCGGTTGGCAAGGCAGGCGGCGGGATCAAAGGCTTTCTGAGCGTACTGGGCAGCTCGCCCGCCGTATGGCTGGCCATTGCCGCAGCGACCATCTATGCCACCGTGGCCATTGCGGATTATGTGTCCGGCGCAAAGCAGGCCCGCGAGGCGCTCAAGGGAATGCAGGAAACTGCCGACAAGTGGAAAAGCACGGCGGCGGAGACCTTCTACGGAAACAGCAAGGGTCTCTCCTTCTTCGGCATGTCCAAGGAGGATTTCGTCAAGGACAAGCAATCCGCGCAGGAATGGCTGAACGGCTTGATTGCCGTCTGGACAGATGGTGAAAAAGAAAGCAACGAGATCGTCGCACACTGGACGGACTCCTTCAAAAGCCTGACAGACAGCACACGCACCGAGCTGCAGGCGCTTAAGGACACAGCCGACAAAAGCGGCTATACCAGCGTATCTCAAGGGCTGGCAGCGGACATTCAGACGCTCGACCAGATGGACGCGGAGATCGAGCGGCTGCTGAAAAAGCGCCAGAACGGCTTCCTGACTGAAAAGGAAAAAATCCGCTTGCAGGAGCTGATCGACACCCGTGAAGCCATTGAGGTCAAGTATCACCTGACCCCGGAGGATGTGGACGGCTTCGATACCATCCGGCAGAAGCTGGAAGCAGAGGTCGCACGTGCGCAGGCTCGTGGCAAGCAGGATGCGGATGTATCCGTCTACGAAAACGCGCTGGTTGCCGCTGCCGAGGGGCTTGCCGCCGTCAATCAGCAGATTGATGCGCAGTACGACAAGGAATACGCGCTTATCCAGCTGATTGAGGACAGCGCCGAACGGCAGGCTGCGCTGGATCAGCTGAACAGCGAGTACAACGAAAAGCGCCGGGCTGCTGCGATGGAATATGCCCAGCTGCTGGCCGACGTTGTCCTGCCCGTCTGGCAGCAGGAGGACATTCAGAAAGCTGCTGCCGATGTGGATGCGCTGACCCAAAAGCTCCGCGAATACAGCGCGGCGACGGAAACTGAAAAGCCTGCGCTGCTGGAAGACCTGAACGCGATCTCCGCCGCCATGGACGAGGGCGCGATGACCGAGTACATCGCCATGCTCACTCAGGTTCAGTCGCTTCTGGACAGCGGCATGACCGAGGGCGAGATTCAGGCCATGTTCCCGGAAATTGACTTTACGACGGCGCTGGAACAGATCGCGGCCATTCAGACCTTTCTCAACAATCGCGAGGTGGAGCTGCCCGGCCTGACCTCCATGTTTGGCGAAGCGCTGCCGGAAGAAGTCCTTAAAATCGCCACTGATCTCGATATGACCGGGGCGCAGGAGCGCTGGAACGCCTTTGCGGAAAATCCCGGTGCGATTACTACGGACGTGATTGTGTCCGGCTATCAGGAGGACGCTGCGGCACAGCAGCTGCAGCCCAAGGTGGAGGCGTTTATCGCCAAATACACCGAAATCCCGGAGGGCGCGGACAAGGCTGCGCTCACGCCGGAAGGGCTGATTGGGCTGGTCAGCGCCTATGCCGAAATCACAAATGGCGCGGATGTGTCGGGCCTGACTCCTGAAAACATCACCGCCATGGTCAGCGCCTACAAGGAACTGGCTGCAGGGGCGGACGTATCCACGCTGAAGCCCGCCGAGATCACCGCCTACATCTCCCAATACATGGAGAAAAACGGCGTGGACATGAGCGGGCTGTCCCCGGACGGGATTACCGCCTTTGTACTGGCCTATCAGGAAGTGACGGGCGGTGCGCTGACGACCGAGCTGACTCCGGATAATATCACGGCCATGGTGACCAAGTATCTCGAAGCGGAAAATGTGGATATGTCCCAGCTTTCCTCCGCGCAGATCGAGGCCATCGTCAGCAGGTTTGCCGAGGCCACAGGCTGCGATAAATCTGAGCTTTTGCAGAACTTCACAGCATATATCGCCAAGTATGACGACAGTAATGCCGTCAAGCCCAAGCTGTCCGTGACCGTAGGTATTTACGGTTATGACCTGATCGCCTACAGAAAATTCATTGCGGAAAATCCCGTAGAGGTACAGGGCATCGTCAAGCTGGGCGAACTGTACGAAAATCCGCAGGATGTGCTGCTCGATCCCAAAACGAAATTCTGGCAGGACGGGCAGGAAATCCCCGTGGAGGCTGTGCCTACGGAACTGCTGACTGCCGACAAGGTGGCTGTGCTGGATGTGGACGGAACGCTGCACGTCATGGTAGCTCCCGACGTGACCGGTGCACAGGAGTCCATTGATAAGCTGCGCACGGAAGTGTCCGAGGTGGATCAGCTGGGCACAACGGCACTTGGCCGGGCTGCCGGTCTGATGCCTGCGACCTCTCTGGATATGATCGACTCCGCTCTGGATCGCATTGAAACCGCCAAGGGCCGTCTGGGGCATTGGTGGAATTTCCTGTTCGGCGGCGACAGCGGCATCATGAACACGCTGGACACCAGCATGAAATACGATTTCCCGGCAGAACGGGTAGCCGAGCTTTCCACCTATGTGGCTGAAATCGTAGCCGCCATCCAGCAGGGACAGGAAGTGAAGCAGGAGGATCTGGAAAACCTGCAAACCATCCTGACGTTCCTGCAGGAGCTGGATACCAACGAGGTTGGCACTCACATTCTTGAAGGCGTGGGCGAAGGCATGACGGCGGCAGGCTGGGACAGCGACGCGGAAACGGTCGCCTCCAACCTTGAAGCCGCTCTGAATACGGCGTTGGACATCCATTCGCCTTCTCAGCGCGTTAAGCCCGTGGGCGAAAACGTGTCGGCGGGCGTAGGCGAAGGCATGGGCGGTTACGATTTCACCTCGGATGCCGATGCCTTGGCAGCCAGCGTTGAAACAGCCGTCACCAGCGCTTTACCGGGCGATGCGCTTTCATCCCTCGGTGCCAATGCCGCAGAGGGCCTCGCCAGTGCGCTTTCCTCCTACAGCTTGAGTTCGGCAGGAGCCAGCGTTGCTTCTGGCGTGCGCACAGCTGTCAGCACAAATCTGACGGCAACGACGCTGCGTTCCGTTGGCGTAAATGCCATGGCTGGTCTGAGGGCAGGCATCCTTGCCGGACGATCCGGCGTGATCTCCGCCATGCGCTCTGCTGCTCGGGAAGCTGTGAACGCCGCAAAGAAGGAGCTGAAAATCAAGAGCCCTTCGCAGGTGTTCCGGGATGAGGTCGGCATAATGGTCATGCGTGGTTTCGGCGCTGGCGTGCTGAAGGAGAGCAAGGAACAAGCAAAGGTCATCCGTAACGCTTCCCGCTTTCTGACCGGAGAGGCACGGGAAGGCTCCATTGTCCAAAGCAGCAGCGATAACCGCAGAACTTATAACAACAATGTATCCTCCACCATTCAGGTACAGCAGATGGTAGTACGGGACGAGCAGGACATCCGCTCTCTGGCGGTTGAGATTGCAACGCTGACCAGACGGCAGCAGCGCGGAAAGGGGCTGAGAATGGCATGAACGACTGGTTCTCCTGGAACGGGAAAAAGTGTACGGAATACGGCATTCATGTGCTGGAACAGCCGCCGATCACCATTCCCGCCGAACGTGTAACGTTTACCAATATCCCCGGCAGACCGGGCAGTCTGACGACGCTGGAGGGAGATGACGTTTATGACGATCTGATTCTGACCGCACAATGCATGATTTCCGATCCAAGTAACATTCGCGCCATTGCTTCCTATCTGAAGGGAAGTGGGAAAGTCGCCTTCGCCAACAGGCCGGGCGGCTTTTATTATGCCCGGATCGTGAATCAGATTCCGTTTGAAAAAATCATGCGTGGCAATCCGCATCGGTCGTTCGCCGTGAACTTCCGCTGCAAACCCTTCTGGTATCAGGAAAATGTGCCGGAGATTACCGTAACGACCTCTGGCACATTCGTCACCAACCCCGGCAGCGTCTATTCCGAGCCGGTCATCACGGTGTATGGTTCCGGCGAAATCTCGCTCATGGTAGGCATGACCATTGTGGAGCTGGACGGCATCACGGACAGTATTACACTGGACACGCCGCTCATGGAAGCCTATAAGGACACAACCAGCATGAACGGCTGCATGAGCGGTGATTTTCCGACGCTGCTGCCGGGGCAGAACGCTGTTAGCTGGACAGGCAACGTAACGAAAGTCGTGATTCAGCCGAATTGGAGGTATCTGTAATTGCTCTGCTTGCTGACTTTACTGCAGTGTGTTATAATCTAATCGATAAATCGGAATCTGTGAGGATGGATGCAGCGATGCTTGTTGATAAAACTTTTTCCAGAAAATTGCATGAATACAAGGATGTCTGCCGTTTAATGAGAACCGCATTCCCCCAAAATGAACAGATGCCGATGTGGCTGTTGAGAGTGCTGGCATTTCGCAAAAGTGTCAATTTCAGAGCCTTTTATGAGGATGAACAGTTCTGCGGAGTTTTGTATACAGCTGAGGATAAAAAATATATCTTTGTGCTTTATCTTGCAGTAAACGACCAGATCAGATCAAAAGGCTATGGCACTAAGATACTTGACTGGCTGAAACAGAATACAGAAAAGATCATCATTTTGAATGTTGAATCACTTGATCCTTCTGCCGAAAATACCTTGCAGAGAGAAAAGAGAATCTCTTTTTATAGCAGAAACGGGATTTTTGATACTGGATACAGATTTGTCGATGAAGGTGAAAAATATTCTGTGCTGGCTTCAGATATTGATCACTTTGATCTGAGCGAGTATGAAATGCTCCTGAGCAGGTTCTCTTTTGGAACGTATAAAAAACACATTGCATGATAGTAAATTCCAGTTTATCTTATAGCGTCTACCTTCGGGTTGGGCGCTTTCTTTATGCCTTGAAGGAGGTGATTTTCCCTGATCTGTGTATATCCCGCCGACTGCACCGACTTTTCGAACAATGGCCTCGGCGTGGTCACGCCCATGTCCTGCACCGTGACCGAAACGCTGAACGGCGAGTGGGAATTGACGCTGGTGCATGACATCGACGAGCGCGGAAAATGGTCGCGGCTTTCCGAGGGCTGCATTCTCCGCGCGCCTGTGCCCGCCGCCATGACTCCCAGCGTGGGCTTGGTCACCCAGCAGTACCAGACCAGCACCTACGACGTGCAGATCTATAAGATCACCACGAAAAGTGGGCCGCTGCATCTGCGCTCCGGTACGGGTACGAATTACCGCATCTTGGGCAAGTACAAAAAGGGCCGCGAGGTTATTGTGCTCAACAAAACCACGTCCAGCTGGTACGAGGTGACCGCTCCGGACGGCAAGCACGGCTATATGGCTTCGCAGTATCTGACCTACCAACGCACGGAAACGCAGACGGTGCAGACGAATGCGGGCTTCCGCAATCAGGTGATTGAAGCGCGCCAACTGCGGGATCAACCGTTCCGCATCTACCGCGTTGTGCCGGAACTGGATAAGGTCACGGTTTATGCCCGGCACATTTTCTATGACTTACTCGACAATATGATTAAAAGCTTGATGCCCTCGCCCTCTGCGGTGGGGGCTTCCGTCGTTCAGAGCCTTTCCGGAGCGTGCCTGTCCAGCCATGATTTCTCGTTCTATTCTGACCTGACTTCAACCGCCGAGGACGTGGAGTGGGAAAACATCAATCCCGTGGAAGCCATGCTGGGCGAAAACGGGCTGGTGAGCAAGTACGGCGCGGAATTGGCCCGCGACTGGTACGATGTGTTTCTGGTCAGGCGCGTGGGCAACAACACCGACGTGTCCATCCGGGAAAAGAAGAACCTGACCGGCGTTTCCTACGATGTGGACGAAACGGACGTGGTTACCCGCATCATGCCCACCGGCGAGGACGCAGACGGGAACATTCTGTATCTGCCGGAGCTCTACATCGACAGTCCGAACCTCAATGCCTATACCCATCCGAAATGGATCCATCTGCCGGTGTCGGAGGCCAAGGAAGTCACAGATGGCGACGAGCCGAAAAGCAAAGCGCAGTGCTACACCGAAATGCGTAAAGCGGCGCAGGCGGAGTTTGATGCGGGCTGCGATCAGCCTACGGTCACGTTGAAGGTGGATTTTATCAACTGCTCGGATGCGGAGGAATACAAGCAATACGTTGCGCTCACCGACATCTTTCTCGGCGACAGCGTGCGCGTGGTTGCCCGGCGCATTGGCGTGGAAGTATCCATGCGCATGACGCAGTATACCTACGACTGTCTGACCAAGAAATACACATCTGTCACACTGGGCACCGTGGCCGACGCGCTGGAGGGCAGCATGATCTCTGCCCGGCAGCTGGGCAGCGGCTCCATTACCGGTGCAAAGCTGGCGCTCAATTCCGTGGGCAGCGGCCAACTGCAATCCGGCTCGGTTGGCAGCTTGCAGATCAAAAACGCCGCTATCGGCAGCACCCACATTCAGGATGCCAGCATTACGCGGGCGCACATTGCCGAAGCCCTGATCGACGCTTTGAACGTCAATGCCCTGAACGCCGTTACCGCTAAGATCAAAGAACTGGCGGCGGGTGCGATTACGGCGGACGAACTGTACACATCCATTGCCATGATCGCAACGGCGCAGATCACCACGGCCAATATCGTCAACGCCAACATTGACTGGGCGCAGATTGAGCGGCTGGCGGCGGACATCGCGGAGATTTCCAAAGCCCAGATCACGACCGCCAACATCAACTCGGCCAATATTGATTGGGCGGCCATCACGACCCTTTCGGCTGCTGTGGCCAGCATGGTGAAGGCGGATATTGGAACCGCCGACATCGATTGGGCACATATCAAGGATTTGGCCACAGACACAGCCATCATCACGCAAGGCACAGCGGGTGAATTGTATATCGCAAAGCTCGCTGTGACCGAGGCAAACATGGTGTCCCTGACTGTGGGCGAGCTGGTAGTCAAGGGCGCGGACGGGCATTTCTATTCTGTTTCCGTGGATACAGACGGAAATGTGGTTTCGTCGCTCAAGCAGGTGTCCAATGACGATGTGGCCGATCTGAGCATCAACGGCGGTGAGAAAATCATCGAGGGCAGCATTACGGCCAAAACACTGAATGTACAGAATATCTTCGGCGATAACGCCGTCATCCGCTCCCTGATCGCCGCCAATCTGGACGTGGACACGCTGTTCGCACGCGAGGCAACCATCAATGCCCTGAACGCCATGGACATCACGTCCAATACCTACCTGCGTCTCATGGTGGCAGGCAAGGCAGACAAGGACGAAATGGATGCGCTGGGCGAACGGCTGAATGCAGCGGAACTGAAGCTCACTGAGGACGCTATCGTTTCCACCGTGCGCGGCAGCCAGCAGTACAAGGACGATCTGGCAGGCATTTCGGTATCCGGCAGCGGCCCGGAATTCATTGTTGGCACACAGACGGTTGCGACAGCCAACTGGACGGGCGTGGCTTCCTTTTCGGAATTGAAAGATGGTCAACAGATCACCTACTGGCTGCCTACCACCGGCGGCACCAACGTCACCCTGACGCTGACCCTGCCGGACGGTACGACTACCGAGGCCATTCCGTGCTACTACGGCGGCACAACGCGGCTGGGCACCCAATACAGCGCAGGCAGCATTCTGCACCTGACTTACCGGGAGAATGCTCAAATCTACAGCACCACCATTGAAAAGGGCTGGTGGGCGGACGCGAACTACGACAGCAACTTCTATGACCGCATCCGCATTGGCGGCTCGGTGAAAGCAAAAACGGCCATCGGGGCCAATCATCTGGTGGTGGGCGACGCGGACGGCTATTTCAATCTGGCTGTGGGCGTGCCCTTCGACATCGACCGGCCCATACTCTGGTCGCCTTCAGCGTTAAACGCCAACGCCTACACCAGCAACCTGTACCTGTCCTATCCGGCCTGTTTTCTGCGCACCATGCTGCCTAACTTCAGCGGCACGCAATACGCCGCTTGCTATGTGGTGGGCACATTGAACGGCTCGGTATTTACACCCGTGGAGCCGCTGCTGACTTCCACCATTCCTACGGAAGAAGACGGCTATACCTATATCGCGCTTGGGCTGCTCTGCACGATATATCAGCTGATGCTGATCCCGGAGCACGCACTGTACCGATTTGTGGATGGGGCATTCAAGCCTTTGTCGCAGATCGGTTATGAAGCCTATACCGAGGTCGGCAATCTGCGCACCGAAACGCAGACAGCCATTGAGCAGACCAACGCGGCCATTGCCCTGAAAGCGGACGCGACCACAGTCAGCAATCTGGAGCAGCGGGTGGAATCGGCGGAGCAGAAAGTTACGCCCGAAGCGATCACCTCAGCGGTAACGTCCTCGGCGCTGTACGCCTATGAGAAGTACGCCGGGCGTAACTACTGCCTGAATTCCGGCAATACGCACACCTTCGTGGATAACAAGTATCGCTATGCCAGCGGCGCGACTTCTACCTATACCGGGTGGAACCTGAATGTGTCGGACGACCTGTTCGAGCATAGCGGCAGCGCCAGCAATATCCGACTTTCCTTTGATCTCAAGCGAACGGATGTGGATACCAGCGCTGCCAGTGTGGCCAACG
Organism: uncultured Clostridia bacterium; assembly: GCA_934621505.1. GTDB lineage: Bacteria > Bacillota > Clostridia > Christensenellales > Aristaeellaceae > Limiplasma. The sequence continues at coordinate 9,426 of CAKTUU010000012.1, forward strand.
TGTACACCGGCATCTGGGTCTATTACCGCTATGTGGACGCAAATGGCAATACCGTGATTACCGGACGAGGTTGGTACTTGCGGTCAACGGACGCGAGTTTTGTTGCTACGGACGAGGATTGGGTGCGTATGCGTTTCGGCCCGCTGAACCTGTCCAGCTTCAACCCTACAGGCATCGCCTATGTTTCCATTGGAACAGGCGGAGCCAATGGCACCACAGGAACGGTACAATTCCGCAACCTGAAGGTAGAGGTTCTGGACAACTGGACGGACTGGAGCGCTGCACCGGAGGATCTGTACGGCATGAGCACGCGGATGGCGAACGCTGAAACCCGCATCACACAGAATGCCAACAATATCGCCCTCAAGGTCAGCACCACGACCTACAACGCCGAAAAGGTCTACCGCAGCAGCACAGCGCCCACGACGTTGTACACGAATATGCTGTGGCTGGACACCAGCTCCACGCCGAATTTACTCAAACGTTATACGGGCAGCGAGTGGGTAGCCGCGGGCGCGGAGGAAGTCAAATCCAGCGGCATCTATATCGGCCCCAACAATGTGGCGATTACGACCGAGAACTTCCTGCTCCAGTTGCTTGATCCTGCCAACAATGAAAACGTGCTTATGGAAATGAGCGCCAACGGCAATGTGGGCTTCAAGCAGCTGTATGCCGATGAAGTGATCTCCGATTCCGTGGCGGCAGCTTATGGCGGGCCGCTGTATCTGTATGTGAACACGTCCTATTCCGGCACCAGCGACACCTACTTCCGCTCCCTGGGCGACGCAGTGAAGGCGGTCAACAATCGCTTTCTCCGCTCGAATGTGGTTATCTATCTGCCCAGCGGAACCGGCGAAGTCTACGAGCCTGCCGGAACGCAGATTCAGGGCATTACCGGGCCGGGCAAGCTGACGATTTACGGTTATGCCAACAGCCGCCTGAACAGCTATATTTCGGTCAAGGGCTGCTCGGCGCACATCTGCTTTCAGAATCTCTCCCTGCGGGAAATCCGAACGCTGAACGGCTCCAACCGGAATCCGTATCTCATCGACCTGCAAATGAACCACCATGTGGAGCTAAATAACTGCACGTTGGACGCGAACAATGTGACCTACGACTCCATCTACTGCCGCACCACCCATGTGTACCTCTATAACTGCGGCCTGTACAACGCCTTGCAGGGCTTGGAGGTCTATATGGGCTGGGCCTATGTGCAAAGCTGCAAGGGCTCATGCTCCTGGGCCATGGTGTCCTATGCCGGATATATCATCTGCAGCGGCACGGTGCCCTCCGGCTCCCGGAGCAAAGGCAACAACGGCCAGATTTTCGATACGGGCGTAACGACCGATTACGGCACGGCCATTCCCGTGGTTACGCCGGACAATACGGCGCTGATGTACGCGACCACGACCAAATCCTATCGCGGCGGCTGGCGCAGTGATACGCAGGACGTGGTGCAGGGCGTGTACTCGGCCAGCGGCTATAAATCCTCGCTCAGCTGGAATTACGGCTGCATGTGGTTCAGTACGCTCAGAACCATCCTGTCCGGAACGACGATCAAGTCAGCGACGCTCACGCTGAACCGCAAGACGGGCAGCGGTTCCGGCAGCGCGAAAACGCTGTACCTGTGCGCCATCACCAACACGTCCGCCAGCGGCGCGCCCAGCATTGCGGTGAACTATGGGGCCATTGGCAGCATTGGCCGAGGCGAAACGGCGACCTTCGCCATTCCCGTGGCGGCGGTGCAGGGATTGGCCAGCGGCGCGTATGGCGGGCTGTGCTTGTATGAAAGTCCATACAATTTTGGCTCGTCCACCTATTCCAAGTGCTATATGCGCATGAGCGGCGCGGACACCAGCCAGCAGCCCTATCTGCGAGTGGTTTACAACGGCGGCGACGCTGTCGGCTAAAAAGGAGGAAGAAAAGTGCAAATCGTGATTCCCTTGGAGGGGCGGGTGCGAACGGTCATCCGCTCCTCTTTTGTTGTGGCCAAACGGCTCACGGAGAGCCAATATACCCTGTCCGGCGATAATTTCCAGATGACGGACGTGACGGCGGAGCAGGTGCTGATCCTGCCGGATTCCGTAACGGTTCATGAAAATGATGTGGTCACGGACGAAGTGAAAATGCAGGCGCTGCCCTTCGAGGGGTTCATTGCCGTCAGCGCGGAGGAAGCGCTGCCCAATGTGCTGGGCCTGCTGCTTCGGTCTGCCGTGGCGGACGGAAAGCTCACGGACGAAGAATTGCTTTCGGTGCAGTCTGCCTTGGAGGGCCGCGTCTGGCAGCCGGGGCTTTCAGTGCAGGTGGGCGACGTGTACAGCTATGCCGGTTTTCTCTGGCGCTGCATTCAGGCGCACGCCACGCAAACGGGCTGGGAACCGGACAAGGTGCCTGCGCTCTGGCGAAAGGTCGAGATCATCCACGAGGATACCAAGCGCATCTGGCAGGCGGGCGTGGACTACGCCCTGGGTGACAGCATTTTCTATCCCGATGAAAACGGTACGGAGTACGCCTGCATTACGGCGCACACCTCCCAAACCGGCTGGGAGCCGCCGAATACGCCCGCGCTCTGGCAAAAGAAAACTTCAACCGAAGCGCCGCAGATCGCGCTGAACTGACTCATGGGCCGCTCGAAAGGGCGGCTTTTGAAATACACAAACGGAGGATTACTGAAATGAGGAACTTTTCCATTGACATCGTTTGGGCAAAGATTCAGATGGCCGTCGCAGCGATTGGCGGCTGGCTGGGCTACTTTCTGGGAGGCATGGACGGACTGATGATTGCGCTGATCGTTTTCATGGTGCTTGACTACATCACCGGTCTCATGTGCGCGGTGATCGACAGGAAGCTGTCCAGCGCTGCGGGCTTCAAGGGCATCTGCAAAAAGGTGCTGATCCTGATGCTGGTGGGCGTGGCCAACGTGGTGGACATTCACATTGTGGGCACCGGCTCTGCCCTGCGCAGCGCCGTGATCTGTTTCTATCTGTCCAATGAGGGCCTGTCCCTGCTGGAAAACGCGGCCCACATTGGCCTGCCCATTCCCGATAAGATGAAGGATGTGCTGGCGCAGCTGCATGGGCGCACCGATGAGAAAAAGGACGATGCACAGGAGGATGAGCAGGAATGAGCGAACGAATCAATACGCCTTTTACCAATGAGCACTTTGCGGCCTACTGTCTTAAGATGGTAGGCCAGCCTTATTGGTACGGAACCTGCGGCTACAAGGCAACGACCAGCCTTTTGAACCGAAAGGCCCAGCAGTATCCATCCCATTATACCTCGTCCCGAATGAGCCGGTACAAGCAGGACATCCGGGATAAGAAGGTGGTTTGCGACTGCATTGGCGGCGCAAAGGGCTATGCGTGGACAAACGGCGGCAAGGCCATGCTGGATGCAATCGGCACGGACAGCGCTGTGTCCAACAAGTATGGCGCAAACGGCTGCCCGGACAAGGGAGCCAACTCCATGTTCGCGTGGGCAAAATCCAAGGGCATGGATTGGGGTACGATTGACACGCTGCCGGAGATCGTAGGTCTGGCGCTGCACACAGACGGGCATGTGGGCTATTACGTCGGTAACGGCTATGCCGTGGAATGGCGAGGTTTCAACTATGGCTGTGTGCGCACGAAGGTGAAAGAGCGCAAGTGGAAGTACTGGTACAAACTGCCCTTTATCCAATACGGAGAAGCTGCCGTCGATGTGCCTACACCGGAGATTGCGCTGGGAAGCCGTCTGCTGAAACGCGGTATGGTCGGTTCCGACGTAAAAGCCCTGCAGGAACTGTTGATGCAGTTGGGCTACGCGCTGCCCAAGTATGGTGCGGATGCTGAATTCGGCGCTGAAACAGAAAAGGCGCTGCTGGCGTTCCAGAAGAAAGCCAGTCTGGATGCGGACGGCAAGTACGGCGATAAAACCCACGCTGCGCTGATGGACGCTGTTGCGGATGATGGCGGCCAGCCTGACACGCCGGAACAGCCCACGCCTGATGAACCCGCTCCGGTTGATACGACGGTAGTGATTGTCTCCGAAGGCGGCAAGGTGAACGTCCGCTGCGGCAACGGAACGGAATACGAGCGTCTTTCCACCGTTGCGCCGGGCAGCACCTTCCCGCTGGTGGCGACCGCACAGAATGGCTGGCACGCCATTGTCATCGGCTCTCGCGTGGGTTGGGTATCCGGAAAACTTGCAAAAATCATCTGATGGGGATCGGATTGGGCTGTTTCCTAAAACAACGGCTCAATCCGACCTTCTTTTTGAGGTAAGGAAATGACACAGCAAGGCTTTGAAAAGGAAATCCGGTATCAGGCGATGCTCTCCATTTGCCGCGCCATGCTTGGATGCGGCGTGATCTCCATGGATGAATTTTGCAGCGCGGAACAGCTTTTGCGGGAGAAATATCAGCCGATCTTTTCTGCTCGTTGTTGATACAATTTAACTTGCTTTGTCCGGGCTTCAGAGGTAACATGCCAGCTGCCAAGGAGGTGAGCCGAGTGGCAAAAATTATTTATCAAACCATGCCGGGCGGCAGAAAGAAAGCCGGGAAAAAGCGCGTAGCCGCCTATGCGCGGATTTCCTGCGTAAAGGACGCGATGCTGCACTCCCTCTCCGCACAGGTCGGCTACTTCAGCGATCTGATTCAGCGCAATCCTGATTGGATTTTTGCTGGCATTTATGCGGATGAAGTGACCGGTACAACGAAGGAGCGAAAGGACTTCCAGCGGCTGCTGACAGACTGCAGAAACGGCCAGATCGACATGATCATCGTCAAAAGTCTCAGCCGCTTCGCCCGCAATACGGTAACGCTGCTGGAAACGGTGCGGGAGCTGAAAGCGCTGGGCGTGGATGTGTTTTTTGAAGAACAGAATATTCACTCGATGAACGGGGATGGAGAGCTGATGCTTTCCATCCTCGCTTCTTTTGCACAGGAGGAAAGCCGCAGCGTTTCAGAAAACTGCAAGTGGCGCATCCGCAACGACTTTCAACGGGGTAAACCCAGCTTCTTTCGCATTTACGGGTACAAAATGAAAAGCGGAAGGCTGGAAATTGTCCCGGAAGAAGCGAAAGTTGTCCGGATGATCTTCCGCGATTATCTGGACGGCATGGGCCGGGAGCTGATCAGCAAAAGGCTGAACGAGGCGCATATCCCACCGATGAACAGCGACCAGTGGTGGCCCAGCGTCATTACGGCCATGCTGAAAAACGAGTGCTATGTGGGCGATCTGCGATTGCAGAAAACCTTCGTTGCCGACCATCTGCAAAAGAAGCAGCTGCCCAATCGTGGCGAGCTGCCGCAGTATCTGGTACACGATGCCCATGAGCCGATTATCAACCGGGAAACCTTCGATGCAGTGCAGCGTCTGACCGCAATCCGCATTGCGCACTATCATCCCAATCGGGATGCATCGGGGCGCTACCCCTTCAGCGGCATTCTTCACTGTGACCAGTGCGGCAGCTATTACCGCCGCAAAATCGCTTCGGCAGGAACGCCTTATTCCAAGCCGGTTTGGATATGCACCACCTATAACATGAAGGGGAAAAAGTATTGCGCCAGCAAGCAAATCCCAGAAAACATCCTGCTGCAAACGACCGCCAATGTATTGGGCCTTGAAGAATTCGATGAGGAAGCCTTTGCAGCCGCCATTGAACGCATCCATGTAACCGGTCCCAACAGCCTGCGTTACATTTTCCGCAACGGACAAGAGCAGGAAGTCGTGTGGCAGGATCATTCCCGCCGCGACAGCTGGACAGACGATATGCGAGTGCAGGCCGCCGCCCACGCCAGAAGGAGATATGACCATGAGTGAAAATTACGCTGCAAGCCCACGGATTACCGTTTTCCCGGCTACGCTCAACCGTTTTACAGCTACACCCATTGCGGAAAAGCGCAAGCGCCGCGTGGCGGCCTATGCCCGCGTTTCCACCAACAGCGACGAGCAGAAAACCAGCTATGAGGCACAGGTCAGCTATTATACAGATTACATCAGCGCCAAGCCGGACTGGCGTTTCGTACAAGTCTACGCAGATAAGGGCATCACCGGCACCAGCACCAAGCGCAGAGAACGTTTCAACGACATGATCGCCGACGCGCTGGACGGGAAGATCGACCTGATTATCACCAAGTCCGTTTCCCGCTTCGCCCGCAATACGGTGGACAGCCTGACTACCATTCGCTTGCTCAAGGAACATGGCGTGGAGGTGTACTTCGAGGAACAGAACATCTACACGCTGGATTCCAAGGGCGAGCTGCTGCTGACCATCATGTCCTCGCTGGCGCAGGAGGAAAGCCGAAGCATTTCTGAAAACGTGACGTGGGGCCAGCGCAAGCGTTTTGCGGACGGCAAGGTTTCCATGCCCTACAAGCAGTTTCTCGGCTATCGTAAGGGTGAAAACGGGGAGCCGGAAATTGTGCCGGAGGAAGCGGAGACGGTTCGCCGCATTTACCGCCTGTTTTTAGACGGGATGACTCCCTACAAAATCAAGCTGACCTTGGAGAGTGAGGACATTCTTTCACCATCCGGTCGAAGCACATGGCAGCCCCGAACCATTCTGAGCATCCTCACCAACGAAAAATACAAGGGCGACGCGCTGCTGCAAAAAACCTTCTGCACGGATTTCCTCACCAAGAAAATGAAGGTCAACGAGGGCGAGGTGCCGCAGTACTACGTCGAAAACAGCCATCCGGCCATTGTCAGCGACGAGGTTTATGAGGAAGTGCAGCTGGAATTGGAGCGGCGAAGGAAGCTGGGCCGCCAGCACAACAGCCAGCATTGCTTCTCCAGCAGAATTTACTGCGGCTGCTGCGGCAGCGTATACGGCAGCAAGGTTTGGCACTCCAACGACAAATACCGCCGCACCGTCTGGCAATGCAACGCCCGGTTCGTCAAGGGGACTGGGTGCCAAACGCCGCACCTGAGCGAATCGATGATTGAGCAGAAATTTCTGGCGGCCTTTAACCAACTACTGACGCAGCGGAATTTCATTGCTGACGATATGCAGGCGATTCTCCAGCATCTGACCGACACAGCGGAACTGGATGCGGAGAAGGAAACCTTGCAGGTCGAGATGGGCATTGTATCCGAACTGATCCGGCAGGCCGTAGACCAGAACGCCAGTGCCGCTCTCGACCAAGTAGAATATAACCGAAAGTACAACAGCCTGACGGAGCGCTTCCATAAGGCGGCGGATCGGGTCAAGGAGATTGACGCGGAATGCGCCCGGCGCAAGGGCCAACGCAGAGAAATCGAAACTTTCCGAGATGCAGTATTGGCGAATGACCAGCCGGTCACAGTTTTCTCAACGGAGATTTGGAACGCGACGATTGACAGGATGACGGTCAATCTGGATGGCAGCGTGAAGGTAGCCTTCCGAAATGGGATAGAGATCACTGTGTGAGAATTGGCAGCCCGTCTGCATCCCTCGGTGTGAGACCGGGGTGTGCGGGCGGGCTTTTTCTTTTGGGCGGGCTTTTTCTTTTGGCATACGCTTGAAGGAATATCTTGGCAGTGATATACTGATTAAGGGAATGATTTGCAAAAGCATGAGAAGAAAAAACGAAAAGGCTGATGAATAAGTGACGGTCAATCTTTCTACTATTGTGCGCTATTTTGTGTAAGGATAAATAGCGCAGTTGTATGTATAAAAAATGAGACTCAGTTGATTGCGTTGCAATACAGAAAACATTATGGAGGAAATGCGCTATGGATACAGATAATTTTTTGAAGATTGTATATTTCGATGAGAATTTTGTAGCTGATTTTCTCCAAATTATTGCTGGCGGCGAAATGAAAAAGACAACGGAACTGATGAAAGAACTGGATTGGACGTTCGACGCTAATGCTAATGCTGAAGCGAACGTTGGTAAGGAACCTAAATCTTTACCTAAACTGTTAGGCTTCTTAAGTGGAGTATCTATCAAAGGTGGCGGTCAAATTAGTGCTGACGTTAGTAAACGAACAAACCGCATTGCCAAGAGTATTATAGAGAATACTCTTTTGGCGGATTTTGTTGATATGATAAAAAGCGATAGCCGGAGAACAAAAAATCCTAAATGTGCGGGAATTGAAGTGTTTAGAAAAGTATCTGTCCGGCCAGAAAAGAATTCTTTCACATTCATTATGTTGATTGCACCATACATAAATATGCTTGATGGCAAAGTGAATATAGCAGGAACGGACAGAGAACCTTTTACCCTCGATATTACCAAAATAGGAGAAGCAGTGGAACAAGGACGAGGTTACTATGAGTTCATTGCTGATACTGAGAAAAAGGAGGTCATTCTACGCTTCAACAGTACAGCGTTTCGGAATCATTATACGCTATCCGATTTGCCGAAGATGTTGCTTACATACTATGCGGTAAAGGTAGGGAGAACAACTCGACGCAGTTTGCAGTTGGAGCAAGAATTCCAATTCGGGACTCAAAATAGTGCTAAAAGATTAAACTATATAGACGATAATTCTGCAAATAAAGATGAAGAATTAGAAGTGTATGATGTCGTGCTGGCAGGAGTGGTAGATAACGAATGAATAGTATAAATATCTATTGGGGATCTGATTCGGTTTTTGAGCAAGCAACCGTAGGCATTACTACTCTAACATATTTACAGGACATATTGACATATATTGGACGTACTGAAGTTTTTATCCCAGGACTGCAAAAGCAGCAAGATAATAACAATGCAGTTATGGAAGTCGAAAACCTAATAGTTTTCACGGACGATTATGGTGCTGTACGTGAATGGGCTCTTTTGGGCTTTACGAAAAATATTATGCAGAATATCAAGCTGCAGATTAAAAATTTGTGGCTCAATAATCCTCCTCAGGCCATTTATGACGATATAATTCGCAATAACAATGGGGAAATTATCAAAGAACATCACAGATCATATTCGGAACTGACGGACGATGCGATTCGAAAGATGGTCTTAACATTTTCCGAAAATATAGTTGGTCAGGACAACATCATAAAACATGTTGCTACTGCCTTGTATTCATTAAGACAGCAAGAGCGTAAACGACCTATTACATTATTGTTTCTTGGAGAATCTGGTGTAGGTAAGACGGAAACTGCAAAATTTATTGGTTCTTGTATGGATCAGAAAATGGTGCGTATCCAATTTTCAATGCAGCAGACGGCACATGCCTACCAGTTCATTTTTGGAGCAGAACATGGGGAAAACAGTTTGGCTCGTGAACTGATTCGGAGAGAATCAAATATAATCTTGCTGGATGAGTTTGATAAGGTTCCAGCAGCATTTTATAATGCGTTTTATCAAATGTTTGATGAAGGGGTATTTGTGGATGCAAATTATACTGTCGACGTATCTAAAAGTATTATAATTTGTACAAGCAACTATCTAAACGAAGATGATGCTGAAAAGCAATTGGGAACGCCTATCTTTTCTCGCTTTTCAAAGATCATCAAGTTCAATGCTATCAGCAAAGAGGATCGCATCAAAATTGCACAGCGTTGCATTGATGACATAATAATGAAATTGCCGGAATCTGATCGAAATTTAGTTTCATCAGAGTCTATTATAAAAGATTTCACTTCATTCATTCAACATGGCCAGTATATGAATATGCGCATGCTGAAAAATGATATTGAGGATGCAGTAAACTTTCATATATTAAGGGGAAAAGGAATACTGTAGCAGTACAACAAGTTATCAAAACTTTCGAAAAGTCAAAATGAGGAATAGAGAATTATTACTTGATTCTGTATTCTGCTGCTGTTAAACCAAACGTTTACCCCACCAGTATTCAAGTGTTTTCCCCATATTGTATCAACCTCAGTGGGATTAGCCACCAAGGAACCCGGATATTGACACAATGTCCGGGGTTCTTTCTTTTTTGCATAAAATAACGTGCAAGCAGAAGCCAGCGTTTAAAAAAGCCCTTATATTGGGAAACTTTAACCGCAAGTACGAATGAAGATACGCCGAACATATCTTTTTATGCGCTGTATCGTTTTTCTATCGTTGGTTTGTCTGTCGATTACAAGCGCGTTTTAAGGTCTTTGCACCCGCGGTTTTGTCAAAACCGAACCGCCGTACTTGCTTCAGAAAAAATCGTCACATAATACGTTACACTTTACGGCCAAACGTTACGGAGTACGCACATTTCAGTTTATCGTTCTTCAGTCGGGCTATGTGGACAAGAGTCATTTCTTTCGGAAATTCAAAAGCCGAATAACCTTACGCCGGTCCGGTATCGGGAAATGTTCCCTGCGGACAGGGCGGAGTAAGACGGAGAAAGGCCGGAACCTTTGAAGCAGCTCCGGCCTTTGGCAGCACCGGCAGTTAAAGAATACAAACCAGATGCAAAAAACGCATTGACAAATTCTTTGCGCGGCGCTATAATCCAACCATCACCAACGTAAGGAGGGCGTTTACCGATGCTTGCACTTTGCAGCCATAATGCGTTTTACGCCTTTTATCGCTTTACCGGCTTTTACGGTAAGGCTGCTTTGCGTTGCGCTGTGAAGTAAGAAACGGGCCGTCAAGCCCGTAACCCTCGCGGCCAATGCCGCGGGGGTTTTTCTTTTGCAGAAAGGAAGCGTGCAAACCATGATTGTCATCCTCAAAAAAGACCCGGATCAAAAGCAACTGCAAAACCTGCTGGATTGGTTGGCCAGCCTGAACCTGACGGTTCATCCTTCCCAGGGCCAGACCCACATGCTGCTGGGCCTGGTGGGCGATACCTCTGTGGTGGATATCGACCTGCTGCGGGCACTGGATATTGTAGAGGACGTAAAGCGGGTTCAGGAACCCTATAAAAACGCCAATCGCAAATTCCATGAGGAGGACACCGTGGTTCAGGTGGGCGATGTTCGGGTGGGCGGCGGCTCCTTTGCCGTGATCGCCGGGCCGTGCAGCATTGAAACGGAGGAGCAGATCTGCGGCATTGCACAGGCGGTCAAGGCCGCGGGGGCTACCATGCTGCGGGGCGGCGCGTTTAAGCCGCGCACATCGCCCTACGCTTTTCAGGGCCTGCGCAAACATGGATTGGAGCTGCTGCTGGAAGCCAAAAAGCTGACGGGTCTGCCTGTGGTGACCGAGATTATGGACCTGTCCCAGCTGGATTTGTTTGACGATGTGGACGTGATTCAGGTGGGCGCGCGCAATATGCAGAATTTTGAACTGCTGAAGGCCATGGGCCATACCGGCAAGCCCATCCTGCTGAAACGGGGCCTGGCCAATACGCTGCAGGAATGGCTGATGAGCGCGGAATATATCATGGCGGGCGGCAACAGCCAGGTCATTTTGTGCGAGCGGGGCATTCGCACCTTTGAAACCGCCACCCGCAACACGCTGGATTTGTCCGCTGTGCCCATGCTGAAAAAGCTGACCCACCTGCCTGTGATTGTGGATCCCAGCCACGCCACAGGCATTGCCTGGATGGTCAAGCCCATGGCGCTGGCGGCTACGGCGGCAGGCGCGGACGGTTTGATGATCGAGGTGCATAACGACCCGCCCCACGCCCTGTGCGATGGCGCGCAGTCCATTACCCCTGCTGTGTTCGCGGAAACCATGGAAGCGGTGCGGGCCATCCGTCCCCTGGCCTACAAAAGGGAGGCGTAAGCATGAACATTGCGATCATCGGCCTGGGGCTGATCGGCGGCTCCATTGCCCGCTGCCTGAAAAAGAATACGCCCCATACCGTGCTGGGTATGGATATTGATCCGCAGGTCATCTATAAGGCCCGCCTGCTGGACGCGATCGATAACGAGCTGACCGACGAACGTCTGGGCATTTGCGATATGGTGATTTTGGCCACCTGGCCCAGGGCGGCGGTGGAGTATGTGCAAACCCATGCGGATTTGCTGAAGCCCGGCGCGATGGTCATGGACGTATGCGGCGTAAAGCAGGCGGTTTGCCAGCCGCTGTGGGCGCTGGCACAGGAAAAAGGCTTCCGCTTCGTAGGCGGCCACCCCATGGCGGGCATTGAATACAGCGGCTTTTCCCATTCCAAGGCCGACCTGTTTCAGAACGCGTCCATGATTCTGGTGCCGCCTAAAGGCATGGATATCCAGACGGTGGCGAACCTGAAGCATTTCTGGCACGAGCTGGGCTTTGCCCGGGTCGTCATAACCACGGCGGAAAATCACGACCGGATGATCGCGTACACCTCCCAGCTGGCGCACATTCTTAGCAGCGCCTATGTGCAAAGCCCCACGGCGCTGGAACATTTTGGCTTTTCGGCAGGCAGCTTCAAGGATCTGTCCCGTGTGGCCCGGCTGAACGAGGATATGTGGACGGAGCTGTTCTTTGAAAACCAGGGGCCGCTGCTGCACGAGGTCGATACCCTGATCGATAACCTGACGCGCTACCGGAACGCGCTGCGGGACGGCGATACCCAGGCCATGCACGACCTGCTGAAGGAAGGCCGCATTCGCAAAGCCGCCGCGGACAGCAAGGAGGACCAGTGATGAAAACGGTGCAAATTCAGGGGCAGCATCCTTATGAGGCCCGCATCCGCCGTGGCCTGCTGGATGAACTGGGGCAGCAGCTTCATGCCGCACTGCCAGCGGTTCAGTCTGTGGCCCTGCTGACGGACGATGTGGTGTACCGCCTGTATGGCGGCCGCGCGGAGCAGTCGCTGCAAAAAGCGGGGCTGAAGGTATGCTGCTTCGCCTTCCCTCATGGGGAGGAACACAAAACCCTAAGCACCTGGGCCGATATGGTAGATTTTCTGGCGGAGCACAGGCTGACCCGCTCGGACTGCGTGGTGGCGCTGGGAGGCGGCATTCCCGGCGATTTGGCGGGGTTCGCGGCGGCCAGCTACCTGCGGGGCATGCCCTGTGTGCAGGCGCCCACCACCCTGCTGGCCATGGTGGACAGCAGCGTTGGCGGAAAAACCGGCTTTAACCTGCGTCAGGGCAAAAATCTGGTGGGAGCGTTCCATCAGCCGGCGCTGGTGCTGTGCGACCCGGATACGCTGGCCACTCTGCCGCCGGAGATTCTGGCGGACGGGGCCGCGGAATCCATCAAATACGGCGTGCTGGGGGATAAAAGCCTGTTTGACCTGCTGGCGGGCGGCGACTGGCTGGCAAAGGCGGATGACGTGATTGCCCGCTGCGTGGCCGCCAAGGCTGAACTGGTGGCCGCCGACGAGCATGATACCGGCTGCCGCCAGCTGCTGAATTTGGGCCATACCTTCGCCCATGCCATTGAAAAGCGCAGCCATTTCGCCGTTTCGCACGGCCATGCGGTAGCCGTTGGCATGGTGTACGCCGCGCGCCTGTCCTGCCGCCTGGGACTGTGCCACAGCGATGTGGAGCAGCGCATACGCCGGGCCAATGAGGCAAACGGCCTGCCGTCCAGCGCCGCCTATTCGGCGGACGAGCTGTGCGCCGTGGCTTTGTCGGATAAAAAGCGCATGGGCGATACGCTGACCTTTGTGCTTCCCCACGCCATTGGGCAGTGCGGGCTGCATCGGGCGTCCCTGCGGGAAGCGTCCCAATGGATGAAATTTGCTGTGGAGGAATAAAAACGATGGATATCAACGAAAGCCGGGAAAAAATCAACCAAATTGACGACCAGCTGATCCGCCTGTTTGAGCAGCGCATGGAAGCGGCCCTGGAAATTGCCAGGTACAAGCAGCAAAATCACCTGCCGGTGTACGATCCCGCCCGGGAACGGCAGGTGCTGCTGCGCCAGACTGCCGCCGTGCCGCCGCAACTGTCCGCTTCGGCCAGGGTGCTGTACAGCACCCTGTTTGACCTGAGCCGCAGCTACCAGCACCGCTATCTGTCCGCCCCTTCCGATTTGCCGGATCGAATCCGCGCCGCCGTCAAGGACGAGGACTTTCCCGCGCAGGCGGTGGTGGCCTGTCAGGGCGTAGAGGGCGCGTATAGCCAGCAGGCGTGCGAAAAGCTGTTTGACATGCCCAATATTATGTTCTGCAAGCGGTTTGAGGGCGTGTTTCAGGCCATTGAAAGCGGGCTGTGCCGCTATGGCGTGCTGCCCATTGAAAACAGCGCCTACGGCTCCGTGGACGAGGTGTACGACCTGATGCGCCAGCACCGCTTTTACATTGTGCGCAGCATCAAGGTAAAGGTGAACCATCAGCTGATGGCCCTGCCGGGAACCAAGCTGTCCGACATTCGAGAGGTGGTCAGCCACAGTCAGGCCATCGGTCAGTGCGGACGGTTCCTCAAAACCCTGCCGGATGTGAAAATCACCCCCTGCGAAAATACCGCGGCCGCTGCCAAGCTGGTCAGCCAGAGCGGACGGCGCGATTTGGCGGCCATCGCTTCTCCCGCCTGCGCCGAGCTGTACGGTCTGGTTCCCCTGCAAAAGAATGTGTGCGACACGGACCATAACTTTACCCGGTTCATTTGCATTGCCCGTGAAATCGAAATTTATCCCGGAGCCAACCGCATGAGCCTGATGCTGACCCTGCCCCATAAGCCCGGCTCCCTGTACCGGATGATCGCCCGGTTTGCCGCCCTGGGGCTGAACCTGACCAAGCTGGAAAGCCGCCCGCTGGCGGGTACGGACTTTGAGTTCCAGTTCTATTTTGACCTGGAGGCCAGCGTGCGCAACGACGACGCGGTGAACCTGGTGGGCGAGCTCAGCAGCGAAAACGAGGATTTCACCTACCTGGGCAGCTATTTAGAGGTGTAAAGCATGAAGCGACGCTTTGGACTGCTGGGGGGCAGGCTGGTTCACAGTCATTCGCCCATGCTGCATGGACTGCTGGCGGACTATGAGTACCGGCTGTATGAAAAAAAACCTGAGGAGCTGGACGGCTTTTTACGCTCCGGCGATTTTGACGGGCTGAACGTAACCATCCCCTACAAGCAGGCGGTGATCCCCTATCTGGCGGAAATCAGCCCTCAGGCCCGGCGAATCGGCAGCGTCAATACCATTGTGCGCCGCCAGGGCGGCGCCCTGTATGGGGACAATACGGACGCGGCGGGAATGCAGGCGGCTCTGAATGGCATTCCCGCCTCCATAAGCGGCCAAAAGGTGCTGGTGCTGGGCAGCGGCGGCACATCGCTGACCGCGTGCGACGTGGTGCGTCAGGCGGGCGGCACGCCGGTGGTGATTTCCCGAAAAGGGGAAAACACCTATGACCAGCTGGAAAAGCACGGAGACGCCGCCGGGCTGATTAACGCCACGCCGGTTGGCATGTACCCCAATGTGGAGGCCAGCCCGGTGGATTTGACCCGGCTGCCCCATTTGCGGTTTGTGATGGACGCGGTGTACAATCCCCTGCGAACCCGGCTGCTGCTGCAAGCCAATGAATTGGGCATTCCCTGCGCAGGGGGCCTGACCATGCTGGTGTGGCAGGCGGCGTACGCCTGCCAGCTGTTTACCGGCCAGCCGTTGCCCGCACGGCGGGTGCTGGACGCGGAAAGAAAATTGCGCAAAAAAGTGACCAATCTGGTCATTGTGGGCATGCCGGGAGCGGGCAAGAGCAGCCTGGGCCGTCTGGCGGCCCGGGATCTGGACATGCCCCTGGTGGATTTGGACGAGGAGATTGTACGCGCGGCAGGCCAGTCCATTCCCCATATTTTTGAAGCCGAGGGGGAAGCGGGCTTTCGCCGGAGGGAGGCGGAGGCCTTGCGTCAGGCGGCGCTGAAGGGCGGTCAGGTGATCGTTACCGGCGGCGGCGCGCCGGTGAGCGCCCAAAACCGGGAATGGCTGCGCATGAACGGCGTTGTGGCGCATATCACCCGCCCCATCGCCGCTTTGCCCACGGAGGGGCGGCCCGTTTCCCAAGCCAACAGTCTGGAAGCCCTGTGGCAGATGCGCAAAGCGGATTACGCCGCCTGCGCCGATGTGACCCTGCCCAATGAAACCACCCTGCAAGCCTGCGCAAGCGCAGTTGAGGAGGCCTATCATGAAGCTCTTTGTCCTGAACGGTCCTAACCTGAACCTGCTGGGCATCCGGGAGCCCGGCATCTACGGCAATCAAAATTATCAGGCGCTGACGGAGTATATTCGCGGCGTGTGCGAACGGGAAAACATCCAGGTGGAAATTTTCCAGAGCAATCACGAGGGGGAGCTGGTGGACATCATTCAAAGCGCCCTGGGCAAGGCGGACGGCATCGTCATCAACCCGGCGGCGTATACCCATACCAGCGTGGCCATTCTGGACGCGCTGAAGGCGGTCAGCCTGCCCGCTGTGGAGGTGCATTTAAGCGACGTAAGCCAGCGGGAGGCCTTTCGCCATGTCAGCTATCCGGCCATGGCCTGCATCGCCCAAATCAAGGGCCTGGGCTTTGCCGGGTACGAACGGGCGATTCTGCTTTTGAAACAACACATTCAGGAGCATGAAATTGCGTGAAATACCGTGCAGAACGTCCGCGTCGTCTTGACAAACCCGTCTTACGTTGTTACCATATTCAAGGCATCTATCACGGACTTCTCTAAGGAGGAAATTGCATGAACGCTGAAACCCGTTCCCTATGCACCCAGGTGCGGCGCGATATCATTAACATGACCGCCGACGCCGGCTGCGGCCATCCCGGCGGATCGCTGTCCATTGTGGAGGCGGTTGTCGCCCTGTATAAAGAGGTAATGCATGTAGATCCCAAGAATCCCAAAATGGAGGACCGGGACCGCTTTGTGCTCAGCAAGGGCCATGCCGCCCCCGCGCTGTATGCCGTTTTGGGCGAGCGCGGCTTCTTTGACAAGGCGGAGTTTCGCAACTTCCGTCAGCTGCACAGCTTTTTGCAGGGCCACCCGGATATGAACAAGTGCCCCGGCGTGGACGCTTCCACCGGTTCGCTGGGCCAGGGCATCAGCATTGCCGCCGGCATGGCGCTGGGCCTGAAGGCGCAGGGCAAGCCCCAGCAGGTATACACCATCATCGGCGACGGCGAATGCCAGGAAGGCATGGTTTGGGAGGCCTGCATGGCCGCCGCCCACTACAAGCTGGATAACCTGACCGTGATTTTGGATAATAACGGTCTGCAAATTGACGGCACCAACGATCAGGTAATGAGCCTGGGCGACGTATCCGCCAAGTTTGCCGCCTTTGGCATGGATGTGGTGGAAGTGGCCGATGGTAACGATTACGACCAGATTCTGGCTGCCCTGAAGCAGCCCCATAAACCCGGCATGCCCAAGCTGATTCGCATGAAGACCGTAAAGGGCAAGGGCGTCAGCTTTATGGAAAACCAGGCTGGCTGGCATGGCAAGGCCCCCAATGAGGAGCAGCGTCAGCAGGCCCTGAGCGAATTGCAAGGCTGAGAGGATGAATCGCATGGAAAAGAAAGCTACGCGTGTGGCCTATGGTGAATACCTGGCCAAAATCGGACACAAAAACAGCAAGCTGGTAGTGCTGGACGCCGACCTGGCCAGCGCCACCCAGACGCAGTATTTTAAAAAGGAATTTCCGGACCGTTTCTTTGACTGCGGCATTGCCGAGGCCAATATGGTAGACCTGGCCGTGGGCATGTCCACCACCGGTCTGGTGCCCTTTTGCAGCACCTTTGCGGTGTTTGCGGGCCGCTGCCTGGACCAGATCCGCAACAGCGTCTGCTACCCCAAGAACAACGTAAAGCTGGCCTTTACCCACGCCGGTATCACCGTGGGCGAGGACGGCGGCAGCCATCAGGCCATTGAGGATATCGCTCTGATGCGCGCCCTGCCCAACATGACCGTGCTGGTGCCCTGCGACGCTAACGAAACCGAGCGCTGCATTGACGCCGCCATTGCCATCAACGGCCCGGTGTACATCCGTCTGGCCCGTCTGGCTACCCCCGTGTTTGACAACCTGCCCGCCTTTGAGCTGGGCAAGGTGGCTCAGCTGCGGGAGGGCAGCGACGCGGTGCTGCTGTGCAACGGCATTATGGTGGACCAGTGCCTGCAGGCGGCTGATTTGCTGGCCAGCCGCGGCAAGAATGTGGCCGTTGTAAACGTGCACACCCTGAAGCCCTTCGACGAGGACGGCGTGCGCGCTCTGGCGGCCAAGTACCATCATGTGTACACCGTGGAGGAGCACAGCGTCATCGGCGGTTTGGGCGACGCTGCCGCCGCCGCCATTGTCAACCTGGACGGCGTACACCTGACCAAGCTGGGCGTGCAGGACCGCTTTGGTCAAAGCGGCAAGCCCGCCGACCTGCTGCGGGAATACGGCCTGGATGCGGAAAGCATTGCCGCCGCCGTGCTGAAGTAACAACCCACCGGCCAGGCTTTTTTGCCGGGCCGAATCAAACAGCGCCGCCTGATGCTGGTCGTCAGGCGGCGCTGCTTTTATGGATTGTTTTTTTGGTATACCAGGCATCCGTCCACGGTGCCGGCGCAGGCAAAACCGTATTTTTCCGCGATGTGGCGGCTTACCTGCTGATTCGGCGAGCATTCAATGACCGCGCCTTTGCCGGACCGGCGGGCCAAAGCAAGCAGCAGGCCGGTCATGCGGCAGGCATAGCCGCGGCCCCAAACGCCGGGCTTTAAGACCCAGCCGATTTCCATGGCATAGCCGTCATAGGCATGGTAGATGGCATACCCAAGAAAAGCGCCGCTATCGTCCTCCACGGCGTAAATCAATGGGGGAACGGTCATGCCCGCCTGGTACAAAAAGGCTTTGGCGGCGGGACGGGAAAAAGGCTCCTGCAAATAGCGCATCACCCTGGGATCGCTTAGCAGGGCGTACAGATCGTCTTCATCGGAAGGGGCCAGCGTGCGCAGCGTCAGGCCCTGGCCTTGGGTTAAAATCATGACTTCTCCTTTATAGCGTGTGCCTGCCCATGGTGGAGCGAATCCGGGAACTGGGCTGGTCCGGCTTAGGGTCTGACTGCCCGGGGGTATATCTGCGCCTTTGCCTTTCGGACGGAACCGGCGCTTCTTTGGGCACGGCGCTGCTTTCCGGCATGGGGGCGCAAACCGCAATGGGCCTATCAGGCGGCAAAGCGGGCGCGGGAGGTTCGATGGGAACCGGATTTTGAACGGGCGGCTTTTCCTGCGGGGCTTCAGCCGGCGCTGCCGCCTCCTGCCGGGGGCGGGCAAAGGGATTGGACGCGCCGGTCTGATCCTGGTTGCGTTCCAGAATGGGCGTGAAATGGCTGAGAGGACTGTCTCCGCCTACCGCAGGCTCAAAATGCGGGGACGCGGCGGCAAAGGGATTGCTTTCCACAGGCGGCTCGCTGGGATAGACGCGCACCTGGGTGCCCTCTCCTTTGTGAAAGCAGGTCAGCAGCGCCGCGCCCACAACGGCCGCGCCAGCGCCGGTCAGCAGCAGGGGCAGGGCGTTGGCAAAGGCAAACTGCATCAGACCGTTGACCACGCCTACAAACCACTGGCTTGTGGGCGCATAAAAAGACGATAGCACCAGCTGCAGCTGAGGGTTGGAAATTTGCGGCAGCACCAGAGCCAGCAGCCCCACAAACGCCGCCGCGCACCCCAGACCCAAAATGATTCCGCTGATAACCTTGCGCATACCAACGTCTCCCCTTCTCCAAATGCTGTAGATTTCGCTGCCGGGGCGGGGTTTTCCTGCCCCAGGGAAGGGAAAACCACGCCCCGTGCAGAATCCTTCACAATAGTCCCATTTTCGATACGCCAACAGGAGGAAACCGGAGTGGAAAATTATAAGCTCACCTACAATGTGGATATGGTTTTTTGCATCGACGCTACGGGCAGCATGCGCCATGTGCTGGATTTTGTGAAGCAAAACGCCCTGAACCTGTATCATGACATCGTTGCCGAAATGGAGAAAAAGCATAAGACGATCAACCAGCTGCGGGTGCGGGTGATTGCCTTTCGGGACTATGTGGCGGACGGTGAGGACGCGATTCTGGGAAGCGATTTCTTTGTGCTGCCGGACCAGGCCCAGATGTTTTATGACTGTGTGAACGGCATTACCGCCAAGGGAGGCGGCGATATCCCGGAGGACGGGCTGGAGGCGCTGGCCTACGCCATTCGCAGCGACTGGACCCGGGAGGGTGTGAAAAAACGTCACATCATTGTGGTATGGTCGGACGCTCCCACCCATGACCTGGGCTATGGCAGAATGGCTCCCTGGTATCCGGAGGGCATGGCCAGGGACTTTGACGAGCTGAGCCTGTGGTGGGAGGATGAGCAGCTGGGCGGCGGCATGGACGAAAACGCCAAGCGCCTGCTGATTTTTGCCCCGGACGCCCCGTCATGGAATCGTATTTCCTCCGAATGGGGACAGGTCATCCATGTGCAAACCGTCAGCGAGGGCCTGCTGGATGTGGAGTACCGCCAGGTGCTGGACGCGGTTTGCAATACCATTTAAGGTCTGGGAAAGGAGCGGGGGTTCTTGCTTTCCATCCAATATTCCCCGGCGCCGGAAAGGCTGGAGGATTGCTTTGCGCTGCTGGACGATTCGCAAAGCGCCTTTTTGTGCGTGGCGGATGGCTGCGGCGGCCTGGGCAGCCGCCGTTATCCGGAACTGAACAACCAGACGGGGGCCAGCCTGGCGGCCAGGCTGGTTGTGGAAGCGGCTTCCGGCTGGTGGCGGCAGGGGCAGACGACTCCCCATACCCTGGAGCAGGGCCAGAAAACCATGACCGCTTTGGTTCCGTGGCTGGAACAGGCGCTGAATGATTTTTCCAGGGTCCATCCCCAAACCGGCAGCCGG
The DNA here is from genome assembly GCA_934621505.1 of uncultured Clostridia bacterium. Taxonomy (GTDB): domain Bacteria; phylum Bacillota; class Clostridia; order Christensenellales; family Aristaeellaceae; genus Limiplasma. The sequence goes on from CAKTUU010000012.1 coordinate 29,987, forward strand.
ATTGTGGGCAGCATGCAGCGGGAATTGCCCACCACCCTGTGCATGGCCTTAAGCACGCAGGAGGGGGAGAGCCGGCAGGAACTGTGCTTTGTCTGGGCGGGGGACAGCAGGGGCTATGTACTGGACGGACGTGGCCTGCACCAGTGTACCCAGGACCATGTGCGGGGCCAGCTAAACGCCTTTGACAGCCTGTACCGGGACGCTCCGCTGAGCAACCTGCTGTCCGCCGGGCGCACGCCCAGGCTGTCCGTACGGCATTTGTGCGTAAATCGTCCCTGCGTGGTCATTGTGGCGACAGACGGGGCTTTTGGCGGCCTGCGCACGCCCATGGAAATGGAAATGATGCTGATTGATACCCTGCTGGCGGCCAAAACCCAGGCAGGCTGGCAGCGCAAAATCACCACCGTGCTGAAAAAAGCCGCCAACGACGACGCGACCCTGCTGATGCAGCCCTGCGGGTTTGAAACCTTTGAGGCCATGCAGCGGCATTTTCAAATCCGGCGGGGATTTTTGCAGAAGCAGTTCATCACCCAGGCCCGGCGCAAACGGGAAAACCTGCCCTATGTGGAGGGGCGCTGGCAGGCGTACCGGCAGGGCTATGACTGGACGGAGGTGAGCGGCGATGCTGCCTGCGATTGGCGAATATAGCTGCCTTACGCCCTGGCGCACCGCCGGCAGCGGCAGCGCCCGCTGGTGTATCGGCTGCTTGGGGGTGGAACGGTTTTTCATCAAGCAGTTTTTGTCGCCGGTATATCCCGCCCATCCGGATACGCCCCTGGGGCTGAAGCAGCTGGCCCGCTGTCAGGCCTTTGAAAAGCAGAAAAGGACCCTGTACGCCGCCCTGTCCTGTGTGATTGGTGGCGTGCTGGTGCCGGTGATCGACTTTTTCCGTTATGATGGACGGTACTATTCCGTCAGCGAGGCCCTGCCGGACAGCTGCGTCGCGGCGGAGGATGGCGGCCTGCTGACTCGGGAGCAGCGCAGAAATGTGCTGCTTGACCTGGCGCTGTGCCTGCAGCGGCTGCACCGGCAGGGCGTGGTTCACGGGGACCTGAAACCGGAGCATGTGCTTTTGTGCCCGGAGGGGGACGGCTTCCGCACCCGGCTGATTGACTTGGACAGCGGTTTCCTGACCGGCCATCCGCCCCGGGAAATCCGGGATATGGAGGGCGACCCGGCATACCTGTCCCCGGAAATGTTTATCAGCATGATGGGGGAAAAAGCAACGCTGGGGACTGGGGTTGATACCTTTGCCTTTGCCATGATGATTCACAAGCTGTGGACAGGCGAGCTGCCCGGCTTTGACCATAGCCGGTACGATTATTTATACCAGGCGGTGCTGGACGGCGGAACGGTTACGCTTTCGCCGGATTTGCCACAGGAATGGCAGGCTGCTATGCAGGCCATGCTGGACAAGGATCCGGCACGGCGGCCCGCGGACGGCGATATCACCCGTCTGTTTGAAAAGAGCCCCGAATCGCTGCCGCGCACGGCGGTTCCGGCTAACGGCCTGCGCCGTTTTATGCGTTCCGGTGGCAGTATTTAAAAAATGTTCAAATTGTTACAATCTTAGGGAACATTTTCTGCCGCTGATGCGTCTAATAGACAGCAATACACTGCAAGGCGTTCCGCCTTGCGGAAAGGAGCGGATTGCGTGAAGAAACGAAAGGTTCTATGGTGGATTGCGCTGGCGGTGTTTGCAGGCTGCGCCGTCTGGCTGGTGTCGTATGCTGTCAGCGCGAACCGTGATGCTCAAAGTCTGCAAAGCTATCAGGATGATCTTGCGCTGCTGAGCGCTACCCCCACGGCGGAGTCCCCAACGGCTGCGCACACGGCGGAGGCCGTGGCTACCCAAAGCGATCAGGATGACCTTGTACTGACAGGGGTTACCCCCACGGCGGAGTCCCCAACGGCTGCGCACACAGCGGAGGCTACAGCCGCTCCCACCGCTACGGCAGTCCAAGCCACGGCGCAGCCTACGGCATACGCCGCGCCCTCTGCCAGTGCGGCAGAGTCTGTCGCCACGGCGGAACCTGTGGCAACGCAGGATCCGGTTTTGGCCTATTATCAGGAACTGGCGGCCAAAAATCCGGATATGGCCGGTTGGATTCGCATTGAGGATACGGTAGTGGATTACCCGGTAATGCATACGCCGGAAAATGAGGAAAAGTACCTGCACAAGGACTTTGACGGAAACTACAGCAACGCGGGGCTGCCCTTTATGGACGATCAGTGCGACCCCGACAACCCGACCCTGAGCCGCATCCTGTTTGGGCATAACATGCGCAGCGGGCAGATGTTCGCCGTTTTGCATCAGTATATGGACAAGGACTTTTTCAAGGAGCACGCCGCCATCCAGATGGATACGCTGAACAGCCGTACCACCTACCAGGCCGTCGCTCTGCTGCCGCTGCTGCTGACGGAGATGCAAAAGCCGTCCATGGCCTGCTACCAGCCGGTGGATACCTCCGTGCAGGAAAATGTGGACGCCTTTAACGCCTATTTGGAGGAATATGCCCGCATTCTGGACGGAAAGATTGAGAGGAACGATCAGGTGCTGGTTTTAAGCACCTGCGCCTATGCCAGCGGCTATAACCGGCTGGTGCTGATTGCCCGCGCGCCTGCAAAATAAAGGGAGAGATGATAAAAATGAAAAAATGGTTGGCAATTTTCATGAGCGTGGTTCTGCTGCTTGCCTGTGTGAACCCGCTGGCCATGGCCCAAGAGGGCGAAGGGGAGAGCCTGGAGAAGGCGGTTGTGACGGCGGAACCCGAACCGGCGAACCCCGAGCCTCAGTCGGAAGAACCGTCGCCCCAGCAGGAGCAGCAGACGCAGACTCCCCAGACAGAAGGCGAAGCTCCGACCACCCAGCCTGCGCAGCAGGAGCCGACCCCTGAACCCGCCACGCCGACCCCCGCTCCCCAGACGGAAGCGCCTACGGCAACTCCGGAGCCTGAACCTGTCTACGGCTCTGACGACCTGTATCAGGTAGAGCTGTATTTCCCTGCTTCGGCAAAAGACGCGGAAGCGGTAACCGTTGTACTTTCGGCTGATTTGCCGGACGGCGGCACGGTTGAGGTAAGCAGTAAGACCATGCGGCCCATTCCCGGCGGCGTAGCCTGCGCCTCCTTTTCGCTGTACGGCGTGCCCAAGAGCTATCAGCTGCGGGCCAAGGCTGCGGCCTATGGCGCGGCAAGCCTTCGCTACGCCTATGACAAACAGATTGGCGAAACCCTGGCCAAGGCGGATGGTTACGGCTTTGTCTGCCATACGCAAAGCAAAAGCTGCGTGATTGAGGTGCTGGCGCTGGAAGCGCCGGCGGCGGAGCCGGTCACGCTGGAGGCGGCGGACAGCCAGCCGGTTGATGCCGGCCAGAATCAGCCCGCCGGCCCCAACGCTGATCAGGGCCAGAGCGATGGTGGTGCCGACGAAAATCAGGGCGAGGTTGTGCCTCCCGCTCAGGATTTTTCTCATGCGTATCACCTGACGCTGAATATTCAGGCCCACGATGTATCCACGGTGCTGTCTGTGGACGGGACGGTTGCTTATACGGCAAACGCGGGCTGCCAGCTGGATAGTTTGAACGCGGCTTCCAGCAACAGACGCTTTGGCGTAGTCGTTCGGTCCGGCACTATGACGGCGACGACGGTGGGCCTGGTGGTCACCCTGTCCCACGATGTGCTGAATAGTCTGAAATATACCGTTACCCTGAATCCCATCACTCATGAAGTGCAGGTTTCGCAGGCACAAGAAGATGTGGGTCAGCTTGCATTTGAAAATGGCGCGGCCGACACAAAGACGGTTACGGCTGTGGCGGTAACGGATACGACCTATTCCGCCACGCTGGATTTTGCCGCCAAGCTGGCTGGCGGTACAACCTCGCTGAAAACCCGGCTGATCTGGCTGCAAGGCGGTCAGGATGTTTCCACCTCCGGCGGTCCGGCTGTGCTGGACAGCGCCGCCGTTACTGCGGTGCTGCAACGGTCCATGGACGGCGTTACTTGGTCCGCCTATACCGACGCGGACGGCAATGCCGTCAAGGCGGTGCTGAACCGCGCCAATGGCTGGACCTGCACCTTTGACAACCTGCCTACCACGGCGGCGGACGGCGCCACACAAATGTCCTACCGGGCAGTGGAATCGGAAACGCCTGCCAGCTGGTATACCCATGACGGTACGCCGGTTGTGAAGGACGGCGTTTGCGTCCTGACCAATCTGGTGGCTGCGGCTGACGCGCAGGTGCAGATTGACAACATGACCCAAAACCCGGTGCGCGCCGCAACCAATGTGGGCGGTTATGTGGCCGTGGAGGGGGATAACTGGCAGTACGATATCAGCGGCTACACCACCGGCAAAACCACCGTTTCCTGGAAGAATGAAGCCAACTGGTTCCATCGCAATACCTTCCGCGTCAGCTATCAGGAGGCCGGTTCCAGCGAGTGGAAAAATGTAACCTGTTCACTAGGCGATATCAGCGCGCTAAAGCAGGTCGGCTACTTCCAGAACGCGGCCATCAGCCAGTCCAGCGCCAACGGCATTACCACCTATACCCTGAGCCTGGCCCGCAGCGCCGCCGAGCTGCCCGCCATGACCCGGGTGGAGATTGGCTTTGACGCAACGCTGGCTGTGGAAAACACCACCTACAAGAACCGGGGCGGTCAGGTGGGCATTAACAGCTGGGACGACGGTTACGACGGCCGCTATACCATCCTGAACGCGGCGGGCTACGCCAGCTCCGGCTATGTGGCGCGTACCAATTACCTGCAAATCGGCAACCCGGGCGAGGTAAATGATAAGTACAACAAGAATGGTTCCGCCATTCGCATTCGCAAAACCGGCGATTTTAAGGTGTATGTAAGCGCCGTTCTGGCGGGTGAGCGGGTGAAGGTGCCCGTTACAGGCTCGGTGGTTGTGTACAAGCGGGATAGCTACGGCAACCCCATTCACGTCTGCTTCCGCTTTGACAGCCTGCCGATTCCGCTGGATGTGGGCATTCCCTTTACCACCTACGCTTCCAACTACGGTCCCCAGACCGGCGACCCCATGCCCGCTGTGGCGGGAATGATGGCCGTCAGCGGCGTAATGCTGTTTGTACTGAGGGACGACAAGCGCAAAAAGGCGGCCAAATAAACCGAATCCCCGCGTCATACCGGCAACGGATGACGCGGGGATTTTAGCTTGTCAAAGAATCTTTTTCAAAAAATTATCAGAGAAGTGCCAGCCGGAATCGTATTGACCGGCTGCAAAAGTACCCCTTTCGTTCATTGCGCGCGGCATTGCATCGCACGAGCTTTTCTGACGAAAAGTTTCCGCGTCATACCGGCAACGGATGACGCGGAAACTTTTTTGTCAGGCTTTTTCGGTTTCTTCGCCGCCGCCTGCGGCGCGAATATCATCGCAGGTCAGCAGCATCAGCTGCTCGCGGGTCACCTCCGGCTGCTGGGCCAGCCGGTCTGCCTGGGCGCTGACGGCCCGCTCAAACAGGTTGCGCACGCCGCGGGCGTTGCCAAAGCCCTTCACATCCAGACTGTACAGGGCCAGCAGACTGCGCAGCAGGTTCCGGGCGTCATCGGCCAGCTGGTAGCCGCTTTGCTTGCAGCGCATATCAAAGATATCCATCATTTCCTGCACGGTATAATCCGGGAAGTGCAGGAAACGGTTAAACCGGCTTTCCAGCCCCGGGTTGGAATGGACAAATTCCTCCATCAGCTCGGTATAGCCCGCTACAATCACAATCAGGTCGTCCCGGTGGTCCTCCATGGCCTTCAGCAGGGTGTCCACCGCCTCCTGACCGTAGTCGTTGCCGCCCCGGTTGGTCAGGGCGTAGGCCTCGTCGATAAACAAAACGCCGCCCAAAGCCTTTTGAATGACCTCGCCGGTTTTGATGGCGGTTTGCCCCACAAATCCAGCTACCAGACCGCTGCGGTCTACCTCCACCAAATGACCCTTGCTTAAAATGCCCAGGGATTTGTAAATGCGGGACATCAGCCGGGCCACCATGGTTTTGCCGGTGCCCGGATTGCCGGAAAACACCATGTGCAGGGACAAATCCTTTACCGGCAGGCCGTTTTCCCGGCGCAGGTTCTGTACGGTAACCAGATTGATCAGGCTTTGCACCTCTTTTTTGACGGTATCCAGCCCGATATAGCCTTCCAGCTCCTTTTGCAAATCCTCTATTTTTTCCGGGGGGTCTTCCTGGGTCTGCTGGGAATCCGCCTGGACAGGCGCCTGGGTTTGCTGCTGGGGTGCGGCGGGCTGCCCGGTTTTCTCGGAAGGGTCGGAGGGCGTTGGCATCCCCCACAAATCGTCCGCAATGCGGTTCAGGTTGCTGCGGGTCATCTGGTTGATAACGTCCATCTGCAGCCGGATGATTTCATCCTTACGGTCATCCATGGTACTTTCATCCTTTCCCGGAAGTTACTCCTGCATCAGCGCCTGCTGTGGAATAAACAGGCGGCATTCCTTATCCTCCATGGTGGTTTGCACATAGGCCCAGTCGTTGCCCAGGAAGGCCAGCAGCACCACCTGCTCGCCCGCCGGGATGGTGCGGATGGTTTCCTGCCCATACAGGGGATCGTCGGTGGCCTTGGCGTCGCTGGTCAGGGTAATGGGAATATTGCTGAAGGCCAGCTGAGCCACGCCCTCCGGGTTGTCCAGGGTCATATCGTCAATGTAACCCATGCGGCCCCGGGAACCGTTGCCGATGGTATAGCTGACCAGCACCCATTCGCCCACCCGGCCATAAATGGCCACGTTGTCATTGGTGGTTACCTGGGCCTTTTTGCTGCGCCAGGCCTGCTCTGACGGGGCGGAGTATACATCCAGGGTACGCGCCCGGGCAAAGGAGGCGTCGCCCAGCTGCGCCAGGGTGGGCGCTTCCTGCTGGGCCCGCTCGTAGGGGGACAGGGTGGGCGTGGGCGCCGGCGTTGGCGTAGGCGTTGGAGCCGCCGTGGGGGTGGGGGACGGACTGGGGGTAGGCGTGGGGGCCGGGGTGGGCGTAGGCACCGGCGTTGGGGTGGGGGTGACAAACTCCTCGGGAGCTACGGCCTCGCCCTGCCGGTTCAGCACATAGCCGCTCAGGCCGCCGCTGCCGTCCCGCAGGGTAAAGGCGCTGTCACTGCCAATATCCAGCGTGCCGGTCAGGGTATCGCTTTCCAGATAGCCGTCGATCAGGGTGTAATCCTCTACCCGCACCGTCAGCAGCTTGCCGTCGGCGGTAAACTGATAGTAAACGGTCCCGTCCGTGCCCAGCTGCTTCCACAGGCCATGGGTCAGCACATCCGCCATGATAGCGTCGCTGCCCGCCAGCGGCATGGGCGTGGGGGTGGATACCGGCGGCAGAGAAAAGTTGGGGTCCAGCGTGTTTTGCGGGCCGGGGGTAACGGTGGGGAGAGGCGTTGGCGCAGGCTCATACGCGGCGCTCTCCGCTGTGGCGGCAGGCTCGGCCGTTGCCAAATAAATAGCGGTAGGCCCATCCGCGCCGCCGATGATGGCCGTATCATCCGCCGGTTCGTCCGCAGCGTCCGTCACATCCATACCGTCGTCGTCGTCGTCCCCGTCTTCAAAAACCTGGGAGGGGGTCAGGCCCAGATCCTCCCAGGGAATATCCACCACGGTGGGCGCGTCGCACAGTGTATTGCCATCGTAAATCACGCGAAAAGCCCTGGCGGACAGGTAATAGGAATTGGGCAGGGGCGTTTCCGCAGCGCTGGCGGGCAATACGGTCATGCCCTGGGCCAGCGCCTGCTCGTAAGCGGCCTGACGCAGGGCGGATTCAATCTGCTCCCGGGATTCGGTAAACAAATCTTCCAGCTCCAGCAGACGCTGAGCGGCAAGGTCCACCACCCGGTAAAAAAAGACATAGCGGGTTTGGTCGCCTTCCTTGTAGCGCACGTTGGCCTCTACGGACAGCAGGCTGGCAAAGTCCAGCGATGCGCAGTAGCCTCCCCGGATGCTGGACGTCTGGTCGCTTTGCGCGCCGCACAGCGCCTGAAAGGGTCTGGTGACGTTCTCCTCCAAAAAGGCTTGCAAACCGGCGTCATCGCAGACAAAGGCGGGATAATCCACCGCCAGGGACAGCCCGTCGGTTTGTCCCTCCAAATGATTGCGCAAAACGGTTACGCCGCTGCCGGTCACATCCACTTCCCCTTCCGCCAGAGCGGGCAAAACGGACAGGGCCGTCATCGCCGCCAGCAGCCAGGCTAAAAATCGTTTCATGGGTTGGTCCCCCCTTCAAATTCACCTTCCAGCAGGATGGGATAATCCTGCTGCGCCGAAAGCGCCACATATTCCACCTTCCCGTCCTTTTCCAGCAGGAAGGAATAGGACAGCGGCATGGGGTACTGGCCCGCCTGCACCGTGTGAATGGTGAAGCCGCCCAGAGATACCTGGTTCCAGATCAAATCGCTGTCCATGGGACGAATGGCGTCATAATCGTAGCCGTAGTGCTGAGCGCCGGCTACAAACAGGCCGTACTTGCCGCTTTCCGGGTCCCGCACCACCAGCGCGCCGCAGTCCGGATAAGCGTCCGCCTGGTCGGATGTGGCCACAGGCGTTTGCACATCCGGCAGACAGTACAGACTTCCATCGTTTACATAGGCCATGCCGCAGGCGCTGGCCACCACATCGTCCGTGTGCGCCGCGCTTTTCCAGCGCAGCGTCTGTCCGTCCTGACCCAGCACGTACAGCAGGTAGCGCTGATCCGCGTCCGCGGTGCTGCCGGTATCCACATAGCCCACGGTATACGCACCCGTAAACGGAAACAGCCGGCTGAACCACAGGCTGCTGATCAACTGCCCGTCCCGGTTCAGAAAGTTGCGCGTGCCATCCGCCAGATTTTCCACCGCAGCCCAGCCGTACTGCATGGGGTGCAGCCGCAGCGCAGCGCCCAGCTGGCTTTCCAGATTGGCGGTGCGGATCAGGGCCGATCCGTCGCTGCCCACCAGCCAGGGGGACTGGTTGACGTAAAACGCGCCGTCCGCCTGCAAGATCATATCCTGAGCGGTCAGCCCTTCAAAGTAGCACAGCAGGCGGCCCTGATTGCTGAACAAATAGTAATCGTACAAGCCGTCGGCACGCTGACTGCGGGTGACCACATTGTCGCCGGTTACGATGCACACGTCCATCGGCAGGCTGCCGCTGAGCTGGCTGATGGCGTTGCGGGCGGTTTGCGTCAGCTCGGTTTCCCTGGCCGCTGTGTAAGCCTTTACGGCTTCCGCCGGGGAAGCGGCGCTATCGGCCGTGACGGATGCGGGCGCGGACTGGCCGCCGCCAAACAGGCCCAGAATCGGCTTGCGCAGAAGCCACAGAGCCGTCGCCAGCACAACCGCCGCCGCCACAATAACACCGCGCTTCAAAAGCCGCTTTTTGCGCCGCTTGCGCACGGCGGGTTCCGCGTCGTCCCGTACCTGGTAGCCGGAAGCGTCCAGCACCTCCCGGCGCTGGGTATCGGCCCAGGTAACCTCCCGGGGACGGTATACATTGCCTGGGCCGCTGTCTGACGGGGCTTCAGGCTCTTCCGCCCGCATGGCGGGCGCGTAGGCGTACAAATCCATTTTGGGGGCGGGGGCAAAGGCGGGGCCGTCAAAGGCCGTTTCCTCCCCGCTGGGACGGGCGTAGGGCGAAACCGGCGCTTGAGACGGCGTGTCCGCGAGAGTATCGGCGAACTCCTCCTGGTTGGGGGTATAGCCGGACCAGTTTTCCGCGTCCATTTGGGCGGACTCTTCATTGGGCGTGTAGGGGGAGGCGTCCATGCCGCTCAGGGGTGCGGGCTCCTCCTCATTAGGCGTATAGTGGCTGTCGTTTGCAGACGGACGGCGAAAAGGCGCGTCCGCATCGTCAAAGACCTGCAAATCCCGGGCGGCGTACAGCCGGTCCACCGCCTGCCTGCGGCGGGAACGGGTAGGCTTTTGGGTCATGGTATCACCTCGTCTTTTTGGTCAAAGCTGGGTTTTTTTAAGAGACTCACACTTTACCTTAGCACGAAACGAAGGCAGCGTCAAGGTTTGGCGCTTTTGGGTGTAAGTCTTTACAGAGTTTGCATTTTGTGTTATCCTATCAATAACCGAACGGTTGGTTAGTAAATGATTATGAGGACGATATGAGAGAACGAGACGAACAGGCCTTTCAGCGAAAAAAAGCGGAAATTATGGAAGTCTGCTACAATTGCTATGCGGAAAACGGCCTGACGGGAACGGGCATTCAGGCCCTGGCGGACGCCTGCGGCCTGTCCAAGGCCAGCTTGTATACCTATTTTGATACCCTGGACGACCTGATTGTGCAGTCCACCGCCTACTGCATGAGCAAGGTGGAGGATGAATTCATGCAGCTGGCTCCCACCCATTTGCAGGATATTCCCCGGTTTATTGAACAGGTGCCCTATTGGACGGCAAAGCGCCATGGGAAAAAATACCGGCTGATGTATCAGGTCTATACCCACCCCAAATACATTGAGTACGGCAAGCGGTTTTTTGCCGGGGTGAACCAGCGCTATTCCCAGTACGCCCGGCAGATGGAGCCTCAGCTGGGCATTCCCTGCGACGTCATAACGCCCCTCATCTTTATCTTTGTCCGGGCGGCGGTGCATTATGCGCTGTTTGAGGACGAGTATTACCTGAAAAGCCAGATGGACATTTTAAAGCAAAGCGTTTTCCTGCTGAGCCGGGAATACCAGAAAGAAGGCAAGTCATGAAAAAGCGGAGATGGATCTGGCTGCTGTGCGGCCTGCTGGCGGTGCAGCCTGCTTTGGCGGCGCAGACGGACGGGGCTGTACGGGTGGGGGAGGTCGTCTATGATGTACAGACGGTGCAAAATTCCCTGACGGCCAGCTATCAGATTTATACGGCCTCCGGCGTTACGCTGGATACAGCCCAAAAACAGCAGCTGACGGACAGTGTGCTGGAGCGCTTTGTGGGCTTGGGCGTGCTGGAAAACCAGCTGCGCAAGGCAGGACAGGCGGACATTGACGAGGCTGCCCGTCAGGCGCTGGACGAGCAGGCGCGGCAGGCCTACGAGGAGGCCTGGCAGCAGATGGCCCAGGCCATCCGGGAGGGCGCGCCCGACGCTACCGACCAGCAGATCAGCGCTTTTTTAACCCGGATGGGCTATACGCTGGACGCGTACCGGCAGGAGGCGGAGCTGGCCCTGAAAAACCAGCGGCTGATCGCCCTGTACTGCGGGGATATTACCGTGACCGATCAGGACGCGCAGGAATATTACGAGCAGCAGTATGTGTCCGTTTACCGGGAGCGCTATGAAAATAACATTCCCCTGTTTGAGCAGGAGGTGCTTCAGGAAGGCGGGCAAACCTACTATATTCCACAGGGCTACCGGCGGGTGAAGCATATTGTGCTGGCGCTGCCCGAGGCAACCCAGACGGAACTGGCCGCCATGCAGCAGGAAAAGACGCAGCTGGACCAGCAGGTTCAGCAGGCCTATGACGAGCTGGCCCAACAGGCCGCCGCGGACGGTCAGGTGGATCAGGCCCGGCAGGACTATCAGCAGGCCCAGGAAGCGGCGGAGCGGATGCAGCGGCAAATACAGACGCTGCTGGACGCCGCTAAAGACGCTGTGAAGGAACAAACCGACGCGATTGAGCGTGCGCTGGAAGCGGGCGAGAGCTTTGAAAGCCAGATGCGGCTGTATTCCTACGATACCGCCGTAGCGCCAGACGACGCGGGGTATCTGCTGCACGCCGATTCCCTCTTGTGGGACGAGGCCTTTCTACAGGCGGCACTGGCGCTGGAAAAGCCGGGGGATGTGTCCCGGCCCGTGGCCACGGCGGCGGGAATCCACATCATTTTGTACGCGGCGGACGAGCCGTCCGGCCCGCTGCGGCTGACGGACGAGCAGTTTGCCCTGCTGAAGCAGGCGGCGCTGACGGACAGGCAGACCCGGCGGCTGGAAGAACTGGTAAGCCAGTGGCGCGGGGAATACGAGATTGAAACCCATCCGGAATGGCTGACGCTGGACGACGAATAGGAGGTTCCCGCAATGATGAAACGGCTGCTCTCTCTTCTGCTTACGCTGTCAATGCTGCTGTGCGCCGCGCCCGGCCTGGCGGAAAAGACGGTTCCCACCCTGAGCCCCGCCGAAATTTCCGCCCTGCAAACCCTTGCGGGCGACGCGCAAACCGGCAGCCAGTGGCATGAAGGCATGAACCCTTCCCCGTCCATGAACGCGCTGCAAATGTGGCAGTGGACCGACTGGTTCCTGTCGGAAAAACTGCGCAGTCTGCTGGGGGCGGCGCAGGATTACATCCAGCTGGTGGCCCGGCTGCAAAACCAGACCATCCAAAACGCCGTCAGCGATTTGGAATGGCAGCTGCGCACGCTGGAGGACCAGCTGACCTATTTTGAGGAGCAGCTGGAAAACGGCCGGCTGGCCATCCTGAACGGTGTCAGCCTGTACCAGAATGCCAGCGCTTCCGCCGCCGACCGCATCCGGGCTTACGACCGCATGATGGAGGCTAAGGGGGAAATTGAGCAGGCCATTCAAACCATCAGCGCCAATTACCCTTCCTATACCAGTCTGGTGGACCAGTGCAACGATAAAATGCTGGATGTGCCCATCAGCCGCAACTTTTTACAGGCCCAGGGAGCGAATGCCGATAGCCTGACGCAGGAAGCGCGCCGCCTGGAAGCGCTGGAAAACGCGGACGATGCGCTGGACTTTGATGTAAACGTCATTTCCACCAAGCAGATTTGCGTGGTGGTATACGACCGGGACAAAAAGCCCCTGTCCGGGGCCAATGTGCATCTGGTCAACAGCAGGGATTCCCGGCGCGTCAAGGATCAAACCACCGATTCTGAAGGCCGGGCGGTGTTTTGGGTGTCCGATCTGGGCGCGGATGAAAAAACGGATATGAAGCTGAACCTGCGCGTTACCGCGGAGGGTTACCGGATTCACGAGATTCAAACCGTCAAAATCCGCGGCGGTGAAATGACCGCCGCCTATCTGGAAAAGGACGACCAGACCCCGTACCTGATTATGGGCTGCTTTAACGGCCGGGATATTTTAAACGAACAAAATACCTATTACTATTCCAAAAAGAACAACATCGACCATACCTTTTCCGTCAAGCTGTACTGCTCCGGCAGCGGCGTGCTGGAGCTGCGTTATCCCACCGACGCGGAGGGAAAGACGTTTCAAACCGTCAAGCGGGACTTTACCGCCAGCGACAGCGACCAGACGGTGTTTACCTTCAAGGGCAAATGGCTGAGCCTGCTGCACCCGGAGGCCAAGGTGTCCTTCCAGATTACCACCGGGGGCAAAACCTATGATTTTGATACCCAGATGAAGCTGGAAAAGCCGGTGGTGGACGAGCCCTTCTTTGACCACAGCGCGCTGTTTTCCTTCACCAGCGGATCAGGCGGCTTTGGCTTTACCATTCCCGGCGATTTGCCCTTTATAAGCGGCAGCAAAGTGTCCATTTCCATTCCGGGCAATTATCCCACGTTTATGATCTTGCCCTCCGGTCTGGGCATGCTGTCCTGGGGCTATGATTTTGCCCCGGAAAGCACCGGCTGGCAAACCGATGACGCCCAGGACCAGCAGCGGGCCATTAAGGAATTTGAAAAGAAATCCGCCGCTGACAAGCTGCTGGCGGCGGCCGGGGTGTACCGCAATATCAACACCACCACCGAGCCCAAAACCCTGGGCAATTACGGCGCGCATGTTACGCCCTTTGTGGCCATGCAGGGCCTGTACCGCCGCAGCGACCAGTCTTTTGAGCTGCGCGGCAACGCTGGCGCCACCATTTCCTTTGAGGCGGGCATCACCCAGACCTTCACCATTGGCCCCGTGCCCTTTTTCGCCGGGGCGGACTTCAGCATGGGGGTCAGCTTTGGCGTGGGCGTCAGCCTGAATATGAAGGCGGAGCTGGAAAAAGGGCTGCTGAAGGTAAAGGAAGGCCCGGTGATTGGCTACGACAGCGGACTGAGCGTTTCCTTCCGGCTGGAGGTGGGCGGAACCATCGGCATGGGCCTGAAAGATATACTGTCCGTGGCCTTCCGCGGCTATGGCTACATCAATCCCATCGTCCACTTTACCACGCCCCAGGTAACCGCCGAGGCCCGGGTGGGCATGGGCTTCCAGGTGACGCTGCGCGCCCTGTTCCTGAAGTGGAGCTCAACCCTGTGGGAGGGCGATATTCCCTTAAACCAGACCGCGCCCATGGTCATGAACGCCTCCGGCGTGCAGGTAAGCCAGCGGGATGATACCGGCGCGGAGAAACCCAGGCCGTCCGCCCTTGGGGTGGCGGCGGTGGGAAACAGCGGCGTAGAGCCCACCACGACCCAGCAGCTGTTTGACCGCATCGACTGCGCGGCGGGGAACTTCCAGTATGTGGTGATCGAGAACGACACCTATCTGTTCTGGATTCAGCCCGGCAAAGGAACGGATGATTGGGAACGGGTGAACTGGTATAACCTGAACGATTTGACCAAGCACGGACAGGTTACCTGGAGCGATAGCCGGGCCCCGTCCGCCAAACGCAACAATACAGACCGCCCCTACAAGGAATGGTTTGTGGACTACGACTTTACCGTGGAGGCCAGCCGGGACATTCAGGGACTTACCAGCAATTTCTGCGCCCTGACCATTTTGAGCGGCAGGTTCGGCACCCCCACCTCTCCGGATGAACCCAACCGTCCCCAGGACGCCTGCATGGCGTCGGTGCTGATGCAACGGCAGCAGGACGGCTCTTTGCGGGTGGCGTATTATGTCGAGGAGTATCTGTCGGGCAGATTTACCCAAAACAGTTATCCCACCATGCCGGAGGTATTCCTGACGGCTACAACCACGCTGCAATCCGTCTATATGATCAGCACCTTTGTCTGTTCCGACGAAAAGCAAATTCACGGTCTGGTCAGCAGCGGCGCGCAAAAAGCGGAAGATTTTCGATGCAATGCTCTGCAGGGCGACTTTTCGGATAAGGCGGACATCGCCCGTTACCATGTGGGCGAACCTACGGCCACTTCCGGCGGAACGCCGGAGGACGACAAAATGAACTTTTATTCCCTGAGCAGTCAGGGAACGTTGTCCAGCATCCGAAAAGACGGACGAAGAGAACTGGCGAAGGGGAATATTATCAACTTCCGGGTTGTGACCCGCATCAACGGCGCGAATGACCAGGACACCCTGTTCTATCTGGAAAGAGTGCTGACGGAGGAAGGCGGGTACATTCACCGGCTGAAGGGCGTGACGCTGTGGCCGCAATTCCCGTCCAAGCCCGTTACCGTAACCGATTACGATGTGGAGGTAAACGCGGACTATTTTGATACCGTCAAGTTTGGCGACGGCCTTTACCTGTACTGGACGGAATGCTCCACCCCCAATACCAGCGTGGTGCCCGACGCCAAGGAGGAATATCTGGTGCGCTGCGTGCGCTACGACCCGGATACCGACACCGTGTGCGATCCCTTTACCCTTGTGCAGCTGAAGAAAAGCCCCTCCAGCGTGAAATTGCAGAACACGGGCACCGGCTTCTACGCGGTGGATTTGGGCAATGCCAACGGCTCCTACCTGCGCCAGTCCCTGACCCGGTTTACCTATGATCTGGTCATGGCCGCCGAATTGCAGGCCGCCGTGCCCAACGACCCCTGCGTGTGCGCCGGAGACTATATCGATCTGGTTTTCTCTGTGCGCAATACCGGCAACCTGCCCCTTTCCAGCCTGGATGTGGACGTTAAAAACGGCGGTACGCTCATTCAGACGCTGCATATCGACTGCACCCAGCCGAAGAAAAGCACCAACACGTTCCATACCGCCAATGGCGTGCAGACGGGCGAGTACACCGTGCGCCGGGTGGACGGCATGTATGACGCGCTGAACGGCGACAGCTGGGAGATTACCAGCACCAGCAGCAACGGCGTAACCACTCAGCGCAGCGTGCGCACCACCCTGCTGATGCCTGGGGATACCCACAGCTATAAGGCCAAACTGCTGATTCCCGCCGACTGGGACGGCAAGGTGGCCCTTACGGCGGAAATCGCCCAGGTGGTGGGAGCCACCCGGTATGGGGCCCTGCTGACCCAGAATGGCGTCCCTCTGTCTGACCAGTTGATGACCACCGACATGGCGAACGGCCAGACGGTGCTGATGCGCCTGGATAAGGAAAACGCTTCCCCCCGGATTGTGGATACCGATTCTCATGACCTGATGCTGAGCGCCCAGCCCTTTGACCGGGACGGCGAAACCTGTGTGCGAATCAGCATTTTAAACCGCAGCGCCAATACCCAGTCCAGCGTGGTGCCCACGCTGACGGCTTCCGCCAATGGGCAGATTCTGTTCAGCCACACCTTCCGCATCGCCATGGAGGATGACTATGGCTATACCATGGACATTCCCCTGCAAACGCTGACGGCTGGCCGCCGTCTGGAAGAGCTGGACCTGAATGTGGGTTCCGAGGCGGATTATGAGGAATTTGCGGGTGGGGACAACCATGTGCGGCTTTCTCTGACACCTCACCTGTATATTGCCCGGCAGCCGGAAAGCCTGTCCCTTTTGGAAAAACAGGACGCGCTGTTTACCGTTTTGGCGGGCGGCGGGCAGCGGCCGTACCGCTATCAGTGGCAGCGGCAAAACGCCGCGGGCCTGTGGGTGGATATTGCCGGGGCCAATCAGGACGTTTACCAGATCGCCGGGGTCACGCTGGCACAGACCGGGCTGACCCTGCGCTGTGTGGTAACGGACGATGCGGGCAGCAGCGTAACTTCCGAACCCGCCGTGCTGACGGTGGTCAACCTGCCCCAAACCGGCGACGGGGCGCGGCCCTGGCTGTGGGGCGCGCTGGCGCTTGCGTCCGCGGCCGCCTGGATAACGCTGCTGCATTTGCGGCGCAGGGCCAGAGGCTGACATGTCAATGCGATCTTTTTGCGCAAATCGTCCAAAAAAATCAGGTTGACAGATAAGTCAAGACTTGCTATATTTTCGATAAGACGCATAGATTTCCCGATTTACATCAGCGCCGATGATTTTTTTGCAGAAAACGTAAAGGAGGAAAATTCCCCATGGAAATGATTGAAAAGCTCTCTCTGGCCGGTATTGTTCCGGTTATTAAGGTAGAGGACGCCGCCGACGCGGTGCCGCTGTGCAAAGCGCTGTCGGACGGCGGTCTGCCTGTGGCGGAGATCACCTTCCGCTCTGACGCGGCGGAGGAGGCCATCCGCCTGGTGCATGCCCAGCTGCCGGACGTGATTCTGGGCGCGGGCACCGTGCTGACCAAGGATCAGGTAGACCGGGCCGTTGCGGCGGGCGCTACCTACATTGTATCCCCCGGCATCAATCCCGAGATTGTCAAGCACTGCCAGGAAAAGGGCGTGCCCATCGTGCCCGGCTGCGCCAACCCCAGCGACATCGAGGTGGCCCTGAGCCTGGGCCTGAAAACCGTCAAGTTCTTCCCTGCGGAAGCTCTGGGCGGCCTGAAGCTGATTAAGGCCATGGCGGCTCCCTACGGCGGCGTTACCTTCCTGCCTACCGGCGGCGTCAACGAGCAGAACCTGAACGAGTACCTGTCCTTCTCCAAAATCGTGGCCTGCGGCGGCAGCTGGATGGTGCCCGCCGACGCGGTGGCCGCCAAGGACTGGAAGCGCATTGAGGACATTACCCGCAGCGCGGTAAACAAGATGCTGGGCCTGGAGGTCAAGCATATCGGCATTAACAGCGGCAGCCCCGAAAAGTCCATGGAGGACGCCAAGGCGCTGAGCCGCCTGCTGGGCTGGCCCATTGACGAGCATAAGAACGCCAACTTTGTGGGCGACGGCTTTGAAGTGATGAAGATTCCCTTCCGTGGGGAAAAGGGCCATGTGGCCATTGCCTGCAACAATATCAAGCGGGCCCGCTGGCACATGGAGCGCCGCGGCTTCGTCTTTGACGATGACAGCGTGATCATGAAGGACGGCAAAATGCGCGCGATTTACCTCAAGGACGATATCGCCGGGTTTGCCTTCCACCTGCTGCAAAAGTAAAAAACGGCTTTATCCATACCCCGCCGTAATACCGGCGGGGTATCAGACTGTCGAAAAACCCTGGGAGGCATCGGAGGGCCGCAGCCCTCCGATTTTGGTTCCGAAACCGGCGGCGTGTACGTCGGTTTCGGCTGCCTTGCGCAGCAAGGCTTTCCTTACGCTCTTTGCCGCCCGGCGAGCCGCAGGCGAGTAGGCAAAGAGCGCTTCCCGTCAGAAAAGATCGCCCTCAGGCGAGCTTTTTTGACGGCCTGATACCCCGCCGCAATACCGGCGGGGTATTTGCATATCCACATCAAATGCGCTATACTTAAAGCCATTATACCGCCATTATTCCATTGAAATTTTTGGCAAGGAGGTTTTGTTGCGAATGCGTATCACCATGGTTTGCATAGGCTCAACGGGCGATGTGCGCCCCTATATTGTGCTGGCCCGCGAGTTAAAGGCGCGGGGCCACGATATCGCCATCTGCGCCTTTGCAAGTTTTGCTGACACGGTTCAGCGCGAGGGCCTGCGCTTTATGCCCATCAACGGCGATGTGAAGGATTTTATGGCAAAGCTGCTGAATGGGTCCAGCGGCGTGCAGTACCTGAAGCAGGTGAAGGAAGCGATGGTTCCCTATCTGGGCAGCTTCCTGACGGATTTGGAAAACGCCTGCGCCGATGCGGACGCGATTATCTCCACCTATTTTGGCGAGGTGGTGAAATCCATCGCAGAGGTGCGGCATGTGCCGTTCATCCAGACCCATTTTTATCCCATGGATAAAAACCCGGAAACGCCCATCGCGTCCGCGCCGGGACAGCGGGCGGGCAAGGCGTGGAATCTGGCCAGCTATCAGATCGGCTACTTTGCCATCAGCGCGGTGGAGCGCTATTACCTGGCGGATTGGCGGCAGGCTCACGGCATGTCGCCCCGCAAGCTGGAATCCACCCCGAATTACGAGCTGAACGGGCACATCATTCCCGTTTTGTACGCCATGAGCCCGCTGGTGATGCCCCGGCCCACCAGCTGGGGGGCCAACATTCACATGACCGGCTATTGGCTGGATAACCGGCAAAGCAGTGACTATCAGCCGGAGCCGGAACTGGCGGCTTTTCTGGAAAAAGGGCCGAAGCCGGTGTATATCGGCTTCGGGTCCATGGTCAGCGGCGATATGGACGAAACCCTGTCCATTGTGCTGGAGGCGGTAAAGCGCAGCGGCGTGCGCGCGGTACTGGCCAGGGGCTGGGGCGGCGGCGATGTGTCCGCCCAGGGCCGGGACGATGTGTACATGACCGGGTTTGTGCCTCACGACTGGCTGTTTCAGCAGGTATGCGCCGTGGTGCATCACGGCGGCGCGGGCACGCTGGCGGCGGGGCTGCTGGCCGGCAAGCCCACGCTGGTGATTCCCTTTGGGGGCGATCAGCCCTTCTGGGCCAACCGGGCCCGGGAAATGGGCGTCGGCCCCAACCCCATCCCCCGGGAAAAGCTGACCGTAGCCAGGCTGACCAAGGCCCTGATGAAACTGACGACCACCAAAAAATACAGCGTGGCCGCCCGGGAAATCGGTCTGCGGCTGCGGATGGAAAACGGCGCGCACATTGCCGCGGATATTATCGAACACGAATTGCGCAAATGGCTGCGTGAGGAGGGCCGCGAACCGGTTCTGGTGCGGCCCGATGATAACCCACAAAGAAAGGAGACACTTTGATATGGAAAAGACGCTGGCGGATTTGAAGCCCGGCGAAACCGGCATTGTGGATGGAATTGGCGGCGAGGACGCGCTGCACCGTCATCTGCTGGATATGGGCATTACCCCCGGGGTAAAGGTGCTGCTGCAAAAAACGGCGCCTATGGGCGACCCGGTGGAAATTCATCTGCGGGGCTACGCGCTGACCCTTCGGCTGGACGACGCGCGAAAAATTACACTCAAAGCACCATCCTCTAACTAAATAACGTGGGAAAAAGTGGGGCGTCTTTTATGCGTTATACCTTTGCACTGGCAGGAAATCAAAACAGCGGAAAAACCACCCTTTTTAATCAGCTCACCGGCAGCAACCAGCATGTGGGAAACTGGCCCGGCGTAACGGTGGAGCAAAAAACAGGCACGCTGCTGCATCACCATCACGGGGGACAGGCTCATATCGGCCTGCCCCGCCGGGTCCGGAAGGACGGCGAACTGCCGGAGGACTGCTCGGATGTAACCATTGTGGACTTGCCGGGAATCTATTCCCTCAGTCCGTATTCTCTGGAGGAAATCGTCAGCCGGAACTTTATCGTCAAGGATAAGCCGGATGTGGTTATTAACATTGTGGACGCTACCAACCTGGAACGCAACCTGTACCTGACGCTGCAACTGCTGCAGCTGGGCCGTCCCGTTGTGGTGGCCCTGAATATGATGGACGAGGTGCGGGGCCGGGGCGATGCCATCGACCTGAAAGCCATGGAAAAGGGCCTGGGCGTGCCGGTAATTGCCATTTGCGCCCGCAAGGGCGAAGGGCTGGACGAACTGGTGCGCCGCACCATGGAGGTGGCGGAAAAACGCCAGCTGCCCGCCAAGCTGGATATTTGCGACGGCGCGGCGCACGAGGCCCTGCACGCCATCACCCATCTGGTGGAAAAGCCCGCCATGGCGCTGGGGGTTACCCCGCTGTACGCCGCCACCAAGCTGTTTGAGGGCGACAAGCCCATGGAGGAGGAACTGAACCTGACGGAGGATGTGCGCCACATTATTGGCGAAATCCTGTCCGCCATGGAAAAGGACGTGGGCATGGAACGGGCCGCCGTGATGGCGGATACCCGGTACCGCTTTATTGAAAAGCTGCTGTCTGCCTGCTATAAGCGGGGAAGCGACGACAGCCATACCGTTACAGACCGCATTGACAATGTGCTGACCCATCCGGTGCTGGCCATTCCGGTCTTTTTGCTGATGATGCTGCTGGTGTTCTACATTACCTTTGGTCCCATTGGCAGCTGGCTGGCGGATGGCTTCAGCGCTCTGGTCAACCGCGGCATAGACCTGATTTCTCAGGGGCTCGTCCGTGCAGGCGTGGCGGACTGGGTGCATGACCTGCTGGTAGGCGGCGTGCTGACCGGCGTTGGCAGCGTGCTGTCTTTCCTGCCGACCATTCTGATTTTGTTCCTGCTGCTGTCCATCCTGGAGGACAGCGGCTACATGGCCCGTGCGGCCTTCCTGATGGATAAGCCTTTGCGCAGGCTGGGATTAAACGGCCGCAGCTTTATCCCCATGATGATGGGTTTTGGCTGCACCGTGCCCGCCGTTATGAGCGCGCGCAGCATGAACAACCAGCGGGACCGCCGCTTTACCATCATGCTGACGCCCTTTATGAGCTGCGGCGCCAAGGTGCCCATTTACGCCCTGTTTGCCCGGGCCTTTTTTGGCGGAAACCAGCTGGGGGTTATGTGCGTGTTTTATCTCACGGGCATAGCGGTGTCCATTCTGGTTGGATTGTTTTTAAAACACTTTGTGTTTCACGGCGACGCGGCTCCGTTTATTATGGAGCTGCCCGCCTACCGTCTGCCCACCCCCATGAATGTGGGCCGTCAGATGTGGGATAAGGCCAGGGACTTTATCCACCGGGCCTTTACCGTGATTTTTCTGGCCACGCTGATTGTGTGGTTCCTGCAAAGCTTTACCTTCCGCCTGACGCCTGCTGCCGGAATGGAAAGCAGCATGCTGGGCGTTATCGCCGGGTCCATCGCGCCCATTTTTAGGCCGGCGGGCTTTGGCACGGTGCAGGCTTCCACCGCCGTGCTTACCGGTCTGATGGCCAAGGAAAGCGTGGTCAGCACCCTGGCCGTGCTGGCGGGTGTGGACGCGGAAAGCGCCCAGATGCTCACCGCTTTGCACACGGTGTTTCCATCGGTGCTTAGCGCGGTATCCTTTCTGGTGTTTGTGCTGCTGTACATGCCCTGCGTGGCGTCCGTGGCCGCCATGCGCCGGGAGATGGAAAGCGGCCGCTGGGCCGTGGCTGCGGTGGCCGCTCAAACCGGACTGGCCTGGGTCGCGGCTGCGGTGGTGTATCAGGCAGGCCGCCTGCTGCTGGGGCTGTGACAATGGGCAAGGTGCTGAATGTGCTGATTCCTGTACTGGTGCTGGGCTACGGCGTTTATCTGGCTGTGGGCATGGTTCGCCGCCGCGGCTGCGGTCATTGCGGCGGATGTCCCATGGCGGGGCATTGTCAATTCAATGGAAAAGAGGATTCCAAAGATGCGTGAAAAAACCGATACCATTCGTTTGTTTGGTCTGGTGGGCGATTCCATTGTGGATGGCCCCGGCTTCCGGGTGAGCATTTTCACCCAGGGCTGCCCCCATCACTGCCCCGGCTGCCACAATCCGGGCAGCCACGATTTTGAGGCGGGCACGGTCTGGACGCTGGATGACGTAGAAAAGAAATTTACCGGCAATCCTCTGCTTAGCGGCATCACCCTGTCCGGGGGCGAACCCTTTGCCCAGGCGGCGGCCTGCGCCGAACTGGCGCGGCGGGCCCATCAGAAGGGGCTGAACGTGTGGGTTTATTCCGGCTACACCTATGAAAAGCTGCTGGAAAAGGCCCAAGCGGAGGAAGGGGTGGACGCGCTGCTGAAGGAGGCGGACGTGCTGGTGGACGGGCCGTTTCTGCTGGCGGAAAGGTCGCTGGAACTGGATTTTCGCGGCAGCCGGAATCAGCGCCTGATTGATTTGCAGGCCAGCAGACAAAAGGGCGGCGTGGTGCTGTACACCCCGCCGGAATGGTAAAGGATAAAGATGAAAAGAATCATGCTTTTGGCCACAGGCGGCACCATCGCCTGCACCAACGGAAATCACGGCTTGGAGCCGACCCTTCATGGCCGGAATCTGCTGGAAGCCATTCAGGCCGAACTGCCCTGCGCTGTGGACGCGCAGGATGTGTTCCTGATGGATTCCAGCAATATGCAGCCTGAGGAATGGAGCGCTCTGGCCCGCGCTGTTGACGGCGCTTTGCAAAGCTATGACGGCGTGGTCATTACCCACGGCACCGACACCATGGCGTACACCGCCGCCGCACTGTCCTTTATGCTGGCGGGTGTGGGCAAGCCGGTGATTTTAACGGGATCCCAGCTGCCGCTGGCCCATCCCCTGACGGACGGCAGGCTGAATCTGCTGCGGGCGATTCACGCGGCCATGGCGGATATCAGCGGCGTCTACGTCTGCTTTGACAACCAGCTGATTTCCGGCGTGCGCTGCGTTAAAACCCATACCTCCTCCATGAACGCTTTTTCCAGTGTCAACGAGCCGCCCGCCGGATACTTTGATGTGGAGGGGCTGCACATTGACCATCCCCAGCCATATTTGCCGCTGGAGCAGCCCTACCGCCTGCGGGATGGGATTGACCCACGGGTGTTTTTGCTGAAGCTGGTGCCCGGCACATCGCCGGATGTGCTGCGCTTTGTCAAAACCGCAGGGTATCGCGGTCTGGTGATCGAGGCATTTGGGCTGGGCGGCCTGCACTACATTCGCCGCAATCTGGTGGAAACCCTGGGCCAGTTGGTGGACAGCGGCATCTATCTGGTGGTGGTCAGCCAGTGCCTGTACGAAAAGGCCAACCTGAACGTATATGAGGTAGGCCATGGGCTGGTGCGGGATTGCATCCTTAGCGGGCGGGACATGACCACGGAGGCCGCCGTGTGCAAAATGATGTGGGCCCTGGCACAGGAGGAGCCCGCGAAATGGTTGAATCACCGGCTGGTGGGGGAATACCGCTGATGCGTCTGCTGCTGATTGAGGATGAACGAAAGCTGTCGGCAGCCCTGTGCAAACTGCTGCAACAGGAACAGTATGTGGTGGACGCGGCTTATACCGGCCCTCAGGGGCTGGACGCCGGGCTCAGCGGCATTTATGACGCGATCATTCTGGATGTGATGCTGCCGGGCATGGACGGCTTCGCCGTCCTTTCCGCCCTGCGCAGGGAGGGCGTTACCACGCCTGTGCTGATGCTGACCGCCCGGGGAGATTTGGACGACCGGGTGCGCGGGCTGGGCTTGTCCATTGCGCAAAGCATTATTCAGCTGCATAAAGGCCGTATCTTTGTAGAAAGTGATCCCGCATCGGGCACAAGATTTACGGCGGTTTTGATGGATTTAGAATAAATATTTCAATTTCATTTCAAAAATATTTCGTTTTTCAACCTTATTTCAAACTTCCGCTTTTATACTATTCGCTGTTCCAAGGGAAAACCTGGAACAGTGAATTTTTTGGAGGGAAGAAAGTATGAAAAACAAAAAGATGTTGGCGGTTCTATCGATTCTGTGTGTGCTGACGCTGGCGTTCAGCACTGCCTTTGCGGCAGGCACAAAAGAAAAAAACGGGATGAAGAACGGCATGACCAACGGTATGAAAAACGGTATGACCAACGGCATGAAGAACGGGGGCGTTAACGGCGCTAAAAACGGCTTGCAGAACGGTCTGCCCAACGGCGCAACCAACGGCATGAAAAACGGCGCGGTGGATGGGGCCAAAGATGGGATGAAGAACGGTCTGCCCAACGGCATGACAAACGGAATGGTAGACGGCATGAAGAATGGCAAGGTGAACGGCGATAAGCCTCAGGACCAGACCGATGAGCAGCCGGATAGTCAGCCTGATATGAAACCGGACGACCAGCCCGACGCAAAGCCGGCCGAACCGTCGGATGAACAGCCGGATCAAACGAAGGATGCCTCCAATGCGCCTATGGATGCGGCTTTGGCGAAGCAATTGTACAGCGATGGCAGTTTGACTCAGGAACAGTACAACGCTTTGACGGAAGCGCTGGATGGGCAGTCGGCTGCAACGCTGCAGACATTGCTGGATGGCAATTACATTTCCCAGGAACTATACGACGTTCTGATTGCGGCTCTGCAAAAGTAAAGGTACGATAGGTCCCCGGTCAGACGGGGGCCTGTTTTAATACCGTTTCACTCTCTTGTTAGAAACGTTAACCTACTTTATCGAGGGGCCATTTGAAAAAATGTTGAGATATAATACATAGGTAACAGAAAAGGAAAGAAAAAAGAGAACTCAAGTGGTAAGATAGGAGTATCAAC
>CAKTUU010000013.1 GCA_934621505.1 uncultured Clostridia bacterium
CGTGACGAAACGGTGGGCAAATCCTTTATGGAAGCCTATCCCGGTATCACCGTGAACTTCTACGATCTGGGCATCAACGAGATGCTGGAAAAATTCCGCCGCGAGTATGAGGCGGGCGTGTACACCGCGGACGTTCTGCAGCTGAAGGAGCAGAACGGCAGCGTGTATATGGATTACATCAAGGAAGGGCTGCTGCACAACTATCATCCCGAAGATATCTTTGGCGATGTGGATCCCAGCTACCTGTCCGTAACCCCCTTCGTCATTGAGCTGGACTGGTGGAACTACAACACCCAGGCTTATGACAAGATGCCCATCAGCTCCTGGTGGGACCTGACCAAGGACGAGTGGAACGGCAAGTTCATCTTCCTGGATCCCACCGGCGAGCCCGACCTGATTGTGCTGTTCACCGCCATGATTCAGTACGCCGACAAGATGGCGGCCGATTACGAGCGCGTGTTCGGCGAACCCATCGTGCTGGCGGATAACGAACCCACCGCCGCCCACGCCTGGATTAACCGGGTTGCCAAGAACGGCGTTATCATTGAAAGCTCTAACACCAACATCGTAAAGAATGTGGGCGGCGCTGCCGATATGCAGGATCCGCCCCTGGGCTATGGCGTGTCCTCCAAGCTGCGCGAGCGCGACCAGCAGGGCTACTATCTGGGCGTGGATCCTTCCGCTTTCCAGGATGAAACCCCCACCACGGCCATCAGCTTCATGATTGCTCAGATTGCCGACAAGTGCCAGCATCCCAACGCCGCCAAGCTGTTCATTCGCTTCCTGTGCGGCGAAACCGATCATACCGGCGAGGGCCTGGCTCCCTTCCTGACCGCCGGTTCCTACCCTGTGTTCCCCGATGCTCCCACCCTGGACATCGATCAGCCCGCCTTTGACTCCATCCCCACCTTCCCCCTGGATTTGGACTACTACTACGAGAACTACTACGACGTGTACGATTACTGGATTTCCGTGCAGCCCTGACGGAAACCCCCTGCACGCGGCGGCGGAGCGAAAGCTCCGCCGCCCACAAATTTCATGAAGGGATGAAGAACAATGAGCCATTTGGCAATGGAAGATCAAAATCTGGTTGAAAAAATGATAGGCAGAAAGCTGATCTATCAGGGGCAACCCTATCAGCTTTGGCTGGACGACCTTCAGCTGCCCAACGGCTCAGAAATCAGCAGAATGCACCTGCATCACCCCGGCGGGGTAGCGGTGCTGGCGCTGGACGACCAAAACCGCTGCGCCATGGTGAGGCAGTACCGGCACCCCATTGCGCAGGTCACATTGGAAATTCCCGCCGGAAAGCTGGATAAGATGCCCAACGAAACCCAGGAGCATGCCGCCCACCGGGAATTGCGGGAAGAAACGGGCTTTACCGCCCGGCAGATGATTCCCTTGGGAGCCATTTATCCATCGCCCGGCGTCATCGACGAGGTGCTGTACTTGTTCCTGGCGCGGGATATTGAAAAAAGCGTACAGGATTTGGACGATGATGAATTCATTCAGGTAAGCTGGATGCCTGTGGACGAACTTGAGAAAAAGATCGCCAGCGGAGAAATTAAAGATATCAAGGCGATTTGCGCCTTCAGCCGAGCCAGACTGATGAAGCTGATTTGAGGGAATGTACATGAAAAGGAAGCATAGTCCGGATTTGCTGTACGCCTTTGCGCTAAGCCTGGTTTTTGCGGTGATTGACGGGGCGGTATTCGCCCTGACGGCGGAACCGCTGGGCAGCGTGCTGCGCTTTACGCCGGTTTGGCTTTGCAACATCGTTCACGCCGCTGCCATTGCCTGCGTTGGCACGCTGCTGGGCTGCTGCTCCATGCTGGCGCTTGGACGCGGCAAAAGGCATTTGACCCCTTGGGGCTACTCCTTTTTCGCCGTTTATCTGGCATTGTGTTACGGGCTGGCGGCATTTGGCCTGCCTGCGGAAAGCCGGCAGGCGGCGTTGGAATTGGTCACTTATGGTTTGCTTCCGCCTACACTGATAGGCATGGGACTTTCCTGGGGACTGTATGCCCTTTGGAAACGCAGACAAATGTCGATGTAGGAAACGGAAACCGATTTTCAGAAAAGAATAAACTGCGCCCCGCTTGTCAGACAAAGTGGTATAATGTCTAGCAAGTGGGGCGCAGTTCATTTTAGCAGTTTTTTTATCTTTCAACAGGAATTAGCTGCGAAACGTGTTCATTCCCGTACACATCCCGAAAACACAGCAGTGTGTACAGTTCCCAGTCCGCTGGATAGGGCCTCCAGGCCAGAGTGTAGGGCCTGTTTAGTTGAACCCATCCGTCCATTAGCACCGTTTCTGTTTGCTCCCATTGGGAAAAGGGCATAAGATCGCCGCTTTCATTCCAAGCAGGCATATAGCCCGTTTCAATACACGAAATTTCAAGGAAACGGGATAAATCCGCCTCGCGTTTGCCGCTTTCCAGCGTATGTTCCAGCGGATAGACCCGCAGAATGGCCGCTGCATCTTCCTGTAAAGCGATTTCCAGCCGTACAGCGCTGATTCTTACATCAGTCTCATCTGCGTAGGACAGCATCGCACTGTAGAAGCCCTTTGGCGTTGTGCTCTGCCGGTCGATGTTCAGCAAGGGTAGCAGCACGCTTTTTTCTTCGCCTACAAACCATAGCGACTTGTCTGCAAAGGCATAACGCAAGCGTCCCTCATCGTCAAGGTTAATACCGTTTTCGGAACTCAGCAGATAATATGCGCCGTCCAGCCGGTGAAACAACAATACGCTTGCGCTGTTTACCAAATTCGCCTGCTGAGGTGACAACGGCCATTCCAGATTCTGTGTGCCAACCTGTACAGCCGGCAGCGTATCCAGCACAGAGGGGGATGAGCCCCAAAAGCTGGTATATCGGTCCAGAAACAGATTGTAGGCGTCGCAGATAGACGAATAAGAGCTGCGCTCCTTTTGATACTGGGCTTGATTCTCCATGGGCAGATAAAGTGACAGGCCGTTCAGACCGTTGACGCTGCTGAAGCTGCTGACTATGGCTTGCTTCAGCGCGTCCAGCAACGCCTGCGCCTCTTCTGGATAATAGGGCAGCAGCGACTGTCCCAAAGCGTAATGATCCACCAGATCATATCTGGGCTGATTTATGCCGCCCACGCTGTACAGCCCGCTCCATAGCCTGCTCAGCAGTGGATAGCCGCCCAGGGTCAGTGAGCGCAGCGCGCACTGAAACAGCGCCTCCGTGGCGTAACTCACCTCTGTCATGGCCGCGCAACGCACGGCAGATAAGGTGAAAACGCCCGCTGCATCCTGATGGGTTTGCCGATAGGCCTCCACCAATGCGGCGGCGGCCTGCTCCGCCGTATGACAGGACTTGAAAGCAGGCAACGCCGTCGCGTAATTCCAGCCTAAACTGTCCTCCTTTTCTTCGGAGGCTACCAGATACTCCACCCTGTCCCGCAGGGCGAAAGCCACCTCTGAGGAAGCCATCAAACATGCATCCACGCCAACGCAGGCCAGGGGCTGAACATTTTCCAACGCCTGACACAATTCCCCTAGGGTAAGGCTGTCGTCCTGATTTTTCTGGTCCCGCCCAAAGCCGCCCAGCGGACCCGCGCCGTGGTCCCACAAAATCAGGCCATAGAGCGAGCCCGGACGTTGCTGCTGCACATGGCCTACAAAGGCGGACAGGGTGTTCGGGTCGCCCATGCTGACCTGGCCCAGAGAAAGCCGCTCCTGCAATTCACCCTCCCGTACCTGCCATATGGTGCACTGGTTAGAGGCAATGGGCGAACCTGTCTGCCATTCCTCCGCGCCCCCTGTGCATAGCCACAGATCGATTCCCGGCACGGACAGCATTTCCCGCACATCGGCGGTGGCCAGGCCCTTGGCCCAGGGGCCGTTTTCCAAATCACCGCCCACCATATATACCAGCACCGTCCAGGACGCTGGGCTTTCTGCCGCGGTGCTTGCTACCCGGCTCAGACAAAGCAGCAGGGCCAGAAGCAGCGCTTTACTCCGCCGCATGGCTCAACGCTTCCGCAACGCGGCACAGCTCCCGGCAGGCCAGTTGGGAACTTTGCAGCAGATAATCGGTATTGTTTTGCCGCCAGGCGGCTGTCCATTCGCCCGTTTCCGGGTCGCGGTTGAAAAAGAAAATAACGCCGCCTAGCTGCTTTCCGTTGCCTTGGGTCAGGGCATCCACAATTGCCAGCGGGCTTTGACTGGCGGTGAAAACGCACTGCCGTTCTTCCTTCTGGTACAATGCTTTCAGCAACCACAGCGACTGTCCGTCTCCGCCTGTTCCGGATGGAAACAGGGCATACCGCACCTGCTGAAAGCCGTCCGGCGCGGCGTTTGCCTGCCAGTGCAGTTCCTGCGGTACAGCGCCTGTTATGCCGTCGTCGGCGCGGTTGATGCCTGGCTGCGGCAGTTGAGACAGCGCCAGATGCTGCACGGGAATATACAGGGCATAGGCTGCGCCGCCTGCCGCCAGCACAAGCGCCGCGGCTACGGGCAGGGCCCAGCGTGTAAAGGAAGCTCGGACTCCGCGGGCCTTTCGCTCGCATTGCTGCCGAGTCTGCTCTGCGGCATTTAGCATTTGCCTGCGTGCATTCTCCTTACGTTCCAAGATATGCTGATCTGTCAGCTGCCAGGCGGCTTCCTCCAATTGCTTCTGATTTAAAGGCTGTTTTTCCATTCGCTTATTATTCCTCCAGGCATTTAAAATGAAGCGCTTTTGGAAAGTTCCTCAACGCTTCGGCTGGCTTTTTTCCAAATTTGGTTCACCATTCGGTTATAGGTTTTGCTCAATGTGTTTTCAGAACGTTTCAGCCTTTGGCTTAACAAGGCGTATTCGGTCTTTTTCATGCGCTCATAAAACAGGTATCGTTTCCACTCCGGCAGTTTTTCCAGTTCAGCCACAACCGCCTGATGTAAATCTGCCTGAAGATCCTCCATTTCAGTCGCGGGCTGGGCTTCAGGCGGCGTTTCGTATGCAAAGTCCTCCGTAACGCCTTTATAACCCATTTCCAGCTCGCCTTCTGTTAAAATAGGCGTTTCATGCGCCAGCCGCTTCTGTTCCCGTGCGCCGTTGCCGCCGTGCAGGTTTTTTTGCCGGCGGTAGGCGGTGGGAATGGAGGCCGTATTTTGGAAACACATGTACAGCCAGCGGCGTATTTCCTCTCCGCTGCGTAGCCGAAGCTCCGGCTTTTCGCCCAGGGCGCGGCCCAGCTTGACAAAGGTATCCTGAAGGCAGTCCTCCACAAAGGATAGCCGGTTGGGGATCCGCCAAAGATGGCGCGCCGCCATGCGGCAGCCGTAGCGCAGCAGCTCGTCATAATACAGGTCGAATACTTCGTTCAGCCAGTCC
Source organism: uncultured Clostridia bacterium (assembly GCA_934621505.1). Taxonomy (GTDB): domain Bacteria; phylum Bacillota; class Clostridia; order Christensenellales; family Aristaeellaceae; genus Limiplasma. The sequence continues at coordinate 5,344 of CAKTUU010000013.1, forward strand.
CTTTCCTGCGCGGTCAGCGGGGATGAGATGGGCCGTTTCTTCATAAGCGATTCCACCTTTAATTGGAGTTTAAGAGGTAAATTCAGCATATCATATCCATCCCAAATGGCAAGTCTTTGTGAAAAAATTTTTGAAAAAGTGTCCGATTTTGGCAAAAATGCGGTATAAAAGAAATGTACAGGGAGCCAAAGGCTTCCGCGAAAGGAGAAATATGGATATGAAAAAGACCTTGACGTTTATTCTTTGCCTGGTACTGATGATGACGGCAGCTTCCGGCGCGTTGGCGCAGGTGCAGGCGGGCGACAGCTACTGGTTTGGAACCTACGACCAGGAATATCCCGGACAGTCTATCGAATGGGAGGTTCTTTCCGTAAGCAACGGAACCGCTGTGCTGCTGAGCCGCAAGGTGCTGGAATGCCGCCCCTACGACAGCCGCAACCGCAGTGACTGGGCCTCCAGCGAGCTTTGTTCCTGGCTGAACGGCCAATTCCTGCTCAACGCTTTCTCCCGCAGCGAGCGCCAGCTGATGCTTAGCGACAGCCAGGGCAACTCGGTGTTCATCCCGACCTTGCAGGACATGACCAATGAGAACTATGGCTTCTTCGGCCAGCGGAAAGTAGCCGATCCCAGCCGGTCGGCCTATGGCACCTCTCACGCCAGCATGAACGGCCTGTGGACCAATCGTTACGGCCTGTGCTCTTTCTACACCCGTACCGCGGAAAACAGCAGCGACCTGTATCAGATCTGCACCAACGGCTCCGTAGGCGTGGCCCGGGCTGACCGTGATAATGTAGGCGTACGTGTGATGATCTACGTCAAAGTGGATTGAGCCATGACGATGCTGAAGCAGCTGTGCCGGGGCCTGGGCAAGGGCAGCCCGACTCCGGCGCAAGAAACCTTTGCCGCCCTGCTGGCCCATCTGGACAGGCACGGCTTTCAAAAGGGAAAGGTGGACACACAGGCGCTCAGCGTAACCCTTCGCATTGTGGGGATGGGGGAGGTGCGCGTCCGCGATGAACCGTCGTATCAGCGCGTAACCATTCGGGGGTACTACGCCATCCATACCTGTGAGCGCGTACGGCTGCCGCTGCTGAGCCTGGTTGTGGCGGCTTGCAATGCCTGTATTTTGCAGGGACGTTTTGAAATCAGCCCCCTTAGCGGAATGCTGTACTTTGAAAATTGCCTGTTTTACGGCGAAAGCAGCCCCGCTACTCAGGAGCAGGCGGATATGGCTTTTCTTTGCGTCATCGCGGCTATGACACGCTATAAGGAAACCTTGTTGCCCCTGCTGGCAGGCGTGGAGCCTGACCACCCGTGCCGGGAATATCAGCTGCTGCGGAATGTGTACGGACGTCAGCTGCGGTGGCTGGCCTGTATGGAAGGGCACGGCTGATGCACTCTCTTTTTTTACAATTATGTTGATATTTATATACATAAAATACTATATTTAGGAAAAGAAGGTGAGCGGTTGGAAACGAAGGCGAAGGTTCAAACGGCTTTGATTCAGGGGCAGAAGCACAAACGAACCCAAATGCCCTGTCAGGATGCCTGTGGCTATTGCGTTACGCCGGACGGCTGGCTGGTACTGTCAGTGGCGGACGGCGTGAGCGCCTCCCCCTTATCGGAGGAGGCGGCACAGGCAGCGGTAGAAGCCGTGAAAGATTTTTTTCAGACGTTTGCCGCCGTTCCTCTTGCTGCGGAAAGCATGCATACGGTTTTGCAAGCGGCCATGAATTACGCTCTGGCGCGGACGGAGAATGTTCGCACCCGGGAACCCGGAGCCGGCGAAACCACGCTGGAGCTGGCTGTACTAACGCCGGATGAACGTCTGTTTCTCCAGTATGTGGGCGACGGGGGGATTTACGTTCAGACCCGGGATGAAACATGGCTCTCTTTGGCCGAAAAGATGCGGGACGGGGAGGGCAGTGTGGCCGTTTTGTCGGACGGTCCCCAAAAATGGCGCTTTACGCACAGAAGCCTGAAGAACGTAACGGCTCTGCTGATGACCACAGACGGGGTGCGCCAGAAAATTGACGAAGATCCGGACGCCGCCAGTCTTTTCCTGCCGTGGGAGGACGGAAACTATCAGGAGCATTGCGAAAAGGCGCTGCTTACCCAGGCCATGCGGTCTATGGACGACGATGCTGCCCTGGTGATGTGGCGCGCCGAAACGACTTCTCTCCTGCAGCGGCCGGAAGAAAAGCCGGACGGCTTTCTGCAAAGGCTGGCGCGGACGATGAAGAACCTTTTTTGCTAAAATCCATACAGATTTGGAGGAAATTCAAAATGGCTCAGATTGATTTCAATGTTTTAAAAAACACCGATGATGAAATGCGCAGTCAGGTAAAGAATACAAATGCGTGTACCGGCGGCATACAAGTTGATTATATCAGCGAACCTCATGTAGCCTGCTGCCTGCTTGTGGACACCTCCGGTTCCATGACGGGAGAAAAGATAGACGAGGTCAACCGTGCGCTGCAAAACTTCCGTGCTTCCGTATGCATGGATCCTTTGTCCGCCAAACGGGTGGACGTTTGCGTGATTCAGTTCAGCGCCAACGCTTCCATCGTTACCCCCTTCTGTCCCATAAGCCGCTTCCAGGCTCCCACGCTGACCGCCCATGGATACACCAGCATGGGACAGGGAATTCGTCTGGCGCTGGAAACCGTGCATGAACAGGTGCACAAATACCATGAGCTGGGTGTGGAATGCTACAAGCCCTTTGTACTCATGCTCAGCGACGGCGCGCCTACCGACGATATGACCGGCGTTTCCGAGATGATCGCCGCCCGTGAGCAGGAGGGCCGCTACGGTCATTTGCGCTTTCACGCCTTTGGGGTAAAAGGGGCGAATATGGATATGCTGGCCAGCCTGACCCATCGCGTGCTTGCCGTCGATAAAAACGACTTTGCCCAGGTATTTAACTGGGTCAGCAAAAGTATGCAGGTTATCTCCCGCAGCCGCCCTTCTGAAGGAGCTATGGGCGCGCCGCTGGAAAGCAACATGTACCCTTACAGTACGCAAACCCGTCAATTGCCATGGAACGACTGATTTGTACCGACAGTGCCCTGCTAAGCTGGGAAAAAGGCCGGTGCTGGTCCGCGCTGGGCGTTTCCCTGCAAGGGCTGAACCACCAGCAGGGCGGGGAAGCGTTGCAGGATAGTCACGCCCTGCGAACCCTTCCCTGCGGCTGGGGGCTGGCCGTGGTGTGCGATGGCGTAGGCAGCGAGCCTCACGCCGATATAGGGGCCAGGCTGGCGGCGGAGAGCTTTGCCGATTTTACACAGCGCTACTGGGGCTTCTATCAGGACGAGCAAAGCGTGCTGAACCTGCTGCGCTGTGCCGCCATGCACGCCATGGGCCGGTTGAAGCGCCAGGCTCAGGCCGACGGCTGTCCGCTTCAGGAATACAGCACCACCCTTCATGCCGCTGTTTACGCCAATGGTCTGGCGTACTTTCTTCACGCGGGTGACGGAGGCATTTTAGCTCTTTTGGAAAGTGGGGAATACATCAGCCTGACCAGCCCCATGAAGGATGAGGACGGCGAAAGAGTGGTACCCTTGCTGGCTGGGCCGGAATACTGGCAGACGGGCGCTTCCCCGGAGCGGGTGCAAAGTCTGCTGCTATGTACCGACGGTGTGTATGACAAGCTGGCCGGGGTGATTCTGCGGGATTACGGAGGCGTGGATCGCGGCGTGGCTTCCTTCTTTATGAGCCCATGGGCCTTTGACTGCTGGGGTGAACCGAAGAAAATCGCCCAATGTTTTCAGAAGGCTTTTCGGGGTGGAGAGCCCAACGACTTTTATCCCCATATTGTAAAGGCTATGGCTCAAGGTGGGGACGAGGAGGCCGCCGGAGCCTTTGTGGTGGAACGCATTTACCAAAAAAACCGCCCTCTGGAGCTTTTGCAGGGAATCGGCGACGATATCACTGTGACGCTGATTCAAGGTATCCCCGCCGCCGTGCAGATTAGGCCCATGGAGGACTGCGCCTCCCCAGACTGGGAGGACATGAACCGGAAGGTATACATCCGTCTGTTCGGTGAACTGCCTAGGGATGAACTTTCCAATCCAGACGAAAAGAGCGATGACGATGTTCTATAACGCCATCAAAGGCAGCGGCTACAGGCTGAAGGACGCGCCCCTGGCACAGGGGGGCGAGGGTACCATTTACGAAATTCAGGGACAGCCTGGGCTGGTAGCCAAGGTGTATCATGCTGACGTGCTGGCTTCCGCCACCCAGACCAGCCGCAGGGAAAAGCTGCTGAACATGATGCGAATGCCCCAGGCGGACAGCTGCCAGTACATTTCCTGGCCCCGGGACGGTCTGGTGGACGCAAGTGGTTTGCTGTGCGGCTTTGTGATGAACCGGTATTCCGGCACCACCTGTCTGGCCGACGCATTGCCTGATCCCCAAATGCACTGGCGGCAGCGCATTTTGCTGGCTCACAATCTGTGCGACGTGGTGCGTGAAGTGCATGAAATGAACCAGTGTATCGGAGACATGAATCCGGCCAATTTCGGCTTTCATCCATCCAGCGGATATGTATACGCTTTTGACGCGGATTCCTTTCACTTTCGCAGCCCGTCGGGCCGGTATTTTCCTTGTTATGTGGGCGTGGCGGAATACTATGCGCCTGAACTGCAACGGCAGATTTGCCGCGGGCAGGATATGCGCACGCTGGATCCCGCCCAGACCTTCTCCTGCCAGACAGATCTGTTTGCCCTGGCCGTGCTCATTTTCCAGCTGCTGTTTCTGGGCTACCATCCCTTCAGCGCAAGACGGCTGGAAAGCTACGGTTCCTCCACAGTGGTGCATCGCCAGGCTACCAACATTCTTAATGGCATGTGCGCGTATTTCAACCCCGCCCAGGGCGTGGGACTGCCTGTAGGCGCGCCGCCGCTGCGCCTGGTTTCCCCGGCCATGCGGGAAATGTTTCGCCAGGCGTTTTTAACGCAAACGCGTCCCTCTGCCGCGGAATGGCAGCGGGCGCTGCTGAAGCTGCTTCAGTCACTACAAAGCTGCAATGCTCAGCATGATTACCGCAAAGAGCTTTCCGACTGCCCCTTCTGCGCGCTGGAATTGGAAAAACGGACCCGGATGCAGGCAGAAAAAAGCCGGCAGGCTCAACAGGCGGAGCAAGCGCGTAAAGCCCAACAGGCAGCCGCGCAGGCGGAACAGGCCCGGCAAGCGACCATGCGCACGCAGAGACGCCCGGCAAGCCAACCCAAACCGCAGCCTGTCCGGCAGCCACCAACGCAGAAACCGCCGCCCTGTCCCACAGTGGCGCGGAGCACGCCTCAGCCTGATCGTGGGCAAAGCAAAGCGCGTTCCCTGCGTGACTATGAAATCATTTATCTACTTTCCTGGTCACTTCTGTTTTATTCTCCCACCGGTGAAATGAAAAATATACTTTTTGTGTTGATTGGCTACGGCGTGGGTCTGGTTGTTCACCTGATTTATCGTTCCAAACATCTCCCTCAGGCAAAGGCGTGGTGGGGTTCGTGGGTTCTGGCCATTGCGGCATGCGTGATCGGTCTGTGTGCAGTGATTACGGTTGTTGACGATGCTGTCGCAAATGGGGCCATTGATTCGGAAGAAATGCAGCTTCTGCTTGTGTTCGGTCTGCTGCTGCTTGTGTGCGGCATTCTCAGCATGATCGACTGCAAAGCACATCATTGATTGTGAGGATAGGAGGAAACATTATGGCGAATTTTGCTCAAACCCTTCGCTCCATGTACCTGGCCGCTGATCAGGACCGGCTGCTGACGGATGCGGACTACTTTCTGAGTGAATTGACCTGCTGGTATCAACCGGAATTCAAGGAGGACTGCAAACTGTTGCAGCGCGCCGCCAAAAGCGGCGTGGGCCAAATTATGATGCAGTATATCCGCCAGGGCCAGCGGATGACCGCCGCTGACCGGCCCGCTTTTCAGCAGGCGTTGCAGCACCGCTCCGGCTTTACGGCCGCCGAAGCCCAGCGGATTACCAGCCTGTACACGGCCATGCTGGGATGGACGGCGCCACGCTGGACCAATCCAGGTTCTTCAACCCGGACGCAGAGCGTGACGGAAAGGATGAAAAGCGCTTTCTCTCCGAACGGGCAAACGACCCGTTCGCCGTTTGCAACGTTGAGCCTGCTGCATCTGGCGCTGTGCGTTGTGTATACGGGCGTGCTGATTTACTTGTATGTAACCGGCGCGCAGCATGGTAACTATGCCGTAAATCCGCTGGATATAATTGGCGACTTTCTGGTCAACTCGACGCTTTCCTATTTGATGAAATATCATGTGCTGCTGATCATTCTGGGGGATATTTTCTCCATCGTTGGGATCATCACAAAGCAAACCTGGCCCTACATGGGGGCAGCCATTGCCGAAGTGGTGGCGCTGGCGGTTGGCTTGAAGCTGATGATCTTTTTGCCCTGGCTGCTTCTTATGGCGGTTCCGCTGGTTTTCCTGGGCTTCGTTGCATTCGCCAAAGGCCGTGAACTGAACAGGTAAGCCGCGATATACATGCTGGGCAAATAGTGGGTTTTGGAAAAACAAGGGCGGTAACAAACAATCCCCTAGGACCTCCTGTTGTAGAATCAAAACGACAACAGGAGGTTTTTTTACATACATTTTTGCCCAAAACAGTGATGTTTCCCTGCCTGCAGTTCAGGGCAAGCCGTGCTTTTGACGCCGTGTTCAAGCGGGATGAAAATGTCGTAATCAAAAAAGATGGAAAAAATAAAAAAACTATTGACAAACTGGACAACATTCGCTATAATTCAGTCATAACTTGTGCAACAAGTGACGAGCTACAATAAACAGAATGTTTTGTCGACAACATCCTTTTTTGTACCTGTCGCTTGCGGCGTTTGATGGAGAGATACGAGCTACATAAGGGGTGAATGGCATTTGGAACGTGAAAAGCTGTTGGAATTCAAACATATCAGCAAATCCTTTCCCGGTGTAAAAGCGCTGGAGGATATCAACATTGACCTGTACCCTGGCGAGGTTCACATTCTGGTGGGCGAAAACGGCGCGGGAAAGTCAACCCTGATGAAGGTGCTGTCCGGCGCGTATACCGCTACCTCCGGCGAATTGTTCTTTGAGGGTAAGCTCATTGAAAAAAACTCGCCGCATATTAGCGAAGCGCTGGGAATCAGCATGATTTATCAGGAGCTGAACCTGGTTCCCGAACTTTCTGTGGCCGCCAACATTTTTCTGGGGCACGAAATCCGCAAGGGCATTTTTGTGGATACCAGGGCGCAGGAAAAGCGGGCCAATGAACTGCTGCGGGAAATCGGCATCCAGGTGGACTCCAAAACGCTGGTGAAAAACCTGGGCGTTGGCACGCAGCAAATGGTGGAAATCGCCAAGGCGCTGTCTCAAAACGCCAAGGTTATCGTATTTGACGAACCTACCAGTTCGCTGACGGATTCTGAAATTCAGGAGTTGTTCGGCATCATTCGCCTGCTGAAGGAACGCAATGTGGGCATGTTCTACATCAGTCACCGGCTGGAGGAACTGTTCAAGATTGGCGACCGTGTAAGCGTTCTGCGGGACGGTCATCACATTTTGACGGATACCATCGACCATATGACCATGGAATCTGTCATTGAAAACATTGCGGGCCGCAAGATTGAAAATCTGTTCCCGCATACGGCCAAGGAGCCCGGCGAACCCATGCTGGAAATCCGTGACCTGACCGGCGACAAGTTCTTCCATGTAAACATGACGGTCCGCTCCGGCGAAATTGTGGGCGTAAGCGGACTGGTGGGCGCCGGCCGCACCGAAACCGTGCGCGCCGCCTTTGGCATCGACCGTTACCACACCGGCGAGGTGGTGGTGTGCGGCAAAAAGCTGGCTCCCGGCAACCCGGCCAAGGCCAACCGCCTGGGCATGTGCCTGCTGCCGGAGGACCGCAAGGTGGAGGGTCTGGCGCTTTCGCTGAGCATTCGTGAAAACACCGTTATTTCCTCCCTGCGGGCGCTGAATCCTACGGGCATTATCAACAGCCCCAAGGAAAAAGCCGAAGTGCAAAAATCCATCGACAGTCTGGAAATCGCCACCTCCACCATGGAAAAGCTGACCAAGTTTCTAAGCGGCGGCACCCAGCAGAAGGTGGTTATCGCCAAGTGGCTGCTGTCCCAGTCCAACGTGTTCATCTTTGACGAGCCTACCCGCGGCATCGACGTGGGCGCCAAGAGCAGCATTTATCAGCTGATGGACGAACTGGTGGGCCGCGGCGCCGCCATCCTGATGATTTCCAGCGATCTGACCGAAATTATGGGCATGAGCGACCGCATCTATGTCATGTCCGGCGGCGAGGTCGTGGGTGAAATGAGCCAGAAGGACGCTACCCAAAGCGGCATTTTGCAGCTGGCGTTTTCCAAAGTGTAAGGGGTGAAGGATATGAACCCAAAGAAAAAAGCTCTTTCCCGGCTGAACGGCATACCGGGAGTAACCTATATCTTTCTGATTGTGTTCGTTGCGGCCTCCATTTTTGTCCCCCGCTTCTTCAGCGTGGGCAATCTGTCCACCATGCTGCTGCAGGCCTGCACCCTCACATTGCTGTCCGTAGCCATGGCCCTCACGCTGATGATGGGCAGCATCGATTTGTCCATGGGCGGTGTGGTATCCATGACCGGCGTGATTATGGCCTACATCATGCGCCAGGGCGGCAGCGCCTGGCTGGCCCTGCCCGTCGGTCTGCTCATCGGTGCGCTGTTCGGTATGCTCAACGGCCTGATGGTAACGAAGCTGAAGGTGCCCGCCTTCATTGCGACCTTTGGCTCCATGGGTATTGCCCAAAGCCTGGCCAATACCATCAGCGAAAAGCGCACCGTGTCCTGGGACGCCAGCCCCGCCACCAGGCTGATTGACTTTCTGGGCAAGGACGCGCTGTCCATCAAGATGGGGGAGAACGCTTCCCAAACGTTGGTGATTTCCAACCTGCTGATTATCACGGCCATTGTAGTGGTGCTGGTGTGGCTCATGTTCCGCAAAACCACCCTGGGCAGCAACATTTACGCCCTGGGCGCTAACGAGGAAACTGCCCGTCTGTCCGGCATCAACGTAACCGGCTGGCGCATCGCCGTATTTGTGATCTCCGGCGTGCTGGCGGCGCTGGGCGGCATTGTGGTGATGATTCGCTCCAACAGCGTGCAGCCCACCATTGGTGCGAACATGGAATTTCAGGCCTGCGTTGCCGCGGTGCTGGGCGGCAACGTGATGGAGGGCGGCAAGGGCTCCGTTCCCGGCGCGGTGCTGGGCGCTTTGACCCTGTATACCATTCGCAGCGCCATGAGCCTGCTGGGTATTGATACCAGCTGGGTGCAGGTGGTCATCGGCTGCGTGCTGGTGATCGGCATGCTGCTCAACAACGCCGCGGCCGCCCGTGAGCGTAAAAACAGCACTGCGGCGCTGAAACGCGCCAAGGCCGACCGGGCCGAAAGAAGGGAGGACGCCAAGCAATGAAAAGCAACATGAAAAAGCGTGTGCTGGCCAAGGTGTACGGCATGTCTACCGTCATCATCGTTGCCCTGGTGTTCCTGGTGTTTACCATCGCCACCGCCGCCAACGGAATCCAGTTTTTGAAGCCGTCCAACCTGAGCACCATTCTGAACCAGGCCAGCTTTCTGGTGGTGCTGGGCATTGGTCAGGCGCTGGTCATTCTTACCGGCGGCATCGACCTGAGCGTGGGCGCGCTGATGGCCTTTACCACGGTGTTTTGGGGCGGCTTCCTGCTCAAGGGCAGCACGGCCCATTATGCCATCGCTATCGTGGGCATTTTGCTGACCGGCGCGGTGATTGGCCTGCTGAACGGCCTGATGGTAACCAAGCTGAAAATTCCCCCGTTTATCGTAACCTTCGCTACCATGTACGCCTGCCGCGGCCTGGGCTGGGTATACCTGCGCAACCGAGTGCTGTATCCCCTGGATGAAAGCTTCCGCTTCATCGCCACCGGCAAGCTGTTCAAGATTGGCAAGTTCCTGGTGAAAACCCCCGTGCTCATTGCGTTGCTGCTGTTGCTTATTGCCTGGTATGTGCTGCGCAGGACCAACGCGGGCCGCAAGATTTACTTTACCGGTGCAAACCCCACGGCAGCCAGGTTTTCCGGCATCAATACCGACCGGGTGAAGATTGGCGTATATGTGGCCTCCAGCGTGCTGGCCGCCTTTGCCGGTCTGATGTATGTGGCCCGCCTGAACGCCTGCGAACCCGGCCTGGGCCATGACAGCAACTTTGACGCCATTACCGTGGCGCTCATCGGCGGCTTCGCCATGTCCGGCGGCTATGGAAACATTTGGGGCGTGCTGGGCGGCGCGCTGGTTACCTACACCATCCAGTCCGGCATGAACAGCCTGCAAATGCCCAGCGAACTGCAGGACCTGATCAGCGGCTGCCTGATTATTTTCGCCGTGTTCATCAACCAGATCTTGGCCAACAAGCGTATGCAGCTGGAAAACGATCTGCGGGACGCCGCCAACGCGGCCCGGAAAAGCTGACGAGAGGAATGAGAAACCATGAAACCTACCGTTGTATTTGTTGCAACCTACGATACCAAGGGTGTGGAGTCGGATTACATTAAAAAGCGTGTGGAAGCCTACGGCTCCGCCTGCGTAACCATCGATGTGGGCGTGGGCGGCACCCCTACCGCCGTGCCGGATGTATCTCTGGCGGATCTGTGCGCCGGTACGGAATATGACGTGGATAAAATTCACGCTATGCCCCGTGGCGATGCGGTGGCCGTGTCCTCCGACCTGGTGCAGAAGTATGTAAACAAAATGTTTGTGAATGGCGAATGCACCGCTGTTATTGGCATCGGCGGCGCGGGCGGCACGCAGATTTGCACCCAGACCATGCGCAGCCTGCCCATTGGTCTGCCCAAGCTGATGATGAGCACCCTGGCGGCCGGTAATATGCGCTGGTATGTAGAGGACAGCGACATTTCCATGTTCCCTTCCATCACCGATGTGGCGGGCATCAACTGCATTACCCAGATGGTGTTCGACCGCTTTGCCGCCGAGGCCGCCATGGCCGCCAAGTGGTATGCCGAGCGCTATCCCGAGCATGCCGCCCGCATGGCTGATACCAGCGTGCCCCGCATTGGCCAGACCATGTATGGCACCACCACCAAGGGCGTTACCCGCGCCCGGGAGGAACTGGAACGCCGTGGCTATGAAACGCTGGTATTCCACGCTTCCGGCGCTGGCGGACGGGCTATGGAAAGCCTGGTGGCCCGGGGCGTGATTCACGGCGTGCTGGATATGACCATTGCCGAAATCGGCGCTCACCTGGTGGGCGGTCTGCATGACGCGGGTCCCGGCCGTCTGGACGCTATCTGCCAGGCGGGCATTCCCTATGTGATGGTGCCGGGCGCCGCCGATACCGTGGTGCTGCCGCCACTGGCGGATTTGCCGGATAAATTCCGCCATGGCCGGGTGCTGAACAAGCATAACCCCACCATGACCACCATGCGCACCAATGTGGAAGAAAACCGGCAGATTGGCGAGTTTATCGTGCGCAAGCTGAAAAACGCCAAGGGCCCGGTAAAGATTTTGATTCCCAAGGGCGGTCTTTCTTCCATCGACAAGCCAGGCGCTGTGTTCTACATGCCGGAAGCCAACGAGATGCTCTTTGAAACGCTGAAAGCCGGCTTCCAGGGAACCAACGTGGAGGTCATCGAGGATCCCCGCCACCTGTACGACGAGGGCTTCGGCGAGGACGCCGCCGCCCTGATGGACAGCCTGATGAAGGCCGCCCGCTAAACCGCTATCCCAGGGGAGGGTGTCCCTGACAATAGAGCTTTTTTGAAGGAGGAGTTTCCCATGGCCAAGAAATATTCCCGCACTGAACTGATTGCTTACCTGCGCGCGATTCGCGCGAAGGGCGAACCCATCATCGTGGCTGGCGCTGGCAGCGGCCTCACCGGCAAAGCCATCGAGGCTGGCGGCGCGGACATGCTGATGGTGTTTAACAGCGGCAAATACCGTATGGCCGGTCACGGCAGCCTGAGCGGCTGGCTGGCCTTTGGCAACGCCAACGAAGTGGCCTTCTCCATGGGCGCTAACGAAGTGCTGCCCGTTGTGAAGGATATCCCCGTTATCTGCTCCTGCTTTGGCCAGGACGTGACCCGTGAAATCAGCACCCATCTGGACCGGGTCATGACGGAAAACTTTAGCGGCATCAACAATTTCCCCACCATCGGCATGGTGGATGGCAGCTTCCGTGAGCAGCTGGAGCTGACCAACCTGGGCTTCAACAAGGAAGTTGAAATGGTGCGCATTGCCCGCAGCAAGGACATCTTTACCATCGTGTATGTGTTCAACGCTGAGGAATCCGCCGCCATGGCCGAGGCTGGCGCGGACGTAATCATCTCCCATGTGGGCCTTACCGTGGGCGGCATGATCGGTACCACCAAGAGCCTGACCATTGAGGAATCCGCCAAGCTGACCCGTGAAATCATGGACGCGGGCAAGGCCAAGCGTGACGACGTCATTTACCTGGCCCATGGCGGCCCCCTGGCTACCCCCAAGGATTTCAAGGCCTTCCTGAGCTACCTGCCGGATATCGACGGCTTCGTGGGCGCTTCCAGCATGGAGCGTATCCCCACTGAGGACGCGATCCGCGCTACCGTTGGCGAGTTTAAGGCGGTTCGCTGACTTTCTTTCGTTTTGGTTTGGATAAGCTGAAAAAACGGGTTCTATCAAAACATAGGAGGATTTTTTCATGAAAAAGTTGGTTTCTCTGCTGCTGGCTCTGGTTCTGTGTCTGTCCATGGTTTCCGCCGGCGTTGCCGAATCGGCCCCCAAGACCTATGAGTTTGTGTTCATCGTAAAGAGCATGCAGTTCAGCTTCATGCTCAGCATGATCGACGGCGCTGAGGCCGCCGCCAAGCTGGTGGACAACATCCACATCTCCTGCATCGGCCCTGAAACGCCCTACAGCGTCAGCGAGCAGATTGAGCTGGTGGAGCAGGCCATCACCAACAATGTGGACGCCATCATGATTACCCCCGCGGACTCCACCGGCATCATTCCCGCCATCGAAGCCGCCAACAAGGCCGGCATCCCCATCGCCACCCCCAACACCAAGGCTTACGGCGGCAACGTGCTCACCTGGATCGGCGTGGATAACTACACCGTCGGCTACCAGCTGGGCCATGCCATCTGCGACGCGCTGGGCGGCAAGGGCAATGTGGTGCTGATCGAGGGCACCGCCGGCAACTCCACCTCCACCGAGCGTGTGGACGGCTACAAGGACGCTTTCGCCGAATATCCCGACATCGTTCTGCTGGACTCTCAGCCCGCCGACTTTAACCGCGAAAAGGGCATGACCGTTATGGAAAACTTCCTGGAGCGCTATGACCACATCGACGGCGTTGCCTCCGTCAACAAGGACATGACCATGGGCGCCCTGGAAGCCATCAAGAGCGCGGATCGCCAGGATGAAATGATTCAGGTAACCTTTGACGTGGATAACGACTGCCTGGACGCTATCGAGGCTGGCGAAATCCTGATTACCGGCGCACAGGAAGAAAAGAGCCAGGTTGCCAACGCCATCTACGCCTGCCTGCTGGCCTGCAACGGCTACAAAGTGGCTCCCGAACAGTACATCCCCATGACCCTGGTTACCAAGGACAACGTGGCGGACTACCGCTAATTCCACCATCCGGTTTGTTAGGAGGGCTCAAGCGATAAGACAGTGTTTGCGCCGCGGCCCCGCTGGCAACCCCTGAATGTCTGCACGGAGGGCGAACGCCCTCCGGCAGTTCCCTTCTTTATCTTCCCACTTTTTTGGCTGAATCCAATCAAATAGAGTCGTACAGCAAAAGCGCCCGTGAACCCTTTGCGGGCTCACGGGCCATGCTGTGTGAAAGCGTTTACGAATGCATGTGCCAGAATACCTTGGCGTTTTCCTCCACCAATTCGGCGTTATTTTCCGCTTCGGTTACGGTTTTGGCAAAGGATACGACGCCATGCTCCTCCAGCAGGAAGCAGCATACGCCGGGGTTGCGTTCCAGCATATCATAAATCATAGCCATACCGTTATCGTCCACCGTGTTGTTTTTGATTTTGCACACCGGAATGGGTACGTTCATAATCTGCTTCATTTGCTTGGTGACCAGCGGCACCTGGTCAAAGGTGTTGGCGCAAATGATGGAGTAGATGGGGTGCACATGCACAATGCCGCCAATGTCCGGCAAAAAACGGTACAGGCCGCCATGCAGAATGGTTTCTTTGGTGGGCTTGATCGTTCCCTCCACCAGGTTGCCGTGCAGGTCGGTAATAATCAGATTTTCCTCAGCAGCTTCGCCAAGAGTGATACCGGAGGGCTTCACGATCATTCGATCCGGCTCCGGCAGGCGAACGCTGATGTTTCCGCCGGAAGCAGCGGCCAGGCCGCAGGCAAAGGCGCGCCGGGATGCGGCAATATAGGCGTTTTTTGCATTAAGAAAGTCCAAATACATGTTGTGAACCTCCACTTCCTATGTTATCATAAGTAGAATACCATAGACAGGGCGTTTTGCCAATAGAGAGGGGCGGAAACCTTTGAAAAAGAAGATTTTGATTTTGCTGCTGGCACTGCTCATGCTAACGGGGTGCGCGGCCAGGCAATCGTCGCTTGGCGGACGCTACACAGCCGTGAACCCGCCTGTGGAAAGCGGCGAACTGGTCATTCAGGAACTGGAATTTGATAAGGACAAGGTTACCATGACCTCCGGCAGCGTAAGCCAAACTGTGCCCTACAAGCTGGAGGGGGAAACGTTTCAGCTTGTTACGAACTTTGGCACCTATTCCTACGCTTTCAGCCAGGAGGAGGACGGCACGCTGGTGATCGACGGGGTAAGCTACAAGCGCCAATGAGCGTTAGATTGTGAAATACTTGACTTTTTGGGAATATAGGACTACTATGTCAAAAGCTGCTTGGAAGTAGGAGGTTTGATGTCGTTTGCAGCCAATCAAGAAAAGCAACCTGGTTGACGAGGTGTACGGCCAACTGCTAACCATGCTGGCGTCTGGCGAGTATTCAGAAGGAAGTAAGTTACCATCGGAAACCCAACTGTGCGAAGCGCTGGGGGTTAGCCGCAACACGGTTCGTACCGCCATGAGCAAGCTGATTGCTCTGGGCATTGTGGAAAACCAGCAGGGTTATGGCAACGTTGTTCGCAATATGAACATTGGCATATATACCAACTCTATTCTGCCCTGCATGCTGGCCCATGCCGGCGATTTGGCGTCGGCTACGGAGTTTCGTATTGGGGTGGAAAGCATGGCGGCGCGGTTGGCGGCCATGCGCGCAACGCCTCAGCATTTGGAACGCCTGCACGAAGCCTACGAAAAGGCGGATCAATCCATTGGCTCGGCTGATTTTGCCACCTATGATATGGAATTTCACCGTGTGATTGCCGAAGCCACGGGCAACCCGCTGTTTGTGCGTACCTCCGAAATGATTGAAACCATGTATACCACCTGGCTGATCGGTTTTCAACGCAGCCACGGCGTTGAAAAAAGCCACGATTTTCATTCCCGCATTTATGAGGCCATTCGCGATCATCAGCCGGAAGCGGCTGCTTTAAGCATGCAGCAGCACCTGGAGGATGTACTTAACAACGTCATTTTGGATACGCAGAGCGAAAAGCATGGAGAATAGGTTTTTTGGCGTTTTGGCCACTGCATTAAACCACTGCATTAAAAAAGAAATCTCCTTATAAGCATTGAGACTTTGCATGGAGTGGCAGCCTGTTGACAAAGAAGGTCAACGGGCTTTTTTGTTTTGAATTTACAATGGAATGGTAACGTCTAATCATTCCTGTTTTGGGTTATCCTACCTCTGTAAAGAAAGGACGGCGGTCGTTCATGGCGAACCCTCAGGTTTCTCCGGTGGACATTTCCCGAATCAGCATCCGAACCGATCTTCCGGTAACGGAAAGGGTGCGGCGGTTTGTGGAGGACGTGGGTAATCCCTATTGCTTTCTGGTGCAGGGCACGGTCGTCCATGTGCGCTTTCGGCCTGACGCCCGAAGCCTTCAGGAGAGCCTTTTTCATTTGGCAAGCAAATAACCGGCTGGCTTTGGACTGGACTTCCGCTTTTTACCATTGCGGAGAAAAAAAGCAGTGTGGTATGCTGGGAGCTGTATAGACCCCGGCGAATGCAGCCTGTTTCCCTCAAAAAAGGGAGGAATGCATTTTGCCCAGAAAGAGCAAATACCAAACCGGCGCAAAAGAAGCGGCGGCCAGCCTTTGGCGCGCCGCCCTGTACGTTAGGCTGTCCCGGGAGGATGGCGATAAGGAAGAAAGCGACAGCATCGGCAACCAGCGGGAGCTGCTTGCCAGCTTTGTGCGGCTGGAGACGGATATCGAACCCTACGACGTATACATGGACGACGGCTATTCCGGGACGAATTTTGAACGTCCCGCCTTTCAGCGCATGATGGAGGATGTAAAAAAACATGTGGTGAACTGCGTCATCGTTAAGGATTTGTCCCGCTTTGGCCGTAATTACATCGAAGTGGGACAGTATATCGAAAAGATTTTTCCATTCCTGAACGTGCGCTTTATCTCCGTTAACGATATGCTGGACAGCGTTAAAAATCCCCAGGCCATGAACAACCTGATCGTGCCCTTTAAAAATATCATAAACGATGAATACTGCCGGGATATTTCCAATAAGGTGCGCAGCTCGCTGGATCTGAAACGGCGGCAGGGGAAATTCATCGGCTCTTTCGCCGCCTATGGCTACCAAAAAGACCCAGAGGACCATAACCATCTTGTGGTCGATGAAGAAGCGGCGGCGGTTGTCCGGCAGATTTTTCAGTGGTTCGTCAGCGGGACCAGCATTCTTGGCATTGCCCGGCGGCTGAACGAGCTGGGCATTCTCAATCCTACCGCCTATAAAAAGGGCTGTGGACTCCATTACGCCCATTCCACCGGGGATGACAACGACGGCTTTTGGCCGGACAGCTCCGTGCGCCGCATTCTGAAAAACCAGGTGTACACAGGCTGCCTGGTGCAGGGTAAAAACCGCATCAAAAGCTACAAGCTGAAGGTTTCCGAAGCCATTCCGCAGGAGAAATGGATCATTGCTTCGGACGTCCATGAGCCCATCATTGACCGGGAGCTTTTTGAACAGGCCCAGTCCCTGTTTGAACGGGATATGCGGGCCAGCCCCCGAACCGGACAGGTGGCGCTTCTGGCGGGGCTGATGAAATGTGCCGATTGCGGACGGGCCATGAACCGCAAGGTGATTTCCCAGCCCAACAGGGATTATTCCTACTACCTTTGCTCAACCTTTAAAAAGATGAAAAAAGGGGTTTGCACAAAGCATTCCATCCGCAGCGACCGGGTGGAGGCCATTGTGCTGGAAACCTTGCGCCGGCAAATTGACGCGGCGGTGGAAATGGACAGCCTGATCGCCCGGATCAACGCGAGCGCCAAAGCCAACCGAAGCAATCAATGCCTGACGCGAACCCTGACCCAAAAGGAGCGGGAAAAGACCTCGCTGGAAAAAATGAAGCTGGCCCTGTACCCGGATTGGAAAAACGGCGACCTGACCCGGGAGGAATACCAGCAGCTTCGGGCGGATTTTGACCGGCGCATTGCCGGTTTGGAAGAAGCGCTGGTTCGGCTCCGGCATGAGGCGGAACGTGTCGGAGAGGGCGTGGACGGCAGCAACGCCTTTCTTTCCGCGTTTGTCAAATACCGCAATTTGGAAAAATTAAGCCGGGAGATAGTGGTGGAGCTGATAGACGCCATTTATGTTCATCAGGACGGCTCCCTGACCATTCAGTTCCGCTTTGAGGACGCTTTTGAGCAGGCGGTACAGTACATTCGCCAGAACCGGCAGCTGGCGGACGGCCTTTCCGGATAAACGGCCCAAAAACGTTTGATTTGTAACAAAGGGCTGGTCCTATATTGACATTTACCCCCGCCGCAGCCGACACCCTGCTGTCCCTGTTCCAGGACACGCAAACAACGCCGGAGGATTACGATTTAATCGTCTCCGGCGATTTGGGACAGGTGGGACATGATTTGCTGATGCAGTTGATGCGGGAGCAGCGCACCCCCCTGACGCCCGAAAAGTATGTGGATTGCGGGCTGATGATCTTTGACCGGGAGGGCCAGGATGTACACGCCGGTGGAAGCGGCTGCGGATGCAGCGCGGCGGTGCTGTGCGGCCATTTGCTGCCAAAGATTCAGCGCGGGGACTATCGCCGGGTGATTTTTATGGCCACCGGCGCGCTGATGAGCCTGACCAGCAGCCAGCAGGGCGAAAGCATTCCCGGCATCGCTCACGCCGTGGTATTGGAAACGCCAAAGGAATAAGGGGGAACAGGCCATGTTTTGGATGTACGTCAAAGCCTTTTTGGTGGGAGGGGCCCTGTGCGCGGTGGGCGAGCTGCTGGTGATGCTGACCAAACTGACTCCGGCCCGAATCCTGGTATGCTACATTTTAACCGGCCTTGTGCTTAGCGCCGTTGGGCTGTACGGCCCGTTGGCGGATTTTGCGGGAGCCGGGGCCACAGTGCCCCTGACAGGCTTTGGCCACGCCCTGTGCCAGGGCGTGAAAAACGCCGTGCAGGAAAGCGGCTGGATTGGCGCGTTTACAGGGGGCCTGACCGCTACGGCGGGCGGCATAGCCGCCGCGGTGTGCTTTGGCACGCTGGTGGCGCTGCTGTGCAAGCCCAGAACCAAGTAAAAGTCAGCTTTTCCGCTTTAAAAACAGTCGCAGAAAGCCGCTTAAAAACCGGGGTGCGCGAATGCAAACCATCTTTACGGACATTGTCATTACCTCCATGCTTTACCAATTTTAAGCAAAAGCCATCCCGCGGCGATCATCCCTACGCCCAGCAGCGCGAACCATGCCCAGCAGGGGATGCAGACGAACAGCAGCACGATTCCCACGGCCAACAGCACATACCCCGCGATGATTGCAGGGGTGCTTTGGCCTGTGGGGTAACATCGGGAATTGGACATAGGACCGTCACCTCGCTTGCTTCTAGCATATGCTTCCATGTGAAAAAGTGAACCGAAAAAGCAAGTGGTATGCAGCCTTTCTTTTTTCCGTAAAGGATAGGAGCGGCGGCAATTGAATTTTCCAACGTCAATATCGCCGCTTTTTCAAAGAAAAAAATTCACGAAGAGAAAAGCAAGTCTGTTTCAGAACAGCGCGTCGGACCTGTCCCGATAGAGGAACAGATCAAAAAAGCTCGCCCGTGAAGCGAGCTTTTTACAATATGGAGGGCTTGCGGAGCATTTGCCGCAAGCCCTCGCTGTTATCCCCTGGTATTCAGCACCAGCTGGCCCTGCTCATCCTGGAATTGACCGGTATACAGGTCGTAGTAGTATCCCTGCTTGACAATCAGCTGGTCGTGGGTGCCTTCTTCAATGATTTGCCCATCGGAGATGACCAGAATGCGGTCCGCCTGGCGCACGGTGGACAGCCGGTGGGCGATCATAAAGCTGGTGCGCCCTTCCAGAATGCCGGTGATGGCCTGCTGAATCAGCGCTTCGCTCTGGGTATCCACAGAGGAGGTAGCCTCGTCCAGAATAAACAGGGACGGGTTGACCAGAATGGCCCGCGCAAAGGAAACCAACTGCTTTTCGCCGGAACTGAGCAGGCTGCCGCCCTCGCCCACATAGGTGTCGTAGCCCTTGGGCAGTTTTTTAATGAAGGCATGGGCGTTGGCCAGCTTGGCGGCCCGCAGCACCTCGTCATCGGTAGCGTCCGGCTTGCCGTAGCAAATGTTGTCCCGGATGGTGCCGCTGAACATGTGGGGCTGCTGAAGCACATAGCCCAGATGGCTTTGCAGCCACAGCAGGCTGCGCTGCCGGTAATCCACGCCGTCGATGAGAATGCGGCCCTCGGTGGGCTCGTAAAAACGGCAGATCAGGTTCACGATGGTGCTTTTGCCGCTGCCGGTTTCACCCACCAGAGCAATGCTTTCGCCAGCCTTTACATGCAGGTTGAAGTGGCTCAGCACCTGCTCGCCGTCGTTGTAGCGGAAGCTGACGTCCTCAAACACAATATCCCCATGGAAGGACGGCCAGTTTTCCTTTTTGGGGTGGAAGTTATCGCCAAATACCTCCACCACCTGGGGACTGTCCTTGATTTCCGGCTCGGTCGCCAGCAGGCTCAGCACCCGCTCCGCCGCGGCCTGAGAGCTTTGCAGCTCCGCAAAGATGCGGGCGATGTCCCGCACAGGCTGGAAGAAGCTGAGACTGTAATTGATAAACACCTGCAGGGTGCCCAGCGTCATGGCGGCGGGCACGGCCATCACTTCCATGCCGCCCTTGTACAGGGCGTATGCCGTGGCCAGAGAGCCAAGCGACACCACAATGGGCAGAAACAGTGCGCTCAGGGACGCGGCCCGGATGGAAGAAGTGCGCATCTGCGTGGTCAGCTGGGTAAATTCCTCAATGTTCTTTTCCTCACGCACCAGGGTTTTGGTGGTTTTGGCCCCCATAATCCCTTCGTTAAAGGCTCCGGTAATTTTGGAATTGGTTTTGCGGATTTCACGATGGGCGTTCAGAATGCGCTTTTGAAAGTATAGACTGATAACCGCCAGCGGAGGCAGCACCAGTACGATGACCGCCGCCAGCCGCCAGTTCAGCAGGAACATCTGGATGGAACACAAAATCAGGTAAATCACGCCCCACACCACATCCAGCAGCGACCAGCCGATGGTGTCCGCCAGACGCTGGGTGTCGGTGGTCATGCGGCTCAGCAGATAGCCCACAGGCATGCGGTCGTAATAGGAAAAGGGCAGTTCCTGCAATTTTTGAAAGCCCATTTGGCGAATCAGGTGACAGGTGCCTACCTCCACCTTGCCGGACAGGTACAAAAAGGCAAACGTACAGCCTACCTGCACCAGCAGTACAACCACATACTTGACCACAAAGCCGGTCATGCCGTCGCTGGCGTGCCGGGTAATAAAATGGTCGATGGCATAGCCGGTCAGCTGGGGAAAAATAACGTCGCAGGCGGCGCATACGGCCATGGCGAACAGGCTTAGAAACAGCCATTTATGATAGGGCCTTGCAATGTGGAAAAGCCGCTTCCACAGGCTCAGGTCCAGCTTTTGACAATAATCTACTTCATCGTAACCTTGCACGCGGCATCCTCCTTTTCTATGTTGTCGCGGCTGCGCTTCAAATCTTCTTCCAGGGCGGACTGGATGGCGTAAATCTGCCGGTACAGACCGTCCCGGTGGATCAGCTCCTCGTGGGTGCCCTGGTCGGACAGACGGCCGTCTTCCAACACAAAGATCAGATCCGCCTCGCACAGGGTATTGATTCGGTGGCTGATGATGACGGTGGTCATGCTTTTGCGCAAATCCTGCAGCGCCTGACGGATAGCCCGGTCGGTTTGCATGTCTACGGCGGACAGACTGTCGTCAAAGATCAGCACGTCGTTATCCTTCAGCAGGGTGCGAGCGATGGCGACCCGCTGCCGCTGGCCGCCGGACAGGTTTACGCCCCGTTCGCCAATCAGGGTGTCGTAGCCCTTTTCAAAATCCTGAATGAAGCCGTGGGCGTGGGCCACCCGGCTCATTTCCAGCACTTCATCCTCGGTGCAGTTCGGGGCGGCCATGGTCAGGTTGCCGCGGACGCTGCGGCCGTACAAAAACGGCTCCTGCAGCAGCAGCCCCACATGGGACCGCAAATACCAGCGGTCGATTTTGCGAATATCCACCCCGCCGATGGTAATGACCCCGCTGGACGGCTCAATCAGCCGCTGCAGCAGGTGTACCATCGTGCTTTTGCCGCTGCCCGTATTGCCCAGAATGGCCACGGTTTTGCCTGCCGGAATGGTCATGCACAGGTCGTGCAGCACGTCGTTGCCCTCGTCATAATGAAAGCTGACATGGTCGAACACAATGTCGCCGTCAAGGGGCGGGGTCAGGCTGCCCTCCTCCGGTTCCTCGGCCCGCTGATGCAGAATTTCGTCAATGCGGTTCAAGGCAACCGCGCTTTTGCCAGCGTCGCTGAGAATGCGGCCCAGCTGGCGGATGGGGTAGAGCAGCATGGAAATATAGCTGGTAAACACCACCAGCGTACCCACGGAGATTTCCCCGGCGATGGCCTTGCGGATGCAAATCAGCAGCGTAACCATCACCTGCAGCATGGTCACGCCGTCCATACCGCTCCAGTAAACCGCCAGATGGCTGGATAAACGGAAGGTTTTTTTGCGGAAATCCTGACTGGCTTCCTCAAACTTTTCCACCTCCCGCTGCTGCATGCCAAAGGCGCGCACCACCCGCACGCCGGTCAGGTTTTCCTGCAGGACGGTGCTCATTTTGCCCTCGCTCTCATCGCTGAGCCGGAAGGACTTGGTGATTTTGCGAAAAAACACAAAGGAGCCGGTAAACATGACGGGCACCAGAATCAGGCTGTACAGCGTTACTTCTACATTGCGGCTAAACAGGATGCAAAAGGCGATGACGGTCATCAAAATGGCGCGAATCGCCTCTACCAGCTGGGTGGACAGGAAGCGCCGCACGGTTTCCACATCGCTGGTGCAGCGCTGAATCAAATCGCCGGTTTCGGCCCGCACATGGTAGCCGTAGGACAGGTAGCTCAGCTTGCGGTACAGCCTTTCCCGCAGGGATTTGGCAATGTTTTCGCCAGCAACGGCGGTATTCTTCTCCTTAAAATAAGAAAATACGCCGCTAATCACGTTCAGCGCCACAATCAGCAGCGCCACCACCCACAGGTGGGCGCGCAGAAAGGCGCTGCCGCCAATCAGGCGCACAGGGGCCTTCATCCACTCCGGCAGGCTGCCTGGCAGGCCGGACAAAAGCACATCGATGGTTTCGGAAAAAACCAGCGGGGTTAGAAAGCCGATCACCACGGTAATCATCGTGCAAAAAACCGCGCCGATGTACAGACGGCGGTTTTCCTTGACCAGCGCCCACAGCGCCCGGAAATGATGGTTCATAGGTTCCTCCCTTTTACTTGAGTGCGTAACGGCGGATGGCGCAGGCCACGCCGTCCTCCTCGTTGGTCAGGGTCACATACCGGGCCGCGTCTTTGACGGACTGGCAGGCGTTGCCCATGGCTACGCCCAGCCCGGCATAGGAAATCATGCTCAAATCGTTGTCGTAATCCCCCAGGGTCATGACCTGATCGGCGGTAAGGTCCAGATGGGCCGTCAGCTCGGCCACGGCGCGTCCTTTGCCAACGCCGTGAGGCATGATTTCCAGATTCAGGGGCCAGGACATGAACAAATCCAGCTGGGGCAAGGCTTGTATCCGTTTCAGCACATCGTCCATATGCCGCTGGCTGGCCGCGATGCACGTCAGTTTATTCACGCCTGTTTTGCATAGGGCCTGCAATCCGCTTTCGCCATGGAACAGTTTGGGGGCGTAGGGCCCCTCCATATGCGAAAACCAGTATGCGTCCGCCAGGGTGACGCAGCCCTCAAAAACGGCAATGGTGTTTTGAGCAAAGTAGCCATAGGTCATGCCGGAGGCGGCAAGAATTTCATGCAGGCGCTCCAAAACATCCCTGTCCAAAACATGATTGGCAAAGGCGGCCTTGCCTGGTCCGCCCAGACAGTACGCACCGTTCAGGGACAGCAGGGCGCAGTCCGTCAGGCCGCTTTCCACGGCAAAGGCGGCGATGTCGCCCGGCAGACGGCCGCTGCAAATGGCCAGGTGAATGCCCGCGTCCCGCGCCTGGTGCAGGGCCTGCAGATTGCCGGGGCTGATTTGCTGATGATTGTTAAGCAGGGTGCCATCCATATCCATGGCAATCAAACGAATGTCTTTTGTGTCCATCAAAGGTTCTCCTGCATCAAAAACTGGGCTGAATGGTAAAAGGCTTGTCGTTCAGATAGGCCAGTGGGCCTTCCAGGGAAAAGCGCAGCCCGGCGGAGCAGAGCATCAGCCTGCGGGCCTTATATTCCCGGTTAAAGGCGCGGTCCCCATACTGATCGTCCCCCAGCAGCGGATGGCCCAGAAAAGCCATATGAGCGCGAATCTGGTGGGTGCGGCCGGTGTGCAGGCAAACCCGCAGGCGGCAGCAGGGACCCGGCTGTAAAACCGTATATTCCGTAACGATGGGCTTCGCGCCGGGCCTTTCAGCGCCATAAACGTGCACCCGGGCGTGAAGCGCGTCCTTTTGCAGAAAGGCCGACGCGACCTGATGACCGGGGGAAGGGGTTCCACGGACCAGACAAATGTATTCCTTGTGAATTTGCCGGTTGCGGAAAGCGTCCTGTAGAATCGTCTGCGCCTCCGGGGTGCGCGCCAGCACCATCAGCCCCTCGGTAGGATTGTCCAATCGGTGGCAGAGCAAGGGCTCGGACGGGGTCTGCAATTGTTCCCGCAAAAGAGCGGTCAGGGTTTTGCCGCCATGCGCGTCCTTTTCGCAGCTGATTCCGGCGGGCTTTACGGCAATCAGCACCTGATCGTCCTGATACAGAATGGAAATTTTCTTTTCCTCGATATCGCGGACAAACAGGGTGATTTGCGCACCGGGCGTTACCTTTGCGTCCTGGCCCACCCGTTTGCCGTTTACTTTTACATCTTTTTTTTCAAACGCTTCCCGAAGGGCGTAAAAAGGAACCATTGGCAATTGCCGGGAAACATAGGCAATCAGCCTGCCACCCGGCGCGTCCAATGGAATGGTCAAATCATATCGCTTCATACAATCCTGTTTTAATGCGCTATGGCGCTCCTAAGCCCCATCCAATGGGGAGTGCATAAGTATAGCTGCCGCAGGGCATCCTTCATTCTGGGGGTAGGCAGGGTGGTCAGCATGGACGCCATAACCGCCTCCATTTCCGAAAGGCTTACGCCCTGCTTGGCAAGCATGCGCAAATCCTCGGCGGCTTCGCCCAGCTCATATTCCGGGCGCAGCGCGCCGTTCAAAGCGCCGCACAGCTGCTCGTGCAGGGGAATTTCCTCGGGCAGAATGCCGTTCATGCCCCCCGCAATCATCTCCTGGGACAATTGCAGGGTAAAAATACCATCCGCCGGTTGATTGCTGACCAGACGGTAAGGATCCGCCAGGCCGGGATGGAGCAAAATCAAATCTCCGCTTGCATCGGTTACATATTCAAAGGAGGCCTGCAAATACCGCCGCGCCAGAGACAGGCTGGTTTCGTCCTCCCGCCGCATGACCTCGCGCATGAAAACGCCCATGGGCTGGGAGGAGTGCAGCAGACCCGCGATATACAAAAGCCCGTGAATGGTTGCGTCAAAGCGAAACAGCCGGTCCCGGATCTGAGGCGCTTCCGGCTGGCTGACGGCCAGGCTCAGTGGCTCGTGCAGGGCTTTGGGCAAAACCAGGAACCAGTCGTCTCCATCGGCGTGAAAGCTGCACCACAGGCGGCGCACCAGAGATTCGGCCGCGCCCAGATCGTCCCAGTCGCCCAGAAGCCACTGGCCGTCGTTTATCAGCAGCTTTTCCAAAAGCTGCATTTCCGCAACGCTGATATAAAGCGCCTCCAGGGGCAGCCGCTCCAACACACGCGCGCGTAAATCTTCCAGACGAATTAAGCAATGGCCGCTCATGTCGTGCAAATCGTCGTAGGAGCCCTCCAGCAGGGCCTGAGCGTCCAGCTGGGTAGCCTCGTCGGCAAACAGCCCGACGCCGGGATAGGCAAACAGGCGGCGCTCACATGCCTCAAACTGTTTTTCGCGCATCATGCTCATGGTCATTTCCATCCAATCGGCGTGTGTGCCTACTTCCCGCAGCATATGGCAGCCTCCCTTCCTTGTCCTATTCGCGCGGCAACGCTAACCCTTATTATACAGCCATTGCCCGGTGTGTCAAGGCTCTGGACCATGCAATTTCAGGCATTTGGCTGTTGGCAGCAACCTCCATACATGGAACCGGGCTGTTTCTCACATGCTACCACGGAAGCAGGGGAAGCATGCCCCGGAATGGAGGGTCATATCGTTGGTTAGCGCCGTATTGTTTTCAATTCAGCTTCTGGTTACCCTGGTGGTAGGCATTTACTTTTACACCCAGCTGCGTCAGCAGCGCAAAAGCCAGCCGTCCGCCCGCAGGGACAGCGGCAGGGAATATGAGCGCCTGCAAAAAATGCGGGCGCTGAAGCTGAGCGAGCCGCTGGCGGAGCGGGTTCGTCCGGCCGCCTTTCAGGATATTGTGGGTCAGGAGGACGGCATCAAATCCCTAAAGGCCATTCTTTGCGGCAAAAACCCGCAGCATGTGCTGATTTACGGACCTCCAGGCGTGGGCAAAACCTGCGCGGCCCGGCTGGTGCTGGAGGCGGCGAAAAAAAGCAAGGGAACGCCCTTTCTGGCAAACGCGCCCTTTATTGAAATGGACGCGACCTGCGTGCGGTTTGATGAACGATCCATAGCGGATGCTATGTAAAAGAAATGAAAGTCATGAACCGCCGATGGGGTAGATGTCGGCATGCTCTCCATCCCATTCCACCCGCTGAATGACCTGACGCAGCAAATCCCGCTGCTGGGGAATGGTCATGCCGCCATACTGCTGGTTAAACTGGTCGATCAGCCGGCAGACGGCTTCGTACCCCGCCTGCGCCTGCCCCGCGTCGGTTTGGGGCAGCAGGGTTATTTCCTCTTTAACGGCGCTGATTTGCTCGGACAACTGCCTTACCTGCCGCTTGACGTAGGTAAGGGCCTCCGGGGGCAGATCCGGGTCGGCCATACGGTCCACCAGGGCGTACATCTTTTTTTCCAGCCGTGATAGGGCGGATTGCTTTTCCTGTGCCTGATGGTCCAGACGGCGGCGCTGCAAGTCCTCCTCCTTCAGGGACAGCAGCCGGGCGGCGAAGGCGGACCCATCCGAAAGATAGCCGCTTAGGGTATGCCGCACGGCGTTATCCAGGTTTTTGCCGGATACGGAGGGACAGTCACAGGCGCTTGACCCAAAGTTTTTACGGCGCTCGCACAGATAGGTAAACGCGCCGGAGGCGCGGCGTTTGCCTCGCCCGCTGTTCTGGGGCTGGGTATACATTTTGCTGCCGCAGCGTTTGCAAACCAGCAGGCCGGTCAGCAGGGCGTAATCGTTGCGGGCGGTCTGGTCGCGGGGGTGCTTTTGGGCGTTTGCGTTCAGCCGCCGCTGGATGGTGATAAAGGTTTTGCCATCCACCAGCCCGGGATGCCTGCCCACGGCGATGACCCATTGGTCCGGCTGGCGCAGGGCGCTCTGGCCGGGCTTTTCATTGTGCCGGTTGTACGGCATACAGCCAAAGGAACCGTCAAACTGTTCCCTGTCCGGCAGGGCGCAGCCCAGCTGGTAAAAATAGTCGTATGCGTCCGGGTCGGCCAGGCAGTACACCGGATTGGTCAGCAGGTTCTTGAGGGCAAAATCCGACAGATTGGGCAGAGTCTGCCGCTGGTGCAGGGCCTGCCGGGTTCCCCGCAGGGTACCCTGCTGCAAATACAGGGAAATGGCCTCCTTCACGGCCTCGGCGGTCCGGCGGTCCTGCTGCAAAACGGAATAGGCTTTGGGCACGCCTTTTTCCGGGACGGCGGGCACCCGCACCGCCTGAAAGCCCAGGGGCGTGCGGCCGCCCAGCCAGCGGCCCGTGTGGGACAGCATCAGCATACTGTCCGTAACCCGTTCCGAGATGGTTTCCCGCTCCATTTGGGCGAACACGGACGCAATGGACATCATGGCCCGCCCCATGACGGTGGAGGTGTCAAAATGCTCAGTAATGGAGATGAACTGCGTGCCCGTACGTTCCAGCTGCTTTAAAATATCCGCGAAATCCCCAACACTGCGGGAAATACGGTCCAGCCGGTACACCACCAGATAATCCGGCGGGGAAGGGTGAAAAGCGTCCATCATCCGCTGAAAGCCGGGCCGTTTGGTATTTTTGCCGGAAAAACCGTCGTCCTCAAATACGCGGACGTCCTCCGGCCGCGTATCGGGAAAATGGGCCGTCAGATAGTTCTGACACATCTCCACCTGATTGCCTACGCTGTCGCCTTTTTGGGTCGCCTTGGACTTACGGGCATAGATGACAAAACGCATACGGCCGCCTCCCGGCATTATCCGGAATACCGGCTGGAAAGCCGGGTTAGAATTTGATGCTGTACCTGCGCGGGGTATTTGTCCATTTCCTGCCGGGCGCAGGCCAGCCGGGCTTCCTCCAACGTCCGGGCGATGGGGGAAACGTCTCCTACAATGCGTACCGTAATTTTGTGAAGCGTCAATTCAAGAACCTCCCTTCGGATGCTTTCATTTTTATACGTTTTGAAAGAAAATATGCGGCCCCTGTTTGCGGTTTTGCCTCAAAAATGGTATACTTGCCATGTATACTTTTTATATGGAAACGGATATCCCATCCGTCCCAAAAGCCCAATTCAGCAAGAGGGGAGCTTTGCCCATGAATATCCTGCACCTGAAGTACGCCGTGGAAGTAGCCAAGGCCAAGTCCATCAACAAGGCGGCGGAGGCCCTGTATATGAACCAGCCCAACCTGAGCAAGGCGATCAAGGATTTGGAAAGCTCCCTGGGAATCACCATTTTTTCCCGCACGGCCAAGGGCGTCAGCGTAACGCCGGAGGGGGAGGAGTTTTTGGGCTACGCCAAAAAGATTTTGCAGCAGATTGACGAAATGGAGGCCATTTACAAGGCGGGCGTGCCGGCCAAACAGCGGTTTTCCATTTCCGTGCCAAGGGCCAGCTATATATCGGAAGCGTTCGCGCAGTTTTCCAAAAACCTGACGGACGCAAAGGCGGAGATTTTTTATAAGGAAACCAACGCCATGCGGGTGATTCATAATATTTTGGACGCGGACTATAAGCTGGGAATCTTGCGCTACGCGGCTGATTTTGACAGATACTTTAAGAACATGATGGACGAAAAGGGGGTGAATTACGAGCTGATCTGCGAATTCCATTATGTGCTGGCCATGAGCCGCCGCAACCCGCTGGCGGAAAAAGCGGAAATCACCTTTGCGGATTTGCAGCCCTACATCGAAATTACTCACGCAGACCCTTATGTGCCCTCGCTGCCGCTGGCTGCGGTCAAAAAGGAAGAACTGCCCGAGAATACCGACCGCCGCATCTATGTGTTTGAGCGGGCCAGCCAGTTTGACCTGCTGTGCGAAAACCCCAAGACCTTTATGTGGGTATCGCCCATTCCCGGCCAGCTGCTGGAAAGATATCAGCTGACCCAGCGCCAGTGTGTGGACAACCAAAAGCAGTACCGGGATCTGCTGATTTACAAGAAGGATTACCATCTGACCGATTTGGACAGGGCCTTTATTACGGAGCTTTGCAACGCCAAACGGCAGTATTTGCAGCGCCCGGTGCGCTAAGGTATGCTTTTGAACGCATGTACTTATGTCAAATTTGGGACTACCCGACAGCTTTTATATCCTGTAGAGTGAAAGATAGAACAAGGAAAATACAGGGGGATCACCATGAAGGAGAGCAAAGTATCCCGCTCTACCATCAGCCGCATTCCGCTTTATCTGCAATGCCTGAAGAGCCGGGAGTTTACCAAAAATATTTCCGCGACGGTTATCGCAAGAGAACTGGGCCTGGGCGATGTACAGGTGCGCAAGGATTTAAGCGCCGTGTGCGGCGCAGGCCGGCCCAAAACGGGCTACGATACCGAGGAACTGGTAGCCAGTCTGGAACGCTTTTTGGGCTACGACCGGAAGTCCCAGGTGGTGCTGGTAGGCGCCGGCAAGCTGGGCCGTGCCCTGCTGGACTACGGCGGCTTCCGGGAATACGGGCTGGAAATTGGCGCGGCCTTTGACATTGCCGTCAGACAAATGGAAACCAGCGCCGCGGGAAAGCCCGTTTATCCTATGGACCAGTTGGAAGAATATATCAGGCAGCATCAGATCAGGGCGGCCATTATCGCCGTGCCTTCCTCCCAGGCCCAGGCGGTGTGCGACCGGCTGGTGGCCAACCGGATTATCGGCATTCTCAGCTTCGCGCCCTGCCGCCTGACCGTGCCGGACAATGTGTGCCTGCAAAAGGAGGATATGGCGCTGTCACTGGCGTTCCTCAATAGCCGCATCAACATGGATATGTAAAAGGAAGATTTGCCATAGGATTTATCGATAAAAAGATAACTGGATATATGCTATTTATATAGTTGGCATTTGTTAAAAAAACTGCTATAATACAAAATGTGTGCGGTTATGACCCGTGGTTAGGGCTAAGCGGGCGTGATTGCTAAGGGAGAGTGCGATAGCTCTCTACGCACAGAACAATACGTTGAAAGAGGTAAAACATCATGAAGAAGTTTGTTGCTCTGCTCCTGATGGCTTGCATGCTGCTGTCCGTGAGCGCCGTTGCCGAAGGCGAATACAAGCTGGGCATGGGCGTTTCCGTTTCCACCGCCTCCACCAAGGAAGGACATGCTCAGGTAGACGCCACCGTGGCTACCGTTGTGACCGACGCTGATGGCAAAATCGTTATGTGCCGTCTGGACTGCGCCCAGAACAAGATGGACGTGGAAGACGGCGAAGTAGACACCGCCGCCCAGTATGAAACCAAGCGCGAGCTGCGCGAGCGCTACAACATGGTCGCTTACAGCGACGCCAAGTACGAGTGGTTTGAGCAGGCCGAGGCCTTTGAGGCTTATGTGGTTGGCAAGACCGCTGACGAAGTGAAGAACATGGAAACCCGTCAGAACGACCACGGCTACACCGTGACCGCCGACGAAACCCTGTACGCCACCTGCTCCATCGACATCACCGCTTTCGTGGATGCCGTTGTGAAGGCCTGCAACGACGAGAAGGGCCAGACCTTCACCGCCGCCGATGGCTTCAAGCTGGGCCTGGCCGCCATCTCCACCTCTGCCGAGTCCACCAGCGCCACCGATGACGAGGACGCGGTTGTGAAGATGTACACCGAGTTTGGCGCTACCGTTGTGGGCGCGGACGACAAGATCGTTGCCGCCATCACTGACGCCATCCAGCCCCAGATCAAGATGGATGAGGACGGCGAAGTGACCGAAATCATCTACAAGGGCACCAAGCGCGAACTGGGCCCCGACTATGGCATGGTGGCCTATGGCTCCGCTATCGCCGAGTGGGACGCTCAGGCTCAGGCTTTTGCCGACTACACCGTTGGCAAGACCGCCGCTGAAGTGACCGCCATCGACACCAAGAAGAACGACCATGGCTATGACGTGACCGTGGACGACACCCTGTATGCCTCCTGCACCATGCAGATCACCGGCATGCGCGATGTGCTGGCTCTGGCCGCTTCCTACGCCCGCTAAGGAGAAATTTTCGCATGAGAAGGGTATCAAAATGGTGTAAAGCGCTGTGCGGCGCGCTGCTGCTGGCACTGACCCTGACGGCCTGTACGAAGCAGGACGCCAAGATCAAGCCGCAGGGAAAGGCCTACTTTACCTATTTTGATACCGTCTCTTATGTGTACAGTTACGCGGGGGACTCGGCGGAAACCTTTGAAGCCCATTCCGCCGAGGCCGCCGCTGTGCTGAAACACTATCATCAGCTTTTTGATATCTACCACGAATACGAGGACGTGGTCAACCTGTGTACGATCAATCGTCAGGCAGGGGGACAGGCCTTGCAGGTGGATCAGGAGCTGATTGATTTTTTGCTTTACGCCAAGGAAATGTATGCCAAAACTGGCGGCCGGATGAATGTGATGATGGGGTCGGTGCTGCGCCTGTGGCATGATTGCCGGGAGGCCGCTACCGAGGATCCCAAGTCCGCTCATCTGCCGGATGAACAGGCGCTGCAGGAAGCCGCCCGGCACATTTCCATCGACGCCCTTGAAATTGACCCGCAGCAGCGTACTGTGCGCATCAGTGATGCAAAAGCGTCGCTGGACGTGGGCGCGCTGGGCAAAGGCTACGCCACGGAAAAAGCCGCGCAGGCTTTGGAGCAGCAGGGCGTAACCGCCTATGTGCTGAATGTGGGTGGCAATATTCGCATTCTTGGCACCAAACCGGACGGTTCCAGCTGGGTGACCGGCATTCGGGACCCCAACGGGGCCGAAAATGAATTTATCATTAACCTGAATTTGTCTGATACGTCTTGCAGCACATCTGGTGTCTACGAGCGTTATTTTGTGGTGGATGGAAAGCGCTATCACCACATCATCGATCAGGATACGCTGTATCCCGCGGGGTATTTCGCTTCCCTTAGCGTTATTACCCCGGACAGCGGCTATGCGGACGCCCTTTCCACGGCGTTGTTCTGCATGAGCTATGAACAAGGTATGCAACTGGCGCAGGCGCTTGGCGACGTGGAAGTCCTCTGGGTGATGAACGATGGGGAAGTGCGCTATACGCCCGGGCTGGAAAAATACATCAAAAAATCCTGACAGGCCTGGCCGTTAGGATTCAGGATGCCGGAAGCCATTCCGGCTTAACTGCCGTTTGTGCAAACGCACAAACCTCCTCCACGTCTGCGGGCCCTAGCTGGTGCAGACGCGGACCCAAGGGGTATGTCTGCCCATGGGTCCCTCCTGGGGATGGGTGGCCTGAATGCTGACAGGCGTTTTTCCTGCCGGGGTTTCTTTATGAAAAAGTGGGAGTCAATGCCGCATTTATTGCGTAATTGATAGATTTTTAAGTAGGGGAAGGGAAAAAGAAATGAAACGTAACCGAAACATTTCTAGGCTGAAAGTGCCGCACAACAAGCACACGGCCAACTGTGAATCCGTGCGGATCGCCCCGCCGGACGAAGTGCTGCTGCCGATGGTGATGCACTCCGGCCAGGCTGCCGTTCCGGTGGTACAGGTGGGCGACCATGTACGCATCGGCCAGCTGATTGCTCAGGAGGATGGGGCTATTTCCTCCCCGGTGTACGCCACCATTTCCGGCGATGTAACCGCCATTGAGCCCTATGATGCCGGCGGCCGCAAGACCAGCGCCATTCGCATCAAGGGCGACGGTCTGATGGAAAAGGATCCCGCTGTGGCCGCGCCGCAGGTGACCGATTTGGACAGCTTCCTGGCCGCCGTGCAAAAGAGCGGTATCGTAGGTTTGGGCGGCGCGGCCTTTCCGCTGTGGAAAAAGCTGGACGCGGTGCGCCGCAACCATATCAAGACCGTGCTGGTTAACGGCGCGGAGTGCGAGCCCTACATCACCAGCGATACCCGCACCATGCTGGAGCACAGCGACATGATCAAAAGCGGCGTGGAGCTGCTGCGCAAGTACCTGCAGGCGGAAGAATTTGTGATCGGCATTGAAAAGAACAAGCCGGAAGCCATTGCGGAAATGAAGCGCGTATTTGACGGCGACAGCACCGTGCGGGTGCTGGAGCTGGACTGCGTTTATCCCCAGGGCGCAAAGCAGGCGCTGCTGTACAACGCCACGGGCCTGGTGGTGCAGGCGGGCCAGCGTCTGGCCTCTCTGGGCGTTATCATCATCAATATTACCTCCCTGGCCAAGATGGCCCGGTACATGGTGGATGGCATGCCTCTGGTGGAAAAATGCATCACTGTGGATGGCTCTGCCGTGGCGAAGCCCGGCAACTATCTGGCCCCCATCGGGACTTCGGTGGGCTGCCTGATTGAACGCGCGGGCGGCCTGAAGGAGGAAGCGGGCAAGATAATCCTGGGCGGCCCCATGATGGGCGCTGCCGTCAAGGACGCCAGCGAACCGGTGATTAAGGCCACCAACGCCGTGCTGGTGTTTAACCGCACGGAGGCCCAGGCTCTGGAGCCGTCCGCCTGCCTGCGCTGCGGGCGCTGCGTGGACTATTGCCCCCTGCGCCTGAATCCCCACGGCTTTGACCGGGCCATGGAAATTGAGGACGAGGATGAGCGCTACGGCGCTCTGGAAAAACTGGACATCAAGGTATGCATGGAGTGCGGCTGCTGCGCTTATGTGTGCCCCGCCCATCGTCCCCTGGTTCAAACCAACCGCGAGGCCATGAAGTTTGTAAGAGCTTACAAGGCCGCTCACGCTGAGAAGAAAGAGGGTAGCCGATAATGCAAAACTTGGTTCAAACCTCCTCCCCTCACATCCATTGCGGCGCTTCCGCCCGGCGGGTCATGCTGGACGTGATTCTGGCGCTGGCGCCCGCCTGTGTGGCGGCTGTGGTCCTGTTTGGGGTGCAGGCGTTGTGGATTCTGTGCGTTTGCGTGGCCAGCGCTGTTCTGGCCGAGGCGCTGTTTGACGTAATCACCGGCAAAAAGCAGACCATTGGCGACCTGAGCGCCGTGGTGACCGGCATTCTGTTGGCCCTGAACCTGAGCACCAACGTGCCCCTGTGGCAGTGCGCTCTGGGTTCCGTCTTTGCCATTGTGGTGGTGAAGTGCCTGTTTGGCGGCCTGGGTTACAACTTTGCCAACCCGGCCATTACCGCCCGTGTGTTCCTGCTGGTTGCCTTTGCTTCCACCGTTGCGGGCGGCGCCAATCCCACTGTAGTGGAGCTGGCCGCTTCCGCTACCCCGCTGGAAGTGCTGGCCCATGACGGCGTCAGCGCCGCCCCCAGCCTGTTGAACATGCTGCTGGGCGTGCATGGCGGCACCATTGGTGAAACCTGCATTCTGGCGCTTGTGCTGGGCTATGCCTATCTGGTATGGCGTAAGGTGATCAAGTGGTATGTGCCCTTCTCCTTTGTGGCTACCGTTTTTGTGTGTTTTCTGATTGCCAGCGGCAGCTTCCAGATGGCCCTGTACGAAATTCTGGCGGGCGGCCTGTTCCTGGGCGCTATCTTTATGGCGACCGACTATGTAACCACGCCCATTACCTCCTCCGGCCGGGTGGTCTTCGGCATTGGCTGCGGTTTGATTACCTTTATCATCCGTCAGTTCTGCGGCTATCCTGAGGGCGTTTCCTTCTCCATTCTGGCCATGAACATTCTGACCCCCGCCATTGAAAAGGTGACGGAGCACTGGCCGCTGGGCGGCGCGTGGGGCGGACGCAAAAAGCGCCAGATTGTCAAGCCCGCGCTGACTCTGGCCGTACTGGCTGTGGTGTTTGTGCTGGCCCTGTCCGGACTGAATCTGGTGACCGCGCCCATGATTGAAAAGAACGCGGCCAGCCAGCAGACGGGCATGCTGTACAATGTAATGCCTGACGCTACCGGTTTTGACCTGCTGTACAGCCAGAGTGTGGCGGATGAATCCGCCCTGAAGGACGTTCCCGAAACGGTGAAGGGCATTTATGCCGAGTCCGCCGGTAACGGCTACGCCCTGCTTTTGTCCACCACCAAGGGCTATACCGGCGATCCCATCGAGTTTACTCTGGCTGTGGATAAGGAAGGCAAGATCATCGGCACCGAGGTTACCAACTATCCCGAAAGCAAGGACTTTGGCGCGGATTATCCCTCCACCTATGTGGGGCAGGATTCCACCCTGTCCGGCGTAAGCCTGGTGGCGGGCGTTACCTATTCTTCTTCCGCCTTTAAGAACGCCGTGGCCGACGGCTTCGCGGCATTGTCCGCCAACGGATTGGTGGCTGAGGCGGTCAAGAGCGACGAACAGCTGATGGATGAGTTGCTGCCCACCGTGTATCCCGGCATTGCCAACGCTTCCGGCATTGTGCAGGCGGACGAGATCAGCGGGTCCTTCACTTACATCCAGCGCGCGCTGGCGGCCAAGAACGAAAGCGGTATCGCCGCCTTTGCCAGAAACGGCGACGCCAACTACCTGGCGGTGTGCAATACCTCCGGCTTCTGCAAGGTATACACCCCCGCCGGTGAGGATGTAACCGCCCAGCAGGCGGACATCGTTGCCGAGGTGCAGGCCCTGGAGAACCAGACCTTCCCCACCCCGGAAAAGGTGTCCAAGAAGCTGCGCAAAATGGTTGCCGACGACGCCGAGTTTACTCCCGTGCTGGTGGATACCTTTAACAGCGTGACCGAGGCCTACTCCGTGCAGTCCGAGGGCAAGCAGTACTTCGGCTTTGTGACGGAAACCTACAGCTACAATAATGAAACCACCACCGGCTACTTTATGCTGGATGAAAACGGCGCGATTGCCGGTATGAACGCCAGCCCGCTGTTCTTTGAGGAGGACTATTTCGCCGTCAGCAAAGAGGTGGACAAGGACGCCTACAAGGCCGGCCTGATGGGCCTGACCGTAGATACCTTTACCGGCGAACAGGCTCTGGTGGCCGGGGCTACCTTTACCACCGGCGCAATTCGCACCGCTGCCAACGATGTGTTTGCAACCTTCCAGTGGATTCAGGCGAATGGAGGTAAATAACCATGAGTAAGAATGTGCAAAAGCCGATGGTGCTGCTGTTTCTGGGCATTTGCCCGATGGTGGCCGTAACCGGCACCGTTCTGGGCGCGCTGGGCATGGCGGCCGCCATGCTGGCCGTAATGCTGCTTGGCAACGTTACCCTGTGGGCGCTGCGCAAAGTGATTCCGCAAAGCGTGCGCGTACCTGCGATTCTGCTGGTAACCGCTTTCTATGTAACCGCAGCCCAGATGACCATGAACGCCCTGCTGCCCACCATTTATCAGGCGCTGGGAATCTACCTGGCGGTAACCGCGGTGAACCTGCTGGTGGTGGACCAGGCCGAGCTGGCTATGGACGGCGGCTTTGGCGGCGCGGTGGCTGGCAGCGTGCTGACCGCCCTGTGCCTGGCCGTGATGCTGCTGGTAACCGCCGCCCTGCGGGAGGTGTTTGGCAGCGCGTCCTTTGCGGGCATGCCCATTGAATGGCTGAAAAATTACACGGTTCCCATGCTCAGCCAGGTTCCCGGCGGCTTGCTGGCTGCCGGTATTGTGGCGGCTGTGGTGCAAAAAATCTGGCCCGCCAAAATTCAGGGCCACGGCGTCGCCTTTGCGGCTGCCGGTATTGAAGACGAGGAGGCGGGCAAGTAATGGAATCCATTCTGACGATTCTGATGGGCGGCGTGCTGGTAAACAACTATGTGCTGCAAAACGCCTTGGGCGTAGCTCCCTTCCTGGGATACTCCCATAAAAACCAAAAGACCGCCGCCATGGGCATTGCTACCACCCTTGTAATGCTGCTGGCCACGCTGATTACCTGGCCCCTGCAGACCTATCTGCTGGCGCCCCTGAACGCCGCTTATTTGCAGACGCTGGTGTTTGTGGTGGTGATTGCGGCGGTTGTGTATCTGGCGGACGCTGTGGCCCGCAACGCGATGCACAGCCCGCTGAAGCTGTACGCTCCCATGATTGTGCTGAACGGCGCGGTGCTGGGCGTAACCATGAACAACATTACCCTGGGCTATACCTATGGCCAGGCCATGCTGGCCACGCTGGGCGTGGGTCTGGGCTTCCTGCTGGCGCTGCTGTTGATGAACGGCATCCAGAGCAAGATCAGCGACAAGCATGTGCCCAAGGCGTTCCGCGGCCTGCCCATTACGCTGGTGGCGGCTTCCATTCTGGCGCTGGCTGTGATGGCTTTCAAATGAGGCTGTCCCTAAAACGCAATGTGATGGTGTTGGTTGCCCTGGCAGCCGTTATCGCCCTGCTCTTCGTGCTGTTCAATGGAAACCGCACGGAGGGCGCGGGCGTCAGCGTGTGTGTGAATGGGGTGGAGGTGGCGCGATACGCCCTGTCCGCCGATGGTACATACGACCTGAACGGCGGCACCAACCGGCTGTTGGTTCAGGACGGCCAGGCAAGCATGATCTGGGCGGACTGTCCGGACGGTATCTGCGTGCGCCAGGGAAAAATTCGTTACACAGGCCAGTGCATCACCTGCCTGCCCAACCGTCTGACCGTGACGGTTTATGGCGGCGACGGCGATGTGGATCTGGTGATTTAAAGGAGCAAGGCAAAAATGCTGGAATTTTTGGAAAAAGTGCTGCTGACCATTGCGGAGTATGGCATTGTGATTCTGGAACTGATCGGCGTGTTGATTATTCTGGCCACGGTTGTGCGCTGCCTGATCTGCGCCATTAAGCACAATGGCATTGTGCCGCTGATGCTGGGGAAAAACATCGCCCTTGCGCTGGAATTTATGCTGGGCGGCGAGGTGCTGCGCACGGTTGTCAGCAAGGACGTGAAAACCCTGGCGATGGTGGGACTGACCATGGTGCTGCGCGCGGCCATGACGGTGCTGATTCACTGGGAAAGCAGCAACGAAAAGAAAGAAGAAAGCGAAGCCGCCCAAAAGGCGGAAGCTGTGAAAGAGGCAAAGGAAACCTGCTGACGCGCGGTTCTATTTGCAAGCCGGCGAGAAATCGCCGGTTTTTTTGTATGCTTTCCAATGGCTTGTCCAAAGAAGTGAAAAAATGATTCATCCCATGGAAGGTACATCCAGAAACGTGTCGAAATAAACAGAACAGCTGTATATCGATAACAGCAGAAAGGAATGACACATATGATTCGTAACGTAGTGGTGGCGGGCGGCGGCGTGCTGGGCAGCCAGATTGCCTATCAGGCCGCGTACTGTGGGTTTAACGTGACCATTTGGCTGCGCAGCGAGGGCAGCATTGGCCGCACGCAGCCGAAACTGGACCATCTGAAGCAGGTGTACGCCGAAACCATTGAAAAAATGGCCACTCCCGAGGGAAAGAATTTTCAGGATTGGGCCCGGGGCATTGCCGGTCAGGACAGCTTTGACAAGGAACAGTGCCTGGCCAATTCCGAAAAAGCCTATGCCGGAATCAAACTGGAAACGGACATGAAAAAGGCCGTGGAGGACGCGGACCTGATCATTGAATCCATGGCGGAGAATATGGAGGACAAAATCGCCTTCTACCAGAAGCTGGCTCCGCTGTTGCCGGAAAAAACCATCATCGTGACCAATTCCTCTACGCTGCTGCCTTCCAAGCTGGCCAAGTATACCGGACGGCCTGAAAAGTTCCTGTCCCTGCATTTTGCCAATTCCATCTGGAAGAACAATACCGCCGAGGTCATGGCCCAGAGCAAGACCGATCCCAAATATTTTGATGAAATCATGCAGTTTGCCCAGGATATTCGCATGATCGCCCTGCCGGTTCGGAAGGAAAAATCCGGCTATCTGCTGAATTCCATGCTGGTGCCGCTGCTGTTTAGCGGTATGGATTTGTATGTGAACGGCATCTCCGACCCGGAGAGCATCGACAAGGCGTGGGAGCTGGGCACGGGCGCGCCCAAGGGGCCCTTCCGCATTCTGGATACGGTGGGCTTGACCACTGCCCATAATATTGTAAAGATGTACCTGAAGGTTCCCTCCTTCCTGGCCCCCTACAATTTTAAGGGGATGGATAAGATGCTGAAGGAGTATATCGCCGCCGGTAAGCTGGGCATGGCCTCCGGCGAGGGTTTCTATAAGTACAACAAATAATAGGCCCCGTTTTGTGAAAGAGTCGTTGGCGCTGATGCCAGCGGCTCTTTTTCATATCAGGAGGAAGTTCGAGGATTGGCCTTTTGCCATCAAAAATCCATAATAAAGGAAGCAATTTTGCAAAAGGAGTGAATCCATTTGGAAAAAAACATGATTTTTGGATATGCCCGCGTATCCAGTATGGATCAAAACGAAGCGCGGCAACTGATGGCGCTACGCCGCCATGTGCGCAGGGAAAAGAACATTTTTGTTGATAAACAGTCGGGCAGCACCTTTGAGCGGCCGCAATATCAAAATATGCTGGCCAAAATGCCCAAAGGCGCTGTGCTGTATGTTTTAAGCATCGACCGGCTGGGCAGAAACTATCAGGACATCCAAATGCAATGGCAAAAGCTGACCAGAGAAATGGGGGTGGATATTTGCGTCATTGACATGCCGCTGCTGGACACGCGGCGGGACAAGGATTTGATGGGAACCTTTATCGCGGATTTGGTTTTGCAGGTTTTATCCTTTGCGGCCCAGAATGAGCGGGAAAACATTCGTCAGCGGCAAAGAATGGGCATTGAGGCCGCAAAGGAGAGGGGCGTTCGCTTTGGCCGTCCGTCCAAGCCGCTGCCGGATGATTTTGACGAGCTAATTGCAAAATTGGAAAGCCGCGAGCATTCCTTAACGGAAACGCTCTGGCTTTGCAATATGAGCCGCGCTACTTTTTACCGCAGAAAAAAAGAACGGGAAAAAGGATGCTCATAATGTACACTTTTTGATGAAGGTTTTTACCATTATAACAAAAATAGGAATGTCTTGCAACTGGTAATTTTCAATCCATTCGACCTGAAATTTGCAAAAAATCCAGAATGAAAACATCCCATACTCCATATGCTCAAAAAGTGTACTTTTTGAGAAAGGGACATTTTTCCGCTAAGAAGATAAGGGGGTATCGGGATGATTCTGAAAAAACTGGCGGGATTCTTTCTGGCGTTAACCATTCTGGTGGCAAGCATACCTTTAAGCGCGATGGCCGCTGGCAATAGTACGGTTATATTGCATCCATCGGTAAACCATACCGTGACAGGGGTGAAGGTAAAGGTTGGGGATACCATCGATGGCCATCCTGTTACGAAAATCAGCGGCTATGACATTACCGTTGATTTGGGAAAATACAATGTGAATAATGATAGATTCCGTCTGCCCTATGCCAGGGAACTGTGGACAGGCGTGGACAACAATAAGGTAGATTATATCAGCTGGGCGGGAAGCGGAAGCAACCAAAGAAGCGAAGGTGCCAGCGCTTTGTTGGCGAACGGCGAAAACACGGCCTATTACTACTTTAAGGGCGCGCCTTCCTATTTGACCTTCACCTTGAAATATGACGCGAACGGCGGCACAGGCGCGCCTGCCACGCAAACCTATACCGCTACATCTCCCTATGAGAAAAGTCATACTTTTACTATTTCAGGCCAGCAGCCTACCAGGGAGGGCTTTACCTTTTTGGGGTGGAGCACTGACAGAAACGCGACCACGGCGGAACGTCAGCCGGGCGGAAGCATTGTGGTGACAGGCACAACCACGCTGTACGCGGTCTGGCAGGAACAGCAGCCCGCGGAAACCTATACTGTCACCTACAAAGATGGAGCCAACGGCACGGCGTTTGCCGATCAGGTGTACAGCGACCTGAAAGCAGGCGACGCCACACCGGCCTTTAATGGCACGCCCCAGCGGACAGGCTATACCTTTGTGGGATGGAGCCCGGCTGTGACTGATACGGTCATGGACAACGCTACTTATACGGCCCAGTGGGAACAGCAACCCGCGGAAATCTATACCGTCACTTATACAGACGGAGCCAACGGCGAAGCTTTCCCCGATCAGGTGTACAGCAATCTGAAAGCCGGAGAAGCAACGCCCGCTTTTAACGGCACGCCCCAGCGGACAGGCTATACCTTTGTAGGATGGAGCCCGGCTGTGACAGATACGGTCATGGGCAACGCTACTTATACGGCCCAGTGGAAACAGCAGCCCGCGACGACCTATACCGTCACCTACAAAGATGGAGCCAACGGCAAGGCCTTCCCCGATCAGGTGTACAGCAACCTGAAAGCCGGCGACCCAACGCCCGCTTTTAACGGCACGCCCCAGCGGACAGGCTATACCTTTGTAGGATGGAGCCCGGCTGTGACAGATACGGTCACAGGAAATGCTACTTACACGGCCCAGTGGAAACAGCAGCCTGCGGCGACCTATACCGTCACCTACAAAGATGGAGCCAACGGCACGGCGTTTGCCGATCAGGTGTACAGCAACCTGAAAGCCGGAGAAGCAACGCCCGCCTTTAAAGGCACGCCCCAGCGGACAGGCTATACCTTTGTGGGATGGAGCCCGGCTGTAGCCAATACGGTCACAGGAAACGCCACCTATACCGCCCGGTGGAACGAGCAGGAAAAGCCGGTTCCTCCGGTGGGGCCGGACTCATCCGGTCAACCGCCCAAAACAGGCGATGACAGTCATCTGCTGCTGTGGGCGGCGCTGATGCTGCTGGCAGGCGGCGGAATGGTGGGACTGCTGCTTCGGAAACGAATTGCTCATAGCTAAAACAGGCAAAACCCGGATGGCTCAAAAACCATCCGGGCGTTTTTTGGTCCTTCACTCCGTTTGATTCTTTGAAAAAAAGGCGCTGAAAATACTTTCTTTCGTTCTACATAGCGGACCCTCTGATTGGCAGCGTACATGACCCCATTTATCAGGGCGCGGGTCCTCTGGGCGTGCAGGGCGTGCCTCAGCCCAAACCGGGAGCAGTCAGCCGCGCCCATGGCGGCGTGCTGTTTCTGGATGAAATCGGCGAACTGCATCCTGTGCAGATGAATAAGCTGCTCAAGGTGCTGGAGGACCGCAAGGTGATGCTGGAATCCGCCTATTATAACCCCGATGATACCAGCGTGCCCCGCTACATTCACGATATTTTTAAAAACGGCCTTCCGGCGGATTTTCGTCTGGTAGGGGCGACTACCCGCAGTCCCCAGGAAATTTCGCCTGCGCTGCGCAGCCGCTGCATGGAGGTGTTCTTTCGCGCCCTGGAGCCGGAGGAAATCGCGGACATCGCCTATAACTCCGCCAAGCGGGCGGGCTTTCAAATGGCCCGCAAGGACGCGGAGATGGTGGGGCGCTTTGCCAGTTGCGGCCGGGATGCCGTAAATATTGTGCAGATGTGCGCCGGGCTGGCCCAAATGGAAAACCGCACGGAGCTTTGCACTCGGGATGTGGAGTGGGTCATTTACTCCGGCCACTATGCCGCCCGCCCCGATCAGAAAGCGGATACGGAAAGCCGGGTGGGCGTGGTGCATGGGCTGGCCGTGGTGGGCAGCCATCAGGGCGCGACCATGGAAATTGAAGCGGTGGCCCAGCCGGGCAGCGGACAAATTCATATTACCGGCATTGTGGAGGAGGAGGAAATCGGCACGGAGGGCCGCAAAATCCGCCGAAAGTCCACAGCCCGCAGTTCGCTGGAAAATGTGATGACCCTGCTGTGCTCCATGGGCTATCCCACCCGGGAATATGATTTGCACATTAACTTTCCCGGCGGCACGCCGGTAGACGGCCCATCCGCTGGGGTAGCCATGGCGGTGGTGGCTGCCAGCGCCATGACCGGCAGGCCGGTGGACGGCCGAATGGCCGTGACGGGCGAGGTATCCGTTCGCGGGATGGTGAAGCCGGTGGGGGGCGTACCGGCCAAGGTGGAGGCGGCGGAGCACGCGGGCCTGACCACTGTGCTGATTCCCGCCGATAATCAGATGGAAAAATTTGAGCATACCACTATTCTGGTAAAACCTATCTCTACTTTGACGGAAGCCATCGACCTGATGCTGCTGCCGCAAGCAGCCGCTCACCCCACGGAGCCCTCCGTGCCTGCGCAGCCCGCGCCCGCGGCTGTTCTGGCCGCTGAGGAACAGCCCGCCCTGGGAAAGGCGTAAGCCAAATCCTCCCGGGTGCTTGCATTTGACCGCAAATGCCGTTATAATCAGTCAGCGGCTTTTCTTTTCAGGCCGCAAAGTACGCCCTTGGTTTTAGGGCAACGGGAGGAACGGTATGCAGGGAACAACACGCAGAGGCATTCAAATGCCTGTGCTTCCGCTACGGGGAATGATGGCTTTTCCCCATATGGTATTGCATTTTGACGTGGGCCGTCCCAAGAGCGTGGCCGCTTTGGAAAAGGCCATGATGGAGGACCAGCGCATCTTTCTGGTAGCCCAGATGGACGCGGAGATTGAGGAACCCGCCCTGTCGGATTTGTGCCGGGTGGGCACCATCGCTCAGGTGAAGCAGGTGCTGAACCTGCCGGGCGACAGCATTCGCGTATTGGTGGAGGGCTTGCAGCGGGCCGTGATGGGCAGCCTTTTGTCCGAGGACCCCTGCATGGTGGCCACGGTGCGCCCCGTCAAGGAGGAAACGGCCCAGGACACGCCGGAGATGCAGGCGCTGGTTCGCACGGCCCATACCTACTTTGAGGAATACTGCACGTCCAGTATGCGGGTCTCTCAGGAAACCATGCGGTCTGTGCTGGATGTGGATAAGCCGGACCAGCTGGCGGATATCATCGCCGCCAATGTGCTGACCAGGCTGGAGGACCGTCAGGCCATTCTGGAAAAGCTGAAGGTAAAGGACCGGCTGGAGGCCCTGTGCGCCATTTTGCTGCGGGAAACCGAACTGGCGGACGTGGAAAAGCAGGTGCAGGCCCGAATCAAAAAGCAGATTGAGAAAAACCAGAAGGATTACTATCTGCGGGAACAGATTAAGGCCATCCAGACGGAGCTGGGGGACAAGGAAGCCACCGATGTGGAGGAACTGCGGGACCAGCTGGCGCAAACCCCGCTGAACGACGAGGCGCGCGCCAAGGCGGAAAAGGAACTGGAACGCCTGAGCCGCATGGCCCCCGGAACCCCCGAAATCGGGGTGAGCCGCACCTATGTGGAGTGGATTCTGGATTTGCCCTGGGGCAAATCCACCACGGACAATCTGGACCTGAAGCGGGCCCGCCGGGTGCTGGATGAGGACCATTACGGTCTGGAAAAAGTGAAGGAGCGCATCATTGAGTATTTGGCCGTGCTTCGCATGAAGGACGACATGAAGGGCCCGATTCTGTGCTTCGCGGGCCCTCCGGGCGTGGGCAAAACCTCCATCGTTCGGGCCATTGCCAAGGCGGTGGGACGGGAGTTTGTGCAAATGTCCCTGGGCGGCGTTCGGGACGAGGCGGAAATTCGGGGCCACCGGCGCACCTATGTGGGCGCGATTCCCGGCCGCATTATCTCCGGTATCAAGCAGGCGGGCACCATGAACCCGGTGTTCCTGTTTGACGAAATTGATAAAATGAGCAGCGATTTTCGGGGCGACCCGGCGTCGGCCCTGCTGGAGGTGCTGGACGCGGAGCAGAACTACGCGTTCCGGGACCATTACATGGAGCTGCCCTTTGATTTGAGCCGGGTCATGTTTATTACCACGGCCAATAACATCGAAAACATTCCCGCGCCCCTGCTGGACCGGCTGGAAATCATCGAGGTTCCCAGCTATACCGACGAGGAGAAGCTGCGTATTGCCC
Source organism: uncultured Clostridia bacterium (assembly GCA_934621505.1). Classification (GTDB taxonomy): domain Bacteria; phylum Bacillota; class Clostridia; order Christensenellales; family Aristaeellaceae; genus Limiplasma. The sequence continues at coordinate 50,081 of CAKTUU010000013.1, forward strand.
GCAAGCACCTGCTGCCCAAGCAGATTGCCGCCCATGGGCTGAAGCCCAGGGCCGTGCGTATCAACGACAGGGTAATGCGCCAGCTGATTGAAGGGTACACCCGCGAGGCGGGCGTGCGCGAACTGGAACGGACCATTGCCCATGTGGTGCGCAAGGCCACGGTGGAACTGCTGGAAGAAAAAAAGAATGAAATCACAGTAACCCCGGACAAGCTGACCCGGTATCTGGGCGCGGTCAAATACATGCGGGAACCGCTGGAAAACGAAAGCCGCATCGGCGTTGTCAATGGACTGGCCTATACTACGGTGGGCGGCGAAATGCTGTCGGTGGAATGCATGGTCATGCAGGGCAGCGGCAGCCTGCAGCTGACCGGCAAGCTGGGCGATGTGATGCAGGAAAGCGCCAAGGCGGCCCTGTCCTGGGTGCGGGCCCACTGCGAGCCATGGGGCATTCCCGCCAGCTTCTTTAAGGAGCATGATATTCATATTCATGTGCCGGAGGGAGCCGTGCCCAAGGACGGCCCCAGCGCCGGCGTTACCCTGATTACCGCGCTGGTCAGCGCGCTGACGGCCATTCCCGTCAAGCAAAGCGTGGCCATGACGGGCGAAATTACCCTGCGGGGCCGGGTGCTGCCCATTGGCGGCTTAAAGGAAAAGCTGATGGCCGCTTATCGCGCGGGCATTACCCATGTGCTGATTCCAAAGGAAAACCTGAAGGATTTGGAGGACGTTGCCCCCGAGGTGCGCTCCGCCATTCACATTCAGCCGGTGGAGGATGTGCAGCAGGTGCTGAAGGCCGCCCTGGTGTGCGAGCCGCCCATGGTATCCCGGGTGGACGCGCCTCTGACGGTTCCGCAGACCGTCGTGAAAACCAACGCTTACAGAGGAACATAAGATGGAAATCAAAACCGCGACCTTTGTCACCAGTCTGGCGGATTATCACGAGCAGCCGCCCATTACCCTGCCGCAGCTGGCGGTGGTGGGCAAAAGCAACGTGGGCAAAAGCTCGCTGATCAACGCCCTGTGCAACCGGCGCAAGCTGTGCAAAACCAGCGCCACCCCGGGCAAGACCCGCCTGATTAACGTGTTTTTGATTAACGAAACCTTTCATCTGGTGGATTTGCCCGGCTATGGCTTCGCCAGGGTGGATAAGGCGGAAAAAATGCGCTGGGGCCAGATGATGGACCGCTATTTTCAGGAAAGCACTCATTTGATGCATGTGCTGCATCTGGTGGATATTCGTCACGACCCTACCCAGGACGATATCGCCATGAACCGCTATTTTCACCAGATGGATATTCCCTTTACGGTGGTAGCCACCAAGGCGGATAAAATCAGCCGCGGCGCGCGTATGAAGTACCTGGCGCCTGTCTGCCGGGCGCTGAACGTGCAGCCCTGGGAGATCATTCCCTTTTCCAGCGAGGATATGACCGGCCGGGACAAGGTGCTGGAGCTGGTAGAAACCGTGCTGGGGGAGGAAGAAGCGCAGTAAAATGCAAAACCGTCGTGCCTGATGACTGTCAGGCATGACGGTTTTTGCTTTACAAAAACGTGTGAGAGGATAAAGTGACTTTACAGCGTTTTCAGCATGGTATCGTCCACATGCTTGTACAGGCTCAGGCACAGAGCCAGCGAAATGACCTCCGCAATGGGAAAGCTCCACCACACAGCGTCTACGTTGCCGGTCAGGCTCAGCAGCCAGGCGGCGGGCAAAAGCACGATCAGCTGGCGGCAAAGGCTCATGAGCAGGCTGTAAAAACCCTTCCCAATGGCCTGGAAACAGGTGCTGATGGTAATGCCCACAGCGGCCATTAAAAAGCTGAGGCTGATAATGCGCAGGGCCACCACGCCCATGTTGGTCAGGTCGCTGGCCTCGCCGGATTCAAACAGACTCAGCAGCGTCTGGGGAATCAGCAGGAAGGCCAGCGTACCCAGCAGCATAATCACGCCTGCCCATTTCAGGGATACTTTAATGGAATCATACACCCGCTGGCGATTCCGCGCGCCGTAGTTGTAGCCGATAATGGCCACCAGCGCGTTGCTCAGGCCAAAAACAGGCATAAACACAAAGGATTGCAGCTTGAAGTACACGCCCAGCACGCTTACCGCCACAGCGCCAAAGCCCAGCAGAATCAGATTCATCAGCACGTTCATGACGGAGGAAATGGACTGCATGATAATGCTGGGAAAGCCTACCGCCAGAATGCCCTTCAGAATTTCCCTGTTGGGGCGGAAGCCCTTCAGGTGGATGCGCAGCTCCCGGTTCTTGCACTGGTTCAGGGTCAGGCCCAGGGTCATGCTGGCAATCTGGCCGATCACGGTGGCGATGGCCGCGCCCGCCACGCCCATGGCCGGGCAGCCGTACAGGCCAAAGATCATAATGGGATCCAGAATGATGTTGGTCACAGCGCCCAGCAGTTGGGTAGCCATGGACAGGGTGGTGTTGCCGGTGGCCTGCATCATGCGTTCAAAGCATACGGAGAAAAACAGACCAAAGCTGTAAATGCAGACGATGCTCAGGTATTCGCCGCCCAGCTGACGCAGGTGGGGCACGGAGGTAAAAAGATCAAAAAAGCTGTGGGAAAAGAACAGGCCGAATACCAGAAAAATGGCATAGCCGCACAGCTCGGTCAGCATACCGTTCAGTGCGGCGGCACGGGCCTGCTCCGGGCGCTTTTCGCCCAGCTTGCGGCTGATCAGGCTGTTAAAGCCTACGCCCAGGCCGGTGGATACGGCGATCATCAGCATCTGCACCGGATAGGCCAGCGAAACGGCGGTTAGGGCGTCGGCGCTGTAACGGGCGACAAAAATGCCGTCCACCACGTTGTACAGCGCCTGCACCAGCATACTGATCATGACGGGAATGGCTACCTTTGGCACCAGTTTTCCCATGTCCATGGAGCCAAGCATTTTAGAGCGTTCCTGGGTCTGCATCGTATCTTTCTTCTCCTTCTTCTTTACCGGCAGCCTGAAAAAGGCCACAGTATCTTATGGTAGCAGGTAATTTTTTTTTGTCAATAGGACAATACAATCTGTACACGCCCGTCTCATAAAAAAGCGAAAAGGTCAAGGAGATTATCAGGGCGGATAAGAGCAGCGAGCATATTGGCTTT
>CAKTUU010000014.1 GCA_934621505.1 uncultured Clostridia bacterium
CATACTCATAAACCTCCAAACTGATATTTCTTATTCTACACCAGCTTGGAGGTTTACACAATTCTTGGGATAGTCTCAAAGCTTTACCAGGCTTACGCATTGAAAGAGCTCTTTTTCAACTTCATGGATGCGAAAAACCGTTCCGAAGCCGCGGAGCTGCTCTCCATTTGGTTCAACGCCTGCGACTGGCTCATGCTGCCGGAGTTTATGGCTTGCAGGCGATTGCTGAAAAACTGGAAGCCCTACATCCTCAACGCTTTCGACGCGCTTTCTCCAACGGCTTCACCGATGGCTGCAACAACGCCATTAAAACCCTCAAATGCGTGGCCTTTGGTTTCCGTTATTTCAGCAACTTCCGCGCCCGCATTTTATGCTCTGTGAATCCTGTTTACCACAACATTTGATAAAAAGCCCTGTTTTGGACGTAAATCTCTTTTTCCTTGTTTAAGAGGTTCAATTTATTTGCCCAGCTTCGTATATGGCTTGCAGGGGAATCAGCAGGAGAAGGCATAAGAGCCATAGCCGCTTCATGCCGTCCTCCTGTCAGCGAACCCGCAGGGCGCGGGACAAATCCACCGTGCCGTCCTGCATGGGGGCCAGCCACATCTCGGCGGGATAGCTGTCCAGATAGGGGAACAGGTACTCGGCCCATTCGGAGCCGTAACCGTTGTTTCCATACACATAGCCGTAATCGTCGTACAGGTTGGGGAATACCGGCTGGCCCTGCCCGTCCACCAGCGTCAGGCTGCTGGCCCAGTCGCCGTAAAGGTCCATGCCGCTGTAGGGGAACAGCAGCGTGCCGTTTTCATCATAGTAGCCCTCGCCGTTTTCCTGAATGTAGCGGGCCAGGCTGTCCGGGCTGCATTCCATTTGCAGGGTAACGTACATCATGATGGGGGAATACACCACCTTGCTTACACAGGCCCGCACGTCCGGCAGCTGGGTCCATACCATGGGCTGTTCTGTGGTTACCCGGGATCGGATGCTATTGGGAATGGTAAAGGTCACCATGCCCTTTTCCGGCAGCTTCAGGTTGCCATTTTCGTCATACTTTTCCGGGTGATTGGCAAGGGAGTAGTCCTCCAGCGGCTGCCGCTGCCCAATGGGCAGAGAGATGGTCAGGTCGCCGTCAGGCAGGTACACATCCTCGTTATCCAGCCGGTAGTAGCTGCTGACGATGATTTCGCCCGGGGTTTCGCTGCCCCGTTCGCCGCCGCCGGAATTGGCCCCCATGCCGATGCACTGGCCGTTGATCCACAGGTGGTCAATCCACCAGCCCACGCCGTGTTCATTCAGCAGCTGGTAATCCTCCTCGCTCAGACCGTCGCCGGTCTGGCCGTCCCGATACATGCCCAGGGGGGTGTCCACATCCGGCATACGGTAGCGCCAGCGCAGGTACAGGGTAATGCCGTCGTAGCCGGCCTCGTCCACGGTAATTTCCACGTTGTTGACCGTTTCCTGATGCACCACCGAGGTCAGCACCTGATCGGCGTTTTTGGGGGTGGCGCCAAAAATTTCATCAAACAGGTTCCAATGCAGGGCGGCAGCAGCTGCGGCGGCCAGCAGCAGCAGCGCCGCGGCCAGCGCAAAGGCCAGGCTCAGCCGAGTCCGTCTGGCCGGGGCAGCGGCTTTTTCGCACCGTTCCTGAACCACAAAGCTGTTCAGGGTGCGGGTCATACGGTCGTGAAACCCTTCCGGCACATCCGGCAGTTCCTGTTGGAGGCGCAGGGCAAAATCCTGATCCTTCATTGCAAATCATCCTCCCATTCTTCGCTGAGATACACGCTCAGCTGCTTACGGGCGCGGGAAACGCGGGTTTTGACCGTGCCCAGGGGAATTTTCAATAACGAGGCGATGTCCCGAAGCCCGAAGCCTCCCAGATAGTGCAGCGAAATCAGCACCCGCATATCGGCGGGCAGGCGGTCCATGGCTTCGTTCAGGGGCAGCGGCCCCTGGGGAGGATCGGCGTACATGGTTTGCTCCTCCATTGGCACAAAGCGGATTTTTTTCTTTCGACGAAGCATGTCCCGGCAGGTGTTGCTTAAAATCTGCATCATCCAGGGACGAAAACGCTCCTCATTTTTTAACGTGTCGCGCTTTTGCCACGCGCGGGTCAGGGCCTCTTGCACGGCGTCGGCGCAATCCTCCTGGTTGCGCAGCATGGACCAGCTGACCTGGTACATCAGCTTTTCCAGCTCCATGGCCCGCGCCTGAAAGGTAACGGCGTCCATGACAGTCCTCCTCCTTTGTGAATGGGTTTGCTTTGCCTGCGCAGGAAAAACAGCTTTCACCACACTAGACGACCGGAGGCAAAGAAAGGTTTCACCCCTGCGAATTTTTCCTGATTTTCATCGAGGTAACGGATTCGCCGCGCGGCTATTGACAACCTGCTCCCTGGGTGCTATCATTACGTTATCCAGATGACGCAGGACGCGCCCCGTTGGTTTCCTTTTGGCAGAGACTGCCGCCTTGGCTGCAAGCGGCGGATGGAAAGCAAAGGACGGACACCACCTGCCGATGGTATCGCCCGGCGCGCGTTACAGCGCCAGCCAATGAGTGGAAGCCTATGGCTTTTAAGCAGGGTGGAACCGCGAGCGTATCATCGCCCGTCCCCGCACACGTTGTGGGGACGGGCGTTTTCTTGTCCCCGGAAGAACGAAAGGAGAAGAAAAAATCCCATGGAACTGAAAATGTTTGACAAGGTTTATGAAGTGGCGGAAAATGCCTCTGTGGGCGACCTGATCAAGGCCCAAATGCCCGATGATCTGAAAAAGTACCTGGCCGTCAAGCTGGAGGACGGCACAATGGCCGATCTGTTCGCCCCTGTGACCAGGAGCCAGACCGTGACCCCCGTCACCTTTGACGACCCGGAGGGCCGCAAGGTGTTCTTCCATTCTTGCAGCCACCTGATGGCCATGGCCGTCAAGCACCTGTATCCCCAGGCCAAGCTGGCCATCGGTCCGGCCATTGCGGACGGCTTCTATTACGATTTTGACATTGAGCCGGCTTTTACCATGGACGACCTGGTCAAGATTGAAAAGGAAATGCAGCATCTGGCCAAAAAGAGCATTCGCCCCCGCCGCTACACCCTGCCCCGGGCCGAGGCCATCGCCTATATGCAGGGCCGGGAGGAGCCCTATAAGGTGCAGCTGATTGAGGACCTGCCCGAGGACGAGGTGATCAGCTTCTATGAAATGGGCGACTTTACCGACCTGTGCGTCGGCCCCCACCTGCCCAACCTGAGCTACCTGAAGGCCTTTAAGCTGACCAGCGTAGCCGGCGCGTACTGGCGCGGCGACGAGCATAACAAGATGCTGTGCCGCATTTACGGCACCGCCTTCCCCAGCAAGGAGATGCTGCAGGAGTATCTGGACCGCATTGAGGAGGCCAAGAAGCGCGACCACCGCAAGCTGGGCCGCGAGCTGGATCTGTTTGACATTCGGGACGAGGGACCCGGCTTCCCCTTCTTCTACCCCAAGGGAATGATTCTGCGCAACGTTTTGGAGGATTACTGGCGCGAGCTGCACCGCAAGGCCGGTTACGAGGAAATCAAGACCCCCATTATGCTGAACCGCGCCCTGTGGGAGCGCAGCGGCCACTGGGACCACTACAAGGAAAACATGTACACCACCAAAATCGACGATACCGATTTTGCCATTAAGCCCATGAACTGCCCCGGCGGCATTCTGGTATACCAGCGCAAGCTGTGGAGCTACCGCGACCTGCCCATTCGTTCCGGCGAGCTGGGCCTGGTACACCGCCACGAAAAGAGCGGCGCGCTGCACGGCCTGATGCGTGTGCGCTGCTTCACCCAGGACGACGCCCACATCTTTATGACCCCCGAGCAGATCAAGGACGAAATCAAGGGCGTGTACAACCTGATCAACGAGGTATATACCCGCTTCGGCTTCCCCTATCATGTGGAGCTGTCCACCCGTCCGGAAAACTCCATCGGTACGGATGAAATGTGGGAGATGGCGACCAACGGCCTGCAGGGCGCGCTGGACGAGCTGGGCGTGCCCTATGTGATCAACGAGGGCGACGGCGCGTTCTACGGCCCCAAGATTGACTTCCACCTGACCGACTGCCTGGGCCGTACCTGGCAGTGCGGCACCATCCAGCTGGATATGAACCTGCCCGAGCGCTTTGACCTGACCTACACAGGCGCGGATGGCGAAAAGCACCGTCCCGTGATGATTCACCGGGTAGTATTCGGCTCCATCGAGCGTTTCATCGGCATCCTGACCGAGCATTTTGGCGGCGCGTTCCCCACCTGGCTCAGCCCGGTGCAGGTAAAGGTCATGACCATTACCGAGCGCAGCGACGACGCGGCCCGGGAAATTACCCAGGCGCTGGAGGAAGCCGGTCTGCGGCCTGAAATTGACCTGCGCAACGAAAAGATCGGCTTTAAGGTGCGCGAGGCCCAAATGATGAAGATTCCCTTCATGTTTGTGCTGGGCGACCGGGAGGCGGCGGAAAAGACCGTTACCATCCGCAACCGCAAGGGCGAAAACCTGGGCACCTTCCCCTTTGCCCAGGCCATTGCCATGGTGAAGGAACGCAACGACAACCGTGTAAACGACTAACGGATTCAGCCGCAAAGCCGGCAGACTTTGCGGCCTTCTTAAAACGACATTTTCCGCAACGCAAACCGACAGGGCAGCGCGCCCCTTTTGTCTATACTGGGTAGGCAAAGGGGGGCGCGTTGTTTTGGTTTGTGCGGAGGAATACCTGCTGTGGAACGCGGCCATGAATCTGCTGACCCTGCCCCTGGGCGGACGGATGGCCGGGCTGCCCGCGCCGCGGAGGCGATGTCTGGCGCAGGCGGCGGCCGTAGGGGCGGCGTGCTCGCTGGCGGCGCTGTATCTGCCATGGCTCGGCCCGCTGTGGCTTTGCAGCCTGCCGATGGGGGTGTGCTGGTGCTTTGGGCGGCAGGGCAGGCAAAGCTGCCTGCGGTGCGCCTTTACCACGCTGTGCGCCGCTTTTCTGGCGGGCGGGGCTACGGCGGCGTTGGCGCAAACCGGCCTGCCTGTACGGGTGTGCGGCGGCCTGACCCTGACCATGCTGGCGCTGCTGTGCCTGCTGGTGCGGCTGCGGCCCCAGGCCTTATGCAACGTAACCCAGGTGGAAATCCAGGTGGGGGAGCGGGCGGTGATTCTGCCGGCCATGCTGGACAGCGGCAACCTGCTGGGCGACCCGGTTACAGGGCTGCCGGTGGTGGTTGCGCCCCGCCGGGGAATCCGGCGGCTGTTTCCCGATGTGGAGGATTTATCCAGCCTGACCGGCCTGCCGCTGGGGTTTCGGCTGCTGACGGTGCGCACGGCGGCGGGATCGGCGCTGATGCCCCTGTTTCACCCGGATGTATGCCGTCTGTATGTAAACGGGCGGGCCCGGGAGGCGGATGTGCAGGTGGCGGTGGCCGGGCCGGAATACGGCGGCGTGCAGGCGCTTGTGCCCCTGCTGGCCCTGCGTGAAAACACAAATCATGGCCCGTCTTTGCGGGAGTTGGGAGGAAGAAGCCTATGAGTCAGGTACGGATTCATCAAACGTTTCAACAGCTGTTATCCCTTTTATTTCCCCAGGAGCTTTTTTACATCGGCGGGCCGGATCCGCTGCCGCCGCCCCTGTCGCCCCAGGAGGAGCGCCGGCTGGCCCTGCGGCTGAAGCAGAACGATGAGGAGGCCCGCAAGACGCTGATCGAGCATAACCTGCGGCTGGTGGTGTTTATCGCCCGCCGGTTTGAAAACACAGGCATACCTCTGGAGGATTTGATTTCCATCGGCACCATTGGGCTGATTAAGGCGGTAGGCACCTTCGACGCGGAAAAAAAGATCAAAATGGCCACCTACGCCAGCCGCTGCATTGAAAACGAGATTTTAATGTTCCTGAGAAAAACGTCCAAGCTGCGGCTGGAGGTCAGCCTGGATGAACCCCTGAAAACCGACTGGGACGGCAACGAACTGCTGCTCAGCGACGTACTGGGCACCCGGCCAGATACCGTATCCGCCGATTTGGACCAGGAAATTGAAAAGGAAATTCTCCGGGACGCGCTGGACCACCTGAACGCCCGGGAAAGACGAATCATCATGCTGCGCTTTGGCCTGGGCGGTCAGCGGGAACGCACCCAAAAGGAGGTGGCCGACCTGCTGGGCATTTCCCAAAGCTATATTTCCCGGCTGGAAAAGCGGATTCTGGGCCGCCTTCAGACCGAGCTGAAAAGAATCGGGTAGGCGGGGCGGCATACCGCCGCCATTTCCACCTTTCCCTTTTTGTGGTATACTAACAGAGGTTCCTATACATTACGTCAAGGAGTACCTGCTTATGAAACGCATCGTTCTTACCGGCGGCGGAACGGCCGGTCATGTTACGCCCCATTTAAGCCTGATTCCCCGTCTGCGGGAGGCGGGCTACGATATTCATTACATCGGCACCGAAAACGGCATCGAGCATGAAATGATTGCCAAAATTCCCGACATTACCTATCATGCGGTTAAAAGCGGAAAGCTGCGCCGCTATTTCAGCCTGCAAAACTTTACCGACCCGTTTCGGGTCATTGCGGGCGCGTTTCAAAGCGTACACCTGATGCATAAGCTGAAGCCGGACGTGCTGTTTTCCAAGGGCGGCTTTGTAAGCGTGCCTGTGGTGATTGGCGCGTGGCTGTGCGGCGTGCCCGCCGTCTGCCATGAAAGCGACCTAACCCCGGGCCTGGCCAACCGCATCTGCACCAAATTCGCCAAAAAAGTGGCCACCACCTTTCCCGAATGCGCCAAGGCCATTGGCCCGAAGGGCGTACATACCGGCACGCCCTTGCGCCCGGAGCTGTTTAAGGGCAGCCGGGCCACAGGGCTGGCGCTGGCCGGGTTTGACGGCAGCAAGCCTGTGCTGCTGATGACCGGCGGCAGTCTGGGAGCCCAAAGCGTAAACAAATGCCTGCGGGAATCCCTGCCGGAGCTGCTGCCCCATATGGATGTTCTGCATCTGTGCGGCAAGGGCAATCTGGATGAAGGCCTGAAAGACACCCCCGGCTATTGCCAAAAGGAATTTTTGTCTGCGGAAATGCCGGATGCGCTGGCGGTGGCGGACCTGGTGCTGAGCCGTGCGGGCAGCAATACCCTGAGCGAACTGCTGGCCCTGCACAAGCCCATGCTGCTGGTGCCCTATCCATTGGGGGCCAGCCGGGGCGACCAGATTGAAAACGCCAGGAGCTATCAGCGCCAGGGGCTGGCCCGGGTGCTGATGCAGGAGGATATGACCCCCCGCACCATGACCGACGCGCTGCTGAAGCTGCTGGCAGAACGGGATGAAATGCTGAAAGCCCTGGAAGCCTATCCTGTGCAGGATGGCACCGCCGCTGTGCTGAAGCTGATTGAGGAAGCCCAGAAGTAAAGGAAACCGGCTTGCTTTTGAGAAAAGCAGGCCGGTTTTTGATTTGCCGATTTAAAAAACGTGGCCTCCAAAGAAGTTGGAGGCCACAAGGTTTTTCCCTTTCTGGGCGCTTACTTGATGGTAATGCGGCCCTGAGGAGCAGCGTACTGTTCGCCGATTACGCCGTTCAGCACGGTCTGGGTGTACTGCACCAGCGCGTCTTCCAAAGCCACGCCGGTCTTGTTGCCGGTCTGCTGGAAGGCGTAGGCGAACACATAGTAGGTGTCGCCGCCGGCAGCGGTAAAGTCGTTGGTGGCGATGGTGTACAGCTTCTCGGCGTCCCAGGGTTCGCCGCCTACGGTAGCGATGGTTACACGGCTGCCGGGCTTGGCGGGGGCGTAATAGGTGGAGTTGGGGTACATTTCGCCGTTCTCGTAGGGTACGGTGGTGTCGATGGTGTATTCAATTCCGGATACCTGGGGGAACGCGCCGATGGCGTCGGGCGTGGACCAGGTGGCGGCCTCCAGGGCCTCCAGCAGTTCGGCGCCGGTTACCTGCAGGGTGGCTACTTCGTTGCCGAAGGGGAATACGGTTTTCATGGTCTTCATGGTGATGTCGCCGGCCTCAATGCTGGCGCGGATGCCGCCGCCGTTAGTCAGCGCGGCCACCACCTGATCGCCTACCGCCTGCTGGGCGGACCACAGAATGGCGTCGGCGGCAAAGTCGCCCAGGTTGGTTTCCTCGGTGCGCACGCCGGGGGCGCGTTCGCCGTTCAGCAGCACCTCGGTCTTGGCAAACACGGCGCTCAGGGTGGCTTCCACCTCGTCGTTTACCTTGCTGACGATGGCGTCCACTTCCTCATCGGGCTGCAGGCATACGCCGGTGGCCAGGAAAGCGCCGTCGTCGCATTCCATGCTGTACAGACCCGCGGACAGGTTCAGCTTGGCTTCCTCGCCCTCGCCGTCCTTGGTGATGACGACATAGCCAATGGCTTCAGAATATTCACCGGTGGATACGCGCAGGGTATCGCCGTCCATTTCGCCGCCGTCAATGGTGGAGTGGCTGTGACCGTCCACAAACAGATCGATGCCGGTCACGTTGGCCAGCAGGTCGATGGAGCGGTTGGGCTCGCTTTCGTCGCTGTCGCCCAGGTGGCCCAGAGCGATGACAACGTCGCAGCCGGCGGCCCGCAATTCGTCTACCTGCGCCTGAGCAACGGCGTACAGATCGGCTTCCTTGGCAAAGGTGATGCCCTTTACCTTGTCAGGATGGGCCTTGGTCATGGTTTCGGGGGTGTCCAGGCCAAAAACGCCCACCTTCATGCCGTTGGGCATGTCAAAGGTTTTGTTGGCGGGCAGCAGGGTGGTGCCGTCGGCCGTGCGGGTGATATTGGCGCACAGAACGGCAAAGTCGGCCTTTTCCACGTTTTGCAGCATGTTGTCCGTGCCCCAGTCAAACTCATGGTTGCCCAGGGTGGCGGCGTCATAACCGGCGGCGTTCATAAACTCCATAGCGGCGGCGCCGGTGCTCAGGTTCACAATCGGCGCGCCCTGGGAAAAGTCGCCCGCGTCTACCAGCAGCACGCTGGCGCCCATGGCCTGCAGGTTCTTTTTGAAGGCGGCAATGCGGGCGTAGCCGAAGCTGTCGTCGGTCGCCATGGCGCGGCCATGCACATCGTTGGTGTGCAGCACAACCAGAGTGCCCTCCAGGGGCAGGGTTTCGGTGGTTTCCGCCAGCGCGGGGATGGCCATCAGAACCATCGCCAGAGCCAGAACGAGAGAAAGCAACTTTTTCATCCGTCTTTTCCGTCCTTTCCAAATTCAGTTGTGTGAAGGATTTTTCCCAACCGTGGGAACTGCTCCCTTATCATAACAAAGAAAACCCCTTGCGTCAATCGTTCCATTGGGGCGAAAACGGGCGGACAGAGCCGCAAGCCCGTTTTGCATTGAAAATTATGCATCTATGCATAACGGATAGAAAAGCCGGAAACGGCGCGTACTCATCCCCTTTGCGGGCAGACCGCGGCTGTTCCCGGCTCTTTTCAGGAAGACTGCCTGTATTTTTATTCTTTTATGGCCCCGGCCATGACCCCGGACACAATATACTTTTGCCCCGCCAGATAAAACGCTACAATGGGCACAATGGCCAGCACCAGCATGGCCATCATGGCTCCCATATCCACCGATCCATAGCCGCCCTTTAAATACTGCACCGCAATGGGAATGGTTTTGAAGCGCTTTAAATCCAGCACCAGATAGGGCAGCAGGTAGTCGTTCCAAATCCACATGGCTTCCAGAATGGCAACGGATACGCAGGTAGGCCGCAAAATGGGCATCACCACGGAAAAAAACATGCGGGGCGGCGTACAGCCGTCGATCATGGCGGATTCCTCCACGGCTATGGGGCAGCCCTTGACAAAGCCGGTAAACATAAACACCGCCAGCCCGGCGCCAAAGCCCAGATAGACCACGGGAATGGTCCAGGGGGTGTTCAGCCCCAGCACATTGGCCGTTTTGCTTAGCGCGAACATGACCATTTGAAACGGCACCACCATGCTGAAAACACACAGGCGGTACGTCAGGCGGCTCATCAGCCGTTTCACCCGGCTGATATACCAGGCGCACATGGAGGTGCACAGCAGAATCAGCCCTACGGATAAAACGGTAATCGCCACGCTGCAGCCCATAGCGCCCGCGAATTGGGTGAGCCTGAGACCGATCTGATAGTTTTGCAGCCCGGCAAAGCTTTGGGCCGTGGGCAGGGCAAAGGGAGCCCGGCTGATAAACGCCTTTTTCTTAAAACTGTTATAGGCCACCATCGCCAGCGGGTAGATATAAGCCAGACTGAGCAGGCCAAGCCCCGAGACGGTTAGCGGCCCGGTTATGCCGCGACGCTTCACTGCTGCACCTCCCGGGTGTGGGTCAGCCGCATTTGCAGCCAGGCCAGCGCCACCACAATGACGCAAAACACGGCCGCCTTGGCCTGACCGGCTCCCTCCCAGCCGGTGCGGCCGTAAAAGGTGTTGTAGATGTTCAGGGCCAGCAGTTCGCTGCGGCCGCCGGGCATACCGGCGGTAAGCGCCAGGTTCTGGTCAAACAGCTTAAACCCGTTGGTCAGGGTTAAAAAGGTGCAGATGGTAATGGATGGCATCAGCATAGGCAGGCGCACCCGGGTCAGCAGCTGCCAGCCGTTGGCCCCGTCCATGGCGGCGGCTTCCGACAGAGTATCGGGAATGGCGTTCAGCCCGGAGATATAAATAATCATCATGTAGCCCGCCTGCTGCCACAGCATAATCAGCTGTAAGCCCCAGAACCCGTACCATTCGTTATACACCAGGGTTACGCCCCGCCGGGCCAGCAGCCCGTTCAGCAGCACCTGCCACAGCCAGCCCAGCACAATGCCCCCAATCAGGTTGGGCATAAAAAACACCGTGCGGAACAGGCGCGTGCCCTTCAGCCCCTTTACCAGCAGCAGGGCGAGAGCCAGCCCGGCCGCATTGATCAGCACGGTGGACAAAAGTGCAAACAGCGCCGTAAACCACAGGGCATGGGTAAAGCGGCTGCTGGCGTCCGCAAAGGCGCGCGCATAGTTTTGCAAGCCCACAAACGAGGCGTTGCTGATGGTGGTAAACCGGCAAAAGGACAGGTACAGTCCCACCAGAAAGGGCCACAAAAACCCAATGGCAAAGGCGGCCATGGTGGGCAGCACAAACAGGGGCCACCACCGTTTTAACGTTTTTTCCATATGCACCTCTGGGGCTGAACCCCTGTAACCGGCGGCCGGTTTACCGGGCCGCCGCTTCCGTCTTCCAGCCGTCTACAAAGGCCTTTTCCACCTGTTCCCATTTGCCCGTGCCCTGGGCGTATTCCAGCATGGCGGCTCCCAGATTGTTTTTCCAGGTTTCGCTGGGCATGGTGGTAAAGGTCCAGCCCACGGGCTGACGGCCTTCGTCCATATAGGCGTTCGCGGCGTCCAGCAAGGCGTTGTGGGCGGCATATTCATCGCCAAAGGTATCAAAGGGGGTAACAAACCCCATCTGGTTGGCCAGCGCGTCCCGTCCCTGATCGCTGGTGACCAGCCATTCCAGAAAATCCTTTGTGGCCTGGATGTCGGCTTCCCCGGCTTTTTTGTTGATGCACCAGTAGTTTTCCGAACCGGTGCACAGCCCCTGGTTTTCCTCGCCGTCCACGCCGATATAGATGGGCAGCATGCCCAGCTGCTCGTCCGTCAGGCCGCCGCTGATCAGGTCGTCATACACCCAGGTGCCGTTTTGATAAAACACCGCTTCGCCCAGGGTAAATTCCGACAGCGCGTCCTCGCCGGTTTTCGCGCCGATCAGGGTCGGGGCGCAGGTGGCGTTTTGAATATACAAATCCCAGACGTTATGAAACTGGGGCAGATAGGTGCCTTCGATGGCGTCGGTGCTGCTGATGCCCCGGTCCTGATATTCATAATAGACGGGCAGGTTGGCCAGGTGGGTTTTAAACCGCCAGTCCGAGCTGGAGTCCATTCCGGCGGAGGTAAAGGCTCCCTGCACGCCCAGTTCCTCCTTGCGGGCCTGAATATCCTGCGCCACCGCCTTCAGCGTGGCAAAGCCGCGAATATCCTCCGGCTTTTCAATCACGGCGTTTTCCATTTGGCAGTACTGATCCAGCAGCTGGTGGTTATAAATCAGGCCGTAGGTTTCAATGGCATAGGCGACGCCCAGCACCTGTCCGTCCTGCTCCAGCGCGAAATCCTTATTTTTCAGGTGCTGGTAAGGGGCGGTATCGGTTAAATCCAGGCAGTAGTCCTGCCAGGTTTGCAGGCCGATGGGGCCGTTGACCTGGAACAGGGTAGGGGGCTGGTTCTTTTCCACTTCGGACCGCAGGGTGTCCTCATAGGTGCCGGAGGCGGCGGTGACCACCGTGACCGGCACGCCGGTAGCCTGGGTATAGGCTTTGGCCAGCTGCTCCCACTGGGCGGACTGTTCCGGCTTAAAATTCAAATAATAGACCGCGCCTGTGGTGGCAGATGGCTGCTGCTGAACCGGTTCCTGCGCCGGCGGAGCGGATTCCGCTACGCTAAAAATGGTGACAACGCCGGCTACAACAACCAGGGCGCATACGACGGCAAGCATTTTCTTCATGACAGTTACGCTCCTTAGCACTGGATTCCTTCCTAGCTTTCGCCGGGAAGGGCAAAAACATTCATGACCGGCGGACCGGCGGAGGAGGGAATTTTCTGCCGCGAATAGGAAGCCTGCGGAAATTTTGGCAAATGTATTGACAAACGGTACAAGAATGTGTATGATAAAAATGTATTGAGAGTGAGATTTGTGCAAACGTTTTCCTACGTGTAAAAAAGCGTATGTATGGGTCTACTTCCAAAAAGAAACAGGCCCGGCCTGTTTCAAAAACAAGAAAAGGGGTATCTCATCATGAAGAAACTGTTGGCTCTTGTGATGGCTATCGCCATGGTTCTGTCCCTGGTGACCGTTGCCTCCGCCGAGGACGGCAAGGTGTATTACCTGAACTTCAAGCCTGAAGCTGACGCTGCCTGGCAGGCGCTGGCCAAGACCTACACCGAAAAGACCGGTGTGGAGGTCAAGGTTGTGACCGCCGCTTCCGGCACCTATTCTGAAACCCTGACCGCTGAAATGGACAAGGGCAACGCCGCCCCCACCCTGTTCCAGTGCGGCAACCAGGCCGGTATCGACACCTGGATCGATTACCTGATGGACCTGAAGGATACCGATTTTGCCAAGGAACTGACCACCGACGACTTTAACCTGTACGGCGAAAACGGCGAACTGCTGGCCGTGGGCTACTGCTACGAAGCCTTTGGCATCATCGTCAACAAGGCCCTGCTGGAAAAGGCCGGTCACAGCGTTGAGGAAATCAAGGACTTTGCGTCCCTGAAGGCTGTTGCCGACGATATCCACGCCCGCAAGGACGAACTGGGCTTTGACGCCTTCACATCCGCCGGTCTGGATGGCTCCAGCAGCTGGCGCTTCTCCGGCCACCTGGCCAATATGCCTCTGTACTACGAATTCCGCGATGACGGCGTGACCGCTCAGCCCGCCACCATCAAGGGCAGCTACCTGGATGCCTACAAGAACATCTGGGATCTGTACATCACCGACGCTTCCACCGATCCCGCCCAGCTGGCCACCGCTACCGGCGACATGGCCGAGGCTGAGTTTGGCGAGGGCAAGGCCGCTTTCTACCAGAACGGCACCTGGGAATACTCCAACCTGACCGGCACCTTTGGCATGAAGGACGAGGACCTGGCCATGATCCCCATCTACTGCGGCGTAGAGGGCGAGGAAAAGGCCGGTCTGGCCTGCGGCACCGAGAACTGCTGGGCTGTGAACAGCCAGGCTTCCGAGGCTGATATCAAGGCCACCCTGGACTTCCTGACCTGGGTTGTAACCAGCGACGAAGGCACCACCATGATGGCCGATGAGTTTGGCCCCATCCCCTTCAAGAATGCCAAGGCTTCCGCCAACGTGTTCTTCAACGACGCCAACAAGTACATCGCTGATGGCAACTACGTTGTAACCTGGGCTTTCAACTACACCCCCAACGTGGACGAATGGCGCGCTGGCGTTGTGGCTGCCCTGACCCAGTATTCTGCCGGCACCGGCTCCTGGGACGATATGGTTTCCGCTTTCGTGGATGGCTGGGCGACCCAGTATGCGAATCAGTAAACCAACGGCTGCATAAGCATTGTACAAGGGGAGCGGGCTAAGCCCCGCTCCCTTCTATTCTCTTAATTTGTTTTTTATGGAGGCGCGGCATATGAAACGCAAAAAGCAGCGCAGCACCGCAGCGGTCAACTCAAACCTGATTCGCCGTCCCATCCAGCGGTGCTTTGCCATCTTTCTGCTGCCTACGTTTGTGGCATTTTGTATTGGTTTTTTGTACCCCTTTATCAAAGGCATCTATCTTTCCTTCTGCAAATTCACCACGACTTCCAACGCCAAATGGGTGGGCCTGCAAAACTACCAAAAGGCCGTCGCGGACCCTGGATTTTTCCAT
This sequence comes from uncultured Clostridia bacterium, assembly GCA_934621505.1. Classification (GTDB taxonomy): domain Bacteria; phylum Bacillota; class Clostridia; order Christensenellales; family Aristaeellaceae; genus Limiplasma. Next base: position 14,388 of record CAKTUU010000014.1, read on the forward strand.
GCCTTTTGGTATACGGCGCTGGTAGCCCTGGTTTCGCTGGTCATCATTAACGTGGTGGCCTTTGCCGTGGCCTATGCCCTGACCCGCGGCATCAGGGGCGCGAACCTGTTCCGCAGCGTGTTCTTTATGCCGAATTTGATCGGCGGCATTGTGCTGGGCTACATCTGGTCCATTATTTTTTCCACCCTGCTGCCCAAGGCCATTGTGCTGGATACCAATTACGGCTTCTGGGGCCTGATTGCCGTGGTCAGCTGGCAGCAAATCGGCTACATGATGATTGTGTATATTGCCGGTTTGCAGTCCGTGCCGGAGGATATGCTGGAAGCGGCCCGCATTGACGGGGCCAACGGCTGGCAGACCCTGACCCGCATTACCATTCCCACGGTGATGCCCTCCATCACCATTTGCACCTTCCTGAGCCTGACCAACGGCTTTAAGCTGTTTGACCAGAACCTGGTTCTGAACGGCGGTCAGCCCTTTGTATTCCAAAACGGCACGACCATTAAAACCACCGAGATGCTGGCGCTGAACATTTACAATACCTTCTACCTGAATTCCAAATCCCGCGGCGTGGGCCAGGCGAAGGCTGTGCTGTTCTTTATTCTGGTGGCGGCCATTGCCATTATCCAGATGCGGGCCACCCATTCCAAGGAGGTGCAGCAATAATGAAACGCGACCGCGTCGCCAAGAATGTGCTTTCCGTTTTGTTCGTTTTCATTTGCCTGCTGTACATGATGCCCATTATTGTGGTGGTGTACAACGCTTTTAAAAGCAACGCCGCCATTAACACCAACGTGTTTGCCCTGCCTAACGCGGATACCTTTATGGGCTGGCAAAACTTCCAAAACGGCTTTTATCTGGGCGAGTATTCCTTCCTGGCCTGCGCCGGGTACAGCCTGCTGATTACGGTGTTGTCCGCAGGGTTGATTCTGGTGTGCTGCTCCATGGCGGCCTGGTATATTTCCCGTGTGAACGACCCGTTCTCCAAGGTGGTGTACTACCTGTGCGTGTTCAGCATGGTGGTGCCCTTCCAGATGGTCATGTTTACCCTGGCCAAAACGGCCCGGGATTTGCATCTGGATACGCCCTACACCATTCCCGTCATTTATCTGGGCTTTGGCGCGGGCCTGGCCGTGTTTATGTTTGTGGGCTTTGTGAAAAGCATTCCCTTGGAAATTGAGGAGGCTGCCGCCATTGACGGCTGCGGCCCCATCCGCACCTATTTCAGCGTGGTGTTTCCCATGCTGAAGCCCATCGTCATTTCCGTAGGCGTTTTGGAAATCATGTGGGTCTGGAACGACTATCTGCTGCCCTACCTGGTGCTGGACCGCACCAAGTACCGCACCATTCCCATTCACATTCAGTATTTGCAGGGCAGCTATGGCCATGTGGATTTGGGCGCGGTCATGGCGCTGATTTTGCTAAGCATCATTCCCATTGTGATTTTCTATCTGTTCTGTCAAAAGTATATTATCGCCGGTGTAACCGCCGGCGCGGTAAAGGGCTGAGTCCTTTACAGACAGAGAGCCGCGCATTCACGCGCGGCTCTCTTTGCGTCAGGCGGCCAGCTGGCCCTCCGGCGCGTCTACCATCATCAAGATTTCCAGCTGCGCCCCGGTGACCGCGTCCAGATACAGCCGGTATTCATGTTCCTGATAGGAACCGGCAATCTCATAACACAGGCGCTCGCTGTCCCGGTAGGGGATCAGGCATAGCCGGGCGGTCGCGTTCTGTAATCGCTGCCCGCCGCGCTCCAGCGCCTGCTGGCGGGTCAAAACGGGCTGTTCCAGATTGCGCCGTACATGGTTCATCAGGTAATTGTTGCTTTCCAAACCCACCAGTTCGCCGGTGTCCATGCGCATTTGCACCTTGACCAGGTCGGGGTACAGCAGCACGCCGTCCTGCAGCGCCACAAAATTGATGACGGCAAGACCATCGTAGACCTGGTAGTGGTTGGCCTCCATATCGCCGTAGCCGTTTTGCTTCAAAAAGGTTTGGCCTTTCTGGATGCATTTCTCCAGAGTCAGGCGGCTTTCAAAGGCGGCGTTTTCCGGCATGATCCACAGCAGGTGGCCGCCGGTTTGGGTAACCTCCGCGTTTAGTACCAGACCGTCCGTTAAGGTCAGGGCCACGCCGTAGCAGGGAATTGCGCCGCCGGCCTGTGCGGATGGTTCCGCCTGACGCACCCGGTCCCTGCCAATAAAGTCGCAGGCGATGTCCACCGCCTGCCGCTGATCGATCAAAGCCGTGCCCAGCGCCTTTGGCTGCCCGTTATGCCGCGCGTCGGAAAAAGCGCCGTCGTAAATCATGCTGGGGTAATCCATGCCGTTGTCGCTGTCCGCAAGCTGCTCCAGAGGGCGGGCATCGGGCGACGCTTCCTGATAAAACGCATCCGCCTGATTGGATAATTGCAGGCTTTGCCGCAGCATGGTATCCCGGGCGGCGGCAAACTGTCCCAGCAGCTGGGTGCATTGGGTTTCCAGCTGATTCAGCCGCTCCACGGAATCCGTGCCCAGCGTTTCCCCGGCCGCGGCGGACAGGGCCAGCCGCAAGGCGTATTCCGATAGCTGGTTGCAAAAGGCCACGGTGTCGCTCATGGCGGCGTGGCTTAAGGGCAGGGCGCTTAAACCGCCCACCACGCCGTCCGCCTGCCGGCTGATGCCGCTTAGCAGGTCCACCTGCATATCCGTATCACTGGCCAGTGGCGTTTTGGCCAGCTTTAGCACAATGGATTGCAGGTACTCCTGGGTTTCCGACAGATGATAGGCGTAGGTATCCTCCAGGGCCTGGGCGGAGCGCTGCGCCTTTACGCCATAATTCACGGCCAGCAGTCCCGTAACGGACAGGGCCAGGCCCAAACCCAGCGCCAGATAATGCTTCGGCTTCATGGCCGATCCTCCTTAAATGGCAAAATTGTGCTTGCCAATGCTCAGCTGCACCGTTCGGGTCCAGATCCAGCCGTTGGTGGCGGTGGACGGGTTGTAATAGTACAGACAGCCGCCGGTGGGGTCCCAGCCGTTCAGCGCGTCCCGGGCGGCGCGCAGGCTGTCCTCGTCCGGGGTCAGGTAGATTTGACCGTCGCTGACCGCGTCAAAGGCTCCGCTTTGGTAGACCACGCCGCTGATGGTGTTGGGAAAGGAGGGGCTTTTGACCCGGTTCAGCACCACGGCGGCTACGGCTACCTTGCCCACATAGGGCTCACCCCGGGCCTCGCCATGCACCAGCCGCCCCAGCAGATAGGTTTCGCTTTCGTTGTAGCCGGCGGCGGCCACGCTGCCTGTCAGGCTGATACCCAGGGCGGCGGCGGTGCTTTTGCCCACAACGCCATCAGCGGTCAATCCGTTTTTGCGCTGAAAATAGGTGACGGCATTGTAGGTGTCCTGACCAAATATTCCGTCCACCGTACCGGAAAAATAACCGTATTGTTTTAATTTTTGCTGAATCAGCGTTACCTGCGCGCCTTTATCGCCCCAGGCCACCGCGGCCAGATCCGCCTGGGCGAAGGCCAGAAACAGCAAAAAAGTAACCAGGGCTGCGAAAAGCTGCAGGGCGCGCTCCGCACGGGATGGGGTGGGCTGTGGCTTCATGGAAAAACCTCCTGTTCGCAAAGCGATAGGGAAAGGTTTTCCAAAAAACGGTGAAACGATACATGAACCATTTGCAAAGCGGCAATTGGGATGGAGGCTGTTCCATAAGGGAATCAAAAAAACCGCCCGTACCATCAAGCCAATCGGTTGATGGTACGGGCGGTTTGCCATTCAGTTCCGGGCGTCCTCATAGCCAAGGGTGCGCAGGTCGTCCATGCGGTTGCGCCAGTTTTCCCGCACCTTGACCCACAGCTGCAAATGCACATGGGTGCCCAGCAGGGTTTCAATGTCCTGACGGGCTTCCTGGCCGATGGTTTTCAGCATGGCGCCCTGTTTGCCAATGATAATGCCCTTGTGGGCGGGGCGCTCACAGTAAATGGTGGCGTGAATTTCCGTCAGATGATCGGACAGCTTTTTGATGGACATCATTTCCACGCCGATGCCGTGGGGCACTTCGTCCTTCAGGTGACGCAGCGCCTTTTCCCGGATCAGCTCCGCGCAGATCAGCCGTTCGGGCTGGTCGGTGATCGCGTCTGGCGGGAAGTATTGCGGGCCTTCCGGCAGATAGCTGATCAGCAGAGATTTTAATTCTTCCATGCCGTCGCCGGTGCGGGCGCTGATGGGAATGATGTCGTCGTACCCCGCATCGGCGAAGCTGGCGATCAGGGACAGCAAATCCTCCCGGGGCAGCAGGTCAATCTTGTTCAGCACCAGTACCTTTTTCACCTTGTACTGGCTCATGTCCGCCACTACGCTGCGGTCCTGCCTGCCAACGGCGGTAGCGTCCACCATAACGATCAGCGCGTCGATGCCCTGCAGGGAGTCTTTGGAGGCCTTCATCATATATTCGCCCAGTTTGTTGCGGGGCGTGTGCAGGCCGGGGGTGTCCAAAAATACCATCTGACTGTCCTGCTGGGTGCAAATGCCCATGATGCGGTTGCGGGTGGTCTGGGGGCGGTTGGACACAATGGCTACCTTTTCGCCCACCATGGCGTTCATCAACGTGCTTTTGCCCACGTTGGGGCGGCCGATGATGGCAATAAAGCCGGAATGAAATGCACACATATATGGTTCCCTTTCTTACATGGACTCAAAATCAAGATCCTTGGGGCCAAAGCCGTGGGGCAGCAGGTCACGCAGGCTGCTCTGGTCCGTCTGGCCGTCGCCCCAAGTAACCAGCACCCGAATATCCGGGGCAAATTCATTCAGCACCTGACGGCATGCGCCGCAGGGCCAGGGAGCGGAATTGCGGGCCGCGATGGCAATGGCGGCAAAGTCGTGCTCGCCTTCACTGATCGCCTTAAACACGGCGGTGCGCTCGGCGCAGTTGGTCAGGCCAAAGCTGGCGTTTTCAATGTTGCAGCCCAGGAACACACGGCCATCCCGGCACAGCAGGGCAGCGCCTACCGCATAGCGGCTGTAGGGGCTGTAGCTCATTTCCATGGCCTGACGGGCCAGACACAGCAGTTCCTGATCGGTAGCGGCCGGGGCGGTTTCCTCCCGGGAAATTCCGGCCATGTGCATTGCCTTTTCCTCCATTGCGCGCATCTCCTTTCGCTGGTCGTCCTCCATATGGTCATAGCCCATGAGATGAAACAAGCCGTGGGCGAACAGGTAGCATAATTCCCGTCGCACGCTGTGGCCGTATTCGGCGGCCTGCGCCTGGGCGTGGGGGTAGCTGATCAGAATATCGCCCAGCATACACGCGCCCTCGTCCATTTCACATTCCAGGCGCTTTGCACTGGTGCGCGCCGTATGCCCCCTGGCGTAATTAACGGTGGGAAAGCTGAGCACGTCCGTGGACCGGTCCACATCCCGGTACTGCCTGTTGATTTGGTGAATGTAGTCGTCGTCCGTAATCAGCAAATGCACGCTCAGGGGCAGGGTTACCCCCTCCACCGCCTGGCAGCAGGACGCTACCAGCGCAAAGGGAACATCGGGCGCTGACGGTACATGCTGCTCCCATTCAATCTTCATCCGCGTTCATCCTCCGATTGATGGTCGTCCTCCTCGGGCTTTTCCTGCACGGGTTTGGGCTGCAATTCCCGGCTTTCCACCGGGCTTTCACTCGCCTGGGTCTGGTGGGCCTGCTGGGCCGCCACATGGGCGGCGGCGGCGGGGCTGATGGCCGGGTATTCAATGCGCTCATGGAATACGCCGTTAAGGACGGTGGCAAAGGTATCGCAAATTTTGGTAATATCCCGCAGGGTCAGGGGCGCGTCGCTGAGCTGGCCGTCGTCCAGCTTGCCCCGCACCAGCTTGGCGATAAATTCGCGAATTTTCTCCGGCGTGGGGTCCGGCATGCTGCGCACGGCGGCTTCCACCGTGTCGGCCATCATGATAATGGCGCTTTCCATGGTGTGGGGTCTGCGGCCGTCGTAGCGGAAATCGGCGATGTCCACCGGCTGGCCGTCCGCCTCCTGCACGGCCTTGTGGTAAAAGTACATCACAGGCGTATCGCCATGATGCTCCACGATGATATCCTGAATTTCCTGAGGCAGGTGATATTGCTGGGCAATCAGCAGGCCATCCCGGGTGTGCGCGGTCACAATGGCGGCGCTTACATAGGGATTGGTATGCTCGTGGGGGTTTTCGCCAATCTGGTTTTCCTTAAAGTACAGGGGACGCTTCAGCTTGCCAATATCGTGAAAATACGCCCCCGCGCGGGCCAGCAGGGGATTGGCCCCCACGGCTTCGGCGGCGGCCTCGGCCAGGTTGGCCACAATGATGGAATGGTGATAGGTGCCGGAGGCCTCAATCAGCAGCCGCCGAAGCAGGGGATGGTTGGGGTTGCTGAGTTCCAGCAGCTTGGCGGGCGTAGCCAGGTGGAAAAACGCCTCGATAATGGGGTCCATGGCAATGCACAGTACCGATGCGATGATGGCGCTGCCAGCGCTCCACAGGGCGTTGGAGAATACCTCCGTAATGGAGGTGTTGGTCATAAAGCCGATGGTGAGAATGATCAGGATATTGGACAGGGCGGCAAAGATGCCGCACAGCAGCACCTGCTGCCGGTAAGGCTTGCGCCGCACAATAGCCACGGACAGCATGCCGCTGATAAAGGTGGTGAAAAGCAGGTTGATCATGGCGGCCCCATAGGTGCTGTCGCCGCCCGCGATCAGGGCGCTGACCAGCACGCTGATGGCCAGCACCCCGGCCACCGCCGTCTGCGGGGTCAGCAGACCGGTCAACATCATGGCGCAAACCAGCGCCGGGGTCATATAGGTATGAATCATCTGACCGATGATGCACAGGAAAAGGGTCAGGCACAGCACAATCATCAAAATGACCAGCTGCTTGGGGCTGCTCAGGGTAGCCGGAGCAAACAGGTACAGGGCAATGACCAGCACGCCCAGCGCCAGCTGCACCAGCAGCACGCCGCCCACATACATCATCACGTCCACGTTGTCGTCGTCCAGCAGACCCAGGCTGCGCAGCATTTCCAGCTGGTTGGCGGTTACCCGCTCCCGGGCCAGCACAATGTTCTGGCCCTGCTTGTAAATGACCGGTTCCACAGTGGCACGGGCTTCGTCCCGCAGCTTTTCGGTGGCTTCCTGATCAATGACCATGTTGGGCTGAATCACCTTGCGCAGCACCGGGGTGACCACGTTCTGCAAAAGATCCATATCGGTTTTGTAGCCGATGATCTGTTGAAGGTACTGGATGGATTCGTTTACATACCCCTCGCGGATGGTGGTGTTCAGGGTGTTTTCCACAGCGGCGGTCATATTTTCGCACATATCCGCCATTTGCTGGCTGGTGGCGTGCAGAAGGGTGTTCAGCTGATAATCCGCCAGGGTCATCTGGGTCAGCAGCGCCCGGGCGTATTTCATTTCCGCCTCGGTAAAAATATAGGTGCTCTGGCTCTTGGTATCGTTCGGATATTTCTGCTCCAGCACGCCGCGGCCGTATTGCTGCACGCTGGTCAGCTGGCTGAGCACGCTGCTCAGGTTCTGCATCACCTGGGCGGCCACATCCTCTTTAAAAATGTAGCTGGGCTCCACCTGCTTGGCGGCTTCCTCCCGCTGGCGGGCGGTGGAAATTTCATCCACCACATCCTTGCTGGCGGTAATGGTGGTGTGGGAAATATCGCCCACCTTCAGGTTGTACCGCTGGGGGGTAATGGCCAGCAAAAACAGGGCGCACAGCACCACAAACCCGCCCGCGAACACATAAACGCAGCGGGCCGTATTGGAACGCAGGGCCTGTCCCGCACGCTCGTTTTTTTTGGTCTGTCCCTTTTTGGGAATGGAGCGCTTGGCGGATTTCATGCTTTTCCACCCTTTCTCTCGTATGCCTCGTAGGCCTTTACGACGGTCTGCACCAGATCGTTGCGGACCACGTCGCCCTTGCCAAGGCGCACAATGGCGATTTCGGGAATGCCGTCCAGCACCTCCAGCGCCTGCAGCAGGCCGCTTTGCTTGCCGGAGGGCAAATCGGTCTGGGTAATATCGCCGGTGACCACCACCCGGCTGCCCGCGCCAAAGCGGGTCAGGAACATTTTCATCTGTTCCGGGGTGGTGTTCTGGGCCTCGTCCAGAATGATAAAGCTGTCGGACAGGGTACGGCCCCGCATGTACGCCAGGGGGGCCACCTCCAGGGTACCCCGCTCCTGCAGGCGCTGGTAGCTTTCCGCCCCCATCATGTCGTACAGGGCGTCATACAGGGGACGCAGGTAGGGGTCCACCTTCTGGTTCAAATCGCCGGGCAGAAAGCCCAGCTTTTCGCCTGCCTCCACGGCGGGGCGGGTCAGCACGATGCGCTCAATTTCCTTGTTGCGCAGGGCCACCACCGCCAGCGCCATGGCCAGATAGGTTTTGCCCGTTCCGGCGGGACCCACGGCAAAGGTAAGCTCGTGATCCCGAATGGACTTTACATACTGGTACTGGCCCAGGGTCTTGCAGCGAATGGGGCGGCCTCGATGGGTAACGGCCACCACCTCAAAGGCGATGTCGTCCAGCTGGTCCAGCCGGCCTTCCTTTACCAGCCCCAAAGCGTAGCGCAGGGTGGTGCGGTCAATCAGGGCCTTGCGGTTATGCAGGTCCGTCAGCTTTTCCACCACCTGGGCGGCCATGGCCGCGTTTTCCTCATCGCCGGTAATGGTCAGCTCGTTGCCCCGCAGGCTCAGCTGTACGGATAGTTCGCTTTCCATCATGGGCAGGTTGCGGCCGTTGGGGCCAAACAGACTCAGGCAGGCGTCCATGCCGGTCAGTTCCATACGAATGCAGGGAGTTGTCAAAAACGTATGCCTCCGATTTTACGGCGACTGGGAGCCGCCGATGTCCATCAGCCATTCCGCGGTAGCGGTAGCGGCCAGTTGGTCACCTTCTATCATACAATAATCTACCCATTTGTCAATGATCTCATCGCCCCGCAGGCTGGTTTTCAGCTGTTTCAGGGCCGCCTGAGCCGCTTCCACCTTCACTTCTTCCAGGTCCCTTGGGGTATATTCCATCCATACTTCCTTATAAAGGACGGTTTCCAGCCAAAGGGGGAAAAAGCAGCCGCCCACCGGCGTGCGGGTGATATAGGCGTTGCTGGCCAGATAGGGGGCTGTGTCCACGGCATCGGGGTACCGCAGCCAGGGGGTGCATAGCTGAAAGCGGACGGTTTGCCGTCCGGTTTCGCCGCTTTGAATTTCCGTCAGCGGCAGCTGAACGGTTTCGCTGCGCCAGCACCGGGCCAGCACCACGCCGCGAGCCTTTATGGGAACGGTTTGCCCGTCGGCGGCCCGCTCCCGGCCGCGAATCAGCACCTGCCCGGCCCTTACCGCGTCCCCGACCTTGACCAGCGGAGTGCCCGCATACACGTTTACCATGGAAATAATGCCGTCCCGCAGGGCGGTCACATCGCCCTCCCCGGCAGTTGGCAGATCCGGCATGGGCACGCCCTGGCTTACGTCCACCACCAGCGTGGAGGCGTGTACATACACATGCAGCCATGCCAGGGAGGGATAGCGCCGGGTCAGCGCCCTTTCCAGCGAGGCCGCGTCCACCGTGCGCTTGAGCCGCCCGGGGCGGTAGCCCTGCTCCGTCAGATAGGCGGCGATATCCGCCTGATACGCCCCCGCCTGATGAATTTCCACCTGCCAGACAAACTGGGACAGCGTCAGAATCAGCGCCAGCGCCAGAGCCAGCCCGGCGGGCACCCCGGGCCTGCGCCTCAGCCAGGCGGCCATGGCGGACAGCTGGGCGGGACGGGGGTCCAGCAGCCGCCAGCCCTTCTCCTGCGCCAATTGCCGTATGGCGGGCAAATCCGCCGAATAGCAGGCGCAGTCCAGGGTGCGTGTGTCCCGGCGCGCGGCGGCAAGCAGCGGGATTCCCTGCTTGCCAAGCAGATTCATAAACCGTTCCAGATTCAGCCCGCACAGGGTGAAACGGTGGATAAACAGGGGCAGCCTGGGCATGCGAAGAATCATCCTTTCGGGCGGTAACACAGCTTTTCAATTTTGCCAAAGACCACCAGCCCGTCCCGGTCGTAGCGGGACAGGGACAGGTTTTGGCCGGTAATCACCAGATGGCCGCACAGGGTTTTCAGGATGATTTCCTGCCGGGTGCAGGCAAAGATGCCCTGGTGCTGCTCCACAATCAGCTTTTCATCCCCCAGCAGCACGGAACGGGGCCAGCCGAAAACCAGCTCCTGGGGAATGTCCGCCCGTTTGAGCCTGTCAAGCATAAACGCGCCCTCCCTCGCGGCAAAAGTTACTATAGGCTATGCCATGCCCGGGGGCCGTTATGAAATCGCTTGCCAAATAACGCAGGTGTGATAAAATAGACAGGCAACTTGCCCCACAAAGGAGGTAGCGCGATGCGCACCCTGTTTCCCTTCTTAAAACCCTATCGCAAGGAATGCGTGATCAGTCCTTTATTCAAGCTGCTGGAAGCCCTGCTGGAACTGTTTGTGCCGCTGGTGATGGCGGCCATTATCGACCAGGGCATCCTTCGGCGGGATACCGGCTATGTGCTGCGCATGGGCGGCGTGCTGGTGGGTCTGGGCCTTTTGGGCTTTGCCTTTTCCGTCACGGCCCAGTATTTTGCGGCCAAGGCGGCCGTAGGCTTTGCGGCAAGGGTCAAGTCCGCCCTGTTCGCTCACATTCAAAGCCTGTCCTATACAGAGCTGGACACGGTGGGCACGCCTACCCTGATTAACCGCATGACCACGGACATGAACCAGGTGCAGACCGGCGTTAACATGACCCTGCGGCTGCTGCTGCGGTCGCCCTTTGTGGTGCTGGGAGCCATGGTGATGGCCTTTACCGTGGATGTGAAAAGCGCGCTGATTTTTGTGGCGCTGATTCCCCTGCTGACGCTGGTGGTGGTGGGCATTATGCGCCTGACCCTGCCCCGGCACAAAAAGGTGCAGGGCCAGCTGGACAAGGTGCTTTTGCACACCCGGGAAAACCTGACCGGCGTGCGGGTGCTGCGCGCCTTTAACAAGCAGCAAAACGAGGTGGAAGCCTACGACCGGGACAACCAGCTGCTGTGCGCCATGCAGCAGCGGGTGGGCCGCCTGTCCGCCATGATGAACCCGCTGACCTATGTGCTGGTCAACGCCGCCCTGGCCGCCCTTTTGTGGAGCGGCGCGGTGCAGGTGAACGGCGGCGTTTTAAGCCAGGGCGCGGTGGTAGCGCTGGTGAATTACCTGAGCCAGGTGCTGGTGGAGCTGATTAAGCTGGCCAACCTGATTGTGACCATTACCAAGGCGCTGGCCTGCGCGGGCCGTGTGGAAACCGTGCTGAATTTGCAGCCCGGCATGAACGGAAGCGCCTCTCCCGTGAAAGCCGACGCCAGCGCGGATACCTGCGTGCAATTTGACCATGTGTCCACCCGGTACAGCGGCGCCGGCGATGATTCCCTGACGGATATCAGCTTTGCCGCCCGCCACGGACAGACCATCGGCGTAATCGGCGGCACAGGCAGCGGCAAAACCACGCTGGTGAACCTGATTCCCCGGTTTTATGACGCCAGCGCCGGTACGGTGCTGGTGGACGGCGTGGACGTGAAGGAGCAAAGCATGGACGCGCTGCGGGCAAAGGTGGGCGTTGTGCCCCAAAAGGCGGCGCTGTTCCACGGCACCATTCGGGACAACCTGCGCTGGGGCAACCAGAACGCCACCGACGAGGAATTGTGGCAGGCGCTGGAAACCGCTCAGGCCGCCGAGGTGGTACGGGGCAAGGAAAATGGTCTGGACGAAATGCTGGAGCAAAACGGACGCAACCTGTCCGGCGGCCAGCGGCAGCGCCTGACCATTGCCCGAGCGCTGGTTAAAAAGCCGGAAATTCTGATTCTGGACGACAGCGCCAGCGCGCTGGACTACGCCACGGACGCGGCCCTGCGCAAGGCGCTGCGCGGGCTGGAGGGACAGACCACCACCTTTATCGTGTCCCAGCGCACCAGCTCCATCCGCTATGCGGATCTGATTCTGGTGCTGGATGATGGCGTGCTGGCGGGCAGCGGCACCCATGACGAACTGCTGAAAAGCTGCCCGGTCTATCAGGAAATCTACTATTCCCAGTATCCGAAGGAGGTGGCGTAACCATGAAAAAGCCAAACGCCGCCCAAGGCGAAACCCTGCGCCGCGTCCTGCGCTATGTGGGACGCTATAAGGGATATTTGATTGTTTCGCTGCTGCTGTGCCTGCTGACGGTGGGCAGCACCCTGTATGTGCCCATTCTGACCGGCAGCGCGGTGGACTTGCTGCTGGGCCCGGGCCAGGTGAATTTTTCCGCCCTGTGGCCCATTCTGCTGCAAATCTGCGTGCTGGTGGCCCTGACCGCGCTGGCTCAATGGCTGATGAACCTGTGCAATAACCGCATGACCTACTGCACGGTGCGGGATATCCGCACGGACGCCTTCAACCACATTCAGCGTTTGCCCCTCAGCTATCTGGATCAGCACCCCACCGGCGATCTGGTCAGCCGGGTCATCGCGGATGTGGACCAGTTTGCCGACGGTCTGCTGATGGGCTTTACCCAGCTGTTTACCGGTGTATTGACCATTTTGGGTACGCTGTACTTTATGTTTTCGGTCAATGCCATTATCGCTCTGGCGGTGGTGGTGATTACGCCCCTCAGTCTGGTGGTGGCGTCGTTTATCGCCCGCAAAACCTACAAGCTGTTTTCCAGGCAGACCGCTATTCGCGGTCAGCAGACGGCGCTGATTGACGAAATGGTAACCGGACAGAAGGTGGTGCGCGCCTTTGGCATGGAGGCCCCGGTTCAGTCCCGGTTTGACGAGGTCAACGACCAGCTGGAAAAGGTAAGCCTGAAGGCGATTTTCTTCTCCTCCCTGACCAATCCCGCCACCCGCTTTGTCAACGCGCTGGTGTACGCCTGCGTGGGCGTGGCGGGCGCGCTGGTGTCCATCACCACCGGCGGCATTACCGTGGGCCAGCTGTCCGCCTTCCTTAGCTATGCCAACCAGTACACCAAGCCCTTTAACGAAATTTCCGGCGTGGTGACGGAATTGCAGGGCGCGCTGGCCTGCGCGGGCCGGGTGCTGGAGCTGATTGACGCTCCCGCCGAAAGCCCCGATCCCCAGGCCAGGCTGCCCAGGGTGGATGGCAGCGTGGAGCTGGAGGACGTGAGCTTCTCCTATGTGCCGGACCGCAAGCTGATTCAGCACTTCAACCTGAAGGTGCAGCCCGGACAGCGTGTGGCGATTGTAGGCCCCACCGGCTGTGGCAAAACCACCCTGATCAACCTGCTGATGCGCTTTTACGATGTGGACGAGGGCCGCATTACCGTCAGCGGCCAGGCGGTGATGGACGTAAGCCGCGACAGCCTGCGGGGAGCCTTCGGCATGGTGCTGCAGGACACCTGGCTGAAAGCGGGCACCATTCGGGACAACATTCGCATGGCCCGGGAGGGCGCTACCGACGAGGAAATCATCGCCGCGGCCAAGGCCACCCATGCCCACAGCTTTATCAAGCGGATGCCGGAGGGGTATAACACTGTCATTACCGAGGATGGCGGCAGCCTGAGCCAGGGCCAGAAGCAGCTTTTGTGCATCACCCGCGTGATGCTGGCGCTGCCGCCCATGCTGATTCTGGACGAGGCCACCTCCTCCATCGATACCCGCACGGAGATGCGCATTCAGCATGCCTTTGAGAAGCTGATGCAGGGCCGTACCAGCTTTATTGTGGCCCACCGCCTGTCCACCATCCAAAGCGCGGATGTGATTCTGGTGATGAACCATGGCAACGTGATCGAGCAGGGCACCCACGAGGAACTGCTGAAGCAGAACGGCTTCTACGCCAGGCTGTATCAAAGCCAGTTCCAGCAGGCCTGATGGGGGAAAGACCGGTTGCTGCGGGTAACCGGTCTCAGGCTGTAAAAAAAGCGGAGGTGCAGGAGGCACTGCCTCCTGCCGGGGTTTCAGGGGCAGAGCCCCTAAGCCTTGTACCGCAGCACTTTTTCCGCGAACCAGCGAAGCGATGTTCGCGGGCGCAGGCGGCCAATCAGGGGTTTTCGACAGTCTGGGGCCGGTTCTTGCGGAAACCGTTCTTTTTTTGCGCATACAGCGAAAAAACATTTGCCGTATGCGCTTTTTGATGTAAATAGTAAGATTTTGATAGTTTAGAGTAAAAAAATGATAGCAATTAATGGAAAAATCAAGGTATACTAACTCGTATCTTAATACGATATAAGATATCTCGTTTAGAAACATTCGTTGTTTTGAGCGGTACAGGAGGCGGATTCATGCAGGCCGCGAGCTTTTTGTCGGCTTTTTTTCGCTGGGCGGCCGTGCTGGCATGCATGGCGGCGGCGCTGGTAAGCAATTACTGGCTGGACGCGCTGCTGGCTCAGCGGCCCTTTTGCCGCCGGGATTTAGCCATTCAGTGCGGGCTGATGGCCGTGGAGCCGGTGCTGGCCCGAATCGGCGGCATGCATATGACGGTCAACGCGGCGGGAATGGTCGTCCTGTCCGGCCTGATTGCGGGCTGGGCGTTTCAGCAGCGGGGTCTGGCCTGGGTGCGGCTGACCCTGAAGCTGATCGCCTCTCTGGTGGCGCTGGAATTGATTTGCGCCAGCCTGATTCTGCCCTTTGTTTCCTGGGGCCTGCTGCCCACGGACAGCATTTCCATCCAGACCCTGAGTGATTTTTTAAATCCCGATAAATGCCTGTGTATGTTTGGCTTTGGCACAGCCAGCCATGTGCTGGCGGCAGGCCTCGTAAAGGCTTGGCGCTGGCTGAGGCAGCTGACCAGGCGGCACGGCCGGGCATGGCTGTATATCAAGGTATATATACGAATGCTGGCCCTGCTGGTGCTGGGCGGCGGGGCCATGTACACAGCGGCCACCTTTTGGGGCACGCAGCTGTACGCGGGGCAGGACTTTATGGCCCGCAACGCCCGCTATCTGCCCCAGGTGCTTTTGTCCGCGGGGCTGCTGCTGGTAGCCGTATCCTATTTTACTCAGGACATTCGCTATATCGATCAGCTGCGTCATAACGAAACGCTGGAAAAGCAGCAGGCCATCTCCCATTCGCTGCTGAAAAATCTGCGCTATTTCCGGCATAACATGATTAACATGCTCTACGGGCTGGAAGGCGTGATTTTAAAGGGCGATACCAGCGAATTGCGGGCCTATTATCAGGATATGGCCCACCGCTGCGCATTGGTCAATAACGAAAATATTCTGGCGCTGGAACGGGTGAACGACCCGGCGGTCAGCGCCGTGCTGCTGCGGGCCGTAGACCGTGCCCGTGAAAAGGAAATGCCGTTTTTCCTTTATGTGCAGCAGGGTATTGGGGCAGCCCGGGGACTTAGAAGCAGCGATACCTGTCAGATTCTGGGCGTTTTGCTGGACAACGCGCTGGAGGCCGCCGCCCAATCGGCGGAGCCATCTGTCCGGGTGGAGATGCGAACGGTGGACGGCATGCTGGAGATTCTGGTGTGCAACACCTATGCCGGGCGGGTGGACCCGGCGCTGCTCAGTCAGGGCGGCCACAGTACCAAGGAAGGCCATATGGGTCAGGGACTGGCCAGCTGCTACGACATTCTCTCCCGCAAAAAGGGCGCGTTTTTAAACTTCGACGTATCCGGACAATATGTGCGCGCCCAGCTGCTGATTAGAATGAAATATAAGGAGACAAACCGATGATTCACTTTGTTTTGTGCGATGACGACGCGCGGCATAACCAGACCCTGCAAAGCCATCTGGAACAGATTTTGCCCGCATTGCCCGTTCAGGCGGAAATGACGCTGATTACTACGGAACCGGATCAGGTTGTCGCCTATGCCCGGAGGGAGCATGCCCCCACCATTTTCCTGCTGGATCTGGTCATGGAAAAAGGTCTGGGCGGGCTTGAGGTGTGCCGGGCCATTCGGGAAGCAGACGACAGGGCCGTGGTGATTTATGTGTCCGCCTATGCGGAATACGCGCTGGACTGCCTGGAAACCCATGCCTTTGACTTTGTGCTCAAGCCCTATACCCATGACCGGCTGAAACGGGCCGTGGAGGACGCCGTACACCTGATGATTTCCTATAATGATATTATTCCCCTGCAGGTTACGGTGGGAAGCGTTACCCGGGTGCTGGATCAGCGGGATATCTGCTATGTGCAGACCCAGCGGGAATATGTGACCGCCCATCAGGCGGAAGGCCCGGTAACCTGGCGGGAAAGCCTGCTGCACCTGATGGACAGGCTGGATGAGGATTTGTTTGTGCGCATTCATAAAAGCTACGCGGTCAACCGGCTGTTTTTTGACAGCCTGGATAACGCCGCCCGGGAAGTGAAGATGAAGGACGGAACGGTGCTGCCCATTGCCAGAAGATGTCTGGGAGCATTTGAACAATTCTATAAGAAGTGCGGGGGGGGGCAAGCGATTTTGAAGAAAAGGAACAAAATGAATGAAGAATGACAACACTCCCCGTCTATAAAATCCAACCCCCGCCGCCGGGCTTTTTTGCGCCCGGCAGCGGGGGTTTGCTTAGTTGCCGCATTCAATGCTGATTTCGTTAAACACGCCCAGAATATCGTCCAGACGCAGGGCGGCCTTTTCCTCGCCGTTTTTGTCCAGTACGGCGCGGCCCTCGTGCATCATCAGCAGGCGGTCGCCGTATTCCAGGGCGTAGCGCAGGTTGTGGGTGACCATCAGGGTGGTCAGCCGCTTCTTTTGGACGATCTCGCCGGTCAGCCGCATAATGATATCGGCGGTTTTAGGGTCCAGCGCCGCGGTATGCTCGTCCAGAATCAAAAATTCAATGGGGGTCATGGTACTCATCAGCAGGGCCGCCGCCTGCCGCTGGCCGCCGCTCAGGGAGCCCACGGGAATGTTCAGTTTATCCTCCAGACCCAGTCCCAGGCTGTGCAGCATATCCCGGTACTGCTGCACCCGGCGGCGGTTTACGCCGGGGGTAATGTTGTAGGGATGGTTTTTGTTATCCGCCATGGCCATGTTTTCCAGCAGGGTCATGCCGCCGCACGCGCCCATGGAGGGGTTTTGATACACCCGGCCGATGTTGCGGTAGCGCTTGTATTCCTTCAGGTGGGTAATATCCCTGCCGTCCATGACAATTTGCCCCGCGTCCGGCTGGATGGTTCCGCAGATCAGGTTCAGCAGGCTGGTTTTGCCGCTGCCGTTGGACCCGACCACGCTGACGAATTGTCCGGTGGGAATGGTCAGGTCAAAATGCCGGAACAGGGTGTTTTCGTTCACCGTGCCGGGGGAGTACACCTTGGTAATGTCTTTCAGCTCAAGCATGGACCTTCACCTTCTTTTTGGAGATGTTGCCCAGCACCAGAATGACCAGGAACAGGGCGGCGATAATCAGCTTTAAATCCTGAGGGGCCAGCCCCAGGGACAGGGCCAGAGAAACGCAGGCCTTATAGATGATGCTGCCCACAATGGCGGCGGTGGAGCTGTTGACCTTTTGCCGGTTGCGGAAGATGTTTACGCCGATGATCACCGCCGCCAGACCAAAGACCATGGCGCCTGTGCCGATGGTGATATCAAACACCCGGTTCTTCTGGGCCATGACGGCTCCCGCCAGGGCCACCAGCGCGTTGGCGATGACCAGCCCCTCTATTTTCACAATGCCGTCGTCGCAGGCCAGCGTGGTGACCACGCTGCGGTTATCGCCCACGGCCCGCAGCAGAAAGCCCGCCTTGGTGTTCATAAACAGATCCAGCAGCACCTTCACCACCAGCACAATCACCAGCACCACCAGCACCTTGGAATAGGGCTTCAGAAAGACGGGCAGGCCGCTCACCAGCGGATTATCAAACAGGGTGTCCATGTTGAAAAACGGCAGATTGGCCTTGCCTGCGATGCGCAGGTTGATGGAGTAAAGCGCCGTCATGGTTATAATGCCGCTGAGCAGGTCCCGCACCTTGCACTTGACGTGAATCAGTCCGGTAGCCAGCCCGGCCAGCCCGCCGGCCAGCGCCGCCGCGGGCAGCGTCAGCAGGGGGCTTACGCCCTTCAGCGTCAGCACGGCGCTTACCGCCGCGCCCAGGGGAAAGGACGAATCGACCGTCAGGTCGGGAAAATCCAGCACCCGGTAGGTAATCAGCACGCCAAGGGAAAGGATGGCGTAAATCAGGCCTTCTTCAAAGATACCGATGATCATGGACATGTGGGGTTTCCTCCGAATATATACAGGCGATGGGGAAAACGGGGCAAAGCCGGAGGGGAAAACGCCCCTCCGGCGGGAATGCCTTACTTGGTTACGTCGATGCCGCGGGCCAGCTCCGCCTCGGGAATGGTTACGCCAAGGGCTGCCGCCACGTCGGGGTTGTAGCTCATATCGCCGCCCTGGCTGCTTTCAAAGGGCATGTCCGCCGCGGAAGCGCCCTGAAGCACCTTGGCGGCCATCAGGCCGGTCTGGCGGCCCAGCGCTACATATTCCACGCCTTCGCAGGCGATGCAGCCGTTTTTCACCTGCTCAATTTCGCTGCCGAATACGGGCTTGCCGGCCTCGTTGGCCTTGTCCAGCACGGTGGACAGGTAGCTGACCACGGTGTTGTCCGTCAGGTTGGTCATGCAGTCCACCTTGGGCAGCAGGCTGTCCAGCGCCAGAGGAATATCCGCGCCGGTGGAGATGCCGCTGGCCACGATTTCAAAGCCGTACTGGCCCGCCAGATCCTGGTACAGCTTCAGCTGACTTTCCGAATTGGTTTCGCTGGTGGTGTACAGAATGCCGATTTTGCTTGCCTCCGGCAGCAGCGCGCGAATCAGCTTCAGCTGGGCCTCCACAGGCAGCAGGTCGCAGGTGCCGGTGGTGTTCATGCTGCTGGTGCCGTCCTCCCTGGCCAGCATGGCGGCCACAGGGTCGCTGACGGCAGTGTAAATGACGGGCTTGCCGTTATCCATGCAGGCGTTTACGGCAGCCTGCGCCATGGGGGTGGCGATGGCGCACACCAGGTCGCAGCTTTGGGCGATCTGCTGGGCGATCTGCTGGGCCATGCCCATATCCGCCTGGGCGTTCTGAACGATAAAGGTGACATTGTCGCCCTCCACATAACCGGCCTCGGCCAGGCCCTGAATGAAGCCATCACGGCAGTTATCCAGGCTGGGATGCTCGGCAAACTGGGCGATGCCGATGGTGATATTTTCGGCCATGGCCGAAGCGGACAGGATCAGGCACAGGGATAGGATCAGTGCAAACATTTTCTTTTTCATGGTTTTCATCCGCCTTTCATGATTTTCCCCAGGTATGAAAAAACGCCCCAAGCAGCGTCTTTGCTGCTTGAGGCGGAATTTCCGCGGTGCCACTCAATTTCCCCGCCGAGGCGGGCTCCTTCATCGCGTACCAGCATACGCGCCACCTGGATAACGGGTGTGGGATCCCGTCGGCTGCTACGGCGCAAAGCGCTTTCGCCGCCGCCCTCGGAAGTCCATTCGCCGCCCCGTCGTGGGCCGTGGTTTCACTGTTCACGGCTCCCTTTGCCACGCTGGAGGGAGGTTACTCCTCTTCCTCAACGGTTTGATGGGGGTATCATACGCTCCTTTATGAGCCTTGTCAAGGGGCAAAATTGTTTTTTTATGTTTTTTATCCGACCCCTGTGAATTGTTATTGACAACTTGTTGACAATCGTTTGTGCAAACGTTATAATAACACCATAAGGAATTCCAAAACTGAATCCCTATCATACAGAAAGGACGTGTCCATTCTATGAAAAAACTGTTGGCCCTGTTGTTGGCCGCCATGATGCTGCTTGGCCTGTGCAGCTTTGCCAGCGCCGAGGAAATCGACCCCGCCCTGATCGAGGCCGCCAAGGCTGAAGGCGAACTGGTTGTGTACGGCTCCTGCGAGGAAGCGTACCTGGTCGCCGCCTGCCAGCACTTTGAGGAACTGTACGGCATCAAGGTAAGCTATCAGCGCCTGTCCACCGGCGAGGTTGCCGCCAAGATTGAAGAAGAAAACGGCAATCCTTCCGCTGACGTGTGGTTCGGCGGCACCACTGACCCCTACAACGAAAGCGCCGCCAAGGGCCTGCTGGAAGCCTACGAAGCCAAGAACGCTTCCCACCTGGTCGGCCCCATGTACCGGGACGCCGACGGCTACTGGTACGGCATTTACAAGGGCATTCTGGGCTTCATGGTTAACACCGAAGAGCTGGAACGCCTGGGCCTGGAAGCCCCCAAGGGCTGGAACGACCTGCTGAAGCCCGAATATAAGGGCCTGATCTGGATGTCCAACCCCAACACCGCCGGCACCGCCAAGCTGGTCATCAACACCATGGTGCAGATGAAGGGCCATGACGAAGCCATGCAGTACTTTGTGGACCTGGACAAGAACATTGCCCAGTACACCAAGAGCGGCTCCGGCCCCTCCAAGAAGGTGGGCGTGGGCGAATGCACCATCGGCATCGGCTTCCTGCATGACGGCATCACCCAGATTCTGATGGGCTATGACAACATCGGCCTGATCATCCCCGAGGAAGGCACCAGCTTTGAAATCGGCGCTACCGCCATCTTCAAGGGCGCCAAGCATCCCAACGCCTCCAAGCTGTGGATCGAGTATGCCCTCAGCCCCGAGTGCGTGAACCTGGCCAAGGAAAACGAGAGCTTCCAGTTCCTG
Organism: uncultured Clostridia bacterium; assembly: GCA_934621505.1. Classification (GTDB taxonomy): domain Bacteria; phylum Bacillota; class Clostridia; order Christensenellales; family Aristaeellaceae; genus Limiplasma. Next base: position 35,004 of record CAKTUU010000014.1, read on the forward strand.
GTGATCGACAACGCCGAGCAGCCCAAGGAAGCCACCGAGTTTGGTCTGGATCCCGACAACGTGATCGATTACGACTTCGCGGACGCCAAGGCGAACACCTCCAAGTACGTTGAGGACTTCTTCAACGCTCTGGGCGCGGCCGCTGACGACCGTTTCAAGACCGAGTAAAGAAAAGCGTCGTTACGACGCACCCGCAGGGGCGGCCCAGCGCCGCCCCTGTATTCGATTCTTCTGATCTTTTTAGGGGGCTATGCAATGCAGTTGAACAAGGCGCAAAGCGCCAGGCTGGACCGCAAAAAGCTGTTCGGCGACCCCGTTATGGTATCCACCATTGTGGTGCTGCTGATTTTTCTATCCCTGTTTATCCTGTATCCTCTGGTAATTCTGCTGATTGACAGCGTGGCCGCGGACGGCCATGTTACGCTGGATGTGTTCAAACGGGTGCTGGACATGGGCACCTTCCGCACAGCCTTTGGCAATACGCTGCGGCTGGGCTTTATTGTGGGATTTGGTTCCACGCTGCTGGGCCTGCTGTTTGCCTATGTGGACGTGTATGTAAAGGTGCGCTCCCGGGTGGTGAAAAAGCTGTTTGACGTGGTCAGCATGCTGCCTGTGGTTTCGCCCCCCTTTGTGCTGAGCCTGAGCATGATTTTGCTCTTTGGCCGTTCGGGACTGATTACCCGCAGCCTGCTGGGCATTTATGATTCTGATATTTACGGTCTGCACGGCATCGCCATTGTGCAGACGCTCACCTTCTTCCCGGTGTGCTATATGATGCTGAAGGGCCTTCTGAAAAATATCGATCCCTCGCTGGAGGAAGCCAGCCGCGATATGGGCGCAAGCCGGTGGAAGGTGTTTACCACCGTAACCCTGCCGCTGATGCTGCCGGGTCTGGGCAACGCCTTTCTGGTTACCTTTATCGAATCCGTGGCCGACTTTGCCAACCCCATGATGATTGGCGGCAGCTACGATACGCTGGCAACCACCATCTATTTGCAGGTAACCGGCGCGTATGACAAGGCGGGCGCCAGCGCCATGGCCGTGGTGCTGCTGTGCCTGACGCTGGTGCTGTTCCTGATTCAGAAATACTATCTGGAAAAGCGCACCTACGCCACCCTGACCGGCAAGGCCAGCCGCGCCCGTATGCTGATTTCGGATAAGAGCGTAACCGTTCCCCTGACCATCCTGTGCTCTCTGGTCAGCGCGTTCGTCATTCTGATGTACATCAGCGTTCCCTTCGGCGCGCTGTTTAAGCTGTGGGGCCGCAACTATTCCCTGGTGTGGGATCATTTCGCCTACATCTTTAAGTATGGCGGCATGAAGGCTTTCCGGGATTCCTTTATCCTCAGCCTGATTTCCGCGCCCATTACGGCCCTGTTCTCCATGATTATCAGCTATCTGGTGGTCAAAAAGAACTTTAAGTCCAAGGCCTTTATTGAGTTTGTGAGCATGCTGGCCATGGCCGTGCCCGGCACGGTGCTGGGTGTGGGCTACATTCGCGGCTTTGCCAACGGCGTGTTCAAAACCGGCTTCCTGCAAGGACTGTACGGCACGGGCACGATTCTGGTCATCGTGTTTGTGGTGCGCAGCCTGCCGGTAGGCACCCGCAGCGGTATTTCCGCCCTGCGGCAGATTGATAAATCCATCGAGGAAAGCGCCTACGACCTGGGCGCGGGCAGCGGCAAGGTGTTCACCTCCGTAACCCTGCCCCTGATTAAGGACAGCTTCCTCAGCGGTCTGGTTACCACCTTTGTGCGGTCCATCACCGCCATCAGCGCCATCATTCTGCTGGTAACGCCGCAGTTTATGCTCATTACCACCCAGATCAACGAATTTGCCGAAAAGGGCAAGTACGGCGAGGCCTGCGCTTACGCCACCATACTGATTCTGATTGTGTATATCTCGGTATCGCTGATGAATCTGGCGATGAAGTTCTTTGGCACCAGCCGCAAGCCCAGGCGGAAGGCCGATTGAACATTTGGAGGAGGAAAGAACCATGGCAAAGGAAAGCAAGGGCGTTCGCCTGGACCATATTTCCAAAATTTATAAGGACCCCAAAACCGGCAAGGATTTTTACGCCGTGCATGACGTATGTCTGGATATTGAGCCGGGCAGCTTTGTGACCCTGCTGGGCCCCAGCGGCTGCGGCAAAACCACCACCCTGCGCATGATCGCCGGGTTTGAAAGCCCGGACGAGGGCGAAATTTATCTGGGCGGCCAGCCCATTAACGAGCTGACCCCCAACAAGCGGGACACCGCCATGGTGTTCCAGAGCTACGCGCTGTTCCCGCATTATAATGTGTTTGACAACGTGGCTTACGGCCTGAAGCTGCGCAAGGTGCCCAAGGATGAAATGGAGCGCCGGGTAAAGGAAATGCTGGAGCTGGTGGAAATGGGCGGCATGGAAAGCCGTATGACCAACCAGCTGTCCGGCGGCCAGCAGCAGCGCGTGGCCCTGGCCCGCGCCCTGGTGGTGCAGCCCGGCGTGCTGCTGTTTGACGAGCCTCTCAGCAACCTGGACGCCAAGCTGCGCGTGACCATGCGCACCGAAATTCGCCGCATTCAGCAAAAGCTGGGCATTACCGCCGTGTATGTAACCCACGACCAGTCCGAGGCCATGTCCATCTCCGACCAGATTATTATCATGAAAAAGGGCGTGATTGCCCAGATGGGCACGCCCAAGAATATCTACTACCATCCTGTGGATGAGTTTGTGGCGGACTTTATCGGCGAGGCCAACTTTATTGAAGGCAAGGTACTGTCCATGGACGGGCGGGACTGCGTGGTGGAAGCGGACGGCCATACCGTAACCGTGGAAACCGATGTTCCCCGCAATGCGGGCGACGACGCCAAAATTGTGCTGCGGCCCGAGGCCGTTCGCATTGGCGAAACCGGTCTGCTGCCCTGCCGGGTGGAGCTTAGCTGCTTTATGGGCAGCTACCAGAACTATCATGTGCGCCTGACGGATGGCACCCTGGTCAAAATTACCGATAACTGCCCCATTAACAAGCGGGTGTTTGAGGTGGGAGAACAGGCTGCCATCAGCTTTGATAAGGACTGCGCCCATTTGCTGTAAGCACCGCTTTTTTCAGCCGGAGGGGGACGATTGCCCCTCCGGCTGTTTTTGTGCTTTGCCGGGATGCCAAACTGTGCTATACTGAAAGCCCCTAGTCCAGTAAAGGAGATTTGGAAGCATGCCTACCTTTGAAACCGACGCCGCGGGCCTTTTGTGGGACGCTACCGCCGTGCCCAACGCCTTTTTGTGCGAATTTATGCCTGCCGCGCCGGATTTGTATGTAAAGGTCTATCTGTATGGCCTGATGTACGCCCACAGCGGCCTGAGCGATCAGGAAGGAATGCTGGCCGATCTGGCTCAGGCGCTGGCCATGCCCATGACGGATGTGGAAAAGGCCCTGCGCTACTGGGAACGCTGCCGCCTGGTGGAGCGCACCCGCAAGGAACCTCCGGGATACCGGTTTTTAAGCGTGCAGCAAATGTTTTTGCTTAAGCAGCAATCCCCTCAGGATAATGCGTATGAATCCTTTGCCCAGGCGGTGTACGCCGCTTTTGGCGACCGGCGCAAGCTGCATGGGGGAGAAACCGTGCTGGCTTATGAATGGGTGGAGGATTTGCGTCTGCCTGCCGAGGTGGTGCTGATGCTGATTCAGCACATGATCAATACCCGTGGCATTCAGTTCAGCTTTCAGGCCGCGCAAAAGGTGGCGGTGGATATGGCGCAGCTGGATGTGCGCACCGTGGAGGCGGCGGAGGGATATTTTGCCCGCTCCGAGGCGGCGCGTCAGGGGGCCAGGACCGTGCTGCGCCGTCTGGGCGGCAAGGGCCGGGAGCCGTCCGACGACGAGATGGATTTGTATGTAAAATGGACCGGCCCCTGGGGCTTTGAGCCCAAGGCCGTGCTGGCCGCCTGCGCCGAAACGCCCAAAGGTTCGCCTACCTTTGGCTATCTGGACGGCATTTTGAAGCGCCTGTACGAGCAAAAGGGCGGGCAGACCGTATCCGGCAAAAAAATGGCGCAAACTCTGGCACAGCAGAATGCCGAGGGCGACAGCATCAAGAAAATCATGCATGTTTTGGGCAAAAAGATTGAGGTTGTGGACGAGGGTATGCGGCTGGCCTACCGGGATTTGTGCAGGTTTGGGCCGGATATGGCGCTGCTGGCGGCACAGGCGGTTGGCCGCACACGCTCTGTGAACGGCCATACGCTGGACCAGGTGGCGGAGGTGCTGAACAGCTGGGAGGCCAAGGGCCTGACCGACGTGCAGACGGCGCAGGCCTATTTGCAGGAGGTGGAGGGCCTGAACCAGCGCATCCGCGGCTGGATGGAAAAAATGGACCGCAAGGGAGGCTGCACCGACGCGAACCGCACCCTGCTGCGCAAATGGAAAAACGACTGGCATATGCCCGACGAGCTGATGGATTTGGCGGCGGAATACGCGGCGGATTCAGAACGTCCAATGCCGTATATGGATAAGCTGCTATCCTCCTGGCGGGACGCGCATATTACCAGTGTGGCTGCGGCCCGGGAAAACCATGACCAGTTTGTGCGGCAGAAGAATCAGCCCGCCCCCGGCAAACGGGTGGTGGAGCAGCAGTACGAGCAGCGCGTCTATGACCCCAAAGAATTTGAAGGCCTGTCCGCGGCCCAGATGGAGGAGTTGAACCGGCAATGACCCGCGACCAGATATTGGCACAATTACAGCAGGAATACATGCAGCGCAGGGAGGATAACCTGCGCCTGTTTGAAAAACGCCGTCAGGAGGCCTGCACCCGCTGTCCGGGACTGGAGGAACTGCTGAACGCCCGCCATGCCGCAGTGATGCAGGGCGTGCGGGCCAGCCTGTTATCGGCGAAAAAAAATGAAAACTTGAACCTGGCCGGCGCCATGGCGGATTTGAACCGGCGGATTGCGGAACGCTTGGCCGCCGGGGGACTGCCGGAGGATTTTTTGCAGCCGGTGTACACCTGCGCCCGCTGCCGGGACGAGGGCTATGTGTATAACCCCTCCCGGCAGATGTGCTCCTGCATGGAGCAGGAGCTGATTCGCCGCCTGATGGCGGAAAACGGCCTGGACGACCGGCAGATTTTTGCCCGCTTTAACGACCAGCTGTACGATGGTCAGCCGGACGAAACCGGCGTAAGCCCGCGGCAGCGGGCCATGCTGAACCGTAAGGTCGCCCAGCGCTACGCGGAGGACTACCCCGATACCCAGACGCGGGATTTGCTGATTGCGGGCAAAAGCGGTCTGGGCAAGACCTTTTTGCTGAAATGTATCGCCCAGCGGGTGGCCCAGCGGGGGTATACGCCCACCTATGTGAGCGCCTACCGTCTGTTTGAAACCGCCCGTCAGGCCTATATGGAAAACAACAGCGCCCTGATGAATCCCTATATGGACGCGCAGCTTCTGCTGATTGACGATTTGGGATCCGAACCGCTGATGAACAACGTAACCGTCACCCAGCTGTTCAACCTGCTGAACGAGCGCCAGATGGCCGGACGGCATACGGTTATCAGCACCAACCTGAACATGAAGGAATTGCAGGAACGCTACACCGAACGGATTGCCTCCCGGCTGCTGGATGAAACCGGCTGCGCCCGGCTGACCTTTACGGGAAGCGACATCCGCCGCAATGCGGGACGAAAGGCGGCCGACTGATGAATATTCAAATTTACGCCAGCAAAAAGAATCCGGATGTACTGAAGGCGGAACGCTTTTTTAAGGAGCGGCGCATTCCCTATCAGATGGTGGATTTAAAGAAGCATAAGCTGGGCCAGAAGGAACTGGAGGTTTTTGTGCGGGCGGTAGGAGCCCAAAACCTGGTGGACCGGGAGGGCAAGAAGGCGCTGGAGCGTCCGGTGGCCCATATGTCTACCGACAGCCTGATTGTGGCGGAACTGCTGAACGACCCGTCCGCGCTGCGCAGCCCGCTGGTGCGCAATGGCGGAAAAGCCACGGTAGGAGCGGCGGAGGACGTTTGGAAAAGCTGGATTGAAGCGGAAAAATGAATTTTTGCAAACGAAACTTGCAAAAATGGAACAATCAAAAAAGAAGAACAACAGCTTGTAAAATGATTGCACATAAAGGTTTTACGGCAATACGGGCTACTTTTTGAAAGATGCATGAATCCGAAACGCCCTGCGGAATGGTATTTTCCAGCAGGGCGTTTTTGGATGCTTTTTACACCGAAAAGCACGAATTACCGAACAAAATATTGTTTTTTTCCTGTTTTTTGCTTGAATTTTAAGAATGTGAATATTGCATGTCGGCTTTTGATGGAGTAAAATAGGCACCATACAACAGGGGGCCCCCTGTTCTTGGATGACAACGTCATCCAAGAAAGCGTCCTCTGTTAGTACGCCGGCGCTTCCGCACCGCCGGATGGGAGAGGAGCCTTGGAATGCTCAAGTATGCCGTCAAGCGCATTTTGCTTGCAATTCTTACCGTATTCATCATTGCGGCCATCACCTTTTTTGCGATGAACGCGATTCCCGGCGGTCCCTTCGCCAGTGAAAAGGCCCGCGACCCCGCCGCCCAGGCCATGCTGGAAAAGCGCTTTGGCCTGGATAAGCCTCTGGGCGAGCAGTTCGTCAATTATCTGAAGAACCTGCTTCACGGCGATTTGGGCATTTCCACCAAAACCAACCGGGAAATCAGCGATATCATCAAGGAGAGCTTTGGCGTGTCCGCTCAGCTGGGCCTGATGGCCGCTGTCATCGCCGTGGTCTTTGGTCTGGTGCTGGGCTGCATCGCCGCCCTGAACCGGGGCAAGTGGGCGGACCGGGTGATTATCTTCTTTACCACCCTGCTGGTATCCGTGCCCAACTTTGTGCTTGCCACCATTCTGCTGCTGGTTTTCTGTTTGCAGCTCAAGTGGATCGGCGTGTGGAACCCGGCCAACCCCAATTACATTTTGCCGGTAATCGCGCTGGCCATGTCCCCCATGGCCTACATCACCCGTCTGACCAAGTCCAGTATGCTGGATGTGCTGGGGCAGGATTACATCCGTACCGCCCGGGCCAAGGGCGTGCGGGGCAGCCTGGTGATTTTCAAGCACGCCCTGCGCAACGGCCTGATTCCCGTCATCACCTATGTGGGCCCCATGACGGCGTATATTCTGACCGGCTCCATGGTGGTGGAAACCGTGTTTACCATCGGCGGCCTGGGCACGCAGTTTGTAAAATCCATCGGCAATCAGGATTATCCCCTGATTATGGCGACCACCATTTTTCTGGCGGTGCTGATGGTGCTGGCCACCCTGATCAGCGACCTGGTTTACAAGCTGGTTGACCCCCGCATTACGCTGGAATAAGGAGGAAGCGTCGATGACCCATCAATTCAAGGACGATATGCTTCCCCGGAAGCATTTTCTGAGCCTTCAGCTGGATTTGAAAAAGTTTGCCCCCGCCACGGACGAGGAAAAGCGCCAGCACGAAACCATGCGCGAATCCACCACCTTTTTTAAGGACGGTATGCGCAAGCTGATGAAAAACCCCCTGGCCGTAGCCAGCATCATTGTGCTGGTTATCATGACGCTGATGATCGTGATCGTGCCCATGGTGTACCCCTACAGCTATTCGGACATGATCACCGTGGACGGCAAGCGGGATAAGAGCGCCAAAAACCTGGCCCCCTTCGAGTATTCCAAGCTGGAAACCCAGGCCATGGAGAAGGGTGAAAAAATCTTTCCCCATATCTTTGGTACGGACGAACTGTGCCGCGACTATTTTATCCGCGTGGTGTACGGCGCCAGGGTCAGCCTGCTGGTGGGCCTGTTCGCCAGCCTGATTGTGCTGGTGATCGGCCTGCTGTACGGTTCCATATCCGGTTACTTTGGCGGCAAGGTAGACCTGGTGATGATGCGCATTGTGGATATCATCTACTCCCTGCCGGATACCCTGATGGTGATTTTGCTCAGCGTGGTGCTGGGCAAGACCATTGGACCGCTGATTCAGGGAACGGCTCTGGCCAAAATTGGCAACAACATGATCAGCCTGTTTGTGGTGTTTGGCCTGCTGTACTGGGTGGGCATGGCACGGCTGGTGCGCGGTCAGATTCTGTCCATCAAGAACAACGAGTATGTGCTGGCTGCCAAGGCCATGGGCGCCAAGTCCGGGCGGATTATCCGCAAGCACATACTGCCCAACTGCATGAGCGTTATTTTCATCTCCGTGGCGCTGCAGGTGCCTTCCGCCATCTTTACCGAGAGCTTCCTCAGCTTTATCGGTTTGGGCGTGCAGGCTCCCATGCCTTCCCTGGGATCGCTGGCCAACGCGGCCCGGGGCGGTATGCAGATGTACCCCTGGAAGATGCTGTTCCCCGCTGTGGCGATTTGCCTGATTGTGCTGAGTTTTAACCTGCTGGGCGACGGTCTGCGCGACGCTTTTGACCCCAAGCTGAGGAGGTAAGGATATGAGTACGCCACTGCTGCAAGTCAAAAATCTGTCTACCACCTTTTCGGTAGACGCGGGCGAGGTGCGCGCCGTCAACGGCATTTCCTTTAATCTGGATCACGGCAAGGTGCTGGGTATCGTGGGCGAGAGCGGATCCGGCAAGAGCGTAACCGCCTATTCCATCATGCGCATTCTGGTGGAGCCGGGCAGAATTACCGGCGGCGAAATTTTGTACAACGGCGAGGACATTGTACGCTATTCCGAAAAACAGATGCGCCAGTTCCGGGGCAAGCGGGTCAGCATTATCTTTCAGGACCCCATGACCAGCCTGAATCCCACCTTTACCATTGGCAACCAGCTGCGGGAGGCCATTTTGCTGCATACCGACCGGGACCGCAGGCAGGCCAACGCCCGCGCCCTGGAAATGCTCCAGCTGGTGGGTGTGAACGAGCCGGAAAAGCGGCTGAAGCAGTACCCCCACGAGCTGTCCGGCGGTATGCGCCAGCGCGTGATGATTGCCATGGCTCTGGCCTGCGAGCCGGATATTCTGATTGCCGATGAGCCCACCACCGCTTTGGACGTAACCATTCAGGCCCAGATTCTGGAGCTGATGAAAGACCTGCAAAAGAAGCTGGGCATGGCCATCATCATGATTACCCACGACCTGGGCGTTATCGCCGATATGTGCGACGAAATCATTGTGATGTACGCTGGCCGTGTGTGCGAGCGGGGCACGGTGGACGAGATTTTCTACAACCCACGTCACGAATACACCAAGGGCCTGCTGCGGTCCATTCCCAAGCTGGATACCAACCACGCCAAGCTGCACCCCATCGCCGGTTCCCCGGTGGACCTGACCAACATGCCCAAGGGCTGCGCCTTTGCCTCCCGCTGCGACCACTGCATGAAAATTTGTTTGGAGCAGCTGCCCGAGGAGGTTCGGGTAAACGACAGCCACATCGCCTCCTGCTGGATGAATGTCAAGCAGGTTTACGACGAGGCCGCCAAGGAGGGAGAAGCCAATGAGTGAGCATCTGTTGCAGGTCAAGGACCTTAAGCAGTATTTTCCCGTTAAAAACGGCTGGTTCGGCACCATTGCGCTAAAGGCGGTGGACGGCGTCAGCTTTGATATTGACGCTGGCGAAACCTTGGGTCTGGTGGGGGAAAGCGGCTGCGGCAAAACCACCGTGGGACGCAGCATTTTGCACCTGTATAAACCCACCAGCGGCGAAGTGATCTACGACGGCAGGAAGATTACCCCCAAGAACGTTCATGAATTTCGGAAGGATATGCAGATCGTGTTTCAGGATCCCTATTCTTCCCTGAACCCCCGCATGACAGTAAGCGACATTGTGGGCGAGCCTCTGGACATTCATCACCTGTGCGCCACCAAGAAAGAGCGGGAGGAACGCATTGCCGAGCTGCTGAACCTGGTGGGACTGAACAGCGACCACGCCCGCCGCTACGCTCACGAGTTTTCCGGCGGACAGCGCCAGCGCATCGGCATTGCCCGGGCTTTGGCGGTCAACCCCCGGTTTATTGTTTGCGACGAGCCGGTATCCGCTCTGGATGTATCCATTCAGGCGCAGGTCATCAACACCTTTGAGGAGCTGCAGCAAAAGCTGGGCATTGCCTACCTGTTTATCGCCCACGACCTGCTGGTGGTGCAGCATATCTCCCGCCGCATCGCGGTGATGTACCTGGGCAAAATTGTGGAAATTGGCCCCGGGGACGATATTATCAACAATCCCCAGCACCCCTACACCCAGAGCCTGATTTCCGCCATTCCCATTCCGGACCCGGACATTGCCCGCACGCGCCACCGCATTCCTTTGGAAGGCGATGTGCCCAGTCCCCTGCATATGCCCACCGGCTGCCCCTTCCGCACCCGCTGCCGCTACGCCACCGAGCGCTGCGCCGCCGAGTGCCCCAGCCTGCAGGAAACGGCTCCCGGCCATTCCATCGCCTGCTGGAACACCCATTACTGACTCTAAAGGCCATTGGTCTTTGGAAATAAAAATCAGGAGGAAATATCAATGAAAAAGCTGCTTTCTTTGGCGCTGGCTATGATCATGGTCATGTCCTGCGCCGCCGCCGCTATCGCCGACGAAGGCTCCGAGCCCAACTGGGATGAGTACAACGCTCTGATCAGTGAGATCAAGTCCACCACCGACTTCGCCGAGCGCGAAGCCCTCATGCACAAGGCTGAGGACATGCTGATGGCTACCTACGCTGTCATCCCGCTGTACTACTACAACGATCTGTACATGCAGAAGTCCTCCGTGGAAGGCATCTATGCCAACCTGTTCCAGACCAAGTTCTTCCAGTATGCCACCAACGGCGACAAGGACAGCCTGACTGTGAACATCGCTTCCGAGCCGGATCACCTGGATCCCGCCCTGAACTCCTCTGTGGACGGCGCCTGCCTGGCCGCTCTGAGCTTTGCCGGCCTGTACACCTATGACGCCGAGGGCCAGACCGTTCCCGCCTGCGCCGAGGGCTACACCGTCAGCGACGATGGCCTGACCTATGTGTTTACCCTGAAGGATGGCCTGAAGTGGTCCGATGGTTCCGACCTGACCGCCGCCGACTTTGAATATGCCTGGAAGCGCGCCGCCGCTCCCGCTACCGGCGCCGACTACTCCTACATGTTCGCCGGCATCAAGGGCTATCCGGACAACCTGGCCGTGACCGCTTCCGAGGATGGCAAAACCCTGACCGTCGAGCTGGAAGCTCCCTGCGCCTACATGCTGGACCTGGCCGCCTTCCCCACCTTCTTCCCCGTGCCCAAGGCCGCTATCGAAGCTGCGGATCCCGATGGCTCCAACCCCGAGGGCTGGTGCAAAGAGGCTGGCTTCATCTCCAACGGCGCCTTCACCTGCACCGAGTGGAAGCACAACGAATCCATGACCTACACCAAGAACCCCAACTTCTATGATGCTGACAACGTAAAGCTGAACACCATCAGCTTCATGCTGTCCGCCGATGATACCGCTATCTACGCCGCCTACCAGGCTGGCGATGTGGACTTCATCGACACCGTTCCCACCGACGTGGTGGCTTCCCTGATCAACACCGATCCCGAGTTCCATGTAATCGACGCTCTGGGCACCTACTACGCCGCCTTCAACGTCAAGAGCTCTCTGTTTGACGGCAAGACCGTGGAGCAGGCCAACGCCATGCGCGAAGCGTTCTCCAAGCTGATTGACCGTCAGTACATCGTGGACACCGTGGCCCAGTGCGGCCAGAAGGTTGCCACCTCCTTCATCCCCGCTGGCATGATGGATGGCAATGGCGGCATCTTCAAGGAGAATGACGACGCTTACACCTATCCCGTGGGCGATGGCTACTACGCCGAGGAAGTGGATGTGGACGGCGCTCGCGAGCTGCTGAAGTCCGCTGGCTACGAGTTTGACGACAACGGCATGCTGTCCGCCGATACTCCCATCAACATTGAGTACCTGACCAACGAGTCCTCCAGCCACATCGCCGCTGCCGAGTGCATGCAGCAGGACTTCACCGCCATCGGCATCAACATGACCATCCGCGTATGCGACTGGAACGTGTTCCTGCAGGACCGCAAGGACGGCAAGTTTGACTTTGCTCGTGAGGGCTGGATTGCCGACTTCAATGATCCCATCAACATGCTGGAAATGTGGATCACCGAATCCGGCAACAACGACTGCCAGTTCGGCCGCTAAGCAGGAGGCAAGGCCTCATCTATTCCGCTTAGAAAGTTTGGCGCAGAACATCTGGTTTTCCTGGACACGGGAAAACCAGATGTCTGGCGCTTGCATCTAAGCCAGTGGACGAAAAGAAGAAAAGGGCGTTTGACTTTCCGTTATGGAAAAGTCAAACGCTCTTTTATGTTGCATTCCTTCGGCAAGGCCGAAAACTCCCCGCCTGACTGACAAAGCCGGTCGATACAATTCCAGTCAGAGGAGCTGCGGCTCCTCCGACAACCTTCCAACGGGGTTCTTTGACAGGCTGAAACGTTCCTTTGCGTTGCTGGAATCTTTTTTGCTTTTCCAGAAGCCTTACCAAAATGGCTCTGCGCCAAACCAGTCAGCGCCCCCGCGAAGCGGAACAGCTGGCCTGGACCTCACTAGGGGGCCAGAAAATCTTGCAGCTTCTGCCTGTTTCGCTCCAGATTGGGCACAAGCACCATCATGCCGTTGATGGTTTCGTCCGTGTAGGCGCCGTCAAAGGGCACATGGGCGGTTTCGATCTGTAAGGCGTCCCGGTGGGACAGCATGGGCGCCAGGGCCGCTATGTCGTTCAGCGACAAATCCGTCTGCACCTCTCCCAACAGGGAAATGGCCAGACGTGTCAGGGAAAATACGCCTTTTTGGGATAGCGGCTCCAAAAGCGCCTGAAGAAGCGCCTGCTGGCGGGCGGTGCGCTGAAAATCGCTGTCGATTTTGCGGATGCGGCTGTAGGCCAGCGCCTGACGGCCGTTTAAATGCTGCACGCCGCTGTCTTCCAGCTGCAGGTTCTGGTTTCCTCCGTCCCGAAGCAGCTTGTTCAGATGCTTGCGCTCCGTTTCGGTCAGGTCGATGTCCACCCCGCCCAGCTGGTCGATTACATCCACCAGCGTGGAGAAGTGAACGGTGGCGTACCGGTCAATAGACACGCCAAACTGCTTTTCCAGGGTTTGCTTCAGCAGGGATTCGCCGCCGTACATGTATGCCGCGTTCAGCCGGGTTTTTCCGTGACCGGGAATGCTTATATACAAATCTCGTAGAAAGCTGACCAGTCTGATTTGCCCGGTGGACGGCTGTATCTGGGCCAGCATCATGGTGTCGCTGCGGCCCTGGGCGTCGCTGTCCGCCGTGTCGATGCCGATCAGCAGTACATGCAGGGGCTTGCTTTCCTGGGCGTGGGCCGGCGCAAGGCCCAATAGAAAAAGGATCGCGCATACGAAGGCGGCGACCCTTTTGCGATGGCTTTTCATTGGTTCATCCCTCCCCGTTGATTTCTATGAATGGGAACGGGTCAGGTATGCTTTTTGCGGCTGTTAAGTATAGTCAGTATCAAACTGCACCACCACGTCATAGGTGGGATTAAGGGATTTGGCGTAGGCGGCCAGAGATTGATACAGGGCGTGCTTATCCTTAAAGCCGGCGGGCAGCACGCAGTCAAAAATCAGGTTGGTGCGGTCCTTGCCCGGGACCAGACGAAAATCATGCAGGGACAGGGCAGGGTCAATATTGCGCAGAAAATCGGCCATTTGCCGGTGCAGGCGGTTGGTGGTTTCGTCGGAGGTAACGATGGGGTCCATGTGGATGCAGATGGGCAGATGCATCTGCTCCGCCACTTCCCGCTCGGCCTGGTCGATCATTTCGTGAATGTCCAGAATGTTGCCGTCGGCGCTGACCTCGGCATGGACGGACGCGATGCAGCGGCCCGGTCCGTAGTCGTGCAGCACCAGATCGTGCAGTCCCAGAATGCCCGGCTTGGATAAAAGAATCTCCCGAATCCGGCGGATTTTGTCCGGGTCCGGCTTGCAGCCCAGCAGGCTGTCCAGCGTGTCATGACACACGTCCACGCCCGCCTTCAGCACCACAATGGCGACCGCCAGGCCGATATAACCGTCCACGCTGATGTGAAACGCCATGTGCAGCAGAATGCCCACCAGAACCGCGCCGGTGGACAGTACGTCGCCCAGACTGTCCTTGGCGGCGGCCAGCAGGGTGCCGTTATTCACCGCCGTGCCCAGCTTGCGGTAGTAAAAATACAGCCATAGCTTCATCAATACGCTGAATACCAGCACCGCCGCCACCATCCAGCTGGTGGACAGGGGCTGCGGATGCAGAATGCCCTTGACCGCATCGCTTAGCAAACTGAGGCCCATCAGCAGAATCAGCGCGCCCACGCCCAGACTGCCGATGTATTCCAGACGGCCATGTCCAAAGGGATGCTCCTGATCCACCGGCTTGTTGGCCAGACGCACGGTAATCAGGGTGACGATGCTGCCCGCCGCGTCGGACAGGTTGTTGGCAGCGTCCGCCATAACGGCCAGGGATCCGCTGAGCAGGCCCATCAGAAATTTCAGGGCGGCCAGCAGCACGTTGACCAGTATGCCCGTAACGGACGCCAATGTGCCGTAACGCTCCCGCACATCGTTATCGGTTACGTTTTGATAATCCTTAATAAAGTGGCGTATCAGCCACGCGGTCATACGCTTCGCCTCCCGGTAGTGAAATAAGCATGTTTTGGATGTCCGGCTATTATAACAGAAAATACCGGCAGGGGCAAGGACGGCTTTTGACGCTTTTCGTCAATTCTGTAGGAGCGTCAAACATAGGTTACAGCAAGTTCGAAAAGAGCAGTCAAGGGAAAGGTGGAGATTTGCGAAGCAA
>CAKTUU010000015.1 GCA_934621505.1 uncultured Clostridia bacterium
GGCCTTGTAAAAAATATGCTTTTTGACCGCCGGGCCATGGTACACAATGTCCTTTTCCCGGTCCGTCAATTCCCGAAACGGAACGTCCGTGCGCACGCCCATTTCCCGGCAGACGTCGGTCATCAGCGACCACATCAGGCTGTTCCAGGGAGCCACAGCTCCATCATCAATGGACAGGTAATCGTCCGGCACCAGCGAATCCATATCCACTGTCCGCACACTGCCGGTTCCCCCGCATTTGGGACAGGCTCCCTGACTGTTAAAAGCCAGTTCCTCCGCCGACGGCGGGTTTACCACAGCGCCGCACTCCGGACAAATCAGCGGCTTGCCCGCGGCCACCGCCAGCGACGGCGGCACCTGATGCCCGTTGGGGCAGCGATGGCTCGCCAGCCGGGAAAACATCAGCCGCAAACTGTTCAGCAGTTCCGTCCCCGTGCCAAAGGTGCTGCGGATTCCCGGAACGCCCGGTCGCTGATGCAGCGCCAGCGCCGCCGGTACATACAGCAGTTCCTCCACCGCCGCTTTGGAGGCCTGGGTCATTCTGCGGCGGGTATAGGTGGACAGGGCCTCCAGATAGCGCCGGGAGCCCTCGGCATACAGCACGCCCAAAGCCAGCGACGATTTGCCCGAACCGGACACCCCCGCGATGGCTACAATCTGGTGCAGCGGAATATCCACATCCACGTTTTTCAGGTTATGCACCCTTGCGCCCCGAACCAGCATATGGTCAATCATACAAGCACCTCGTCAGTTATTGTCTGGAAACATAGGACAAAATCAGCAGCGTGCCGTCTTTGACGCTGACGGTGGCCTGAACGCCTGTGTAATGGTTGCTGACCCCCAGCGGAAAATCGCAGGTAAGGGAGCCGTTCTCCAGCGGATATTTCAGCCCTTTCAAGGTCACCCCATCCGCCCGGCTGCCATGACAAAACACGCTGACAAGCGTGCCGGCGGGCCGGTCAGGCAGGGTCAGCTGTCCGTTATGCAGGGCAAAAGCGTCGTATTCCGGGTCCACCAGGCGGATGGACGCTCCCTGCCTGGCATAAAAGCCCATGGTTTGCAGGTTGGCCAGCAAATGGTCCACCCTGCCCCCGCCGCAGCCGTACAGAGCAAAGCTGCGGTAGCCGCGCCGCCAGCCTTCCCGCAGGGCAAGACCCGTATCCGTATCGTCCTTTTGAACAGGAAAGCACAGCACGCAGGTTCCCGGAGCGGCTTCGGATTCCGGCATGGAATCAAAATCGCCCAGCAGCAGCTGCGGCGTGAATCCGTATTGCCTCAGCGCCCGGTAACCGCCGTCGGCGGCAATCAGCAAGTCCTCTGCGGCGGGGGTTAGTCCCCGGGGGGTAAAATCTCCCGCCCCTACAATATAACAGGTGTGCAAGGCCGATTCCTCCTTCAAAAATCCACAGCATTGTAGCATAAAACCCAAAGAAAGACAAACGAAATGCAGGCAGGTGTTGAAAAATCCCCGCCGCATCGCTATAATAAAAAAGTCATGCAAATTTTGGCGTTCCCCTTTATTTCTTTTTTTCTAGCCCAGTTAAGAAAGGTTTTGCACACATGATTCGCACCTATTCCGATAAGCAGCGGCTGCTTACCTCCCATTGCGATATGCTGGGCGCGTGGAAGCCCAGCGCCATTCTGGAAACCATGCAGGACGTATCCGGCGCTCACAGCCAGCTGCTGGGCGTGGGTCACGACGCGCTGCGCAAGGAGGGCCTTGTGTGGGTGGTGAACCGTTACGAGCTGGTCATGAACCGTTACCCGCACTTTGGCGATGTGGTCACCCTGCAAACCTATCCCCTGTCGGCGCGGCATGGCTTTTACACACGGTACTATGCCTTTTTAGATGAAAGCGGCCAGGAATACGGCTATGCCTGCGGCCTGTGGAGCCTGCTGGATCTGCAGACCCGGTCCATGATTACCGGGCAGGTACTGGCGGACCGTATGCCCGATAACCGGGACCTGCCCGCCAAGCTGAAAATTCCCGGCATGGCGGTGCAGGTGCAGGGCGATGTGCAGACCGCCTCCTTTGCCCCTCAGTTTACGGACATGGACGACAACCTGCATGTAAACAACACCAAATACCTGGACTGGTGCGTAAACGCCCTGGGCATTGACGCCATGCAGGCCAACGAGCTGGCTCGTTTTGTCATCAATTACCAAAAAGAAATCCGGCCCGGGCAGCGGGTGCAAACCCAGCTTTGCCATAGCGGCGACGATTTTTCCTACGCGGGTTTTGTGGGTGACGAGCACCATTTCACCATTTCGGGGAAATTGCGCGCCCGTTCGCAGCAAATACAACCATTCTAAAAAGGGGGCACACACATGAAAAAAAGATTATCCGGGAAGGAACTTACCCTGGTTACCAGTATGCTGTTTGGTATGCTTTTTGGAGCGGGCAACATTATCTTTCCCATTCACATGGGCCAGCTGGCCGGCAGCAGCATCTGGCTGGCCATTATCGGCTTTTGCGTATCCGGCGTAGGTTTGCCCATTCTGGGCGTGGCGGCGCTTGGCAGCAGCCGCACCGACGGCCTGGCCGAATTAAGCGGCAAGGTTGGCAAGGGCTACAGCTATTTCTTTACCTGCGCCCTGTATCTGACCATTGGACCCTTCTTTGCCATTCCCCGCTGCGCGGCCGTGCCTTTCAGCGTAGGCATTGAGCCCCTGCTGCCGGAGGGCGTATCCGCATCGCTGCTATTAGCCATTTTTTCCGTACTTTTCTTTGCGGCGGTTTTGTGGTTTTCCCTGCGCCCTAGCGGCATTTTGACCTGGGTGGGCAAGGTACTCAATCCCCTGTTTTTGATCTTTCTGGGAGTACTGGTGCTTACCGCTCTTATCAAACCCATGGGGTCCATCAGCGCGGTGGAGCCGTCCGCGGGTTACGAATCCAGCCAGGCGCTGTTTACCGGCTTTCTGGACGGCTACAACACGCTGGATGTGCTGGCCAGCCTGGCCTTTGGCATTATTGTGGTTAACGTCATTCGCGGCCAGGGCGTGCAGGAGCCGGGGGATATCGCTTCCAACACCCTGCGCGCCGGCGTTATGACCGGCATTCTCATGACGGCCGTCTACCTGGCCATCGCGCTGGCTGGCGTGCTGACCCGCAATGTTTACCCCGTCAGCAAGGATGGCGGCGAGGCCTTCTATGTGCTGGCCCACCATTACTTTGGCACCGCCGGCGCGCTGATTCTGGCCGCCATGGTTACCCTGGCCTGCCTGAAAACCGCTGTGGGCCTGATTACCAGCTGCGCCGAAACCTTTGTGGGCCTGTTCCCCAAGGGACCGGCCTACCGCTTCTGGGCCATCCTGTTCTGCATTATTTCCCTGCTGTTTGCCAACCTGGGCCTGAGCAAAATCATCACCTATTCCATTCCGGTGCTGATGTTCCTGTACCCGCTGGCCATTACGCTGATTCTGCTGGCCCTGTTTGGTCACCTGTTTGGCCACGACACCCGGGTCTATGCATGGGTTACGGGCTTTACCTTTGCCGAGGCGCTGTTTGACCTGTTCAAGGCGCTGCCCGCCAACGCTCTGCTGGAAAAGCTGGTGGGCTTTGGCCGGGCCATCTTCCCCTTCTTTGATTTGGGTCTGGGCTGGGTCGTGCCCGCGCTGATCGGCCTGGCGATCGGCCTGACCATCCACTTTACCCAAAACACCCAAAAGAAGCAGGCTGCCTGAAGCCATGCAAATCCCCGCCGCTGGATGCGTTTTCCGCGGCGGGGATTTTGTTATGCAATCAGGGCTGCCCGCCTGAAAGGACGGACAGCCCTGGCGAAACACCCGCCGCCTTCCCGCGCTTTCCCTCGACCGCGGTGCGCCCCGCACGCGGCTTGGCGTTTTTCAATCAAAAACGCCATGGCAGGATGGGCCGTGCTTCAATCATAGCTTGCCCGCCGCCGGGCAGTCTATGCATCTTTTTTGCAAAAGGGGACCTGCTTTTGCAGGAAACAGGCGCTTTGTTCCAGAATTTATACAGACTAGGCTTTTGATGGAGGGGCGGCTCATGATCCTGTACGATACCATCCGGCCGGATATGGAAAGCTATCACGCCGGGGAGATTCTTTTTCGCCGGGGCAGCGTATCTCCAGCATCTACCGGCGAGGACGCGCTATGCTATAAGGTTGGCTCCAACCCAACCCAAACGGTGCTGCTGTACCGGGACGGGCAGGCGGTCTGCACCTGCGGCGCCGGGGACGCTCCCTGCGAGCATATGGCCGCGGCCCTGCGGATGGCCCAGGAGGATGGGCGGCTGCGCAGCCTGCGGCAGGAAAGCGAGCTGTCCCTGGGGGACAAAATGCTGTTTGCCCTAAGCCGCGCCATGCCTGGCGGCGAAAGCGTGCGTCTCTCCCCCATTTTGCGGCTGTATGGCGACGGGCGCATCGGTCTGGGTCTATCCATCGGTCAGGAGCGGCTGTACGCCGTCAAAAACATTGCGGATTTGCTCACCTGCTATTCTTTGGGCGCGGTTCTGCCCTTATCCGATAAATTTACCTACCAGCCCTCCACCATGCGTTTTTCCCGGGAGGACGAGCGCCTGCTGGTGCTGCTGATGAACCATATTCCCCTGAAAGCCGCCAGCCTGGCCGATTGGGAAGCGGGTCTGACGGCGGACCGTGAGGACCGCAGGGGCAGCCCGGCCACAGACGGCCGCTTCCTGTTGCTGGACGGCGCTATGCTAAACAGCGTGCTGCGCTACTTTGAAAACCACGCCTTTGTTTTGATGACGGACAGCGGCAAGCAGGGACAAAGCGGCATTCGCACGGTGGAGCTTCCGCTTTGCTTTGCGGTAGCGCTGTCCCCTACCGAGCTGACCGTTCAGACCGAGGGACTGCAAAATGTGCGCATGCTTACCCCAGACGCCCGGTATGTGCTGTCCGGCGGCCGGATTGTGCATCTGCACAGCGCCCAGGCCCGTATTTGCCGCCTGCTGTGCCAGGAAGGCTCCCGTTTTCGCTATCCCGCCAGGGATGCGGAGAATACGCTGGCCATCCTGCTGCCCGCTCTGTCCACCGTGGGTACGGTAGCCCCCTCGCCGGAATTAAGGGCCCGGCTGATTACCGCCCCCTTTCACCCCGTGGCCTATCTGGATCTGGTGAGCGGCAATGTGGAAGCCAATCTGGAATTTCATTATGGCGACATCACCCTGCACCCCTTTGCCACAGCGGAAACAAACGCCGCCCCCACACTGGAGGACGGTCGCCTGCTGCTGCGGGACGGCCGGGCGGAAAGCGAACTGCTCAGCTTTTTTTCCGACGCGGGCTTTGTGGTGCGTTCCGGCCGCATTGTGCTCAAGAAATCCCGGGATATTTTATCCTTCTGCACCCAGGGAGTGGGCGAACTAAGCAAACAGTGCGAGGTGTACGCCTCTACCGCCTTTGAAAAAGTGAAACCCCGCCGTTTAACCGCCAAAGCCTCCTTCCACATGCGCAGCGGACGGCTGATCTTTGCCCTGTTGGAGGAAAACCAGCCTGTGCCGGAGGTGCTGCCCATTTTGCAGGCCATTGCGCAGCGGCAGCAATATGTCCGGCTGAAATCCGGCGAATTTCTGGATGTGCGCGACCTGACAGGGCTGGCTCCTGTGGTGCAGGAGCTGCTGGACGCCGCCGCTCTGGACGATCCATCCGCCGACGCTTCCGCCCGGGAACTCAGCTTTGGCGCGTACCGGGCGGCGTACATGGTGAGCATGCTGCGCATGGCGGGCGCTCAAACCGAGGCCGCGCCGGAGGTGGAAAGCGCCATCGGCGCGCTGTCCAGCGCTGAGGAAACCCGCTATGTGCCCCAGCGGCTGCAAAAAAAGCTGGCGCCCTACCAGCAGCGCGGCGTCAGCTGGCTTTTGTCCCTGTACGAGGCCCGCATGGGCGGCATTCTGGCGGATGAAATGGGCCTGGGCAAGACTGTGCAGGTCATTGCGGCCCTATCCGCCGCCCGCCGCAAGGACGGCGTGCAAAAAAGCATTATTGTCACCCCCACCTCCCTTACCTATCACTGGCTGGCGGAGTTCAAGCGTTTTGACGACAGCATGCGCGTGCGGGTAATCGCCGGCCCCCGTGAGGAGCGCCGACGCATCATTGCGGACATTCGGCAGGACGATCAGGTGGACATCATTTTAACCAGCTATCCCCTATTGCGCCGGGACATTGATTTGCTAAAGGATTTATCCCTGCGCTTTGCCGTTCTGGACGAGGCCCAATCCGTCAAAAACGCCCAAAGTCAGGGCGCGGTAGCCGCCAAGGAACTGGACGCGCAGGTGCGCATTGCCCTGACCGGCACCCCCATGGAGAACCACACCGGCGAGCTATGGAGCATTTTTGACTTTGTGCTGCCCGGCTATCTGGGCACGCAGGCCTCCTTCCTGCGGCGCTACGGCGGCGGGGAGTTTGCCGACGAGCTGCGGGAGCGCATTCGTCCCTTCCTGATGCGCCGCCTCAAGAGCGAGGTACTCAGCGACCTGCCCCAGAAGCACGAGCAATCCCTCTACGCCGCCATGACCCCGGAGCAGGCCCAGGTTTACAACAGCCTGATGGAAAGCCTGCGTCAGCATGTGGGGCAGGCTTTAGCGGACGGTTCCCTGCCCAGGGCGCGTATGCAGGTATTGAGCATTCTGCTGAAGCTGCGGCAGGTTTGCTGCCATCCCAAGCTGTTTTTACCGGATTACGAGGGTACCAGCGGCAAGCTGGAATTGCTGGTTCAAACCGTGCACAACGCCATTGCGGCCAAGCACCGGATTTTGATCTTTTCCCAATTCGTGGGCATGCTGCAAATCATCCGCAAGCGTCTGGGCCGGGAGGGGGTACAGACCCTCTATCTGGACGGCGAAACCAAGCCCGCCAAGCGGCAGGAGCTATGCGACCGTTTTAACGGCGGCGAGGGCCGTGTCTTCCTGATTTCGTTAAAGGCGGGCGGAACCGGTTTGAATCTGACAGGAGCGGATCTGGTCATTCATTATGATCCCTGGTGGAACCCCGCCACGGAGGACCAGGCCACGGATCGGGCGCACCGCATTGGTCAGACCCGGGATGTAGACGTAATCCGCTTAATCGCCCAGGACACCATTGAAGAAAAGGTAACCGATCTCAGCCGCCGCAAGCGGGCCATTTTTGACCGGGTTGTATTAGCGGGCGAAACGGAGCTGAGCAGTCTGACCGAGGAGGCCATTCGTTCCCTCTTCTTCTAGGGGGCAAGGCCCCCTGCTGGGCCGCTTCGCGGGGGCAAGGCTTGTGCGTTTGGCGCAGAACATTTTGTTTTTTCTGGACACAGAAAAACAAAATGCCTTGCGCTGGCAGCTTCAAAACGGAGTGTTCCATTGGGTATCTTAGCTGAGTTCCATGCAAAAAGGGCCATAGAAACAAAAGCAGGCTGGTTTTCTTTTACGAAAAAAATCAGCCTGCTTTTCCATTACAGCCGCAATCCCTTTACATCCTTTACCCGCGACAGAATCACATGGGTATGCATCTCCACGATGCCCGGCAGACGGTCCAGCACGTCGCTCATCAATCTTTCCATTTCGTCCTGATCCGCCGCCACGGCATGCACATGCAACCGGCAATGGCCGGTCACCCGGTAAATCTGGGTCACCGTTGGGCAATCATTCAAAAGCCGCACCACCTGGTCAAAGGTATCCGGCCGGGTTTCCATCTCGTAATAGCTGGAAATAGCGCTGCCCAGCCTTTGCGGGTTTACAATGACGGTATATCCCTCGATAACGCCCCGTTGCTCCAAAGCGTCCATGCGGTTTTTAATCGCCACCCGGGACAGCCCCAGCCGCTCGCCCAGTTCAGAATAGGTATACCGGGCGTTTTGGGTCAGCAGGTCCAAAATTTTACGGTCTTGTTCATCCAGGCCACTCAAATACACGCGATTTTCTGTCCTTTCCGTTTTCTTTCGTTTCGTAATATATATCTTGCGTTTTGTAATGTCAAGTGGTATACTGACTATGCTACTTTTTTCATTCAGGAGGCGCACATGGTACGCGACTTAACCCGCGGCAGCATTTCCCGGTCTTTGATTCTTTTTGCCCTGCCCATGATGGCGGGCAATCTGCTGCAACAGTTTTACAACATTGCCGACACGCTGATTGTAGGGCGTGCTCTGGGCTCCGGCGCGTTGGCCGCCGTAGGGTCCGCCTATACGCTGATGACCTTTCTGACCTCCATTTTTCTGGGGCTCAGCATGGGTGCTGGGGCGTTGTTTTCCATCTATCAGGGGCGTGGCGATCAGGAATCCCTGAAAAGCGGCATCGTCCACGCCTTTGTGCTGGTTATGGGCATTACCCTTGTGCTGAATGTTTGCGTATATGTGTTCTTGGATCCCATTCTGGCCTTCCTGCAGGTGCCGCCAAGCGTATTGCCCGGCATGCGTGAATATTTGCTGGTAATTTTCGCTGGTCTGATGGCTACGGCACTGTACAACTACTTTTCCTGCCTGCTGCGGGCGCTGGGAAACTCCACGGTGCCGCTGGCCTTTCTGGCGGTATCGGCGCTGCTGAACATCGCTCTGGATTTGCTGTTTGTATTGGTGCTTCATCTGGGCATCGCGGGGGCCGCCTGGGCAACGGTCATCGCCCAGTTTGTATCCGGCGTGGGCATTCTGCTTTATGTGCTTACCCATTGTAAAGCGCTGCTGCCTTCCCGGGAAAACCTGCGCTATAATCCGCTGATTCTGCGGGAGCTGTTCAGCCTGTCCGCCCTGACCTGCTTGCAGCAATCCGTCATGAATTTTGGCATTCTGATGGTACAGGGGCTGGTGAACAGCTTCGGCGAAACCGTAATGGCCGCCTTTGCCGCCGCCGTCAAAATCGACACCTTCGCCTACCTGCCGGTGCAGGACTTTGGCAACGCCTATTCCACCTTTGTGGCGCAAAACTTTGGCGCGGGCAACACCCAGCGCATTCGGGAAGGAAACAAAAAGGCGTTTGGCATCAGCGCCCTGTTCAGCGTGTGCCTATCGGCCGTGGTGTGTCTGTTTGCCGGGCCGCTGATGGGCCTGTTCATCCATAGCAGCGAAACGGCGGTGATTGCCTGCGGCGTAAAATACCTGCGCATTGAGGGCGCGTTCTACTGCGGTATCGGCTGCCTGTTTTTGCTGTACGGCTATTTCCGGGCCATTCAGCAGCCGGCCATGTCCATGGTTCTTACGGTGATTTCCCTGGGCACACGGGTAGCCCTGGCCTATCTTTTATCCGTCTGGATGGGCGAAACCGGCATCTGGCTGTCCATCCCCATTGGGTGGGTGCTGGCGGACATAACCGGTTTGTGGCGTATGCTTCACAAAAAGCGTTTGACCACGCCAATGGCGTGAGCCGGACACATTTCCTGACAGCAAAAGCAGGAAATGCATCCTTTGCGGCGAAGCACCGCCTTTTTCTCCTTGATCTCAATGATATGCTGGGGGCAGGACTCCGCGCAGCGCCCGCAGCCCACACAGCGCTCCGCGTCCACCCTGGGATAGGAACGGCGGCGGCCAAAAAAGCTGTGAAACAACCCGTTTGGGGTCAAAAAGCGCTCGCTTCCCTTTACCGCGTCGGGCAGGACAAAGGGCGGGTCGGCAATAGGCAGTTCGTCCCCGGCCAAGGTGATGCCGTCCGCTGGAAAACCGCGCCGGCGGGCCGCGCGGATGATGGGCGCCTGCTTATCCCCAAGGCCCATCAGCTTTGCCGCCTGTTCATCCACCGCATAGGGCGAGCGGGAGCAAAGGGTCACGCCCATATGGCGCACCGTGCCGCCGCCGGGGCCGTTGCCCTCCATGCAGTCAATGGCGTCCAATACGGTCAGGTTGGGACGCACCGTTTCGCACAAATCAATCAGCAGATCGCTGAAGCCGTCCACCGTAGGGCGCTTGCAGTGCCATTCCGGCTTTTTCAGTCCGGGAATACAGCCAAACAGGTTTTTCACCGCGCCGCTCATGACCGTCAGGCCATGGGTTTTGCATTTGGCGCAGTCAATGATGTAGTCTGCCTGTAAAATCGGGGTCAAAATGGCAAAGCCGTTTTTTGCGCCATAGGTTACATCCCGGTTCAGGGTCACAAGGCCCTCCAGCTCCTTCATGCCGCTGACGGCGTACAGCTTTTCCAGCACCGCCAGATTGTAGGTGCCGCCGGGACTGTCCGCCAGCACAATTTGCTTCACGCCCTGCTTTTTCAGCCAGCGGGCAATGGCCGCCACCAGCGCGGGATGGGTGCATACCGCCTGAGACGGCGCCCGGGCCGCCAGCAGATTGGGCTTGATCAGCACCCGGGTATCCGGGGTTAAATCCTCCGCCACATGCAAAGCCTCAAAATGGTCGGAAATGGCCTGATCCAACGCCTGTTCCTCATATTCCGCCACCCGGCGCACCGATACCATCGTCATGTCTGATTCCTCCTTAGCATTCCTTCCAGCCGAAGCAGCGCGGTTTCCGCGCAGCTGTCCTGAGGCACCCGGCCCTGCTTCAGCTGATACTCATAGTCCATCAAAAAATCATAGGCGGCCCGAAGCCGCTGCCTGTCAAAGCGGCGGGCCTGCTGCTGGGTACGCCCCACGGAAAAGGGCGGAATACCCAGCAGCGACGCCTGGGCCTGCTGAGGCGTGCGCTCGTCCAGCATGCAGCGCATGTGGTACAAAATGCGGTACTGGCGAAGCAACATGGCCAGAATACCCACCCGGTCCTCACCGGAGCGCACCATATCCTTCAGCAGTCCAAGGGCGGTGTCCGTATGCCCGGCCACCTGAGCGTCCACCATCTGAAACACCGTGCATTCCGTTGACCGGGTGCAGATAGCGTCAATGTCCTGCGCCGTTACCTCCTGCCGGTCTTCCAGATAGGCGTTCAGCTTTTCCATCTCCTGCCGCAAAAGCGCCGCGTCCCGGCCCACGGTAAACACCAGGCGTCCCGCGTTGTCGGCGCTCAGCTGCCTGCCCATGCGACGCATGCTGCGTATGCACCAGTCGGCGCATTCTCCGTCGCTCATGGGCGAAAAGTTCACAATGGCGTTTTTCTTTTTCAGCAGGGTATACAGCTTTTTGCGCCCGTCCGCCTTGCCCTTTACATAAAAGATCAGGCAGGCGGTGGGCGGCACATGCCCCAAGTAATCGGCGATGGCCTGGGCCTTGTCCTCATCCTCAGCCTTGCGTCCGGCGGTCAGCAGGCTGCATTCCCGCACCACCACCAGACGCTTGTCGCCCATAAAGGGCAGGGTTTCCGCGGCGGCAATCAGGCTGTCCGCGTCCGGGTCGGTCAGGTCCACCAGATTCATTTCCTCCAGCCCCGGCGGCAGCAGCCTGGCGCAAATCTGCTTCAGGGCCTGCTGCTTGATATACTCCTCTGTGCCCTCAAACAGGTAGCATTCAGCAATTTTGCCGCTTTTCAACGTGTCGAAGAAGGCGGTATGGTTCATAGCGGATTCCTTTCTTTGTAGGGAGTAATGACCAGCTGCCCATGCTGAATCGTCAGGGTAATATCGCCGCACTGGTCGGTGCGCAGGACAGGAATGTCCTTCAGCCGCTCCAGCGTGGCGGGAGACGGCAGATACGCGCTGCCGGACGAGCAGCTGATCAGCGCCGCCTGAGGGCGTACCGTATGAAGAAAATCCTCGCCGGTGCTTTTGGCGCTGCCATGATGGGCCACCTTGAGCACATCGGCAGAAGCGGCGGCGTATTTTTCATACTCGCCGGTCAGGTCCGCCGCGCTTAAAATGCGGTAGCCGCCAAAATCAATGCACAGCACCATGGACATGGCGTTGGCGTCGCCGCCGCTTCGGGGCTGATCCGGCCACAGCACTGAAACCGCGCTATCATTGTAGCGCAGTCTGTCCCCCTTCGCAAGCTCTGTGACGCAAATTCCCCGGTCCCGCATGCGCTGCAGCAGGGCCAGCGCGTCAGGGTCCACCTTTTGCGCGCATGCATCCTTTGGCAGGTAAACCTGCCTGATGGGGATATTCTCCTCCAAAAGCGCCTGCACGCCGCCAATGTGATCCATATGCAAATGGCTGATAAACAGCGCGTCCACACTCCGCCCCTCGTTCAGCAGAATATCCAGCGCCGCCTGCCCGTCGTCCCCTGCGTCAATCAGGATGGTCTGATCCCCGTCCAGCAGCAGGGCGCTGTCCGCCTGACCCACCGCCAGCTGTATATACCGCAGAGACGGCGGGCGCTGGCAAACCGCGCAGGTGATTCCCAGCGCCAGACACAGGCCCGCCGCTAACGCCTTGCGCCCCCCGCGGCCCGGAACGCGGCGGCTGAGTATCAGCGCGGCCACGCCGATGGCAATGCACAGCAGGGGATTTGGAGCCGCCACCCGAATGGACGCATAGGGCAGCCGGGACAGCAGGCTTACCAGCCAAAGGAAGCCCCGGGTCAGCCAGGAGGCAAGGATGCCAAGGGCTGATCCCACCCAGGGAATCGCAGACGCAGGCAGCAGCAGAATATATAGCGGCAGCAGCACCCCGGCCGCCAGAGGCATCAGCAGCAGGTTCATCAGCAGGCCATAAAGCGGCAGTTGATGAAAGTAAACGGCCGTGGGCAGCAAAACGCCCGCCTGCGCCGCTGTCGACAGGGACAAGCCCCGCGCCAGTCTGCCCCGCAGCCGCCGATACAGCCTGCTGCGCTTCTTCCGATCATCCGGCACGGGCAGCGTCTTTTCCAGCCATTCCCGAACAGGGGTTGTGCACAGCAGCAGTCCCAGCATGGCGCAAAAGCTCATCACAAACCCGGCGGAAAAAGCGTCCAGCGGCCGCACAAGCAAAAGCAGGATGGCCGAAAGAGCCAGCGGACTCATCCGGTCCGCACAGCGGCCCGACAGGCGAGCCAATCCATAACACAGCAGCATACAGGCTGCCCGCACCGTTGACGGGGAAAAACCGGTAAGCCAGCCGTACCCCACCAGCAGAATCGCCTGTGCCAGCAGCACCGCCAACCGGCCCAGCCGCAGCCTGCGCAGCAGATGCGCCGTCAGGGCCGCCAGCAGGGCTACCTGCATACCGGAAACGCTGGTCACCCGAACAATGCCCAGTGTGGCAAAGGCCTTGCGTTCCTCCTCCGCCAGACCTTCCCGCTGACCCGCCAGCATGGACATGGCCACACTGGCCTCGCCGCCCATCACCTTCTTCAGCGCCCGTTCCATCCGCTGACGGACGCGGTAGGCCAAATCCTTCACCGGCGCTGTGTCCGGCGTGTTCAGGCACTGAATTTCCTGATAGGCGGCAATTCCAAAGCTCATGTGGTTTTGCCGCATCCACAGGCGAAAATCCATATGAGTTTCACCAGCCTTGCCATCCGGAAGGTAAACCCGGCCCTCAAAGCGCACATACGCGCCGTCGTACAGCTTGGGCGGCTCGGTATCATAGTGCAGCGACACATAGGCGCTGCCTGGCGCGGGCTGATCGTCCAGGGTCACGTCCGTCAGGGTAAAGGTGACGCGCTGGTCGTCCCGCAGACGGCTGCCGCCCTGCACATATCCGCCAATAGAATAACGCCCCGGATCCGGCTGAGGCACGCAAAGCGCCGCAGTGGTCCGGAGCGTTCCAAGGGCAAAGCAGCACAAAGCCAGCGCCAGTGACCGGCAAGCGCCCAAATGGCGCGACAAAACCGCCAAGGCCAGCGCGATGGCAAGCAGCCCCCACAGCCACCGGCCCGGCTGAAGCTGAACGGCCGCCCGGCATCCCATCAGCAGGGAAACGGCGGCCAGCGGCAGGATGTGATTACGCGGCGAAACCGCCCATCTTTTGTGCATCCATCCTACACCCCGTTAGCAGCGTTTTTCAATCAGGCAAACCGCGTGAGCCGTTATGCCCTTTTCCTCTCCCTCAAAGCCCAGCTGTTCCGTTGTGGTCGCCTTTACGCTGACCTGATCCATGGAAACGCCCATGGAGTCCGCCAGACGCTGGCGCATCCCGTCAATATAGGGCCGCAGCTTGGGCTTTTGCGCAACGATGGTCACATCGGCGTTTTCCACCCGGTAGCCCTGCTCCGTCAGCCGGTTTATGACCTCCTTCAGCAGCCGGATGGAATCCGCGCCCTTATACCGGTCGTCCGTATCGGGGAACAGCTTGCCGATATCCCCCATGGCCGCAGCGCCCAGCAGCGCGTCCATCAGCGCGTGGGTGGCCACGTCCGCGTCGCTGTGACCCAGCAGGCCCATGGAATGGGGCACCTCCACACCGCACAAAATCAGCTTTCGCCCCTCTACCAGACGGTGTACGTCCATCCCGTGACCAATCCGCATTACGCCTGCGCCTCCTTTAAACGGTTTTGCAAAATAACGTCCGCCAGCGCCAAATCCACCGGCGTGGTCAGCTTGATATTTTCCCGGCTGCCCTCACTGAGGTAAACCGGCAGGCCCGCGTGTTCCAGCAGGGCCGCGTCGTCGGTAGCCAGATAGCCCTGCCGCCGGGCAAGAAGATGAGCCTGCACAATATCCTCCACCCGGAAGGCCTGGGGGGTCTGCATGGCATACAGGCAGGAACGGTCCAGCGTTTCCAGCGCCCTGCCGTCCCCGTCCGCCCGTTTGATGGTATCCACCACAGGCACGGCCGCCACCCCGGAGCCACGCTGCCGCACAGACGCGATGGCGCGCTGAATCACGTCCTCGGTTACCAGCGCCCGGGCCCCGTCGTGAATCAGCACGCAATCCGCATCCTGGGGCAAGGCCTGCAGGCCGTTCCAGACGGAATCCTGCCGTTCCTTACCGCCGGGCACTACGCCGATGACAAACCGGTCAAGGCCGCAGCGAGCCAGCAATTCCCGCATGGGTTCCACCTCATCCGGGACCGCCGCAACCACACACCCGGCGCACAGCCCGGAAAAGGGAGCGATAGCCCGCGCAATGGCGGGCACGCCCCGCAGGGGCAAAAAAACCTTGTTGCACCCGGCGGCCATGCGTTTGCCGCTGCCGCCGCCCAAAACAATGGCGTAGCTTTTCATTCGCCGCGCTCCTGACGGGTTTGGTCGTCCTCCTCCAGCACCTGGTACATATCCTGCGCGCCCTCCTTGCGGACGGTTTCCTTCACGCTTACAATGCGGTAACGTCCCACATGGCTGCCAAAGCGAATTTCCAGCACGTCTCCTTCCTTCACCTCCGCGCCGGGCTTGGCCGTTTTGCCGTTCAGGGACACGCGGCCGCCGGAGCAGGCGTCGTTTGCCACAGTGCGGCGCTTGATAATGCGGGAAACCTTTAAATATTTATCCAGTCGCATGGTTTACACATCCTTTTCCACATAGGCTTTGATCAGGCGCAGGGTATTTTCCACGCCTTTTTCATGGCTGCGCTCATAGCCGTGGGAGGCATACACCCCCGCGCCAATCAGCGCGTAGCGCACATCATACCCCGCCCGCAAGGCGGCCCCAGCGTCGGAGCCATAGGCGGGGTATACGTCCACGGCGTAGTCGATATCGTTTTCCTTTGCCAGAGTAAGCAGTTCGCTGGTCATATCGTAGTCATAGGGGCCGGAGGAATCCTTGGCGCAGATGGATACCTGACGCTCGGTGCAGGTAAGCTCCTCCCCCACGCAGCCCATATCCACCACCAGCAGATCCTGCGTATCCATCGGCAAACCGGAGGACGCGCCGTGCCCCACCTCCTCGTATACCGAAAAGAACAGCGTGGTTTTCCGGGCCAGATGAATTTGCCCATCCGCCACCTCTTTGGCCAGCGCCAGCAGCATACCGGCGCTCAGCTTATCATCCAGAAAGCGGCTGCGGATAAACCCGCTGGGGGTGATATGCGCCCGGGGATTCAGGCAGACCACATCGCCTACGGCAATGCCCAGGTTTTCCACGTCCTGGCTGTTCTGCACCACCTCGTCCAGCAAAATTTCCAGGGTGGTATCGTCCCGCTTTTCCTCATCCAGCGAACGGTTTACATGGATGGATGCGTTCCTCAATTCCACCACGCCGGTATAGCGCCGCCCGTCCCGGGTGATTACGGTTACGTTTTCCGTTTCCACCGCCTGCAGGGACGGACCGCCCAGCCTGGTAAAAGCCAGCCTGCCGTTGGGCTTAACGGCGCGCACCATCAGGCCCAGGGTATCCACATGGGCCGCCAGCGTCAGGGGATTGCCCGCACCGCCCAAGGGACAAACCACGCAGCCTTTGCGCGTACGTTCGGGCTGAAAGCCCATCTCCGTCAAAGTTTGCAGCAAAGCATCCGTTACGTTGCGGGTATATCCTGCAGGGCTGTCAATCGCCAAAAGCCGCATGGTCTGCTCCAACGCATATGCCGTATCCATTTACAAGCCACCTCCGCCATGTACTGCCTGTATCATACCGCTTTTTGGCGAAAACCGCAATACAAAAAAGGCGCTGCGGCAAACGCCGCAGCGCCTTTTGATAAACGGAAAAAATTACTTGTTGACGCTGTCCTTCAGAGCCTTGCCAGCCTTGAAAACAGGAGCCTTGGAAGCCTCGATCTTGATCTGCTCGCCGGTGCGGGGGTTGCGGGCAACACGGGCGGGACGCTCGCGCACTTCAAAGCCACCAAAACCAACGATCTGAACCTTTTCGCCAGCGGCCAGAGCTTCGGTCACAACATCGGTCAGGGCAGCGATGGCCTTTTCAGCATCCTTCTTGGTAAAACCGGTCTTTTTCACGATGGCAGCAGTCAATTCAGCCTTGTTCATAACAAAAACCTCCTTTGATTTACCCATGAGTATCATGGTGTTTCCGGGATCAGCGGAAAGCGCCGTAAAGCCTTGGATCGAAAGCCAAACCCTTTAGCTGTCTTGCTTTCCTGTGTTCCAGTATACATCCATTTCCGATAAAGTCAAGCCCTCAAAGCATTTTCCAGCGCTTTTTATCAGATTTTCCATTTGTGAAAACCTTGTAATAAACCGATTTGTGGCCTCGGTCAGCGCCAGATCGGGGCTTTGTCCCTGCTGGCGGCACAGCGCCGCCGCAAAAAAAAGCAGTTTTCCCAATAATTGTTCATCCGCCGGTTTGTTTTCCAGACCGTCCAGCGTCTGACGGGCCTTTTGCAGCGCGTCCCCATCAAAGCCCGTTTTAGCGGCCTTTTCCTGCACCTTGGCGGCCCGCATCAGGGGCGACAGGGCGGTGGAGACCCCCTCCATAGCCTGCGCGACGGTGGTATACCCCCGCTGACGGCGTTTGCGCGCCTCCCAGTCCTCCAGCACCTGTCCCGCGTCGGACGCATGCCCCGCGCCAAACACATGGGGATGCCGCTCAATCATTTTGCCGCAAATGGCGGTGGTCACATCGTCCAAATCAAAATCCCCATGCTGTCGGCCCAGCGCCGCATGGAACGCCACCTGAAACAGCACGTCTCCCAATTCATCGTACATATGGTCAATATCGCCTTCGCGGACAGCCTGAATGTACTCGTAGCTTTCCTCCAAAAGGCTGGGCAGCAGGCTTTCATAGGTTTGCTGCCGGTCCCAGGGACAGCCATCCGGCCCCAGCAGGCGGCGCATAATGGCCGTCAGGTCGTCCATGTCATACCGGGTTCGCCGCTCAAAGGGCAGACCGGGCACATAGACCGCCGTCAAATGGTCGTACCGCTTTTGCCGGTCCAGCTCATACAGGGGTACTTCTTTTTTCTCCACCCGGCCTGTTTTTTCGCTGCCGGAAAAGCACAGCACCGTCATTTCCTCCGGCATCAGGTTCATCAGCTTCAGCTTGCAGTCCCCGGCGCATTCCCGGCTGTGAATTTCAAGCAGCAGCAGATTTTCCGCAGGCGACACCCTGGCAGACGCAAATTCCGTGGCTGTATACACCCGCAGGCCGGAGGTATCGCCCCGCACCAGCGCCAGACAGCGCTGGGCATGGCTGACGCCCGGCAGCACCGTAAGTGGCGCATCGCCCGGCAGCATCTGCCGCAAGGCAGCGACGGTGGCGTCATACGCCGCGTCGCTGACGGCATAGCATACCGGCTGCCGTTCGCACAGGGCAAGCACTTTATGAGCAGCAGCCTGGTTAAGCGCGTCAAAGTCATCACACTGGTCATACAGATCATCCAGGCTGACATAGGCAATTCCCTGCTCGTCCAGATAACGGGTCATGGGGTGACGGGCCGTGCGCAGCACCACCTGTTTGGCGGTTTTCAGGGCCTTTTCAACGGCCCGGGTCAGGAATACGTCGCTGCCGGTACCCAGGGTTGCAATGGTAAGCGGCTGCATCAGGCATTCTCCTTTTTCTTTTGGAAGCGCCGCAGTACAGGCGCAAGGTCCTCTTTGGTAATGGCTTTCAGCCAGATAGCGGCGGCGGCGTAAACCGCAATGGCCGCCAGCACCATTACAACCGTCCACAGCCGCCCGGCAGGCAGTAGCTTTTGCAAAACGGCTACCGCCAGCCCCATCAGCAGCGATGCGCCCGCGGGCCGAAGGAAATGATCCTTCAGGTTCGCCTTCATACCGGTGTACTTATGCACATAGTACAGGTTGGGAATCATGCTCAGGGCATAGCAGGTAATGGATGCGATGGGCGCGCCGTAAATGTTGATGGACGGCGTACCGATCAGGGTATAGTTCAGCACAATTTTCACCGCGACGCCCAGCATCAGCGTATACATGGGAATGCGCTGCTTGCGCAGGCCCTGCAAAATCCCGCTGGTGGACTGCACCACCGTAAACAGCACAATGGTAATGCTGGACAGGCTCAGCAGCCGGGCGGTGGTCGTAAGAGCCTCCGGTGTATTAAATTTGTAAATCAGGCTGAGCAGGCGGCCGCTGAGCAGGCTCATGCCCACGGTGCAGGGCAGGCCCACCACAAGGGACAGCCGCAGGCCCAGGCTGCTCTGGCGGCGCATGGTCTTGCCGTCCCCCACGGCCATGGCGCTGGAAATGGATGGCACCAGGCTCATGGCGATGGCGGTTGCCAGAGCGGTGGGCACGTTAATCAGCGTCAGCACATAGCCGGAATAGCGGCCGTACAGCCCCTTGGCGGCGCTGAGCTCAATGCCCGCGTCCACCAGCCGGTTCAGCAGCAGACCGCTGTCAATAAACGAGGCGATGGGCACAATGCACGCGCCCAGCGTAATGGGAATGCTGAGGGTCATCAGCCGTTTCATCAGCGGCTTAACCCCCATGGGCTTTTCCTCCTCATTTTGGGGCAAAGCGTCAAAAGCGGCCTTTTTGCGGCGATACACCACCGCCATAAACAGCAGCGCGGCGCCCTCGGCAATGGATGTGCCCAGCAGCACGCCTGCGGCGGCATAGGCAACGGATACCCGCATGCCAAAATAGGCCAGCGGCAGGGCCACAAACACCTTGCCAACCTGCTCAATCAGCTGGGAAATGGCGGTAGGCACCATATTCTGCTGGCCCTGCATAAAGCCGCGCAGAGCGCTCATCATACACACCAGCAGCAGGGCGGGAGCGATGGCCACAAACCCGGGCTGGGTGTCCAAATCGCCGGACCGGCGGGCCAGGGTGGGACTCATGACCATCATCAGCAGCATGGCAATACAGCCCAGAGCCGCCAGCAGGGACAAAGCAATGTGGAAAATGCGCCTGGCATTGCGTGGATCGTCCTTGGCCAGGGTAAAGCTGACCATCCGGCTGATGGCCACCGGCAAGCCTGCCGATGAAATGGTCAGCAGCATATTGTAGGTAGGAAATACCAGTTGGTAGGTAGCCAGGCCTTCCTCGCCAATCAGCCAGGCCAGGGGGATGCGGTACAGCGCGCCTACGATTTTACAAATCAGGCCCACAACGCTTAGCACCGTCATGCCGCTTACGATGGATTTTTGCGTATTACTCAAGGAAACAGCCTCCTCAAAATTCCGCCGCAATGCAAAAAAGCCGCAGCAGCTTATTATAAGCGTTTTGCTGCGGTTTTGGCAAGTTTTGATGTTACTGCTCCATCTGACGGCCTACGATACCGGCAGCGGTTTCCGCCACCTTTACCTCCGCGTCGCCCATTTTTGCGCCCTGCTCCTTGGACAGAAGCAGCACCGCGCCAATGGCCTCGCCGTCCGCAATAATGGGCGACACCACTTGCGCCGTATAGCCGGTAATGTCCTCCTCATTGGTAACGGCTACAATTTTTCCACCAACGGAACGGTTGATGGCCACCGTCTGCCGGTTGGCGATGGCCGTTTCCAAGTCGTGGCTGATGGGCTTATCCGCCAGTTCCTTTTTGCTGACGCCGCTGGCCGCCACCACCTGATCCCGGTCCACAATGCAGGCGATATGCCCCATGGAACGAAAAATGGACTCCGTATAATCCTTGGCAAAGGCGGACATTTCACCAATGGGCGAATATTTTTTCAAAATCACCTCGCCATCCCGGTCTGTGTAGATTTCCAGTGGGTCGCCTTCACGAATCCTAAGGGTTCTACGAATTTCTTTGGGAATTACCACACGCCCCAGTTCGTCAATTCTGCGCACAATTCCTGTCGCCCGCATCCTTCCCCATCCTCCTTAACGGCTGCTTTTGCCGCGTTTTGTCTTTGCACCCCTAGTATGGAATTTGCAGGGCGGCTTATGCGGGGGAAACTTTTGGAAACTGACAGGATACGGGGATTTGTGCAAAAAAAGACGGCGCTTTGTCATTTTAAAGCGCCGTCTGGTTAGAAATGGGGGGCCGAAGCGGTTATTGACTTAACGCTGCGCTGACAGGCCCTGTTGTCAAATGCTCAGCTTGCGGTTGCGGGCCGTTACAGGCCACTCCGCTACAATGGCTTTGTCGTGGGCGACCAGAATCGAGGGATACAGCGCGCTGGTGGGGCAAATATGCTTGGGCGCGGCATACAGTTCCTGACCCACGGCAGGCCGTTCGTCCTCGTGACCCACGGGCATGCGCAGTACCCAATGTTCCTCGTTTTGCATCACTGTTTCGGCGTTTTCATAGCCCAGCAGCACCGCACGGGGAATGGCCGGATCGGCAGCCACGCCCTTGTAGCCCAGGTCCACCGTAAACACCCCGGGAGCCGGATGGCTGATTACCCGGGTCAGCAGCATTGCGCCTACCTCAAAGGGCAGGTCGGGGAAAGTGCTGGCGTAACCCGCATCCTGAATCAGACAGGTACCGGGAGAAAGAAACACGTCCTGATGCTTCACATGGCAGGGGAACGACGGCGTGCCGCCCATCACCATGATGGAGCAGTCCAGTCCCTCGCCGCGCAGCGTGTCACGCAGCGCATACACATCGTTCACATCGCTGTCCACATTATGCTGGCGGTCCGCCAGCACAGGCTCATGATGATGCCCGTCGTACACATGCATGCCGCGCACGGCAATACCGGGCATGGCTGCCGCTTTGCGGTACAAATCGCCCGCCCGCTTGGTGGGCACACCGGTGCGGTTCAGTCCATCGTTAATATCCACCAGGAACTGCACCCGAACCCCGGCCTGTACCGCCGCGTCAGACAGCAGGCGGATTTGCTCCTCGTCATCCCCGATGGCAAAAAACTCGGTGCCAGGGAAAGCCTGGGTCAGTTTAACAAAGCGCTGAATATTAGGCCCCACCAACGGATAGGAAATAATGGCCTGGTCTGCGCCGCATTCCCCCACCATTTCACCCTCGGCAATGGTGGCGCACTTGAAGCGGCGAATGCCCTTTTGCATCAGCAGCCGCACCAAATCGGCGGATTTGTGAGACTTTACATGGGGCCAGAGACGCTCCGCCCCACCGGCAATGCGGGCCATTTTGTCCACGTTTTCCTCAATGATATCCAGGTAGTAAATCAACGCGGGAGAAACGATGGACGACGCATCCTTCAGCTGATATGTTTCTAGCTTCATGGCTTGCCTCTCTCAGATTTCAAAAATAAATTCAACTTCGCAGGCAATGTTGCCGGGCAGTTCGCTGACGCCGATGGCAGAGCGGGCGCCTACGCCGTCCTCGCCCCAAATGTCCTTGAGCATCAGGGAGCAGCCGTCCAGCACCTTGGGCTGCATGTTAAAGCCCGGTGCGCTGGCAATAAAGCCCAGTACCTTTACAACGCTCTTAATCTTGTTCAAATCGCCCAGATAATGGTTCAGCGTGGACAGCGCGTTCAGGCAGCACAGACGGGCCGCTTCCTGTCCCTGCTCCAGGGTGCATTCGCCGCCAACCTTGCCAACCACAGCGGGCACGCCCTTTACAGTAGCCCCCTGACCGGATACATACAGCATGTTGCCCACCTGCTTCACGGGCTTGTAAACGCCGCCCGCCGGGGGAAGCTCAGGCAGTTCATAACCCAGTTCTTTCATTCTTTCATAAACGTCTTTCATCCTTGTATACCCCTTTCGTTTTGAATCGATTTACGCATTTCAGGCCCGGCAGCGCAGCAGCCTGCCTGCCGCGCAGCTGGTGGCCTGTTTATCGGCAAAGGCCAGTTGGCCGTTGACGAACACATGAGTA
Organism: uncultured Clostridia bacterium; assembly: GCA_934621505.1. Taxonomy (GTDB): domain Bacteria; phylum Bacillota; class Clostridia; order Christensenellales; family Aristaeellaceae; genus Limiplasma. The sequence continues at coordinate 22,275 of CAKTUU010000015.1, forward strand.
ACGCCCTCGCTGTCCTGAATGGGATCGGTATAGGTGGCGCGGTCCCGCAGCTTGTCCCAATCCATCAGGGTCAAGTCGGCATAGTACCCTTCCAGCACGCGGCCCCGTTTTTCAAGGCCAAACAGCCGGGCGGGCATGCAGGTCATTTTGGCGATGGCCTGCTGACGGGTAAGGGCTTTTTCCTCCTTCACATATTGGCAGAGGAACCGCTGGAACGCGCCGTACTTGCGGGGATGGGGCATTCCGGCGGCGGAATAAAGCGAATCGGAAATAACGATGCAGTCAGGCCGGGTCAGAATTTTCCGCACATCGTCCGGAGCCATTTCCTCCAGCACGGTCGGCACGCAGCCCTTTTCCCGCGCCAGCAGGTCCAGGGCGTATTCGCCGGGATCACAGCCTGTCTGGTCCGCCAGTTCCTGAATGGTTTTTCCCACTTCCTCCTTGTTGGACGATCCGGATACAATCACCCGCCCCCAACCAAGGGTCTGAATAAAGTTATCCCAGCCCTCCCGCTGCACGGCAAACTGGCTAAGGATGTAGGCGCGTCCTTTGGGGTCGGCAATCTGCTTCAGCACGCCCTCAGTGCCCTGGGCCAGCGTTTCCGGCGGAAACAGGCTCAACAGGGTTGTGGAGCCTGCGGTGTAGGGATAGGCGTCAAAGGAGATTTCCAGTCCTTCCCGGCGGGCACGGTCAATATGATCCAGCATTACGTTGACCGCATGGCCCCACATGTCGGTACCGGCGGCTTTCATATGGCTGATGTGGATATGCGCGCCAGACCGCTTGCCGATCTCGATCATTTCATCCACACTGGCCACCACGCTGCGGCCTTCGCCGCGGATGTGGGAAGTAACCGGCCTGCCATGTTTGGCTGCCACAGCGGCCACCCGGCTAAGCTCGTCCGTATTGTAATAGCATTCCGGGGTATACATAATGCCCATGCTCAGGCCCATTGCCCCGTCGCACAGCGCCTCGTCCAGCTTGCCGCAAATGGCGTCCAGCTGCACGGCGGTAAGCGGCGCGTCGGAAAAGCCGGTAACGCTGCGCCTCAAGTCGCCGTTACCCACCAGATAGCCGCAGTTAATCTTCAGCGAGCGTTTTTCCATTTCATCATAAAATTGCCCGGTGGTTTTGCCGCACACCCAATCGGGAATCCGCCCCAGAATCGGCAATGCATACTCCCGTACCGCCTCAAAGGTATCGGGAGCGTTGGGCACCGGCGAAAAGCCGCAGTTGCCGCTGATCATGGTGGTCAATCCCTGAGGCAGTTCGCTCCAGGGCTGGTCCAGCACCGGCATCAGGTCGGCATGGCGGTGAATATCAATAGTGCCCGGGGTTAGCACCAGTCCGGAAGCGTCCAGCGTATGGGCCGCCTCCACCGACGCGCCCACAGGAAGCACGGCGGCAATTTTATCTCCTTCAATGGCCACGTCCGCCTGAAACTCGCCCTGTACGCCATCTACTACAGTTGCGTTGCGAATGATCCAGTCCAGCATGGTTTTCTCCTATCTGCACACCTGGGGCGGCACGGCAAGATTGCGGAAGATTTCCACGGCTTTTTGCACATGGCTTTTGCCATCAGACAGGTCGATGCCGAAATGGGAGGGCAGCAGCGCGTCGAAGGGCAGCTTCAGCAGCGTTTCCGCTGTTTGGGCGTAATCGGTAATGCTGCAATCCCAAATGTTTTGCAAATGAACCTTGCCGCCTACAAAAATGGAATCGCCTGCAAACAAATATCCGTGCCCCTGGCATTCCATCAGATAGGCCATATGGCCGCTGCAATGGCCCGGCGTATTTACCGCCGTCCAGCGGGTATTGCCCAAGGTAAAGGTTTCGCCGTCCTGAATGGCTTCCACAGGGCATGCCCTGAACTGGTAATCCGCCGGATACAGGCCCGCGCGAATCGCGCCGCCCAGGGCAATGGCCTCCGTGTCGCCCTCTGTAATATATTTGGCGCACTGGGGATGGGCATAAACAGGCGCGCCAGTCTGCTGATGCAGGTACAGAGCGTTTCCAGAATGGTCGGCATGACCATGGGTCAATAGAATTTTGCGCACGTCGCCGGGCTGGTAGCCGCATTGACGAATGGCCTCCAGAGGCGCATTACCCTCCGGGCCTACGCCCGCATCCACCAGTACCAGGCCGTCGCCGGTTTCTACCATATACACGTCGCAGTCAAAGGGGTCGGAAAAATGGTATCCCGGCCTTCCGCTGGCTATTACAGAAAGAAACGGCGTTAAACGAATCATGCTTTTTCCCTCTCTTTCTCAAGAGCAAGGCCATAGGCCTGCTTTACCCAGGACAGACATTCGTCCGTTGCCATGGTGTAACAATAGCTGTAAATATCCTGCGCGCCGTTTTGCGCGGCGTCCAGCACCTTTCCAACAAAGGCGTCCCTTCCCGCGTAGCGGGCCCGGGACAGGTTTTGCGCCAGCGCCACCGGCGTTTGCGGTGCGAATAGATCCACATTTTTGCGGATCATGGAATAGGTCTGGTTGGGAGTATAGCATAACGGCACAAGGCTGTCCACATAAGGGGCCAGCTCTCCAAGGCACGAGCCCTCAAAGTGCATCTCGTTAATGGGGAACGGCGCTGCGGACGGAATATAGTCGTATTTGACCCCGTGGGCATGGGCCGTTTCGGACGTCTGTTTAACCAGACGGGTCACGCTGCGCATGCGGAAGCGCTGATAAGCATACAGCTCCGGATATTCCAGCAGCAGCTGAATCACCTGGGTATGCTCGTTGTCGCCAAAGGTGGTATCGCCCGCCAGCAATTGCTTCAGCAGACGGTCTACCAACGCCCGCGCCTTTTCGGCGTCCACGCCGTCCTTTTGGGCTTGCTCCATGCAATGAGGGCAAAAACACATGGACAGCAGGTATTGTACCGCCGGGGTCATACGAGGCAGCATAAATTCATGATGCCGTCCATGAAAGGCCTGCATCCAGCTTTCCGTTTCCATCACCACATGCCTGGGCGCTATGGTGGCGATGACGTCCTCCAGCAGCGCGCTGGCATACTGCCGCACATCCGGGTGATTCACGCACAGCGCGGACGGATAGCGGTCGCCCCACACATTGTACACATTGGTATCCGGCCACTGGTCGCCCACCTGGTCGTTATGCAGGTTCACCATCCAGCAGCGCCACTCAATGCCTTTCTTTTCGCACATTTCCCGCAGATCCGCATAGGTCTGGGTCAGGTCCGCCTCGGCCCTGGGCCGCAGACGGCCATATTTTTCCGGGTGAATGGCGAAGGAGGCGCCCGCGTTTCTGCGCTCATACACATGCCAGGTGCGGGTTTCCAGCACATTGCACTGATGGTATACGCCGTTGACGGCAATCATATTGCAGCCAAGGTCCGCATATTCCCCAAGCAAACGCTCCGGAGCCTTCGCCATATCCCAGGGATAGACGAACATACCAAGCTTCACCATTCATTCCTCCCGTCAGTTGGATTTCTTTTCCCGGCCGTAGGCCAGCAGCACTGCCAGAATCAGCACGCCCTGGAAGATTTCACGGCCAGCGTTGGACATTTTCAGCACGTTTAGAATATCGCGCAGCAAAATCATCAGCATGGTACCGGCAATGATGCCTGTAAACTTGCCCTTGCCGCCCTGGATGGAAATGCCGCCGATAACCACCGCGGCGATGGACATCAGCTGATACTGCTGGCCAATGGTCAGGTAGGTGCTGCCCATGTTGCCCAGAATCAGCAAACCGCCGATACCGGCGCACAGACTGCTGAGGCAGTACACCATATATTTGGTAGCAACCACCTTTACACCGTTCAGCTTGGCGGCGGATTCGTTGGTGCCGATGGCGTAAATGTGACGGCCAAACTTGCTCTTGTTCATCAGCAGCAGCGCCAGCACCAGGAAGATGATCCATACAAAGACCGCGTTAGGCACGCCCAGAGGCTTTCCCTTGCACAGCCACTTGATGACGTCGCCGCAGCCGCTGGGCGGGGTGCCGTCGGTGGCGATCAGCAGGCCGCCTTCCAGCAGGCTCAACATGGCCAGGGTCATAATAATGGGCGGAATGCGCAGGAAGGTAATGCCGGTGGCGTTAATGGCGCCCACCAGAACGGAGGCCAGCAGGGCCACCACAATGGCCGCGCCATCCCCCCAGCCGGCCTTTACGCAGCCGGCAGCCACAACGCTGGACAGGGTAACCACGTTGGAAACCGACAGGTCAATACCGCCGGAAATAATGCAGATACCCTGACCAATAACGATCATGCCCACATAAGCCGCCGTTTTCAGGAAGGTCATGTTATGGTTCCAGGTGTTAAAGCCGGGAATAAACAGCATGGTGCCAATCCAGGCCACAATCAGTACGACAAAGGCAAGGAAGGTAGGGTCTTTCCAGCTTTTTTTCAACTTTTCCAGCGTCATGCCCTGTCACCACCCTTTCGATAGTAGCCGATTACCTTAAAGCCGATGGCGGCAATCAGGATCAAGCCCTGCACCACATACTGCCAGAAGGCGTTCATACCGGAGAAGAACAGCAGGTTCACCAAAGCGGTAAAGATGAACGCGCCCATCACAGCGCCCTTCATCTGGCCTACGCCGCCCAGGAAGCCGACGCCTCCCAGCACCGCGGCCGCCACAGAGTTCATCTGGTAGGACGCGCCGATGGTGGGGTCGCCGGAGCTGATCTGTCCCGCCAGCAGCAGGCCGCCAACGCCCAGGAAAATACCGCTGACCAGGTAAGCCAGCAGCTTGGAACGCTGCACATTGAGTCCGCTTTCATACGCCGCGCGGGGGTTGCCGCCCACAGCGTAAATATCCAAACCGGCCTTGGTGTTCTTAAACAGCTTCCACAAAAGCAGCGCCAGGGCCACAATCACCATCGCCGGAGGAATGAAGCCGCCGTTTGCCAGGAAGGAGGAAAACTCCGGATTCACATAGCCGCCGGGGGACGGCAGAATGATCAGCGCCACGCCCTTCCAAATGTAGGAAAAGGCCAACGTAACGATAATGTCCGGCAGGCGGCCATATACCACAATGGTACCCATAATCAGGCCCACCAGAGCGCCCGCGCCAACGGTGCAAACAATACCCTGCATCATGCCCATGGTACCGGGGGCCATGGTAACGGCGCATACGGCTGTCATCAGGGACATAGCGGTACCCAGCGCCAGGTTAATGCCGCCTACCAGCATACAGGCGCTCTGGCTCATGGCGCACAGCATCAGCGGAGCGTATTGCAGCGACAGAGACCACAGCCGGTTGCCGCCGGAGAAAATCTGTGGGTCCACCGCCACGGTGGCAACCAGAAAAATGAAAAAGGTAATGTAAACGGACAGGATCTTCCGCACAGAGCCGGGCAGGCTCTTCAACAGCCCTTGCTTTTGTTTCATACGGATTCCTTTCTGAACACCGACGCCTTGACCAGCGAATTTTCCGTAATTTCATCGCCGACCAGTTCCGCGTTGATCTCGTTCTCATAGATCGTAAGCACACGGGTACACATGTTAAGCAGTTCAATGGTATCGGAGGAGATCATCACAATGCTTACGCCCTGCTCGGCCAGGTTGCGCAGGGTTTCATAAATCTCGTGCTTGGTCACCACGTCAATGCCGCGGGTAGGCTCGTTCAGCAGCAAAATCTGGGGGTTACGGGCCAGCCACTTGGACAAGACCACCTTTTGCTGGTTGCCGCCGGACAGCTCGCCAACCGCCTGCTGCAACGAACGGTATTTGATAAAGAAGCGGTTGCGCGCATCTTCGCAAAGGTCGTCCTCCGCCTTTTTGCGAATCAGGCCCAGCTTATTGCACACCAGCTCCAAACCGGCAAAGCTCATGTTAAAGCGAATGGGATGGGTAACAAACAGGCCGTCCACCTTACGCTCGGCAGGCAGGTAGGCAATGCCTTCCCGCATGGCGTCCTTGGGGCCGGAGAAGCGGATAGGCTTGCCGTTCAGCTTCAGCACGCCTTTATTGACCCGCTTGATGCCAAACAGCACCTCCAGGAAGGACTGCTGGCCCTGTCCCTGCAAACCGCCAATGCCCAAAATTTCGCCCTTATGCAGGCAGAAGGTAGCATCCTTGGTTTTGGAAAAGCTGATATGCTCCGCCTCCAGCACCTTGGGCGCTTCCAACACCTTTTTCCAGTCCGGCTTGGGCGGGAATTGACTGCCCACGGACCGGCCCGTCATCAGCGCTACCAGGCCGTCCTCATCGTAATCCTTTACGCCGCAGCATTCCACCACCTGACTGCCGTCCTTCATAACGGTCATCGTATCGCAGATCTCATCCACCTCGTGCTGGCGGTGAGAAATAAATATCAGCATCATGCCGCGCTTTTTGGCCTCGCGCAGCTTATCAAACACAATTTTTACCTGCGCGTCGTCCAGCGCGGAGGTGGCCTCGTCCAAAACCAGCAGCTTGGGCTGCTGATAAATGGCCTTTACAAATTCCAGCATCTGGCGTTCCGCCATGGTCAGTTCGCCCGCGTCCTGATCGGGCCGGATATGGGTCAGGCCGATATCCTTCAAAAGGATTTCCGTCTGACGTTTCATCGCTTTATTATCCAAAAGAATTCCATTGAGCATTTCACTGCCCAGAAAGATATTTTGCGCAACCGTCAGCACCGGGTTGATGCTCAACTCCTGGTGTACGGTGTAAATACCAAGCTGTTTGGCCTGCATCGGCGAAAGATGGTCGTATGCCTTTCCGTCAACGGAAATGGTGCCTTCGTCAGGCTGATAAATACCTGTAAGCAGGTTGATGAACGTGCTTTTGCCGGCGCCGTTCTCGCCCACCAGCGCATGATACTGGCCGGGATACAACGTAAGGCTTGCCTCGGACAGCACCCTGTTACCGGCAAAGGATTTGCTGAGCTTGTCAGCTACGAGGAACGCCTGGTTTGTGTCTTTCATATCGTCTTTCTCCATTCATGCCCGGATTGCCATGCGTGCTGCATAGTGGGGCGGGGGCAAAGCCCCCGCCCCAACAGGCTGTTAGTCCACGGCCAGCATAGAGACGTACTCTTCGTCGGTCAGAGGATCGCACAGATAGTAGTCGTCGGGCAGGTCGTTGGGGATGTAGTCGGCAATGTTGTCATTGGTGATGACAGGGCGGGACAGCTGATAGTTGGCGGCGTAGTCTTCGCCGTTCAGAATCTTCACGCACAGTTCCAGGGCCAGGGCGCCTTCCCAGTTGGGTTCGCCGATAGCGATGGAGGAGAAGCCGTTCTCCAGCTGGTCGTACCACAGTTTCACAAAGCCGTTGTAGTTTTCACCGGTGATGGGCACCATGTCGTGGCCGCTTTCCACCAGAGCCTTCAAAGAGGCGCAGGCCAGGGAGCCGCCCAGAGCCAGGATGCCGTCAAACTCATAGGCGTCCAGCACGGGGGTGATCATTTCCAAAGCGGGGGCTTCGTTGTATTCGCTGTTCAGGGTGGTGACAACTTCCACATCGGGATAGTTGGCCAGCACGGACTCGGCACCCTTCTGACGCAGGTCGCTGGTGGCAACGCCGGCAGGACCGGAGAACATGATGATCTTGCCCTTGCCGCCCATTTCGTCCATCAGCCACTGGGCGCAGGTAGCGCCGTACTCCTCGTCGGAGGTGGCCAGCACGGAGGTAACGGGGGTGGTAACCAGAGAGTTGGTGTTTACAACCACAACGCCCTTGGACATGGCTTCGTCCACAGCGTTGTTCAGCGCGGTGGCGGAACCGGCGATGATGATGATGGCGTCATAGCCTTCGGCAACCATGTTCTGGATGTCGGCAATCTGCTTGGAGTTATCGCCGTTGGCGTTGGCCAGGGTGAACTCGGAGATAACGCCCTTTTCCTTCCAGTAGTCAACACGGGTGTCCAGCATGCCCTTCATCTGCTGCATCCAGGAGGGAGTCAGGTAGATGTCGGAGAAGCCGATTTTGTAGCCTTCGCCCAGAGCGGTCGCGCTGATAGAGAAAGCCAGAACCAGGGTGAGAACCAAAGCGAGGATCTTTTTCATGAGAGATTCTCCTTTCCATTATTTAGGGACCCTTCCATGTACACGCGTATACATGGACTATGATGAACCCCCTTGCCGGAGGTTTCCCTCGTTTGTGGGTTACGCCTTTTGCAGACAGCGGCTGTAGAACGTAAATGCCTTTTCCAGCTGGTCAAGCGTAACAAACTCGTTGGTGGTGTGGGCCTGGGCAATGGATCCGGGGCCGTACAAAATCGCCTGATGACCAGCGGCGGTAAACTGGCTTAAATCGCAGCAGGCAGGAAAGCAGGTTACCACAGGCTCCTGCCCGAAGCACTGGCGGTAGCAGCCGCTTGCCCACTTCACAATGGCGCTGTCCGTATCCACACTGCCGGCAACTACATTGATGTAGGGCTCGAACGTTACCTGAGCGCCCTCCTGCAGCCCGCCGCCCGCTTCTATTTCCGACTGAATTGCATTTTGCAGGCTTTCCACCGTATCGCCTACGCCGGGGCGGCCGTCTACCACCAGTTCGCACAGGTCAGGCACGATATTGTCCTTTGTGCCCGCCTGAATCATGGTCGCGCACAGGGTGGGTGGCGGCAAAATGGGATGCTTGCGCTGCTTGAGCTTTTCGTTCACCCGCCGTACCGCCTCAATGACCCGGGCCATATTCTCAATGGCGTTAACGCCGGACGCGGGTGAACCCGCGTGGCAGGAGCGGCCCCGCACCCGAATCCGGAAGCGAATCGCCCCACGATGGGCCACATGAATCTGGTTTTCCGTCGGCTCGCCGATAACGGCAAAGCAGTCCTCCTGAAAATCCTTCAAGAAAGCGCGGGTGCCTTCGCCATAGATTTCCTCATCAAAGACAAAGGCCAGCTGGAACGGGCGGGTTTCATTCCCCTGCACCGTATTCCACACGGCCGCCGCCATCATGGCGGCAATACCGCCCTTCATATCGCAAGCGCCGCGGCCAAAAATTTTACCTTCTTTTTCAGCAGCTGCAAAGGGCGGCGTTTGCCAGTCGTCGCTTACAGGCACAACGTCCAAATGGCCGGTAAGCACCACCACCGGTCCCTCGCCCGGCGTGCGGCGGGACACCACATTGGCCCTGCCCGGTACGGGTTCCGCCACATCGGCGGCAATGCCATATTCGGCCAGCCTGCGGGCCACATAATCGGCGGCGATTCGCTCGTTTCCCGGCGGATTCACCGTTTCCAGCCCAATTAAATCCTTTAAAAAGGCAACTGCCAGTGAAAAAGCCTCCTGCTTCGTCATGACGCTTTCCCCCTTCGCTTTGCAAAGCCGTTAATTTTCGGCTGTTTCAGACGCTTCGCCGCCCTTGCGGATCGCGTCCAGGTAATTGTAGAGGGTAAACTTGGAAATTCCCAAAAATTCACACACCCGGTCGCCGGATTTGGAGATGACAAACATGCCTTTATCATCCAGGTATTTCAAAAATTGCAGGCGATCCTCCCGTGTCATTTTATCAGCAGGCTTGCCAACATTCTCCATGGCCGTTTCCAGCATGTGCTCCAGCAATTCGTTAATATTATTGAAGAAAACCTCCTTGGTTTCGTGCTCATGGGCCTGCCGTTCATCAGCAATGGGCGAGGCTGTTTCTCTTTGGGGCAGCACATAGCGGTTGGCCTCCCGCAGCATCGCTTCCAGCTTGATGGTTTCGGTGATATCGCGGTTAATGCAGATGGAACCAATCACCCGGTGGTCCTCATCGTGAATAAACATGGTGGAGGAGCGAAGAATTTTGCCATCCCGGGTATGCGTTACATAGTTGTAACGGTCGCCGTTTTCTACAGTGCCGCGCAGTACCTCGAGCCCCAGATTGCTTCCGCAGTCCCCCACCTTTCGATTGGTAACATGACCGTGCCGGATATCCACAATGGTGTGGTCATAATCATTGGTCAAGTCATGCAGCACAATTTCCTCATTCACACTCAGCTGCGTTTCCAGCATATCCATCAGCTGTTTAAAAAAAACCGCGTCTTCTTTAATCGTTCGCATAACGTACTTCCAATCTCACAATGTTTTTTATCATGGCTGTATTGTATCACAATATTTTTCAGATGTAAAGACCTTTTTATCTGTTTTTCTTACTTTTTGTATGAAATATTTGTTTCATCTCTGTGCAAAGGACCATTTTAGGGAATGATAAGATGGATTTTTTCTCTTGTTTTCATTGCCTTTTTGGCATTTGGTTTTCTTTTTCACCTGCCTCATAGGGACTTTCGGCATCTTTTTTGCATATTTTTCTTAGAATCATTCATAACCATTCTTTTGAAATTATTTCCGAATTGGTTTTTGTTTTTCCAGATTCAGCATTTCAAGCAACAAGTCCAAAGGAAGGTTCTGAAATTCATTTTTCAATGCAAGACTGAATGCTGAAAGCCAGTCAGATTAAAACAATTTTTCAGTTTGTTTTTCCTCTTTTTGATTCCCTCCTTCTGTCAGTCCTCCAATCTTTGCAAGCAAAAAGGCTATGCTTTCTTACAAGAAGAAAACATAGCCTTTTTTAACGCCGTGCAAAAAACGAGCGCCACTTGTCCAATCGATCCTCCCATTAGGCCTCAACGTTGGACTTGGTGGGCAGAGCGCGCTGCACATTGCCGCTACGCAGGCAACGGGTGCACACGTTCATCCGCTTCGCCTGACCATCCACCAGCACACGAACGCGCTGTACGTTCGGAGCCCAAACGCGGTTGGTCTTGCGGTTGGAGTGGCTCACGTTGTGGCCGCTCATCATGCCCTTCTCGCATACCTCACAAAACTTGCCCATACTTACACCTCCTAACGGGAGTTTGCATTCTTTACAGCTTGACTATTATAACACGTCTTTTTGCCTTTGACAAGGGCTTGCCCCTATATTTCCTGAAAAAACGCCCCAAACTCCCCCTGATGTTCCTTGAAAAAATCAAAGTAAGCGCGCACATTGGGCACATCCGTCCATTTGACCGTTCGCGCCGGGCTGGCGTCCATATCATAGATGCGCGCCCCGCGCATGGCCAGCAGAAAAGGCGAATGGGTGGCAATGATCAGCTGGCAGTTATAAAAGCGCGCCGCCTCCTCTAAAAAGCGGCACAGCTCCCGCTGCTTCTGGGGCGACAGACTGTTTTCCGGCTCATCCAGCAAAAACAGGCCGTTTTCCGTCACCTTGTCCTGAAAATACAGCAACGCGCTTTCGCCGTTGGAATGCTCCCGCACATTGCCGCCCAGGTGCTCCCGCACATAGCGGGACTGGGTCTTGCGCCGGGTTTCGTTGATATGGCGCAGGGTCTGATAATCCTCCATGGAGCGCATCTGAAACTGGCTGTACTTTGCCTCCAGATATTCCTCAAACATCTGCTCCCGGCGGCGATCAATGCCCTGATTGACCGCCCGCAGGTTCAGCATAAAGTCAAACACATCGTCGCTGGTGGTAATGCAGCTGTTCATGGGAACCGTTCCGCAGGTGTCCGCCTCACACAGGGCCAGATAGTCCTCAAAAAAGCTGGAACGGTTATACAGGCTGTCCCGCCGAACGCCCAGCTTTTCGGCAATCACATTCAGCAGGGTGGATTTGCCGCTGCCGTTTCCGCCGCAAAAAATGGTGATGGGCGCAAATTCCACCCGGCTGATTCCCTTTGCGGGCAAAACCTGAAAGGGATAAAAGTCATTGTAGCATTTGCGCAAAATGCCCATGGCAAAGGCGCTTTCCTGCTCCGCTTCCGGCAGGGTAAAGGCTCGCAGGTAAATCATTTGTCGTCGTTCATCTTCAGCACGGCCAGGAACGCCTCGCTGGGCACCTCCACCGTACCAAACTGGCGCATGCGTTTTTTGCCTTCCTTCTGTTTTTCCAGCAGCTTCTTCTTACGGGTGATGTCGCCGCCATAGCACTTGGCCAGCACGTCCTTGCGCATGGCCTTCACGGTTTCCCGGGCGATGACCTTGCCGCCGATCGCCGCCTGAATGGGAATTTCAAACATCTGCCGCGGAATGACGTCCTTCAGCTTTTCCGCAATGCTGCGGCCACGGGCATACGCCCGGTCCTTATGCACAATGATGGCGAAAGCGTCGCAGATATCGCCGTTGAGCAGAATATCCAGCTTGACAAGTTCGCTTTCCCGGTAGCCGTGCAGTTCATAATCAAAGCTGGCGTAGCCCCGGCTGCGGCTTTTCACCTGGTCAAAAAACTCATAAATAATTTCGTTCAGAGGAATTTCGTAAATCAGCTTCACCCGTTCCCCTTCATACTGCATGTCAACAAACACGCCCCGCTTGTCCACGGCAATGTCCATCATAGCCCCCACAAATTCCTGAGGCGTATAGATGGTGGCGGTTACATACGGCTCCTCCATATGCTCAATTTCACCGATGGGCGGCAGGTTGGAGGGATTGTCAATCTCCACCATGGTGCCGTCGGTTTTGAACACATGGTAAATAACGCTGGGGGCGGTGGTGACCAGGTCCAGATCAAACTCCCGCTCCAGTCGCTGCTGAATGATTTCCATATGCAGCAGGCCCAAAAAACCGCAGCGGAAGCCATAGCCCAGCGCCACGGAGGTTTCCGGGTCAAAGGAAAGGGAGGCGTCGTTCATACGCAGCTTTTCCAGCGCGTCCTTCAGGTTGTCGTAATCCGCGCCGTCCGCCGGATAGATGCCGCAGAACACCATGGGCGTTACCTTGCGGTAACCGGGCAGAGGCTTGTCCGCCGGACGGTTTGCGTCGGTAATGGTATCGCCCACCCGGGTATCCGCCACGTCCTTGATGGACGCGGCAATGTAGCCCACATCGCCGGGAAACAGCTCCGCGCAGGGGCTGTACCCCGGGCTGAAGGTGCCTACCTCCACGATGTCAAACTCGCAGCCGGTCTGCATCAGCCGCATGCGCATACCCGGCTTGACCGTGCCCTGCATAACGCGCACAAAGCAGATAGCGCCGCGATAATTATCATAATACGCGTCAAAAATCAGCGCCTGCAAGGGCGCGCTTTCATCGCCCTTTGGGGCCGGAATATGCTTGACAATCGCCTCCAGCACATCCCCACAATTCAGGCCGGTTTTGGCAGAAATCATGGGCGCGTCGCTGGTGTCCAGCCCAATCACGTCCTCAATTTCCTTTTTGGTTTCCTCCGGACGGGCGGACGCCAAATCAATTTTGTTAATCACCGGCACGGTTTCCAAATCGTGCTCCAGGGCCATGTACACGTTGGCCAACGTCTGGGCCTCTATGCCCTGGGTAGCGTCCACCACCAGCAGCGCGCCCTCACAGGCGGCCAACGCCCGGCTGACCTCGTAGCTGAAGTCCACATGGCCGGGGGTGTCAATCAGGTTCAGGGTATAGGTTTCCCCGTCCTTAGCCTTGTACTGCATACGCACGGCCTTGGATTTAATGGTGATGCCCCTCTCACGCTCCAGATCCATGGAGTCCAAAATCTGGTCCACCATCTGTCGCTGCTCAAAAACGCCCGTCATTTCCAGCAGGCGGTCGGCCAGGGTGCTTTTGCCATGGTCGATATGGGCGATGATGCAAAAATTGCGGATATGTTTCAGTCGGTTCTCGTGCAAGGGAACCCCTCCCCCTTCAAACGGATTTCAACGATTGTATCATATCGGATTTTTGGGCAAAAAGCAAGGGCGGCAAAAAAAGTCGAAAATATCGCTTTTGGCTTGACATCAGATGGATGGTTTGGTATCGTAATACAAAATGGGGAAAGGGCGATGGGTATGCTCGTCATTGGAATCTGCGGGGCCAGCGGAAGCGGAAAAAGCACGCTGGCTCATGAATTGTGCCGCGCTATTGGAAAAGGCTGCACCGTTATCAACCATGACTGCTACTACCGGGACCATCCCGGACTGACGCTGGAAGAACGCTCGCTGCTGAACTACGATGAGCCGGAAATTTTTGACCACGATCTGTTTTTGGAAGACATTAAACTGCTGCTGGACGGTAAACCCATTACCCGCAAGGCCTACGACTACGCCCTGCACCGGCGCGCCGATACGGACGAACTGATTGATCCCCCTGAAGTGCTGATTATCGAGGGCATTCACGTTTTTTATGACGAACGCCTGTGTGAATTGATGTTTTTAAAGCTGTATATGAGCGTGGAGCCGGATATCTGCCTGCTGCGCCGCATCAGCCGGGATATCAGCGAGCGCGGCCGCAGCATTGAAAGCATATCCGTGCAGTATCTTTCCACTGTAAAGCCCATGTATGACAAGCATATCCGCAACTATATCAACCTGGCCGACGTTATTGTGGCCCACGGCGGACGCAATGCCCGCATTGTAGATATTCTGGCCGGCTATGTGCGCGACGAGCTTGGCCGGCGCGCCGGAGACAGCAACTGAATACAATAGCGCAGTGCTCTTTCCCCCCGTTGGGAAAATGCACTGCGCTGTTTTTGGTTATTTGCTGTACATGCACTTGTTTGTATGACAGGCGGCTGGCATTTTCGTGTCCGAAAAAGCGAACGGTTCTGCGCCGAAAATGCCAACCAAACCCTCCCACAAAGCGGTTTTGTTGAGGGCCTTGCCCTCCCTGGCTTATGTGGCGTGCGCTAGGCAGCTGACATTTTCGTGTCCGAAAATGTCAGCTGTTCTGCGCCAAGCTTGCCAACCCAACCCTCCGCGAAGCGGTTCAGCTGAGGGCCTTGCCCTCAGGAGGCGCTGGATTCCTTTTCTTTGGGTGGCTTCTTTTCGCTGTGGCTGCGGCTCTTTTTGGCCCCGTCCGCCAATACCAGCTTGGGCTTTTCCTTGCCTAAAACGCACTTTTCCGTAATCACACACTGCTTTACGTCCGTGCGGGAGGGCAGGTCAAACATGGTGTCCATCAGCAGCTTTTCAATGATGGCGCGCAGGCCACGGGCGCCGCTCTTGCGCTCAATGGCTTGCCTGGCAATCAGCTTCAAGGCGGCAGGCTCAAACTTCAGCTCCACCCCATCCAGATCCATCAGGTAGCCGTACTGACGCACCAGGGCGTTCTTCGGCTCGGTCAAGATGCGCACCAGCTGGCTTTCATCCAGCTGATCCAGCGTGACAATGATGGGCAAACGGCCTACAAATTCGGGAATCAGGCCGAACTTGATCAGGTCCTCTGGGCGAAGCTCCTTCAGGGTTTCGTTCAAATTGGCCTCCTGGGCGCTTTTCAGTTCCGCGCCAAAGCCCAGGGTTTTCTTGCCCACGCGGTTTTCAATGATGGGCGCAAGCCCGTCAAACGCGCCGCCGCAAATGAACAGAATGTTGGTGGTGTCAATCTGAATAAATTCCTGATGGGGATGCTTGCGCCCGCCCTGGGGCGGCACGTTGGCAACGGTTCCCTCCAGAATTTTCAGCAGGGTCTGCTGCACGCCTTCGCCGCTGACGTCCCGGGTGATGGACGGGTTCTCGCTCTTGCGGGCAATCTTGTCGATCTCGTCAATGTAGATAATGCCCCTTTGCGCCAGCGGAATGTCATAATCCGCGTTCTGAATCAGGCGCAGCAGAATATTTTCCACATCCTCGCCCACATAGCCCGCCTCGGTCAGGCTGGTAGCGTCGGCAATGGCGAAGGGCACCTTCAGCAGCTTGGCCAGGGTTTGCGCCAAAAAGGTTTTGCCACAGCCGGTGGGGCCTACCATCAGGATGTTGCTCTTTTGCAGCTCCACATCCGTATGGGCGGCAGGCGCGTCAATGCGCTTGTAGTGGTTGTACACGGCAACGCTCAGGGCGCGCTTGGCGTCCTCCTGCCCAATCACATACTGGTCCAGCACCTCTTTGATCTCCCGCGGACGGGGAATGCCGGAGGAGGAATCCAGCGCCGCGCCAGCGTTAAAATCGTCGTTGATAATCTCCTGGCACAGCAAAATACATTCGTTGCAAATCTGCGCGTTGGGTCCGGCCACCATGCGGCGTACCTGATCGTTGGTTTTGCCGCAGAAGCTGCAACGTTTTACCTTGGAAGAATGGTTTTCAAAATCATCGCCCGGCATAAAGTCACCTCTCCCTTATTTGGCGCTGCGCGGACGGTAAATTTCATCGATGATGCCATAGCTCAGGCCTTCATCAGCGCTCATAAAATAATCGCGCTCCACGTCCTGCTTTACACGCTCAATGGGCTGACCGGTCATTTCCGACATCAGCCGCGTCATTTTTTCCTTGGTCTTTACCAGCCATTCAGCGCGAATGGCCACATCGGTGGCCTGACCGCTGGCGCCGCCCAGGGGCTGGTGAATCATAATTTCGCTGTTGGGCAGGGCCAGACGCTTGCCCTTTTGGCCTGCCATGAGCAAAAACGCGCCCATGCTGGCGGCCATGCCGATGCACACCGTGCGCACATCGCACTTGATATAGTTCATCGTGTCGTAAATGGCCATACCGGCAGTCACGCTGCCGCCGGGGCTGTTGATGTACAGCGAAATATCCGCGTCCGGATTTTCCATTTCCAAAAACAGCAGCTGGGCCACCACCAGATTGGCCACATCATCGTCAATTTCGCCGCCAAGGAAGACGATACGGTCTTTCAACAGGCGGGAGTAGATATCAAACGAACGCTCGCCGCGGTTCGTCTGCTCAATAACCATAGGAATCAAGCTCATATCGTTCACTCCTTCAATGCGTTTGAAAATGCGCGCATCGCAAGCAATACCTTTACAGCATATGCATACGATGCGCGCGTTATGCGTATGAATTACGCCTCGGGCTTATCTTCGGCCTTTTCCTCAGCCTTGGGCTCCTCATCGGTTACCTTGGCGTTGTCCCACAGCATGTCCAAAGCCTTGGTTACCTGGGCGCGATGCTGGAAGTATTCCATCTGGCCCGCGTCGAAGCTCTTTTTCAGGTCTTCCAGGCTCTGGTTCATGGCGGTGGCATAGCCTTCCAGCAACTTGTCCACATCCGCCTCGTCCGCCTTGATATCCTCGGCCTTGACGATTTCGTCCAGAACCAGTTCGGTCTTTACCGTTGTCTGGGCTTCCTCACGGTACATATCGCGCATCTGCTTTTCGTCCTTGCCCAGGATCTTCATGTACTGTTCCATGCTGAAGCCCTGCTGCTGCATGCGCCAGGACATTTCCTGCATCATGTCGTCCAGCTTGTTTTCCACCATGGGAGCGGGAATATCCACCTGAGCGTTGCCAACCACAACGTCCACCAGCTTCTGGCGGGCGGCCTCGTCGGCCTGGGCATTGGCGGCGTCCTGCAGGTTCTTTTCCACATCGGCGCGGTATTCGGCCAGGGTGTCAAAATCACTTACCTCGGCGGCAAAATCATCGTCCAGCACCGGCAGCTCCTCACGGGTGATGCCGTTCAGCTTTACATGGAACACCGCTTCCTTGCCCTTCAGGTTCTCGGCGTGATATTCTTCGGGGAATTTGACGGTCAGGTCCTTTTCCTCGCCGATGGTCATGCCCACCATCTGCTCCTCAAAGCCGGGGATGAAGGTGCCGGAGCCAATCAGCAGGGTCTGGTTCTGGGCCGTGCCGCCGTCAAACTTTACGCCGTCCACGCTGCCGCTGTAATCCAGATTGGCCTTGTCGCCGTTTTCCAGAGCGCGGTCGGTGATTTCCTCGCTGCGGGCAACGCGCTTGCGCTCCTGCTCGATGTAGTTATCCACTTCCTCAGCGCCCACCTTGCGCACAGGACGGGTCACTTCCACGCCCTTGTAATCGCCCAGGGTTACCTCGGGCATGACGAACACTTCGCAGGAGAACTTCAGGTCCTTGCCTTCTTCCATCTGCTCCACGTTGTCCAGCTCGGGACGGTCCACAGGATGAATGTCGTTCTTTTCCACAGCCTCGGCATAAGCGTCGGGGAACAGAATTTCCAAAGCATCCTCGTAGAAAATGCCCGCGCCGTACATGCGCTCAATCAGCTTGCGGGGGGCCTTGCCCTTGCGGAAGCCGGGCACGGCAATCTGGCCGCGCAGCTTCAGATATGCCTTTTCAATGGCCTGCTGAAAGTCCTCGGCAGAAGCCGTGAACGAAATCTTTACTTTGTTTCCAGAAAGTTTTTCAACCGTATGTTCCATGCGTTTTCCTCCTGGGCATACAAAATGCCATAACCAAATTATCATAAGACACCATTTGACAGTATACCATTGTTTGACTGTTTAGGCAAGTCTTTGATTGGCGGCATTTTGGCTTTTCTCACGCAATTCTCATGAAATCTTTGCAAAAATCTCAAGCATTTTTCCAAAAAGCTGGTATGATAGAGGGGAACATAAAGCAAAGGAGCTATTTTGCCATGAACGAGCAGGATCAACTGGGACCCGAAGGCAGCTATTACGAGGCGCAGGCTCAAAAGGCGCGGCAGGCCCGCCGCGCCAGGGGGGACGCGCTCTATCCCCTGGTGATTACCGCCTTATATTTGATTCTGGGGTTTTGTTTTCACCTGTGGCACCCTGGCTGGCTGATTTTTCTGGCTGTTCCCCTGCGGTACATCCGCTTTAACAGCCGGCTGGAAATGCTGACCAACCCGATTGTCATTACGCTCATCTATCTGGTGCTGGGCTTTTACTTCCATCTGTGGCATCCGGGCTGGCTGGTCTTTCTGGCCATTCCGTTTGCCGGCGCTTTCAAACAGTGACAGTATTTTGGCATTCCTATCACAGCGCCCTTAGGCGCGCTGTGAATCGACCGCAGCTGCAAAAAGTTGCTGACAAAAGAGGAATAAGCAAAGCCTCCGTGGATGCGCCACGGAGGCTTCAATCATCAGGACAGAATGGCCCGGTCGCTGGCAAATTCGCTGCCGCTGACGCGGGTGAACATCTCCAGCAGGTCCGGCACCGTCAGCTTTTGCTTTTCCTCGCCGGAAATATCCAGAATCACCCGGCCCTCATGCAGCATCACCAGACGGCTGCCGTAGCGAATGGCGTCCCGCATGTTGTGGGTAATCATCAGGGTGGTCAGGCGGTTTTCCGTTACAATCTTTTCCGTCAGCTCCATCACCTTGGCCGCGGTGCGCGGGTCCAGGGCGGCGGTATGCTCGTCCAGCAGCAGCAGCTTGGGCTTTTTCAGGGTGGCCATCAGCAGGGTCAGCGCCTGCCGCTGGCCGCCGGACAGGGTGCCTACCTTGGCGGCCAGACGGGTTTCCAGCCCCAGTCCAAGAGGTGCCAGCAGCTGCCGGTACTCCTCCCGCTCCCTGTTGCGAATGCCCATGCGCAGGGTGCGCTTTTGACCGCGCCGGGCCGCCAGCGCCAGGTTTTCCTCAATTTGCAGACCGGCGGCCGTTCCGGTCATCGGGTCCTGATAGACCCGGCCCAGATAATTGGCCCGCTTGTGCTCCGGCAGGGCGGTTACATCCACGCCGTCCAGCAGAATCTGCCCGCTGTCCGGCAGCCATGTGCCGCAGATGGCGTTTTGCATGGTGCTTTTGCCAGCGCCGTTGCCGCCGATCACCGTTACAAACTCGCCGTCGTTCAGCGTCAGGGATAAATCGTTCAGCGCTACCTTTTCATCTACGCTGCCCTTGTTAAACACCTTGGTGATATGGCGCATTTCAAGCACGGTCCATCCCTCCTTTGGACACGCTGCGGGTCATGGACAGTTTCTTTTTCAGATACGGCACGCCCAGGAAGGCCGCCACCACAATGGCGGAGAACATTTTGAGCAAATCCGTGTCAAAGCCCATAAAGATGATGGTCTGATAAACCAGGTAGTACACGATCGCGCCAACCACCACGCCAATCAGCCGCACGGCAAAATTGGGCGAAATCTTTTTGACGATGGCCTCGCCAATCACCACAGCGGCCAGCCCGATAACCACCGCGCCACGGCCCATGTTGATGTCCGTATAGCCCTGATACTGGCACAGCAGCGCGCCGGACAGGGCGACCAGCGCATTGGAAATGGCCAGGCCGATCACGTTCATGCAGTTGGTGTTGATGCCCTGGGCCCGGCTCATCACCGGGTTGCAGCCGGTGGCGCGAATGGCGCAGCCCAGCTCCGTGCCAAAAAACAGGTACAGAAGCGCGATGCAGATGACCACCGCTATGCCCAATACCACCAGCGCGCCGGGAATGTTCATCTGGCTCAGCAGCACGGTTGTGTTGCGGGCGGAAATGGCCTGATTGGCCTTGCCCAGAATTTTCAGGTTGACCGACCACAGTGCCATCTGGGTCAGAATGCCGGACAGAATGGCGGGAATGCCCAGCACAATGTGCAGCGTTCCCGTTATCATGCCCGCCAGCGCGCCCGCCAGCACGGCGCACAGGATGGACAGCCAGGGGCTTTGCCCGCCGATCATCATCATCGTACACACCGCCGCGCCGGTGCAAATGGTGCCGTCAACGGTCAAATCGGCAATGTCCAAAATACGGTAGGTCAGGTACACGCCAATGGCCATAATGCCCCAAATTAAGCCTTGCGCGGCCGCGCCGGGCAAAGACCCCAGCCAATCCATCATGGTTTGTCACCTCGTTTTTCTTACTTCAGCGCTTCGTAGCCGTCGGGAACCGTAATGCCCAGTTCCTCACAGATGGTGGGATTGTACATCTTGGTAGCAGGCGCGTATTCAATGGGCATGGTGGCGATGTCCACCTCGCCGGTCAGGATTTTCACGGCCATTTCGCCGGTCTTGTAACCCAGGTCATAGTAGCTGATGGACAGGGTGGCTACGCCGCAGCCGGAGCAGATGCCCTGCTCGCCGGCGACCACCGGCACCTTCTGGGCCACCACGATATTGCCGATGGTTTCGGTGCAGGACGCGGCGGTATTATCGGTGGGAATGTAGATGACGTCGCTGTCGGCGGCAGCCTTGGTGGTAACGGCGGCGATATCGTTGCTGTCCGCGAAGGAATAGCGGTTGCAGGTAACGCCCTTAGCCGTCAGGTATTCCTCCACGACCTTCACCTGGTATTCGCTGTTAGGCTCGGCGGAGCAGTACAGCAGACCCACGTTCCTGGCGTCGGGGAACAGTTCCAGAATCATGTCCGCCTGCTCGGTCAGGGGAGCCAGGTCGGACGTGCCGGATACGTTGCCGCCAACGGTGCCGTCAAAATTATCCAGCTGCAGGGCCACGCCATATTCGGTAATGGCCGTGCCCAGAACCGGAATGGTCGCGGTGGCGTTATAGGCCGCCTGCAGCGCGGGGGTGGCGTTGGCCAGAATCAAATCCACCTTTTTGGATACAAAGGCGTTCACAATGGTATTGCAGGTAGCGCTGTCACCGGCGGCAATCTGCTCGTCAAAGGAAACCTTGTCGCCCAGCGCCTGGGTCAGGGCGTCCTTAAAGCCCTGGGTAGCGGCGTCCAGCGCTTCGTGCTGCACCAATTGACAAATGCCTACGGTATAGCTTTCCTCACCCAGAGCGGCCGCGGGCAGAAGCATTGCGGCCACCATCAGTACGGCCAGCATTTTCAGAACGGACTTTTTCATCGTGTTTCCCTCCATTTGTTTTCTTGATGTACCGAGCCGCCGCCTGTCAGGGGCTGCCTCGGCACCGTTTGCCTGGCTGATAGGTTGTAAACATAGCTCTCTCCCCTATTCTCATCCGGCCGGCAACAAAAAAGCAACCGCCCGGATTTGTGATCCATCGCGGTTGCCGCATTCTTGACGCCTGTCAAACGCTTTGCCGTGCCGGTGCATCACAAATCGCCTTTACTTCGTAATAAAAGTAAAAGCGGTAAGCATAGGCGTAAAAGGCATTGCGCAGCATGGCGGATAGCTCCTTTCCCAAAGGTTGCCCAAAGTATAAACCCGCCAAAGCCTTATGTCAACCGGGTTTGCGGCCCAGAATCGTTCTTTTGCTGTTTTTTTGACGACGGCTGTCAGGTTGCGCCGGGAATCGATGGCCGTCCCTTTTGGAACATTCCGTTTCCTGCTATTGACTTTCGGTCCGCGTCTCGCTTATATTGGAGCCGGATATCCCATACTGTATGGAAACGGAGTGATTCTGGATGCCCAACTGGTTGCATAACGCCGTTTTTTATGAAATTTACCCGCAAAGCTTTCAGGATACCAACGGGGATGGCATTGGCGATTTTCAGGGGATTATCGACCATCTGGACGATATTGCGGATTTGGGCTGCAACGCCCTGTGGCTGAATCCCTGCTTCGCCTCCCCCTTCCGGGACGCGGGGTATGATGTGTCCGATTATTGCCTGGCCGCACCCCGCTACGGCACCAATCAGGACCTGAAGCGCCTGTTTGAGCAGGCCCACCGGCGAAACATGCATGTGCTGCTGGACCTGGTGCCCGGCCATACCTCGCTGGAGCATAAGTGGTTTCAGCAATCCATGCGCACCCAGCCCAACGCGTATACCGGCCGCTATATCTGGACGGACAGCGTCTGGCGCACGGAGGAGCCCATCCGCAACATCAACAGCTACCTGAAGGGAATCTGTCAGCGGGACGCAAGCTGCGCGGTCAACTTTTTCTCCATCCAGCCCGCGCTGAATTACGGCTTTGCCAAGCCGGACAAGTCCTGGCAATCCGCCATGGATTCGCCGGAGGCTCTGGCCACCCGGCAGGCCATCAAGGACGTGATGGCCTTCTGGCTGGATATGGGCTGCGATGGCTTCCGGGTGGACATGGCGGCCAGCCTGGTTAAGGGCGAGGGCTGCGAAGAAGGCATCCGACAGCTATGGCAGGACTTTCGCGCGTTTTTGGATGAACGCTATCCCCAGGCGGTTTTAATCTCCGAATGGGGCGACCCGGGCGCGGCGCTGAACGCCGGGTTCCACATGGATTTTCTGCTGCACTTTGGGCCGTCCCATTACTTGGATTTGTTCCGTACCGAGCAGCCTTATTTTTCCCGGAAGGGCCAGGGCGATATCCGCGCTTTCGTGGACACCTACCGGCAGTACCAGCGCCAGACCCGGGGAAAGGGCTACATCTGCATTCCTTCCGGCAACCACGACATGGTGCGTATGCGTCATTTCCTTGACGAGGAGGAGATGAAAATCGCCTTCGTCTTTTTGCTGACCATGCCCGGCGCGCCCTTTGTCTACTATGGGGATGAAATTGGCATGCGCTATCTGGAAAACGTTCCATCGGTGGAGGGCGGCTTTTACCGCACCGGTTCCCGCACGCCCATGCAGTGGGACCATACCCTGAACGCCGGTTTTTCCGCCGCCAAAGCGGACCAACTGCTGCATCCCCTGGACCCGGACGTTCAACGGCCCACCGTAGCGGACCAGCGGGCGGACGCCCATTCCCTGCGCAGCGAAATTCAGCGTCTGATTGCCCTGCGCCTGGCCCACCCCGCCCTGTTGGCGGATGGAACGGTGGACTTTGTTTACGCCGAGGCAAACGCCTATCCATTTGCCTATATCCGCGAAGCAGAGGGAGAACGTCTGCTGGTCTGCCTGAACCCCAGCGGCCAGGCCGTCTGCTGTCCCCTGCCCTTTACAGGCGCGCTCCTTTATACGCTGGGTGAAACGACCGTTTTGGAAGAAGGGCGGCTGTCCATGCCCGCCGCCAGCGCCGCTGTTTTCCAGCTGAATCCATAAAGCAAAAGCCGCTGTTCCGGAGCGACGTCTCCGGGACAGCGGCTTTACCAAACAAGAAAAGCCCCCGACCTAACGAGGGCTTTACCGATCACTCTATCCGTGATAAGGTGGCTGGGGTAGCAGGATTCGAACCTACGAATGCGGGAGTCAAAGTCCCGTGCCTTACCACTTGGCGATACCCCATCATAGGGGAGAATACAAAAAAATGGGGTGGGTGGTGGGGATTGAACCCACGACTTCCAGAGCCACAATCTGGCGCTCTCCCGCTGAACTACACCCACCATATTCTGGCGCGCCTGAAGGGATTCGAACCCCCGACCCACGGCTTAGAAGGCCGTTGCTCTATCCAGCTGAGCTACAGGCGCAAACCGTTCGGCCCTGGGAAAACCCTCAAGTACCCGCCGACAATTCAAGATTATAGCATCCCCTCTCCAGGTTGTCAATGGCTTTTTTAAGGATTTTATTTTTTATTGTGTAGGACTACAATACATCTTGGACAAATACAAAAAAGGAAAGAGAGATAGGGTCTCATATGCTAAAGTTGAGTTA
>CAKTUU010000016.1 GCA_934621505.1 uncultured Clostridia bacterium
TGCAATCTTGTTGGGGAAATGCCCCAAACCCCTGAACGATTTCAGAGAAATCGGCTGCGCTCCTGCGGAGCTGAACACGGCAATTTTCAAATATCCGTGTCCTCATTTTATCCATTTCTCGATTTTCACAAGTACCCTCCAGCGCCATTTTGCGAAGAAAGGCACTGAGGTTGTCCGTGCCAAACTCTGACATCCGCTTTTTTTCAAGCTCGGCTTCGTTTACGAAAAATTTGACCTATACCGGTGGTTTGCGATCTGCTTTATTCGGCATAGGCGTCTCCCTCACTCATAACTGACAAAATCCTGTTCAACCAGCGCATAGTCAACCGATGACTGAAGCCGACCGAGCTGATCTTTCCAAGAGTCGATATTGGTTCGTGCCTTGCGGAATCCAAGTGATTCATAAACGTGCTGCGCTCTTGTGTTCGTCAAGTTAGTATCGAGGATGATTTTGGCATAGCCGTTTCTAAACAGCCAACTGATCAGCATACTCAAAACCTTTCTGCCGACGCCACGGTTCTGACAATCGGTTTCGCAGATCTTAATGCCGATTTCTGCAACTCCATCTGACACATTGCGGTAATTGCACTTGCCAATCAGACGGCCGTTTTCCTCAACGACCAGAAGACCGTTGACAAGTCCTTTTATAACTTCTTCCTCGGTCGTTCCCAAGCCGTTGGGAAAGCCTGCGTGTGCCATCACAGCCCCATCGTTCCACCAAGCGGCAAGCTGCTTCGCATCGGCAGCCTCGGCTTTGCGGATTGTTAGGTTTTTATATTGTATTCTCACTTAGTTGCTCCTTATAAATCAAGTTCAATACGCTCGTCGAGTGCCTTGAAATTTCTGTCAATCGGTATTTGTGTTTCGTCCTTCAAGGAAACCAAACCAAATAATATAGGTTTATCTGCTGGCAAGGACGAGCGCCCCAAGGGAAGAAATTCTCGTTCACCATAAATAGTCTTTCCGCATTGATGTCAGCGCCGATTTCTTCCTTAAATTCTCTTACAATCGTTTCAGCAGTCGTTTCGCCAAACGCAGCGTGGACACCAATAAAGGCGTATCCGTCATCGTCAACCGCCTTTTGCATAAGCGCCTTGCCGTTGTGGGTGAGAAGTCCACCGATACGGTACGAAAAAACAGAATCATCTGTTTTGAAAAGTATATCCTCCATAATAATTGTATCCCTTAGCAATGAGAGCAGACAATGTGCTGTGTGCATCCGAGTATGGAACTTCATCTTCTGAGTGCCACGTAGTTTGGCTCAGGCCAAAGTGCTTTATGGCGGCAGAGTTACCGTCCAGTCCCTGTTTGGCAAGGGCAATTCGGACATCGTCAAATTCCTCGAAAGAAATATTTGTGCCGGCAATTATGTCTCGAACACGGTGGTCGTATGCTTCGGTTTCGTCAATCAGCGTTGAGCCAACATCAAAGAAAATCCACTTAACCATTATCTTTCATCCTTAAAAAAGCTTTAACGTATCCGCTGGATTTTTCAACTCTGAACTTCAGCTTCACGCAGCCAATGTTGAATGCAG
Source organism: uncultured Clostridia bacterium (assembly GCA_934621505.1). Classification (GTDB taxonomy): domain Bacteria; phylum Bacillota; class Clostridia; order Christensenellales; family Aristaeellaceae; genus Limiplasma. The sequence continues at coordinate 1,536 of CAKTUU010000016.1, forward strand.
CCTGTTTTGTTGTCCAATCTTGTCTGGCAGATGCCGATTTTGTAGTTTTCTCAAATTACTCTCTTATCGGTACACAGCAAAAACCAGCGCAGTCTTAAGAACCCAATCACCCCAGCAGCATAATCAGGGTTCCCGCCACAATCGCCGCCAGACCCGCAAGACTCTTGCGGGTCAGCTTTTCGTGAAACACCAAATAGGAAAAAAAGACCGTCACCAAAATGCTCAGTTTGTCCACGGGCACCACCACGCTGGCCAGGCCGTCCTGCAAAGCCTTGTAGTAGCACAGCCAGCTTGCGCCCGTAGCCATGCCGGATAGGCAAATAAAGCCTAGCTCCCGCCGGGGAATGCCTTTCAGCTGCCGCTGCTTGCCGGTTACAAACACCATCAGCCACGACATGACCAGCACCACGCCTGTGCGAAGGGCCGTGCCCAAATTTGACTCTACGCCGGTTATGCCTACCTTGCCCAAAATGGCGGTCAGGCTGGCAAAAACAGCTGATCCAATGGCGTATGGGAGCCAGCGTCCATCTTTTTTGCCCGTTTGCTCCGTTTGCATTTTTTCCACCATCATCAGCGTGCCAACGCCAATCAGCAACGCCCCAACGCCCTTCCACAGGGTAATGGGTTCGCCCAGAAACAGCGCGGCAAGCAGGATGGTCAGCACCGTGCTGCATTTGTCAATGGGCACTACTTTGTTAATATCGCCGATTTGCAAGGCGCGAAAATAGCATAGCCAGCCGGCGCCGGTGGACAGGCCGGACAAAACCAGAAACAAAACCGTTTTGCCATCCAATTCCCCAAGGCTGTGCTGGGACTGCACCACAAACACCATTTCCCAGGAAAACAGCAGCACCACAAAGGTGCGAATGGCCGTAGCCACCGTTGAATCCGTTTTGCGAATGCCGCATTTTGCCAGAATGGACGTAATGCCCGCAAACAGTGCCGATCCAAAAGCAAAAGCCACCCACATTTTTTTCTTTCTCCCGTAACGCCACGTTTCTTTTTTCACGGAAATCATAGCACTTTTCATCAAAAATTGCCACCCTGTTTTTCTTTGAAATTTCAAAACAAATCTGATCGTTGAAAAGGCACTATGCCTCGCTTTTTTCAGAAGTTTTCCATTTTTCGGCTGCGCATCCGCGGTTTTCGGCATCGGTCAGAGGGCGTGTTGTCAGCCCTTGCGATAAAAGCCCATCCCTAACAGATGCATGGTTGCCACTGGGGGAGTATCTTTTCTGCAAACAGAATCAGCAAAACACGCCTTCTGTCAAGTTTTCCGGGGCCGCCGCCTGTATGCGGGGGCCCTCGTTGAGGGCTGCCTGAACCAGATACTCCGTGTCGTCTATTCCTGCGGCGGCACAGACGGCTTTTGCCCCATCCCGCAAGGCCTTATGAATATCGTTTTTTTGCGCAAAATACGCTGCCAGCTGCCGCCGCTGCATCAGGTCCGGCAACACAGGTCTGCCGCATAGCAGCCACCCGCCTACGGAGGCCAGCAGCACCGGACTGCACAGGTTGACCGGCAGGTCCTCATAGTCGGCGCAATACCGTTTCAGCAAGGCGCACAGCTCCGCCGGGTCAAAATACTGCATCAGCCGGTTTTCCAAAAGCAGCCGGCGCAGCCATTCATTCAGGTAATCTATCCCGGCCAGCCTGTCCGGCACGGCAATCAGCAGCGGATAATCAATGGCGCAATCCAGTTCCGGCTGGGTCACTTCGCAATGCTGTAAAAACTGTCCAATGGAATACAGGGTGGTCTGCATGGCATCGCTTCTGGCAGCGGGCAGGGCTTCCATCACCTGCCGCCACAGCGCCCGGCCCGCGTCCGCCTTGGCCGTCAAACGCTCCTGACCCATTTGGCAGGCTCGGTACAAATCGCCGTCCAGCTGGTCCGCCGCCTGCCTCAATACAAAGCAAAGGGAGGCAAATACCCTTTCCGCCGTTTCCACCCGCACGGAGCTGGCGTCTCCCATGGCATAGCGGCGCAGGCAGTCCTGAAACAGCGGCCTCATCCTGTTCAAAAGGTCTTTTCCCTGTGGAAGCAGGCTGACGTCCAGATTCACCGGCAATTCTCCTTTCCATAGGCGACGCGTACCAGCCGTTGGGGCGGTATTTCGGCCAGATATTCCAGCGAGCCCTGCGCCTCGCCGTTAAAAAGCGCGGCCAGGGCCTGAATCAACTCCTCATCCGTAACAGCGTCCTGGGTTTCGTTTTTAAAGATGTAAAACAGCTCCTGCATCTGTTCAAGAAACAAGGCAAAGCCCCTGCTTTCCACAAAGGGAGAGTCGCAAAAGGCATACACCAGCTGGTCCAGCACGCCGCCGCCAAAATCAATCCTGCCAGTGTCCTGCAAAACCTGCCGCCGCGCCTGCGCCAGATGCTCAAACTGTCCCCGGGTCAGCCGCATGCCATAGCGCCTTGCCAACTGATCGCAGCGCCGCCATTGCCGCTGCAGGGATAATTCATTTTCCAACGGAATCAAGTCCATTTGGTTCACCTCCATGGGCAGTGTACCGGAGGCCGCCTCAAAGGACAAGTCTTGACTTTTTACCCATTTTGTGGTATGATAAACACATCAAAAAGCGGCTGAAACCAAGCGTTCCAGCCGTTTTTTCTTCTTTAGCAGAAAAATTTACTCGTCTGCTTTTTTCAGCAGTTCCGTTACCTGGCTTTCCCCATACACCCGCACCCCGTGCTGCTTGAGCAAAGCGGCGCATACGCCGTCGCCAGGGCACAGCGTGCCCGTAAAGGTTCCGTCATAAATGCTCCCGAATCCGCAGGAGGGACTGCGTTCCTTCAGCAGGGCGCAGTCCGTATGGGTCATTTGGCAGATTCGCAGACTTTCCCGCGCACCCTGCCGGTAGTTTTCCGTTACATCCCGGCCGTCCCGGGTTACAACCGCTTCGCCCCGGCGTTCGCTGGGAACCCGCGGCGTTGGCAGGCCGCCCAGCACCTCCGGACAGACAGGAATCAGCACATAGCTTTCCATCAACCGGTCCAATTCGGGTATTTTCTTTTGCTTGCCATCGTAGCGGCATTTTATCCCCATCAGGCAGGCGCTGATTAACAGGTTCATCGAATCACCCTTTCAGACAAACGCCCTCTAATGCAAGCAGCTTGCGCTTCGCCTCCAGCCCGCCTGCATAGCCGGTCAGGCTGCCGTCCTTGCCCACCACCCTGTGGCAGGGAATGACGATGGGCAGCGGATTAAAATGGTTGCCCATTCCAACGGCGCGGCAGGCCCCGGGCTTGCCAATGGCCTGGGCCTGCTGGGCATAGGTACGGGTCTGTCCATAGGGAATATCCAGCAGAGCGCGCCAGCATTGCTGCTGAAAAGCGGTTCCCTGTGGATTCAAGGGCAAATCAAACATGCGGCGGTTTCCCGTGAAATATTCGCTTAACTGCCGGCAGGCCTGTTGCAGCAACGGGGTTTGGCACACCGCTCCGTCGCCGGGCCGATTGCCGAAACGAATTTCTGCCAGCGCCCCGTCCTGCTCCACCAGGGTCAGCGGTCCGATCGGACTATCCATCACCCAAACAGATTTCATTTGCCTTCACCCGCCGTTTTGCAAAGCAGACGGTAAGGAATGGCAAACATAATCGCGCACAGCGCCGTCATTATCAAATAATCCCGCAGCATGGAGGGATGCCCCCAGGTCAGACGGCCATCCAGAGAGAACTCCAGCAGCACAATGCCCAGCATGCAGGCAATCATCCCCAGCCAGCCAGGCCATACGCGCCCCCTGTACTGACTGCGCCAGCGATGTGCCAGCACAATCCACGCGGTCAGCACCAGCAGCGCCGCCGTCACCTGTCCGATGCGCAGGAAAATCACCAGCATATGTCCATCGTCCCGCATGCTTTCCAGCAGGATTTGGGTCGCGCCAAAAATCAGGCAGAAAAACAGCGCCGTATCGCCCCTGCTTTTTTTCAGCCGATGGTAAATCAGCAGCGTCAGCCCAAAAATCACAATGCCCGCCACGGCCTCATAGGCCCATACGTTCAGCCGGGACTCAATGGCCTTGCCCATTCGGCTTTGTAAAAACAGCCAGGGCATGGCGTCAGTGATGGCGCTTGGCTCTATGGCCTTGCCCACGCCCAAATCGGTAAACTGCTCGCCCAGGCGAAGCAGACCCACCGCCAGCCCGGCGGGCACGCAGACAATATCCGCCATTTGCGCAAAGGAAATCTTTTGCGCCTTTGCCGTAATTGCCAACGCCGCAAGCAGGCCCAGCAGCAGCCCCGTCATAGACAGGCCGCCGTCAAAAAAGCGCAGCGTCAGCCAAAAATTTTCGTAGGTTTCCGTAAAGGTGGACAGGTTGAACAGGCAATAGACCATCCGCGCGCCCGCAACACCCAGCAGAACGTCCAAAACCGTAAACAGGCTGGCTGTTCCAGCGGGCAGCTTTTCCCGCCGGGCCAATAAAGAAACGCCCGCCAGCATCGTCAGGGCCGCCAGGGCGGCGCACAGTCCGTAGCCATGCACCGTCAGCCCCAGAAAGGAAAACGACGTATCCATTTGGTCAGGCTCCTTATTCGTCAATCGCGCTGGCAAAGTAAATAATATCGGTCACAGAGCGCTCCGCCTGAGGCTTGTCGTTATACACCTGTCCATGGAAGGCCAGCGTGGCGCTGTTGCCGCCGTCCAGGTTATAGGCCTGCTTTGCGCCAAGCTGCGCCATTACATCGGCAAACTCCGCCATGGTTACCCCGGCGGACTGGTCGGTGCGGCCGTTTACCACCACCAGCGCATAGGTCAGGGTGTCCAGCTGGGCGATACCGGCCCGGGGGTTTTTCTGGTTGGGGTCAAACTGATAGCCCTCCGGAATTTCCAGCTTTTTCCCATCCTTTACCAGCGCCGGACCAAAGAAGAAGCCGTTCGCAATGGTGTGCTGGGACAGGAAGGCGGCCACGCCGTCCTTCTGGGCGTCGTGTCCCCGCAGCAGCAGGTGAAAATCTCCCAGTTCGTCAATCAGCAGCAAATCCATGTTTTTGCTGGTCTTTTCCCGGTAGGTTTCCCCCATGCGCACGATGTAACCGGCCTTGGTCTTGGTAAAGTAATCGCCGTTGATGGCCACAATGCCATTGTAATTTTCCGAAATTTTGCTGGTATGGTTGGTGCTGGTAGCGCCGATTTTGTTGCCCGCTACCGCCGTGCGCAGCTGGGACGGCGTGGCGATTTTGACATAGGCAATGTAAACGTCGCTGTCATATAGGCGCTGCTGCCGCATCTCCACAATAATGGTATCGTCCCGGTAACCGTCCTCGGTAAAATTCGCCTCCACAGGGGTGCTGCCCGGCGTAAACAGATCGGTGGGCAGGGCCTGTATATTGGCCGCGGGCAGAATATCGCTGAAAACAGCGCTGGCCAGCACGGCACGAGGGGTCAGGGACGCGTCCTCATCCCAAAAACCGTCATCTGAAAGCGCGTCGTTATAGCAGGCCCTGGCCTGCTCGGTGATAGCGCCGGAAGGCAGCAGCACCGCCAGGGACAAGGACAGGACAATCGCCAATACCGTCAGCACGGACAAGCTGTGTTTACGCATAAATGCATCGTTCCTTTCGTGGATAAACTTCAAATGCCCATTTTTTATTATACCCCATGTGCCCGTTCCGCCGCAAGGCGCTTTTTCACATTCGCTATTGCTCAACCGTTCCATTCCTGTTATAATCTTTTTTGCGCACATTCGTTCGCACTTTCGCAGGGGAGGGTTTATGTATGAATATCGACCAGCTGATCGGCAGCCTGAAAAACGACCGTTCCTTTATGGACTGCGTTACCCACTGGCGTACCCTGCCTGCCACAGAGGGCCGCTACGAACCCCTGCCGGAGGAAATGGACGAACGACTGAAGCGGATTCTGCGCCAGCGGGGCATTCACAGGCTGTATTGCCATCAGGCGGAATGCTGCCGCCTGTCCCGGCAGAAAAAGGATTATGTGGTGGTCACCCCCACCGCCAGCGGCAAAACCCTGTGCTATAACCTGCCGGTGGTGTCCGCCATTTTGCAAAACCCGGACGCGCGCGCCCTTTACCTTTTCCCCACAAAGGCCCTTTCGGCGGACCAGGTGAGCGGGCTGTACGACATCATTCAGCAGCTGGATGTGGACATCAAGGCCTACACCTATGATGGGGATACCCAGGGCGCCGCCCGCAAAGCCATTCGGCAGGCGGGGCATATCGTGGTTACCAACCCGGACATGCTGCACGCCAACATTCTGCCCCACCATACCAAATGGGTCAAGCTGTTTGAAAACCTGGAATACATTGTCATAGACGAAATTCACACGTACCGGGGTGTGTTTGGCAGCCATCTGGCCAATGTGCTTCGGCGGCTGCTTCGCCTGTGCGCTTTTTACGGAAGCAAGCCCAGGTTCATCCTGTGCAGCGCCACCATCGCCAATCCGGAGGAGCTGGCCCGCCAGCTGACCGGCCGCCCCATTACGGCGGTCACGGAAAACGGCGCTCCCATGGGCGAGCGGCATTTTGTCTTTTACAACCCGCCGGTGGTCAACCGGCAGCTGGGCATCCGCCGCGGCGTGGTGGGCGAGGTAAAGCGCATCAGCGAAAATCTTCTGCGCAACAGCATTCCCACCATCGTTTTTGCCCGCAGCCGTTTGCAGGTTGAGGTGATTACCCGTCATCTGAAGGAATGCGTGCGCAACGCCTATGGCTATTCCGGCCGTGTGCGGGGCTATCGCGGCGGCTATCTGGCCAGCGAACGGCGGGACATTGAGCAGGGGCTTCGCCGGGGCGAGGTGGATATGGTGGTATCCACCAACGCGCTGGAATTGGGCATTGATATCGGCTCCCTGAGCGCCTGCGTGCTGTGCGGCTACCCGGGCACCATTGCCAGCACCTGGCAGCAGGCGGGGCGCGCGGGGCGGCGTAAGGACACATCCATCACCATTCTTGTGGCTTCTTCCGCGCCGCTGGATCAATACATTATCCAGAATCCGGACTACTTTTTCAAGGCTTCGCCGGAAAACGCGCTGGTTCAGCCCAACAACCTGTATATTCTTTTGTCCCATATCAAGTGCAGCGCCTATGAACTGCCCTTCGGCGAAAACGAGCGGTTCGGCGATGTGGCGGATACGGCGCAGTTTTTGGAATATCTGGCGGAAAACAACATCCTGCGCCATGTGGACGGCAAATATTACTGGATGGAGGAGGAACTGCCCTCCGGTGAAATCAGCCTGCGCAGCGCCAGGACCGAAAACTTTGTCATTATTGATATTTCCGACCCGGCCCACCACCGGGTGGTAGGCGAAATGGACCGTTTTACCGTACCCATGCTGCTGCACGAAAACGCCATTTACATGCACGACGCCCGCATGTACCAGGTGGAAAAGCTGGACATGGACACCTGCAAGGCCTATATCCGCGCCGTGGACACGGATTATTATACCGACGCGGATTTGAACGTGAGCCTGCATATTCTGGACGATTTGGAGCATAAGGAACTGCCCGGCGGTGCAGGCCTGACGCTGGGCGAACTGCGGGTGAGCACCATTGTGAAAATGTTTAAAAAATTCAAGCTGGACACCCATGAAACCGTTGGCTTTGGCGAGGTGCGCCTGCCCCAGACGGATTTGCACACCGTGGGCATGTGGTGGACCCTGCCCGACGCTGTGGCCGCCCGCTATACCAACGATGAATTGCAGGGCGCGCTGCTGGGCGTTACCAACCTGCTGTCCATTGTGGCTCCCCTGTATCTGATGTGCGCGCCGCGGGATATCAGCGTGGTTTACCAGGTAAAGGCCCCCATTACCGATAAGCCCACCATTTTTTTGTACGATTCCTATCCGGGCGGCGTCGGGTTAAGCGAAAAAGCGTACCAGATGCCGGAGCTGCTGCTGGAAAACGCCTTGCAAATCGCCCAAAACTGCTCCTGCGAACAGGGTTGTCCCAGCTGCGTCGGCCCGGTGCTGGAGGTTGGCGAAAACGGCAAGGCAAACGCCCGTGCCATTCTAAAGGAGCTGCTTGCCTGATGCCCAGCCTGCTGAACAAACTGCGCATGCTGGAGGCGGAAACGCCCCGGCCCGCCAGGTCCCTTGCGGCTGAAAAGCCCGGCGAGTGTCATCATGTCCGGCGGTTGTTCCCACACACCCTGTTTTGCAGCTTTGCCAACGCCGACCCGGAGCTGCTGCAAAGCCTTTATGGCTGCGCTTTCTCACGTAAAACTCAAAAAGAGGATATTCTGTTTCTGGATACCGAAACCACCGGCCTTTCCGGCGGGGCGGGCACCGTGGCCTTTCAGGTTGGGGCAGGTTATTTTACCCAGAGCGGCTTTGTGGTAGAGCAATGGCTGATGCATGATTATTCCCAGGAAGCGATGCTGCTGGCCGCGCTGAACGGGCTGATGAAGCGTTTTTCTGTCATTTGTACTTTTAACGGGCGTACCTTTGACGTACCTTTGCTGAAAACCCGCTTTTTGATGAACCGTATCGCCGGCCCGCGGATTCCCGCCATCCACGCGGACGTGCTGTACCCCGCGCGTCGCGTTTGGAAACTGCGCCTGAAAAGCTGCACCCTGGGCCATCTGGAGGAAGAACTGCTGGGCGTTATTCGAGAGGACGATTTGCCCGGCGCTTTGGTCCCACAGGCCTATTTTCAGTACCTGAAGGACGGGAATTTCGCCCCCATGGAGCGGATTCTGGCGCACAACCGTCAGGACATCGTCAGTCTGGCGCAGCTGTTTTTCTTCCTGTATCAGCAGGCAAAGCACCCGGAACAGATGAACCATGCCGAGGATTTGTTTTCGCTTGCCCGTTCGATGGAAAAGCAGGCCCAGCGGGAAAGTGCCGTAAAATGCTACCGCCTGCTCAGCAAGGGCAGTTTGCGGGCACAGGGCTTTGCGGCGCTTGCCCGGGACGCCCGCAGGCAGGGGCAGACGGATGCCGCCGTCAAGCTGTATCAGGCCATGCTGCGCCGGGGGGAGCAGCCGGTGGAAAGCTGCGAGGCGCTGGCCAAACTGTATGAGCACCAGCTTAAGGACCCGGCTCAGGCCATCAGCTATACCCGGCAGGCGCTGCTGATTTTAAGCGAGCCCACTCTGCATTCCCGGGATAAGGCTGTACAAGAGAAGCAAATTGCGCTACAATATCGGTATGCGCGTTTGCGGCGCAAATTTTTGAAAGCGCCGCAGGACAAATAGAGGGAGGAAAGATCCGCAATGAGTATGATGACCGCCATTAAGGTTCGCAAGGCCGCCGCACTGGTCAGCAAGGGCAATACAGAGGAAGCCATGAAGCTGTACCAGGAGGCGCTGGACGAGGGCTGCCAGGACGCCAAGGCCCTGCTGACGTATTCGGTGCTTCTGTTTAAAGCGGAACGTTTTCAGGAGGCCCGGAAGCTGCTGGTCAAAATTCAAAAGTACCCCATGACGGACGATACCCGCCGCCAGATGTTCGTCAATTACGCCAGCACGGTCTTTAAGCTGGGCGATACCCAAAAGGCCATCGACGTTTTGGAGCATCAGCACGAAAAGCAGGAAAGCGGCCTGATTTACGAAACCCTGGGCTACCTGTATGTGGAGGCGGGCGAAACCGAAAAGGCGCTGGAATACAATACCAAGGCCTATGAATATGACGACGAGGACGCCATCACCCTGGATAATCTGGGCCAGACCTACTACCGGCTGGTTGGGGACAAGAAAACCGCCAAAGAGTACTTTGAAAAAGCGCTGGCCGTTCGTCCCGGTCAGATTGACACCCTGTATTTCCTGGCCCAGTACGACCTGGAAGCGGGCGACAAGCAATCTGCCCGTGAAAAGCTGGAAAAGGCGCTGGAGGGCCGTTTTTCTCCCCTCAATTACGCCACCAAAGAAAAAATTCAGGCGATTCTGGACACCCTTTAACAGCTTCCCTGCTTTTTCTGCGACCGGTTTTTCCTGCCGGCCGCTTTTTTTGCCAGTTTGTAATCCGTTATCAAATTTTGTCCACAAATATGAATTTTTTGTTTCAAAAGCTCTTGATTTTTTTCATAAATCATTTTACAATGTAAACATATCTTAATTTACACTGGCTGGGAACCAGGTGGGAAAGGGCGAAACCAATGGCGAAGCGGATTCTGCTGGTAGACGATGAACCCCTGATCATTAAGGGCCTAAAATATACGCTTGAACAAGAGGGCTTCGAGACTGATTCCGCTGCTGACGGCGAGGAAGCCTTGAATAAATTTTTTTCCGGCCATTTTGATTTCATCCTGCTGGACGTGATGCTGCCCAAAATAGACGGCATCACCGTTTGTCAGCGCATCCGCGAACACAGCAATGTGCCCATCATCATGCTGACCGCCAAGGGCGAGCAGATTGATAAAATTTTGGGCCTGGAATACGGCGCGGACGACTATATGACCAAGCCGTTCAATATTCTGGAGGTCAAGGCCCGCATCAAAACCATCATGCGCCGCGCCTCTGGCAACAGCCAAAGCGAGGCACGCAAGGTTATCCGGGTTCACGATATGGAAATCAACGCCATCAACCGTTCCGTCACCCTGGGTGGCAAGGAGGTTCGCCTGACCGCAAAGGAATTTGACCTGCTGCAGGTATTCGTCAATAACCGCGGCAAGGTATTCAGCCGTGAAACCCTGCTGGAAACGGTTTGGAAGTATGATTATACCGGCGACGCCCGCACCGTGGACGTGCACATCCGCAGGCTGCGCGAAAAGATCGAGCGCAACCCCGCTCAACCGGAATTTATTTTCACCAAGTGGGGAGTGGGCTACTATTTCACCGACAAAGACTAAAAAATGGCCGTTTTCTTCCATTCGATGGAAGATTCTTCTCGCCTTCCTGCTCATTGTGGGGGTCAGCTACTTTGTGGTAGCCACCTCCCTGATTGGGCTGGTGGGCGATTATTTGTTCGATGAGCATAAGCGGCAGGACAGCGCGTCCACGGCCCGCCTTGCCGCCCAGATGGCTCCTATGTATTTTGCTTCCCAAACCACCGAGATTCAGTCCGGTCTTGAAAGCGCCGCCAGCGAAATGGGCGGCCGGCTTATGGTGCTGGACGCAGGCGGAAAGGTGCAGGCCGACAGCCTGAACCAGGCCAACGGCACCCGCACTCAGCTGTCCGAGGTGGCGCAGGTCCTTTCTCTGGGAGAAAAAACCGCCTACGGCGTGCATACTGCCGACGACCCCGCCGCCAGGGAGCTTCAGTGGGTCAGTCTGTTTGACGAGAGGGTGCATTGGCAAGCTTACTGCGCGTCCGCCATGGAATACGGCGGGCGCACCATTGGCGTGCTGCTGTACAGCGCTTCCCTGCAGGATATGATGGAGCGGCTGTATTCCCTCCGGGATAAAATGACCATGTATTTTCTCATCGCCGCGGTGGCCGCCATGGTTTTCGCGCTGATTTTTTCCCGGGTCATCACCCGCCCCATCGTTTCCCTGACCAAAAGCATCCAGCGCATGGGCCGGGGCGATTTTTCCGTGCGGGTGCCGGAAAGGGGCAGCGGCGAACTGCGCCGCCTGTCGGAAACCTTTAACGCCATGTCGGAAAAGCTGGAAACCCTGGACCAAAGCCGCAATCAGTTTGTGTCCAACGCCAGCCACGAACTGAAAACCCCGTTGGCTACCATGAAAATTCTGCTGGAAAACATCATCTATCAGCCGGAAATGGACGCGGACATGCGCACCGAATTTTTGACGGACATCAACAAGGAAATCGACCGGCTGAACCTGATCATCGGCGACCTGCTGACCCTGGTCAGCATGGATTCCAAAACCATGCGCCTGAACCGCACCAATTTCAGCCTGGGTCAGGTGGTAACCGATACCGCCCATCGCCTGTCCCTGATGACGGAAAAGCGCCATCAGGAGCTGAAGGTGCAAATTGGCGACCGCTGCGATATGTACGCCGATTGTCCCAAGCTGACCCAGGTGGTTTATAACCTGATGGAAAACGCCAGCAAGTATACCCAGGAGGGCGGCACTATACGGGTCCGGCTGATTCGCTCCGGGCGGGACGCCATTTTAACCGTGGCGGACAACGGCCCCGGCATTCCCAAGGAGGATCAGGCCCATATTTTCGACCGTTTTTACCGGGTGGACAAGGCACGCAGCCGGGAAACCGGCGGAACCGGCCTGGGGCTGAGCATTGTGCATCAGATGGTGCTGATGCACGGCGGCACCGTATCCGTGGACAGCGAGGAAGGCGGCGGATCTACCTTTACCGTGGAGCTGCCCATCCATCAAGGCTGAAGCCGAAAGGAGAGAAACGCATGAACCGCAGACATTTCTGCTTTTATCTGCTTTGCTTTGTGCTGTGTCTTTCCCTGAGCGGCTGCGCCGTCAAACCCGCTGCCGAGGCTCCGGCCGTCACCATTCCCCCAACGGAGGTTTCCTATGTGGCTCCCATTGGCGACGCCGCCCTGGAATACAGCGAGGAAGTAACTCTGTGCCTGCCCATGCATGACGGCATTCGCCTTTCCACGGTAACAAGCGAGGTTTCCTTTTCCCCTGTGCGCCCCTATGCGGAAAATGTAGTGCGGGCGCTGCTGGGGTATACGGGGAACGGCGAAATTCGTTCCATCGGTGGAGACGTTCGGCTAACGCTGTACGGCACCAGCCCGGTAGAGGTCAGCCGCAATGTGGCGACCGTCAATCTGGGCGCTTCCGCCCTGCAATTAAGCCGTCAGGATCTGTATGTGGCCTGCCAGTCCATCGCCAATACCCTGACCCTGCTGGATGAGATTGATTATGTGAACGTGCTGGTGGCCGGTAAGCCCGTTGGGCTGGATGTGGCCAATTCCCTGCCCATGGGCAGCCTGACCGGCAGCGCGGCGCAGGACCTGGGCGCGGCCTATGGACAGCTTATTTCCCGGCCGGATTCCGATATGGCTCTTTCCACCACCCTTACGCTGTATTTTCCCCTGGCCACTGACGACGGTCTGGTGGCCGAAGCTCGCTCCGTTTCCTTTGCCAGTCAAAACCTGCCTGATATGGTGGTAACCATTTTGAAGGAACTGGCCGCCGGACCCCAAAGCAATGGCATTGACTCCCCCGCTCTGCCCCTGCTTGGCGACCTGCTCACCGCTACCCCCAGCGTTTCCTCCGAAAACGGGGGCGATATTCTGCGCCTGGATTTTGCCCATAATCTGGACGACATGCTGGAAACCTACGGCCTGACCCGTCAGCAAAGCATGGCGTCCCTGTGCTATACCCTGTGTACCTTTCTGCCCAATGTAAACGGCATTCGCGTCAGCGTAAACGGCGTGGCGGTGGACAGCCTGCTGCGCACCGAGGACGGCCGTTCGCAGGGGGCCAGCTTCCTTCGGGCGGATTTTGAGGATCAGCTGTGCGATTACGCCCCCCTGTATCTGGCAGACGGCGATACACTCGTAAAAACGCTCCGGCCCGTTCCCTGCTATCAGGCTTCCAGCCCCCGTATGCTGCTGAGCCAGCTTTCTCAGGGGCCACAGCCGTCGGACAGCGTGCATGGCCTGACGGCCGTCATGCCCCAGGGCTGCATTACCGACACCGCCTTACTGGGGCTGGCCATTTCCCAGAACACGCTGCTGGTCAACTTTGCCCCCGCTTTCTCGCAGGCCATTGAAAATGCCGCTGACGAGCGTCTGATGGCCTATGCCATTGTAAACACCCTGTGCGCAGGGCGGCACATTAAAAACGTATGCTTTTTCCTAGGCGGCAGCCAGTTTGACGGGTTTGGCGGCTCCATTTACTGGCGCGGGCTGTTTTATCCTTTGCCGGAGGACTGACCTGCCTCGCCTTCTCCTTTTGCGTCCCCACGGGGACGTATCAGACTGTCGAAAAAACCTGGGAGGCATCGGAGGGCCGCAGCCCTCCGATTTTGGTTCCGAAACCGGCGGCGTGTACGTCGGTTTCGGCTGTCTTGCGCAGCAAGACTTTCCTTACGCTCTTTGCCGCCCGGCGAGCCGCAGGCGAGTAGGCAAAGAGCGCTTCCCGTCAGAAAAGATCGCCCTCAGGCGAGCTTTTTTGACGGCCGGTTGCGTCCCCACGGGGACGTATTTTTTTGTCCGGAAATGTCGAAACACTATTGACACGGGCATGGGTTTGTGGTTTAATATCCCCTGCTTCCAAGTTTACTATTTCTAAACTTCCGGTCGCGTATCCGTTTTTCCAATCTATCGCCTGCACAAGGAGGGCATAGCATGCAAATTGGCGAAAAGCTGCGGGAACTGCGCATTCAGCGCGGGCTTACCCAGGAGGAACTGGCCGATCGCTGCGAGCTTAGCAAGGGCTTTATCTCCCAGGTAGAGCGCGAGCTGGCTTCCCCCTCCATCGCCACCCTGACCGACATGCTGGAATGCCTCGGGGTAAGCCTGCAAAGCTTTTTCAGCGACGACAGCGCCGAAAAGGTAGTTTACACACCCCAGGACATGTTTGAAAAAGAGGACGATGAACGCGGCAGCAAAATCACCTGGCTTGTGCCAAACGCCCAAAAGAACAGCCTGGAACCCATCCTGCTGGAATTAAAGCCGGGCGGACGCAGCTTTGAACTGCCCCCGCTGGAAAGCGAGGAATTTGGCTATGTGCTGTCCGGACAAATTACTCTGGTAGCAGGCAAACGCACCCATACGGTTCGCAGGGGCGGCAGCTTCTGCTTGCATCCCTCGGTACCGCACCACATTGAAAACAACACCCAACGGCCCGCCTGCGTGCTGTGGGTGTCCACCCCGCCCAGCTTTTAAATCTGATTTGCTAAAGGAGAGCCTGCCGCTATGATGGAACAGGAGCGTTTGATTGACCTGAAGGATATTTCCAAGGAATTTGACGGCACCACAGTTCTTAGCGATATCAACCTGTACATTCGGAAAAAGGAATTTGTGACCCTGCTGGGTCCCAGCGGATGCGGCAAAACCACCACGCTGCGCATTATCGGCGGGTTTGAATACCCCACTACCGGCACCGTGTTTTTTGAGGGCAAGGACATTACCGGACTGCCCCCTTACAAGCGCCGGGTCAACACGGTTTTTCAAAAGTACGCCCTGTTTCCTCACCTGAACGTGCAGGACAACATTGCCTTTGGCCTGAAAATCAAAAAAATGAGCCGCAAGGAAATTGGCATGAAGGTGGACCGTATGCTGGAACTGGTCAACCTGAAGGGCTATGGCAAGCGGGGCGTGGACCAGCTGTCCGGCGGCCAGCAGCAGCGCATCGCCATTGCGCGGGCACTGGTCAACGAGCCGGAGGTGCTGCTGCTGGACGAGCCACTGGGGGCGCTGGATTTAAAGCTGCGTAAGGAAATGCAGCTGGAGCTGAAAAGCATGCAGCAGCAGCTGGGCATTACCTTTATCTACGTTACCCACGACCAGGAAGAAGCCCTGACCATGAGCGATACCATCGTGGTCATGCGGGACGGTCACATTTTGCAGATTGGCGACCCCAAGCGCATTTACGATGAGCCCGCCAACGCCTTTGTGGCAAACTTTATCGGGGAAAGCAACATTCTGCGCGGCACCATGCTGGAGGACGAGCTGGTTAACTTCTGCGGATTTGATTTTCCCTGCGTGGACTCCGGCTTCGGTGAAAACGTGCCTGTGGACGTGGTGGTGCGCCCCGAGGATATCATGATCGTGGGCGAGGACATCGGCCAGATCAGCGGCGTGGTGCAAAGCGTGCTGTTTAAGGGCGTTCACTATGAAATGATGATTGATACCGGCGATACGGTGTTCAAGGTTCATTCCACCATTATGCAGCCCCAGGGCAGCCGGGTGGGCCTGAACATTGTGCCCTACAACATCCATATCATGAAGCCTATGGCTGAACCCGTAACGGCAGAGGAGGCGTTGGACAATGATTAACGCCACCCTGCCCTGGTGGTCCTGGGTGCTGATGGGCGTTGGCCTTGCGGTCTTTGCCGGGCTGGTGGCCATAAGCATTCGCCGCAACCGCGGCATGAAGCGGTCGCTGTTTGCATCGCCCTACATTTTGTGGATGATTCTGTTTACCATTTTGCCTGTGGTGCTGATCGCCTATTACGCCTTTACCGACGGAGGCGGCAGCTTTACCCTGAATAATTTCCGCGCCTTTTGGGACAGCAACCACATCATGCGGGAAAATCTGCGGGCTGTGGCCGGGGACGAGGTAGCGGCCACCATTCCCCGCGGCTCCGTCAATGTGGACACGCTGGTGTATTCCCTGTGGATGGCTTTTCTGTGTACCTCCATCAGCCTGCTGCTGGGCTATCCGGCGGCGCTGTTCATGGCCGACCGGCAGATGAAGCTGGGATCCACGCTGGTGGTTCTGTTCATTATTCCCATGTGGATGAACTTTCTGCTGCGCACCATTGCCTGGATGAGCCTGCTGGAGGACAACGGCCTGATCAACGCCTTTCTGGAAAGAATCGGCATTGGCAAATTGCAGCTGATGTACAACCAGAGCGCCGTGCTGCTGGGTATGGTATACAACTTCCTGCCCTTTATGGTATTTCCCATTTACACCAGCCTGAGCAAGCTGGACCCCAAACTGGGCGAGGCGGCCCAGGACCTGGGCTGCAATGAAATGAAAACCCTGGTAAAGGTAACCATGCCCCTGAGCATCCCCGGCGTTATCAGCGGCATTACCATGGTTTTCATGCCGTCTGTCACCACCTTTTTTATCCCCCGGGTTCTGGGCGGCGGCAGCACCCAGATGTTCGGCGACCTGATTGAAACCACCTTTTTGACCGCCGGCGACTGGAATTTGGGCAGCGCCCTGTCGTTGATTATGATGGTGCTGATTCTGATTTCTCTGTCCATCCTGCGCAAGGCGGACCCCAACGGGGAAGGAGGCGGCATTGCGTGAAAAGGTTTTTCAAAAAATGCTACCTGGCTTTGATTCTGATTTTTCTGTATGTGCCCATTGTGGTGCTGATCTGCCAATCCTTTAACGCGGGCAAAAGCCGGGCCAAGTGGGAGGGCTTTTCCTTTCGCTGGTATGAGGAACTGTTCCAGAACGCGTCCATCATGAACGCCCTGTGGGTCACCGTATCCATCGCCGTTTTGGCCACCGTTATCGCTACCGTGCTGGGCACCCTGGCGGCCATTGGCATTTACAGCATGAAAAAGCGTCCCCAGGCCCTGATGATGACCATTACCAACCTGCCCAACACCATGCCGGATATTGTAACCGGTATTTCGCTGATGCTGCTGTTTATCTTTGCCAAGGTGGATCGCGGCTACATCACCATGGTGCTGGCCCATATCACGTTTGACGTTCCCTATGTGGTGCTGTCCGTCATGCCCAAGCTGAAGCAGATGAACAAGCACACCTACGAGGCGGCGCTGGATTTGGGGGCGACTCCCGGCTACGCACTGACCCATGTGATTGTGCCAGAATGCAAGCAGGGCATTGTCACCGGCGCGCTGCTGGCCTTTACCCTGTCGCTGGACGATTTTACCATCAGCTATTTTACCACCAGTCCCCTGGTCCAAAACCTGTCTACCCTGATTTACTCCGCCACAAAACTGGGCATCAGCCCCGTCTACTACGCCCTGTCCTCGCTGATGTTTGTGGTGCTGCTGGTCCTGCTGCTGATTGTTAACCGCAGAACTGCGGAAAACAAAGCATAATACAACCGTTTGGAGGAATGGATTGATGAAAAAACTGCTCTGCGTTGTCCTGTGCGTCCTGCTGATGGCGCCCGCCTTTGCCTGCGCTCAGGAAGTGGTGAATGTCTTTAACTGGGAAGATTATATCGACGAAGACGTGCTGACCCAGTTTGAGGAAGAAACGGGCATTCATGTCAACTACATGCGCTTTACCACCAACGAGGATATGCTGGTGCAGGTGGAAGCCAACCCCGGCGCATTTGACGTGGTTTTCCCCTCCGAATACTGCGTGGAGCGTTTGGCTGGCAAAGGCCTGCTGGCGGAAATTGATTACGCCAACATTCCCAACTTTTCCAACATCAAGGATAGCCTGAAAAACCCCAGCTATGACGCGGGCAACGCCCACTCTGTTCCCTACCAGTGGGGCACCCTGGGCATCCTGTACAACACGGAGCTGGTGGACGCCGAGGACGTTAAGACCTGGAACGTGCTGTGGAATGAGAAGTATAAGGGTCAGGTGCTGATGATGAACAGCATCCGCGACGCCATGGGCATTGCTCTGAAGGTGCAGGGCTACGGCATGAATTCCACCGATTATACCCAGCTGCGCTCCGCGGCCGACCTGCTGATTCAGCAAAAGACCAGCGGTATGGTCAAGGCCTATGGTCTGGACGAATTTAAGGATAAGATGGTGGCCGGTGAAGCCGCCATGGCCGTGGTGTATTCCGGCGACGCGGAGTATGCCATTGAGCTGAACGACAAGCTGGCCTATTCCGTGCCCCAGGAAGGCAGCAACGTGTGGGTGGACTGCGCCGTCATTCCCGCCGCCGCAAAGAACAAGGCCAACGCGGAAAAGTTTATCAATTTCCTGTGCCGGGGCGATATTGCCCAGCTGAACTGCGAGGCCATCGGCTACTGCTGCCCCAACACCGCCGCCATTGAACTGATGGGCGATGAGTATACCTCCAACCCGGTGATGAATCCTTCCGACGAAACGGTTGCCAGCTGTGAATATTTCAATGATTTGGACGCTACCTGGCTGACCATTTACAATACCCTGTGGCAGGAAGTATTGAACGCAAAGTAACGTTTTCACCGGCTGGCCGCGTAAAAACCGCGGCCAGCCTCAGGCCGTTAAAAGCGAAACTCCTTCCAATCCTGAAATAAACCAGGGAAAAGCAAAGCGAAAAATAGCATCAAAAAAGCCGCCCAGGCTCTAAACTCCGGCGGCTGGTCCCTAATAGGGGGAGTCAATAAAAAAGCCTGACAAGCGTTGCACCGCTTGCCAGGAAACCGCCTGGTGAAATTCTCCTGTCTTTGCAAGATGCAAAGTGCGCCAACGGACAGAACCGCCGGTCACCTATGGGCCAGCGGTTTTGTTTATTCCGTGCTGTGGGGCTTTTTAAATGCGCCCGGCGCTGTTTTTCACAGGTCGGGCGCTACGGGTTTATTCAACCCCACGGATGGCGTTAAAGGGGAACACCACGCAGCGAACATGACCGATAATCATATCCCGGGTCAGCGCGGCGGGAGATCCGTAGCCGTAGTAGTTGCGGCAGTCATGGCTGTTGTCCCGGTTGTCGCCCATGACAAAATATTCATCATCGCCCAGGGTAAAGGGAGCCATGCTGAAGCCGTCGTTGTTGCGTTCCGGGGTCAGGTAGGGCTCGTCCAACGCCTCGCCGTTGCGGTATACCACGTTGCTGCGCACCTCAATGACGTCGCCCGGCAGACCCATTACCCGCTTGACAAAGTTTTCAGTCCGGCCCGGATATTTACAAATGACCACATCGCCGTACTGCGGGGCGCCAAACAGATACTCCGGCTTGGTAACCAGCATGATTTCGCCGTCCTGCAAGGTGTCGCACATGCTGTGACCATCCACCCGAATCGGCTCAAACAGGAAGGTGCGAATCAGCAGGGCCGCCACTACGGCAACGGCAATGGTGAAAATCCAGCTTAAAATTTCTTTTTTCACGTTAACGGGTTTCTTTTCTGCGGGCTGCTCCTCCGGCTTTATTTCTTCCACATTGGGCTGATTGTCCATGGTTTCACGTCCTCCTTTAGCCTTGGTCATGCATTGCGCGCAGGGTTTCCGCTTCCGGTACGGGGCCTTGCTCCAGCACTTTTTTGCGGCGCTTGATAAAATCAGCCCGGTCCATCATCACAATCCGTCCGCAGCCCTGACATTTGATTTTAATATCAGCTCCAATGCGGATAACGCACCATTCGTCGCTGCCGCAGGGATGCGTTTTGCGCATCTTTACTTTGTCGCCCAAACGGATTTCGTCCACGGTTTACACCTCGCTCTTTTGCATTATACAACGGTTTGGGGCAAGTTTCAACCCGGCCGCATCGCCAAATGGCGGTTCAAGTGTGAATTTACGGTAAATTCACCCGTGTCCGCAGGCAAACGCCTTGCCCCCAAATGGCCGGTATGCTATACTTGATACAATTCTTTTTAAATGGAGGGGAGGATGACGGCTATGGCAAGCGCCGGCAAACGTAAAAAGGATCGCAAAGCGGTGGCGGTGCGCGTTGTCAGCCTGACGCTGGCCGCGCTGATGCTTTTATCCGTTGTAATGGCCAGCGTATGGCGCTGGTAGTCCGCCGCATATCTCCCGGCCCGGCAAACGCCGAGCCGTTTTTTATTCCTCCTCAAAGGGCAGAGCCACGCGGTTGTTTTCGTTCTCCCACAGCTTGTCCAGGCGGTAAAACTCCCGGTCCTCGGTATGGAAAATATGCACCAGCACATCGCCATAGTCCAGCACCACCCAGTGACCGTCCTGCTGGCCCTCCCGGCGAATGGGGTCCAGTCCCTTTTCCGCCATGCGTTCCTGCAAATCCTCCGCCAGGGTGCGCACCTGCAGGGTGTTGCGGCCGCTGGCAATCAGCATGCAGTCGGTAATCACCGTCAGGCCGGTTACGTCCAGCGCAACAATGTCCTGGGCCTTTTTGTCGTACAAAATCTGTGCCATTTCCTTTACCAGCTGATGATTCATGTTCAATCTCCTTTCTAATTAAGAAGTTAAGAAGGGCTTATTTTTTTCTCCAGACGTTTCAGCCATTCCGCCGCCTGAAGGGTAGCCGGGTGCGGCTCCGCCCCCTGGGACCGCACATATTTGACGCTGGATTCCATCAGGAAGCGGGTAGCCGCCGCCAAATCCCGCCGTGCAAGCTCGCGGGCCGTTTCCAATGCCGGGTACGGCCTGCGGGACGGCTCAATCTTGTCCGCCAGAAACACAATCATATCCAGCGGCATCATGCCCACCTTGCCGGTGGTGTGACAGCGTATGGCGGATAAAATATTGGGATTGGTGACCCCATATTCCGTTTTGGCAAGCACCGCGCCCGCAGGACCGTGCAGCAGGTTGCCGCTTTGCAGGGTAAGCCGGTCCAGCAGCAGACGACCCTGCCTGGCGATTCGCTGCATATCGCCAAGTGGCAGACATTTGGCACAGTCGTGCAGCAGGCCCGCCAGTTCCGCCGTGTCCGGGTCATAACTGTGCAGCAGGGCCAGCCTGCGCGCCGTATCCGCCACCAGCAGGGAATGCACCAGCCGCTTATCCGACAGGGCCGCCTTCAGTTTGGCGTACCTTTGCCGTCCGTCTGTCACCGCGCAGGGACAGTTGTACAGGCCCATCACCCGGATATATTCCATCACCTGGGGCGCAAGCTCCGGAACGGCTTCACCGGCGGCGATTTTGCGCCTTGCTTCCGTAGCGGAAATATCTCGCGGCGGCAGCGACAGAAAATGCAGCCGTGCGCCCCTCTGACGCAGCTGCCGCGTCAACGGCAGGCTTTCCAAGCCGGTGGAAGCGCGGCAGCAAACCACAAATTCGCACAGGGTAAACACCTTGTCCACCTTGCGCCAGTTGGGCAGATCCAGCAGGGTGTCCTCGCCGATGATATAAAACCACTCCGCGCCGGGAATCTGCTTTTCCAGCCGGGTCAGGGTATCCACCGTGTAAATAACGCCTTCCCGGTCAATTTCCTCCCGGGACGCGCTGCATGTTTCCCTGCCAAAGACCGCCAGCCGGGTCATTTCATAGCGGTCCTCCGCGTCCGTCAGCCCCTCGTGCTTATGGGGGGGATTGCCTGTAGGCAGAAAAATCAACCGATTCAGGCGCTGCTCCCGGGCCGCCGCCTCGGCCATTTCCACATGCCGCTCATGGATAGGGTTAAAGCTGCCTCCCATGAGCCCGATTCGTTCCTTAGGCACCTGCGTGACTCCTTTCCCACGATTGATAATGATACTAGAAAATGCCAAAAAGGGGAATCCTTTTCTCGGGCAAAAACGCAAAGGAGGGTTCCATGCAAAAATACCGGACAAAAACCCCTTTGGCCAGCCTGTCGGACCACCTGCTGCGGGCGCTGGTTCCCTGGGCCCTTGGGGTGGGATGGTTCGTCTATCTGTGGGGCGTCAGCCTGCCGTCCATGGCGGCGGGCAGCGCGCTGGGCGTCATGCTATGGCTGTGCCTGCGATTGCTTGGCAAAAAGCGGGTAGCCCGGCGTGAGCAGCAGATGCGCAGAATGATTGGCGGAGAGCTGGCTTTGGAGCGGCTGCTGCTGCAGCCGCCACGCCACGCCGCGTTTCAGGCGGCGCTGTGGCTGACGCCGGAAGCGCCCGTTGTGATGGAACGCTCGCTGGAAACAGGCGTTACCGGCACGCTGGATGGGAAGCCTGTGCTGGTTCGCCTGATCTGCCAGCATGAAAGCCAGCCCATATCCGTGCAGCAGGTCATTGAAGCGCTGCGGGACGCCGGCCGGGAAGGCGCGCAGGAATGCCTGCTTTGCGCCACCGCCCCGCTGACCCGGGAGGCGGCGGCCTATTGCGAAGGCAGCGAACTGCCTCTGCGGCTTTTCGACCGTTCCGCCATGATTCGCCTTGCGGGGCTGGCCAGCCCCGCCACAGACCAGGACCTGGCCCAGCTGGGCAGGCGCAGGCGCCGCCGCCGGGCGGCCCGGGAATGGCTGGAACAGGTCGTCAGCCCCGAAAAGGCCAAACGATACTTCTGGTACGGCATGGGACTCAGCGCGCTGGCTTTGTTAACAGGGCTAAGCTACTACCTCATTCCAGCGACGCTATGCTTTGGGCTGTATCTGGCCTGCCGCCTTACCCCTGTGTGGCGGCGGCGCAGGCATTGCTGAGCTGAATCCACTGCACCACGGACAGGGCCTCGCCCCGCACAGCAGGCGGCAGGCCGCAGCCTTCCAGCGCGCCGCGCAGCACAGCCGCGTCCACCGTACCCTTTAAGGCGTTGGTCAGGGTTTTGCGCCGCAGGGAAAACCCCGCTTTGACCATGCGAAACAGCAGCTTTTCATCCGTAACGGGCACGGGCGGCTGGGTACGCATATCCATGCGCACAAACGCGCTGTCCACCTTGGGCGGCGGCGTAAACCGCTCGGCCGGCACAACCGCTACCAGCGACGGCTGGCTCACATACTGACAGCGCACGCTGGTAAGGCTGTAAGCGGCGGTAGAGGGCCCGGCCATCAGCTTGTCCGCCACTTCCTTTTGAATCATAACGGAAATTTGGCGAATGGGCAAGCCGCTGTCCCACAGAGCCTCCAGAATCGGGGTGGTGATGTTGTAGGGAATATTGGCGATGACGTAAAAATTTTTACCCAACGGGGCGCAAAGCTCCGTTAGATTCAATTTGCGAATATCCCCCTCCACAATGGTCAGGTTGTCAAACGCCTCGGTATTTATCCGAAGGAAGGGCAGTACGTCGTGGTCCACCTCCACAGCCGTCACCTTCCCGGCGGTGCGGCACAGACAGCGGGTCAGGGTTCCGGCTCCGGGGCCAATTTCCAGCACGCCGTCATCCGGACCAACGCCGGTGGCCTCCACCAGAGATGTGAGCAAATCCTCGTCATAAAGAAAATGCTGGCCCAAATCGTGCTTATAGGCAATGCCGCTTTCCTGACGGCGTCTGGCTTGCAGGTAGGATTTTTTCACGCTTTAGTCCCCTCGTCAATCTGTACGTTATCCCGGCCAAAGGCCTCCACCAGGCTTGCCTGGTTTTGCTGGCGCAAATCGTCCATGCGTTTGTCCCCCTGGGCCTGATCCAGCACCGCCTCAAAGCGAAGCGGCCTGCCCGCCACCTGGCTGAGCACGGCGGAGACGCGTTCCCTGCGGGGCTGCTGGTTCAGCCGCACATAGGAAAATTCCTTCTTTTCCATGGGAATCAGCACCTGATACACATCGTCCCGGGCCCCGATGAACCTCTCCCGCTTCAGCAGCCCCAAAAGCGGCGGATCGGTTTTGGCCAGTTCGTTCAGGGTTTGTTCCCAGATTTCCTTCGCCTCGGTAGGTACGGGAGCAGCCGGTCCGGCGGCGGGCGGCTGGACCTTTTCCGCCTTGAGTACAGGTGCGGCTGCAGGCGGCGCTGCCACCGTCCATTTTCCGCTGGCAGCGTCGCTTTCCAGCTTTCGCAGTTTGGTTTCCAGCTCCTCAATGCGTTCCAGCAAAGCGGCGCTGTCCTGCCCCGTGCTTTCCTCGCAGGCGTGCAGGGCGGCGCTTTCCAGCCCGATACGGGGCGTGGACGCAAAGCGCATTTCCCCCTCCGACCGGGTAAACAAATCCAGCAGCTTCAGCAGCCGGGCCTGAGAAAGGCCGTCCGCCTGCTGGCGGTACTGCTTTTCCATCTCAGGGGTGATGTCCAGAATGGACGCTGCGTCCTGCGTTACCGCTTTAACCGTCAGCAGCGCCCGGGCATGGGCGCTCAGCTCCTTCAAAAACACCTGGGGTTCCCGGCCGGATCGCATCAAATCGTCAATTTTGCGCATCACGCCGCATTCGTCCCGGTTGGCCAGCATGGTAAAAAAGTCGAACAAAAACTCCTTGTCGCTGGCTCCCAGCATTTCCCGGGTCTCGGCGGCGGTAATTTTGCCGTCTTCCGCCCCGGCCACGCACATATCCAAAATGCTGAACGCGTCGCGCATCGCGCCTTCGGCGGAACGGGCCACCAGCTGCAAGGCCTCGTCCTCCGCCTCCATGCCCATATCCGCCAGGGCCTCCCGCATACGGCTGACCATCAGGCTGGAAGGAATGCGGCCAAAATCATACCGCTGCACCCGGGACAGAATGGTGGCGGGCAGCTTTTGCGGCTCGGTGGTCGCCAGAATAAACACCACATGGCCGGGCGGCTCCTCCAGCGTTTTCAGCAGGGCGTTAAAGGCCGCGGTGGACAGCATGTGAACCTCGTCGATGATGTACACCTTGTATTTGCCAATCTGCGCCGGGTAACGCACCTGCTCCAGCAGTTCACGAATGTTATCCACGCTGTTGTTGCTGGCGGCGTCCAGTTCCAGCACGTCCATGGTGCTTTCGGTCATGATGGCCCGGCAGGCCTCGCACTGGCCGCACGGGTCGCCGTCATGGGGATTCAGACAGTTAATGGCCCGGCTCATCAATTTGGCCATGGTGGTTTTGCCGGTTCCCCGGCAGCCGCAAAACAGATAGGCATGGGCCACACGCCCGGCCTGAATCTGCCGCCGCAGCGTTTTGACGGTGGCGGTCTGCCCCAGCACCTGCTCAAAGGTTTGGGGCCGCCATTTCCGATACAAAGCCTGATAGGCCATAAGACACCTTCCTACTTCCCAAGGGACAAAATTCCCCCGATTTCGATCCTATGATAGCCTTTTCCTCGCCTCAGGTCAAGAAAAAAGCAGGAGTTGAGCAGACACGCCCAGTATATATATGTAGCATAAGCCATCAGGACGAAAGGATGTGTGTGGATATGACCATTCGCCAGCGCCTGGAACAGGAGGAAAAACTGCGCCTTTCCCCCTATGCCGCCCTGTCGGCAAACTGTGCCGGGCGGCTGAATCCCATTGAGCCATGCGACATGCGTACCTGCTACCAGCGGGACCGGGACCGCATTATCCACTGCAAGAGCTTTCGCCGGTTGAAGTTTAAGACTCAGGTCTTTTTATCCCCCGCTGGCGACCACTACCGCACCCGTCTGACCCACACGCTGGAGGTGGCTCAGGTGGCGCGCACCCTGGCCCGCTGCCTGCGGCTGAACGAGGATTTGACCGAGGCCGTCGCCCTGGGGCACGACCTGGGGCACACCCCCTTTGGCCACATTGGCGAAAGCACCCTGAACCGGCTGATGCCCGGCGGCTTTCAGCACAACGTGCAAAGCAAGCGGGTGGCGGAGCGGCTGGAAAATGACGGCAAGGGACTGAACCTGTGCCGGGAAACCCTGGACGGCATTCGCAACCATTCCGGCCAGCAGGAGCCCGCCACGCTGGAGGGCTGGTGCGTGCGCCGGGCCGACCGCATCGCCTACATCAATCATGACATTGACGACGCCATTCGCGGCGGCGTGCTGAAGCCCTTTGAGCTGCCCAGGCACTGCCTGCGGGTGCTGGGCCAAACCCACGGCCAGCGAATTGACACCATGATTCGGGATATTGTCAGCCACTCCATGGACCAGCCCTTTGTGGCCATGTCCGACGAAATCGCCCAGGCCAGCGACGAATTGCGCTCCTTCCTGTTTACCTACGTCTACCATGACGAATGGCGGCAAAAGGAGGAGGAGCGTTGCGATTATATCCTGTCCGCTCTGTTTGCGCATTATTTGGCCCACCCGGAGCAGCTGCCCGCGGAATATCTGGAAATTGCGTATACCGAAGGGCCCGAGCGAGCCGTCTGCGATTTTATCGGCTGCATGACCGACCGCTATGCCATCGAGCAGTTTGAGGAATTGTTCATTCCTCACGCGTTCGCCAAAAAGTAGCGCCTGACGCGGCATTTGTCGGAAATTGTTGAACCTTTTGCAGGAAACCAGCGCGCCGCGGCGAATCATAAGGAATGGGTGAAGGAACACATGGCCGGAAGGTACCCCCCGCAATGGCTGGACGAGCTTAGACAGAGAGCCGATATTGTAAAGGTGGTAGGCTCTTATGTAAAGCTGAAGAAGAACGGGCATAGATATGTTGGTCTGTGCCCGTTTCACAACGAAACTGCGCCCTCCTTTTCCGTGGACGGGCAAAAGCAGGTGTATCACTGCTTCGGCTGCAAGGCCGGCGGAAGCGTAATCCAGTTTGTCATGGATATTGAGCACCTGTCCTTTCAGGAAGCGGTGGCCTTTCTGGCGGAGCAGCAGCACATGCCTTTGCCGGAAATGCAAAACGACCCGGGCTACGAGCAGCGCCGTACCCTGCGGGAACGCATCTACCTGGCCAACAAGGCCGCCGCACGGCTGTATCACCAGCTGCTTTGGCAGCCCGAGGGCGCGCCTATTCTGGAATATCTGCAAAAGCGGGGGCTCAGCGACAGCGTCATCCGCCGCTTCGGCATCGGCGCGGCTCCCCCGTCCGGCCAGGTTGGCAGGCAGCTGCTGGCGGAAGGCTTTACGGAGGACGAGCTGTTGCAGGCGGGTATTCTGCTCAAGCGGGATCACGGCGCCTTCGACATGTTCCGCAACCGAGCCATTTTTCCCATCATTGACGCCTATGGCAACGTGCTTGGCTTTGGGGGCCGCGCCATGGGCGATGCAATGCCCAAGTATCTGAACACCGGCGATACCCTGGCCTTTAACAAACGGTATAACGTTTTTGCGGCCAATCTGCTGCGCAAGGCAAAAGGGCTGACAAGGGTGATTCTGGTGGAAGGGTATATGGATGTGGTCGCGCTTTCCCAATTTGGCGTGGAAGGCGTGGCCGCGACGCTTGGCACGGCCTTAACGCCGGAGCAGGCGCGTCTGCTTCACCGCTTTGCGCCCGAGGTATATATCGCCTACGATGGCGACCGGGCTGGCCAGAAGGCCATTTTGCGGGGGCTGGAAGTGCTGGAGGGCGAAAATGTGCCTGTGCGGGTGCTGGATTTTCCTGGCGGACTGGATCCGGACGAGTTCATCCGGCAGGAAGGTCTGGAGGCTTTTAACCAGCTTAAGCCCATCTCCGGCCCTACCTACCGTATGCGGCGGGAAAAAGATCTGCACGACATGAGCACTGAGGAAGGCCGCACCGAATACGCCAAAGCCTGCGCCCGGTTTTTACGGTCCGTCAGGGAACCGGTGGAACTGGACAATTACCTGAAGCATCTGTCACTGGAAACCGGCTTCAGCGTGGAGGTGCTGATGCAGCAGGTAGGCCGTACCCCCCTGCCCGTCAAACAGACTCCCGTCCGGCGGGAAAGCGTATCCCGGCAGGCCAGGGCATTGGCGCAAACCGACCGGGCCGCCCAGGTACTGCTGGGGTTGCTGGCAACCGGCAGGCTGCCAAAAAGCAGCATCGCCCCAGAGGAATTTGAGGACCCGCTCTATCGTTCCTTCTGTGAGTCGCTGCAAAGCGGCGAAACGGTGGCCCAGTTTATGGAGCGCCTGCCGGACGAGCAAAGCCGCGCCGCCATTGGCGATTTGCTTGAAAGCGTCACCGACGAGGAGGACGACACGCTGATGAAAATGGCCCAGGAAGCCCTCAAATCCCTGCATCAGCAGCATTTGCAGCGGCAGATGGACCAGTCGTCCGCGTCCCTCAGTCTGGAGCAGGCCTACGCCCTGTCCCAGCAGCTTTCCACGTTTCACAATTCCCCTTCGCGCACGATAAAGGAGTGATCAGGTTGAGTCAGAATCAGTCGCCTGAAGCGATCAAAGTCAAACTCAACGAACTATACGAGGACGCCAAAAACAAGGGTACCGTTACCAAGGATGACATTGCCAACCAGGTGATGGATCTGGAAATCGACGCCGACCAGATGAACAAAATTTACGAAACGCTGGACAGCATGGGCGTAGACGTGGTGAACGAGTTTGACCCCGTGATGCCGGACGAAATCATCGAGCCGGAACAGATTGACCTGAGCGTGCCCGAAGGCGTCAGTATCGACGATCCGGTGCGTATGTACCTGAAGGAAATCGGCAAGGTTCCCCTGCTGAGCGCCGAGGAGGAAATTGAAATCGCCAAGCGCATGGAGGAAGGCGATGAGGAAGCCAAGAAAAAGCTGACCGAAGCCAACCTGCGTCTGGTGGTGTCCATCGCCAAGCGCTATGTGGGCCGCGGCATGCTGTTTCTGGACCTGATTCAGGAGGGCAACCTGGGCCTGATTAAGGCGGTGGACAAGTTTGACTACCGCAAGGGTTACAAATTCTCCACCTATGCCACCTGGTGGATTCGTCAGGCCATCACCCGCGCCATCGCGGACCAGGCCCGCACCATCCGTATTCCCGTGCATATGGTGGAAACCATCAACAAGCTGATTCGCGTATCCCGTCAGATGCTGCAGGAATACGGCCGCGAGCCTACCCCGGATGAAATTGCCAAGGCCATGAACATTTCCGAAAGCAAGGTGCGGGAAATCATCAAGGTAGCCCAGGAACCCGTTTCGCTGGAAACCCCAATCGGCGAGGAGGAGGACAGCCATCTGGGCGACTTTATCCCCGACGATGAGGCCCCCGCTCCCGCGGAAGCCGCCAGCTTTACCCTGATGAAGGAGCAGCTGCTGGACGTGCTGGACACCCTGACCCCCCGTGAGGAAAAGGTACTGCGCCTTCGCTTCGGTCTGGACGACGGCCACCAGCGCACGCTGGAAGAAGTGGGCCGCGAATTTAAGGTAACCCGCGAGCGCATCCGCCAGATTGAGGCCAAGGCCCTGCGCAAGCTGCGTCACCCCAGCCGGTCCAAAAAGCTGAAGGATTACCTTGACTAACCCATCCCGCCGCACGCCCGTTTTGGACGCGCGGCTTTCGGCAGCTATGGCCCTGGCCGGTTCCTGCAAGGTTTTTGCCGATATCGGGGCTGACCACGGGCGGCTTAGCGCGGTGATGCTGCTGGCCGATCCGCAGCGCCGGGCGCTCATCGCCGATATTTCCGATCTTGCCCTGTCCAAGGCCCGCCGCCGTATCAGCAGCCTGCATTTGCAGGACCGGGCGGTTTTTGCCGTGGCGGATGGGCTCAGCGCTTTGGAAGCCCTTTCCCCCACGCCGGTTGATGCGGCGTTTATCCTGGGCATGGGCGGCGATACCATCAGCGGCATTCTGCGCCGGGGCGCCGGCTGGCTGCGCGGCGCGAGTGTGGTGGTAAGCCCTCAGACGGAAATCCCGCTGGTACGTCAGGCGCTTGTGGACATTGGCTACCGAATCCGAAACGAAGTGGTGACCAACGAAAATCACCGGGACTATCTGCTGCTGCTGGCAACGCCTGCCCGGCAGGGCGAACCCGCCTATTCCGATGAGGAATTGTGGCTGGGTCCCGTGCTTCTGCGGACGCTTCCCCCCAGTGCGCGGCCTGTGCTGGAGCGGCGCAGGCGGCTGCTGGGTCAGGGGGTTGCCGCCATGGAACTGGCAGGTTTGGACAAGGACCTGCAACGATTGACGCAGGCTCGGCGGGAACTGGCCGCCGTGGAAAACGCGCTGAAACGCATGGACGAAAAGGAGGACTGCCTGTGAAGGTTCGGCAGGTATGGGAATGGCTGAATAAACTCGCTCCCTTTGACAGCGCAGAGTCCTTTGATAACGTGGGTCTGCTGATGGGCGACATGGACGCGGAGGTGGATACCGTGCTGTTTGGCATGGACGTTACCGCCGATATGGCGGAGCAGGCCCTGCAAACGGGCGCTCAGCTGATTGTGACCCATCATCCATTCATTTTTCACCCCCTGCGCTGCATAGACTATACCGCCCCCCAGGGGCGCGCGCTGTGTGAAATGGCGGGCCATCAAATCAACGTGATTGGCGCTCATACCAACTGGGATAAGGCAGAGGGCGGCGTCAGCGACGCTCTGGCCGACGCCTTGGGCCTTGCGCAGGTACAGCGCTGCGATGATTTTCTGCGTCTTGGTCAGCTGCCCAAGGCTGTTTCCGCCGCTGACTTTACCGGCATGGTACGGAAGGAACTGCGGATAGAGCCGCGGGTATTGGGTCCGCAGGACAAGCTGGTTCGCCGGGTGGCCGTTGCGGGCGGCGCCTACGGAGAGGCGGGCGCGATGGCTGCTCTGCTTGGAGCGGACGCTTTTGTGGTGGGTGAAATTCGCCATCATGAGCTGCTGGACGCCTGCGCCCGTGGGCTGACCGTCTATGACGCGGGTCACTTCGCCACCGAATGGCCCGGCGTAAAGGCGCTGTATGAACGTTTTTTGGCGGACGCCCAACAGGCCGGCTGGCCTGTGAAGGCGCATCTGCATTGCAACGCCCCTTATGCGGGCGCGCTTCTGGCCTTGTAACGCAAGGCTTTCCCCTACGACCTTAAGGAGGTACCCCATGGAACAGACGGAATTGTTGTGGTTGTATCAGCAGGCCGATATGGCCGCGGACGCGTTTGAAAACGAAATCAAGCGCGACCCCGCCCGCATCGCCCTCAAGAAAAACCGCGAGTTTTTGGTAGAGCAGCAAAACGCCGTAAAGAAAATGGAGCAGGATGTGGCGGAAATGGCCGACCGGGTAGAGGTCATCAAGCTGGCTATTTCCCGCATTGAGGAGCAGCTGTCCGCCCTGCAACAGCGCATGGAGTCCACCCCGCCCACCGATTTGACCCAGGCCCAGGAAATGAGCCGCGACGCGCAAAAGCTGCTGGGCGATTTGGGCGATTACGAGCAGGAAATGAAGCGTATTCAAAAGGACGCCGCCGACCGTGAGCACAAGGAAAAGGATATCCGCTTGAAATTTGCCAAGGTAAAGGCGGAATACGACAAGCAGAAGGTGGATTACGACGTAGCCTATAAGGAGCAGATGAAGCAGCTGGAGGTCAAGCGTGCCGCAGCAGCCGAACGCGCCAAGGACTTGGAGCCCGCTTTGCTGGAAAAATACAACGTAATCAAAAAGCACTGTATTCCGCCGGTGGCCAAGCTGTACGGCGACCAGTGCGGCGGCTGCAATATGAGCCTGCCCCAGGTAACGCTACGTAAGTTTAAAGGCGACGCAAAGTATATTGAATGTGAAAACTGCGGACGGTTGATCATTCAGTAATAGCTGGGCTGCCGTGTTTCTGCGGCAGCTTTCTATATTTTTACAAAGGGGGCGTTTGAACCATGGATATGATTTCTGTCATCGAAAAAAAGAAGCTGGGTAGGGAATTGACTCAGGAGGAAATCGAATACTTTGTTCAGGGCGCGGCAACCGGCAGCGTGCCGGATTATCAGCTGGCGGCCATGCTGATGGCCATTCGCCTGAACGGCATGACCCGGCAGGAAACCATGCGGCTGACCCTGGCGATGACCGCCTCCGGCGATGTGTGCGATTTAAGCGGTCTGAAGGGCATTCCGGTGGACAAGCATTCCACCGGCGGCGTGGGCGATACCACCACGTTAATTTTGGCCCCCCTGGTAGCCGCCTGCGGCGTGCCCGTAGCCAAAATGAGCGGCCGCGGTTTGGGCCACACCGGCGGAACCCTGGACAAGCTGGAAAGCATTCCGGGCATGAGCGTAAATATCAGCGAAGAAGCCTTTTTGCAGCAAGTAAAGGATATTGGGCTGGCAGTCATCGGCCAGTCCAAAAATCTGGCTCCCGCGGATAAAACCCTGTACGCCCTGCGGGACGTAACCTCCACGGTGGACAGCCTGCCGCTGATCGCCTCCAGCATCGTATCCAAAAAGCTGGCCAGCGGCGCGCAGGGCATTGTGCTGGACGTCAAAACCGGCGCGGGCGCGCTGATGCAGACGTTGGACGACAGCATTGAACTGGCCCAGGCCATGGTGCGCATCGGCTGCGACGCGGGCCGCCGCATGGTAGCGCTGGTAACCGATATGGGCGAGCCCCTGGGCAGCCATATCGGCAACGCGCTGGAAGTAAAGGAAGCTATCGACGTGCTGGCCGGCCGTACCGCCGGTCCCCTGCTGGATGTGGCCATCGAGCTGGGCGCGCATATGCTGGTGCTGGCGGATGCCGCCGCGGATATGGCGGAAGGACGTACCAGGCTGCTGGACGCGCTTCACAGCGGCCGGGGACTGGAGAAGCTGCGGCAGATGATTGTGGCTCAGGGAGGCGACCCCGCCTGCTGCGATGATGTAACCAGGCTGCCTCAGGCCAGAATTGTGCGTGATGTGCCCGCCTTGTCGGACGGCTACGTCCATCACATGGATACCATCGGCTTGGGAAACGCCGCCCAGTCCATGGGAGCGGGCCGCAAGACCAAGGCGGATATCATCGACCCCAGCGTGGGCTTTGTGCTGCACAAGCGTATCGGCCAACCGGTCAAGGCGGGCGAGGCCATCGCCACCATCTACGCCAAGGACGAAACAACCGCTGCACAGGCCACGAAGGACATTCAGCGCTGCGTGGTCATTGGCAGCCATCCCGTTCCCCCCTGCAAGCTGATTCATGCCTATGTGACGGACGAATCGGTACAGCGTTTTTGAAAAAATGGGCAAAAACCGCCTGAAATGGGATTTTTCCTCTTGACAGACGGACAGGCTTTTAGTAAAATTATCGTTGGCATCAATAGACTCCGCTAGCCCCGGAATGCTATTGTAACCCGTGCGCGTTTGCTGACCATCAGACGCCACATGCAACAAGAGAACCCCTTTGAAGGAGGACACTAACTTGAATACGTACATGGCGAAGGCCTCTGACGTGCAGCGCAAATGGTACGTCGTGGACGCCGAGGGCGTGGTTCTGGGTCGCCTGGCCAGCCAGGTCGCCAGCATTCTGCGCGGCAAAAACAAGCCCACTTATACTCCCCATGTTGATACCGGCGATTACGTGATCGTAATCAATGCCGATAAGGTTGTGCTGACCGGCAAAAAGCTGGATCAGAAGATCTATTATAAGCACAGCGGCTATGCCGGCGGCCTGAAGGAAACCCCCTATCGCCGTCTGCTGAACGAAAAGCCCGAGTTTGTGATTGAGCACGCCGTTGCAGGCATGCTGCCCAAGGGACCTCTGGGCCGTAAAATGGCGAAGAAGCTGAAGGTGTATGCCGGTAGCGAGCATGACCATGCCGCCCAGCAGCCCGAAGCTCTGGTTATCAAATAAGGACACGGAAGGAGCAATATCAAATGGCGAAAGTTGAGTATAATGCCGTAGGACGTCGTAAGACGGCTATCGCCCGTGTCCGTTTGGTGGCCGGCGACGGTAAGATTTTGGTGAACAAGCGCAATCTGGACGAATATTTTGGTCTGGAAACGCTGAAGATGACCGTGCGTCAACCCCTGGAACTGACCAAGGCTGGCGGTGACATGGACATCCTGGTAAATGTGTGCGGCGGCGGCCTGAGCGGTCAGGCTGGCGCGATTCGTCACGGCATCAGCCGTGCCCTGATCAAGGCCAATCCCGAGCTGCGGGACAGCCTGAAGAAGGCTGGCTTCCTGACCCGTGATCCTCGTATGAAGGAACGCAAGAAGTACGGTCTGAAGGCCGCCCGTCGTGCTCCCCAGTTCAGCAAGCGCTGATTGGTCGCAATTTCACAACCAAAAAGATTCAAAGTTCTGGAAAAGCAAATTTTCCAGAACTTTTTTCTATCCGTTTCGACTGAGTGGACAACGGACAAACTGACTCATCATTTTGCTTCAAACAGATTGACAAGTCTTGTTGATTGATATATAATCTAAATTATATATAATTTAGATTATATATGGAGGTTCCACATGCCGGCGAAGGTAAAAGTCACAAAAGAAATGATTCTGAACGCTGCCTTTGCAATCGCCCGCGAAACAGGGGCGGAAAGCATCAATGCAAGGACTGTGTCGGAAAGGCTGAATTGCTCCACCCAGCCCGTCATGTATCATTTCGCGACGATCGACGAATTAAAACGGACGGTTTATGCAAAAGCAGACCTTTATCATTCGGAATATTTGATGAATAGAAAAAAAGGGGACGCCGCGCTTGGGATTGGAATGAATTATATCCGCTTTGCAATTGAGGAGCCGCATTTGTTTCGTTTTCTTTTTCAATCGGATTATTTCAGCGGAAGTACCCTGCTTGAACTGATAGAGGCTGATGAGCTTACCCCTGTTCTCTCGGCTATGCAGGGAGCCTTGGAAATGAATTTGGAACAGACCAAAAGGGTTTTCCTGACGATTTTCCTGTTTGCTCACGGGTATGCAAGCATCATCGCTAACAATTCCCTGAAATACGATGAGACGCTTATCCATTCCCAGTTGGCGCAGGCCTATAGAGGCGCAATACTGGCAGCGCGGGAGGAAATGACCTAAACGTTTTGGAAAAACGGCTGACCTTTTCTGGTATAAATCATGGATATGCTTTATCAGGTTTGCCAATTACACGCCTCATCTGTTCTCCCTCTATTGACATTCTCAAAAATAAAAATATAATGATTTAGGAAAATAATACAAGGAGTGATTGTAAAAGTTGGAAATCGCAGAGGTGGTTATGAACCCTGTTCGCCAAAGAATTTTCCAGTATTTTTTGCTCCACGAAACAGGAACGGCGAAAGAACTCAAAAAAGCATTGCCGGACGTTCCAAGCGCAAGCATGTACCGTCATATCAAAATTCTTGCAGATCACTCTATCCTTATGGTTGTGGGCGAAAATCGAATCCGCGGCACGGTAGAAAGCGTTTATCGATTAAACAGGAGCGCTTTAGCAACGGAGGATGAAAGCGGAAACGCCGTGCAGATGTCGCTGCTTAGCATTTGCACATCGTTTGCAAGATACTTTGCCAGCGGCCATGCGGACCCGAAAAAGGATATGCTGCTGCTTACGAACTGCACATTGTTGTTGACGGACGAAGAATTTCTGCGTTTTCTTTCCGAGATCAATGAAATTGCGCTCAAGTATATGAAAGCAGAGTCGGCTGAAAACGGCAAAACACGGCGGATTACGCTTATCTCTGCCCCAGCAAACGAGTAGGTGATATAAAGTGCCTGAAACCTTGAAAACGAAAATGGACTGGCTTCGCTGCCCCAAATGCGGCGGCAAAACACGAACTCAAGTACGCCCCCATACCGTGCTGGAGAACTTTCCGCTATTCTGTCCGAAGTGCAAATACACCTGTGTCATCCATTTCAAGGATGGCAAAACAGAAGAAATCAAAGTGCCAGACGCTTAGACGCAGTGCAAAACCTGATGGTACGGGCTTGCTCTGCGTCTTTTTGTAAAAATCCGATTTGGAAAGAGGAAAAGCAAATGAACGCAAACAGGGAAAATGATATTTTGGAAACCACATTGTCCATCGCCGAGAAGGAGTATTCGGAAGCCTATCAGTTTTTGCGGGACGCTTATAAAGAAAACCCGCAGAATTACGGGCCGCAGACCCTATACTTCCTTACCTGCCTGGCCGGTGGAGCCAATAAGCCCAAGGAGGCTTTGGAATGGCTCAGGAAGGCGATCCATGATAACAAATGGTGGTACCGCCCGGAAGTATTGGAGGACGACGATCTTGCGGCGCTGAAAAACGATGCGGCGTTTCTTTGCCTGAAGGCCATTTCGGATGATCGCTATACGAAGGCCGTTTCCAAGTCAAAGACGTTGTTTTCATGGAAGCGGAAAGAGGCTGAAAACCTGTTCCTGGCCGTTCATGGCAACACGCAGAATGGCCAGACCGCGCGAGCGGATTGGGAACCCATCGTCGGCAGAAACGGTGAGTGGCAGATTGAAACCATCCAAAGCGCCGAGCCGGACGGATATGGGACCTATCGGTGGAGCTTGACTTCCTATCTGCCGGTGGCGCGTTCCATGGAACAAATGCAGAATGAAGGCTACCACAAAATCGCCTGCGGCGGCTTTTCCGCCGGATGCGATATGCTTTTGCGCGCGGTTGCATTCACGTCCGCGCGCTGCGATCTGTTGATCCTGCAAAGCCCCTGGATTCCGGTCCTGCAGGAAAATGCGGAAACGCTGGTTCGCGCCATTTCGCAAAAAAAGATCGCGCTTCGGATTTACTGCGGCGCTGAAGATGAAGATTGCCTTCCCATGGCAAGGCAGCTATATGCCAAGGCAAAAAAGGCTGATTTAAACGCAGCGTTTACCATTCAGGCAAACAGCCGGCACCAATTTCCCGCAGAGGGGTATCCATTAGAGCAGGAGGACAAACAATGAATTATCTTCATATTACAAAAGAAAATATCGACAAGGAACACATCTGCTGCGCCATGTCCGGCAAGCAGAGTCTGGCCAAAAAGGAATGGCTCAAGCATCGCTTTGATGAGGGACTTGTTTTTTACCGCAGCGAGGAGCGGGGCAAGTGCTTTATCGAATACATCCCTGCAGAAAACGCATGGGCGCCCATTGAAGCGGACGGCTGGCTCTACATCAACTGTCTATGGGTCTCCGGCTCTATGAAAGGGCATGGTTATTCCAATGACCTTTTGAACGAGTGCGTCAGGGACGCCAAAGCGCAGCAAAAGAACGGCGTTTGCATCCTGTGCGCCGAGGGACGGAAGCGGGAATTTCTTGCCGATCCAAAGTTTTTGACATACAAGGGCTTTAAAACCGCAGACATATCCGACTGCGGTATCAACCTGATGTATCTGCCCCTGGCGGCGAACGCTGAGCCGCCGAAATTCCGAGAATGCGCCAGGCATCCCAAGGTGGCCGAGGCCGGCTTTGTCCTTTATTACACCGACCAGTGTCCCTTCACCTGCTATTGGGTGCCGAGGGTGCAGGAGGCGGCGAAGGAACATGGCATTCCGTTCAAAGCCATCCACATCATCGACAAAGAATCCGCCCAGAACGTGCCCGCGCCGGTCACCACCTATGCCCTGTTCCGGGATGGCCGGTTTCTGACGCAGAGCATTCAGTCCGATCGAAAATTTCTGGCGCTGGCCGGAATTCGGGACTGATCCGCCGTTTGACGGAAAGATGGAATGCATGGAGGAACACAGCATGAAAAACAGCGCTCTGGCCGTCATCGACCTGCAAAATGATATCACGAAAAACTACAGGGAAATCATGGATAAAGTCAATGAGGCGATCGACTGGGCCATCCAGAAGGAGCTGTGGGTCGTTTACATTCAGCATAACAACCTGTCTGCGGGAACAAGAACCTTCAAGCCAGGCACACATGGCGCAGAGCTGGTACCGGAGCTGAAAGTCGCATCGGGCCATATCTTTACGAAGTCAAAAAGCAATGCGCTGGCCAGCGAAGCTTTTACCGCTTTCCTTCAGCAGCACGGCATTACCGAGCTTTATATTGCCGGCGCAGACGCCACAACCTGCATCAAATCCACCTGCTTCAACATGGCGAAAAACGGCTATACCGTTCATGTGCTGTCGGACTGTATCACCAGCTATGATACAAAGAAGCTGCCTGACATGCTTAGCTATTATGCCAGCAAGGGCTGCTCTGTCATGACGCTGCGCGAGGTCATGCAGGCGTAAATGCAATCAGGCATTGAAAAAGAAAGAATGAACGTGACATGCCGCAGGGAATGCGCTTTGGCCTGCTGAGCGGCAGGAGCGTAACCGAGGCTTCCATTCAACTGTCGCATGGACGGAAAAGAGCCGCTGACCTTTAAAAGATTGGCCGTATTAGGAGGAAATGATATGAAAAAGCTATATGAGAAAAATGAGCTGACCTTTGCGCTCGTTTGGATTGCGGTTTACTGCGTTCTGCAATCCCTGGCAAATCCGCTGAACAAAGTCCTGGGGATCGAATATGCTGCGAGCGCTGTTTTCTGCATTTTGCAGGCCATCGTGCTTTTCGCCTTTATCCGAAAAAACAACTTGCAAAAGCGGTATGGGCTTTGCAAATCCCCCGTCCCTGCCTGTCGATTTCTTTACTATGTGCCGCTTATTATCCTGGCGTCGGGGAACCTCTGGAACGGCGTCGCCCTCCATTATTCGCTGATGGAAACGGTCTGCCGTATCGTGTGCATGCTATTCGTCGGATTTTTGGAGGAAGTCATCTTCCGGGGCCTTCTGTTTGCGGCCATCGCAAGGGATCATCTCAAATCCGCCGTTATTATCTCAAGCGTGTCTTTTGGCGTTGGGCATATCATCAATCTGTTCAACGGCAGCGGTATGAATCTGGTAAACAATCTGTGTCAGATTGGCTTTGCCATCGCCATAGGTTTCCTTCTGGTCACAATTTTTTACCGCGGCGGCAGCCTGCTCCCCTGCATTCTCGTCCACTCCGCCATCAACATTCTCAGCACGTTTGCAAACGACGCCGGTCTTTCCATGGAAACGCGCCTGCTCCATATCGCGATTTTGATCGTCATTGCGGCGGCCTATACCCTGATTCTTACAAAAACGCTCCCGAAAGATCCGTGGACAAAAAGGGCCCTGTAAATTTATCGAGGAGAGAGCGGCTATGCCTATCAGTTCGTTTTTTCTGAATGGAAACATAAAAGGCGCCATCGCATATATGCGCGATCATGAAGAATTCAGGGACGTTCTTCCCGCGTATGTGTCGATTTTTGAAAATTGTGAATACCGCGTTTATGAAATACCGGACAGGCTCAACGTTATTCTGCGTTTCTATCAGATTTACTTCCGCGATACCTTTTATTGCGGCTTACCGGAGGTGGAAGCCGCGGACAAGCTGCTGACAGGGCTGAAAGCGCTTTTGAAAATGCCGGACGCGGAGGAAGCCCTTCTGACGGAACAGCTTCGCGCCGCATTTGAAGCAGAGGGATATCATGCGCTTTTTGGGAAAACGCAGGGATATTACGGCCCGTATATCTGGCGGTATACGGTCCCGACCGTATACCGTGTTGAGCTGCCCGGCGGAACGGCGGAATACACCGTCAACATTCTCAAAGGCTTTGTATTCCGAAGCTGGATGGATTATCTGACCCTGGGCAAGTACGGCACGGGCGGCTGGACATCGCCAGACGGCACAATCAACTGCATTGAGCAGGCGTATGATTTTGAAAGCGAGCGGTTTCTGGTTTCTCTTTTAAAGCATGAGGCACAGCATACCGTGGATATGAAACAATTCCCGGAGATGACCCCCGCCGAGCTGGAATACCGGGCAAAGCTTGTGGAGCTTCATTACTCCAGCGATTTGGGATTGCTGCAAAAGTTCTTATCGGAAGCGAATGAAAACAAGGCCAACGACAGTCATGCAACAGCATCCGCCAGGATCAAATGCGAGTTTGCGGCTACGGATCAAAGGTCGCTTTCCCGCATCCAGGCACGGGCGCTGGAGCTGTTTTGTATCCATACAAAAGAAACGAAGGAAAAATATGTGAGAAAGTGCAGGTTACTGCCATGCCGTCACAAAAATCAACTGCGATGTAAGCCGCGTCGGAAGATTTGAGCGTACACAGAGGTCCATGATTTCCATGGCCGGCAGACACGATTGATAAAGCTGTGCGAGGCAGGTGAATAAGCCTATGAACTTTAGAATGGATGCTGCGCGCGTTGATGATGCACTTGCATGTTAGACAAAAATTCAGCGTAAAACCGTTCAAGCAGCCGAAAGGGCTTGCTGTCTGTGAAAATACGGACGGCAAGCCCTTTCGCTTTGTCTTCATCCTGAGGTTGCCGTAGTCATCCAGCTGCGCCATATGTTCGTGTTTAAAGTTTTTGAAATGCTTGCTGATACAGTCGCTCGCTTCTGAACAGCCCAAAAAAATTTTCTATCATGGCGTTGTTTTCCTTTCGGCTCGTGGTCAGCCGCTTTCTCTTTTCCTGAAGCAGCCGCTTCAAAAATGCTGGTACGATGCCGTCCCAAATTCTTTTTTTCCTTAGCCTGTTCCCATAAGCAGACGCTTTTATCCACTTTTTCCAAAAATAAAACCAACATTTTTGTCTGTTTCAAAAAAAATCAGAAAAATTCAGTCAAAAATGTGTTGACTTTCGTCTGAGCTTGTGCAATAATATGTACATGGAATGACAAATACCTAAACCTAATAGCTGTAAGGAGTGAAATTCGACATGAATTATCTAATCCGCCCTTTGGATACTGGTATGGTTACCAGCGATCCTAAAACCTACACCTACCATCACACCGTACACCGTTTCTATAAGGATAAGCTGAACGAGATTACCGAAAACCCCTGCTTCTGCTTCCTGGTTTACGGGGGCGATAAGAAAATTCTGATCGACACCGGCATGGCCGATACCGAGCGCGCTAACAAGTACCATCATCCCGGCTCCATCCAGGGCGAGGGCCAGGCTGTTTATGAGCAGCTGGCGGCTCTGGGCATTGACTGCTCGGAAATTACTCACGTTATCTTCACCCACCTGCATTGGGACCATGTGTACTACTGCAAGCGCTTTGTAAACGCCAAGTTCTATGTGCAGCGCACCGAGTTTGAATATGCCCAGCATCCCATTCCAGTTTATCACAAGTCCTATGAGGATAAGGCCATCGGCATCCAGGAAAAGCAGTTTGACGGTCTGGACTTCACCCTGATTGACGACGAAATGGAAGTTCTGCCCGGCATCCGCACCTACCTGACCCCCGGTCACTCTGTGGGCCACCAGTGCGTGGAAGTGGACACCGAGGACGGCACCTACACCATCGTGGGCGACGCCGTGTTCTCTCTGGACAACCTGAAGCCCGTTCCCGAATTGCATTACAGCGTAACGCCTGTGGCTCGCTGCGTGGACATCAACGACTGGTGGTACAGCGCCGAGCGCATTGTCAGCCGCATGGGCGATCTGGACCATGTGCTGGCCACTCATGACGCGGGCCTGAAGGAGCGGGTAAAGAACCAGCCGGTTATCGGAGGCAAAAAATAATGAATTATCAGGAAATTCGCAGTCAGCTGGTTACCGCCAGCAAGCGCGCTTACTATCGCGGCATTCAAACCAACAACGGCGGTAATGTAAGCGCCCGCGTGCCTGATCAGGATTTGATGCTGATCAAGGGCTCCGGCACCTCCTTTATCGACGGCGGCGAAGAAGATTTTGTCATCGCCGACTGGCAGGGCAAGCTGGTGGAGGGCAAAACCAAGGCCTCCCGCGAGGCGACGCTTCACGGCTATATTTACCAGACTCTGCCGGAGGTAAACGCGGTGGTGCATACCCACTCCCCCTACGCCATCGCGTGGAGCAATCTGGGCAGGGATTATCTGCCCAAGGTGACCCATCATTCGGCCATGAAGGTTCCCAGCCCCATTCCCGTATTCCATGTAAAGACCGCCGCCGTTCAGCCCGAGGATCTGCCCAT
Organism: uncultured Clostridia bacterium; assembly: GCA_934621505.1. Classification (GTDB taxonomy): domain Bacteria; phylum Bacillota; class Clostridia; order Christensenellales; family Aristaeellaceae; genus Limiplasma. The sequence goes on from CAKTUU010000016.1 coordinate 43,022, forward strand.
GATCGGCGAAGCCTTTGCCAAGGGCGAAGGCGTGGCCGCTTTCATCCTGGAAGGTCACGGCATTGTGGCGCTGGGCAAGGATCCCATTGCCGCCGAGCATATGGCTGAAATGGTGGAAGAAACCGCCAAGATTGCGGTCCTGCAAAAGCTGCTGGGCGCGCTTGACTAATGAATGGCGCTTCGGCACAGAGGAGAATCGATATGAATAAGACGATAGCCGTTATCGGCAGTCTGGACACAAAGCATGAGGAGGTCGGCTATCTGAAGCAGCGCCTGAACGCGCTTGGCTTGAACGCTTATTTGATCGATACCTCTGTGCTGAAGCATCATGTAACTGAACCGGAAGCGGATATGACCCGCGAAGCGTTGCTGGCTTCCGGCGGCTATGGCCCGGACGGGCTTGCCGGTATGAAGAAAAGCGACGCCATTCAAACCGTAACCAATCTGGTGGCCCAGGCGGTGGAAAATTTGTACCGTCATGGCGTCATCCACGGCGGCATCGCCGCCGGTGGGTATCAGAACAGCACCATGGGTTCCGCCGCCCTGCGCAGGCTGCCCATGGGCGTACCCAAGGTTCTGGTATCCGCTGTGGTTAACAGCTACCTGCCTACCCAGATGTTTACCGGCCAAACCGATATCATCGTTATTCCTTCCGTGGCGGATGTGGTGGGCCTTAACTCCATCACCCGCACCATTTTTGACAACGCCTGCGCCGCCATTGCCGGTATTATGCGGGATGGCAAGCCCAAGTATGAGCACGACAGCCGGGAAAAGCTGATTGCCATTTCCAGCGCGGGCGTTACCAACACCGGCGTTACCTATCTTTGCCAGCACATTCGTGAGCAGGGTTATGTGCCCGTTATTTTTCACGGCGTAACCGGCGGATCCCGCACCATGGAGGATTTGGCCGTAGAGGGCACCTTTGACGGCCTGATGGATTTGGATATTCACGATTTGCTGGTAGACGCGCTGGGCTATTATGTCTTTAGCGAATGCGACAGCCAGCGGCTGGAACGGCTGGCCAATTTGAACATACCCACGGTGGTGTCCTTCTCGGGCATGGATGTCATCGACATGACCCGTACCTTCTACGAAAGCGGCGACCTGCCCTATCGGGAAGGCCGTAAAGTCTTTAAACACAGCCCTGAAATTTACCATGTCAAAGTCACCCTGGAGGAAGCGCGCAAGGGCGCTGCCCTGATGGCCAAGCGGCTGAACGCTTTTACCGGTCCAGTAGCCGTTGTGGCTCCTCTGCGGGGTTTTAGAGATAATACACAGCCTGGCGACGCCCTGTACGACCCGGAAGTGGACGCCTGCCTGCGGGATACCGTCAAAGCCGCTTTAGCCCCCCATGTAAAGTGGATTGAGGTAGACTGCAACGCAAACGATCCCCTTTTCGCTGAAACCGTCATGTCCACCTGGCTGCAATTAGTAAAGGAGAGAGCGTAGGGATGAATTACCGCGAACTGCTTGTGGAATCTGGAAAAAAGATGTATTCCTCTGGATTAACCGTCGGCACCTGGGGCAACATCAGCGCCCGTGACCCGGAAACCGGCCTGATTTACCTGACCCCCTCCGGCATGGCGTACAACACCATCACCCCGGACGATATCGTGGTGATGAACAGCAAGGCGGAGCTGGTGGAAGGCCACCGCACCCCCACCGTGGAAAAGCTGCTGCACATCGGCGTATATAACAAGCGCAGCGATGTGAACGCCGTCATCCATACTCACCCGATTTATTCTCAGGTTTTTGCCTGCCTGAATGAGGACATTCCCCCCGTTATTGACGAATCCGCGCAGATTCTGGGCGGCACGGTCAAGTGCGCCAAGTACGCTCTGCCCGGTACCGCCGATCTGGCCAACGAAGTGGTCAAGGCTCTGGGCGACGGCTTTGCCTGCCTGCTGGCCAACCACGGCGCGCTGTGCGTGGGCGACAGCATGGACGCGGCCTTCCTGGTCTGCACCGTGCTGGAAATGACCGCCCAGATTGACTATATGGCCCGCTGCATCGGTGAGCCCAAGGTCATCAGCGACGACAAGGTAAAGGCCATGCGCGACTTCCTGCTGCACGTTTACGGTCAGCGGAAATGAGAATTTGTGCAAAAACCCTTTCTTCTGTTGACGATGAGGAACGGGGTATGTATGCTGGAATCAAGATAAGGCGTTTGTATAGAACGGCCAATTC
>CAKTUU010000017.1 GCA_934621505.1 uncultured Clostridia bacterium
AACTTACCCATGAGGCCCCTCCATTGGCTTTCCCCCATTGAGTTCATTGTCCAATATGTTTGACAAACCTACATGCCTTGCGGATGGGCGGTTTTTGCGTTGACAGCCCCAGCAAAAAAAGCTATGATAGCATTGGTTTGTTGTGCTATCCTGTAAATGCTATCCCATTAAGAGGAGACAAAGGGGCGTTGCCAATGAAGCTGATCATCCAGATTCCCTGCTACAATGAGGCGGAAACGCTGACTGTGGCGCTGGATCATCTGCCAAAGCACATTGAAGGCATTGATACCATCGAAACCCTGATTATCAACGACGGCTCCCAGGACGCTACCGTGCAGGTGGCCCGGGACTGGGGCGTCAACCATATTGTGTCCTTTAAGCAAAACAAGGGCCTGGCCCGTGGCTTTATGGCGGGCATTGACGCCTGCCTGCATCTGGGGGCGGATATCATCGTCAACACCGACGCCGACGACCAGTACTGCGGCGCGGACATTGCAAAGCTGGTGCGGCCGATTCTGGAGGAAAAGGCGGACATCGTTATCGGCGAGCGTCCCATTGACCAGACGGAGCATTTTTCCAAAAAGAAAAAGCTGTTTCAGCACCTGGGCAGCTGGGTGGTGCGGGTGGCCAGCAATTCAGATATTCCCGACGCGCCCAGCGGCTTTCGCGCCTACAGTCGGGAAGCCGCCCTGCGGCTGAACGTGGTAAACGAATATACCTATACCCTGGAAACCATCATCCAGGCCGGGTGGAACAAAACTGCCATGACCAGCGTGCCCATCCGCACCAACGCGGAGCTTCGCCCCTCCCGCCTGTTCAAAAGCATGTGGCGGTATATGAAGCGCTCCTCCTCGGTCATTCTTCGGGCCTTCGCCATGTATAAGCCCATGCGGTTCTTTGGCATTATCGGCGGCGTTTTCTTTGCCCTGGGGCTGATTCTGGGCATCCGCTTCCTGTGGATCTTTATTGCCACAGGCTCCGGCAGCGGCCATGTGCAGTCGCTGATTCTGTGTTCCTCCCTGCTGATGATCGGCGTTATGCTGTTTGCCATCGGCGTTATGGCGGATTTGATCAGCGATAACCGCCGCCTGCTGGAGGACGTGCAGTACCGGGTACGCAAGATGGAATGTGAAAGGAAGGAAACCCATTCGTGAAAGCCATGATCTGCTTTACCCACCCGGCGTGGGTGCATCAGTTTCATCATATTCTCTGGCGCATGCAAAAGCGGGGCGACCAGGTGACGGCCTTTGTGGCCGAAAAGGACGGCAATTCCCTGCTGTGTCAGCGCTACGGCATTCCCTATACCCTCTGCGCCAAATCCACCGGCAAAAACCCGGTGGAAAAAGCCTTTTTGTTCCTCAAACTGTCGGTGCAGTTCAGCGTTGCGGCCCTGCGCTTCAAGCCGGATATTTTGATCGGGCGCGCCGCGCCCATGCTGGCGGTGGCCAGCTGGGTATCCGGCAAGCCCCACCTGGTGTATGAGGATACCGAGGTCAGCAAGTTTGCCCTGCGCATCTGCAAGCGCCTGTCCACCAAAATTCTAACGCCCCGCACCTTTTTAACCGATCTGGGCCCCCGGCAGGAGCGGCTGGATACCTATAAGGAGCTGTTTTACCTGCACCCCAGCGTGTTTACGCCGGATAAGCAGGTTCTGCGCAATGTGGGCTTTAACCCGGACGAGGACTATATTCTGGTGCGGTTTGTAGCCTGGAACGCCAGCCATGATATTGGCAAGCACGGTCTGGACGATGCGGGCAAAATCGCTCTGGTGCGCAGGCTGGAGGCCTACGGCCGGGTGTACGTCAGCGCCGAGGGCGACGTACCGGCGGAGCTTCGGCCCAATCTGCTGCAAACCCCATATGAGCTGGTACACCATGTGCTGGCCTTTGCCAGGCTGGTCTACAGCGAGGGTGCAACCATGGCCAGCGAGGCGGCGGTGCTGGGCACCCACGCCCTGTATGTGAATACCATCGTATCCGGCAGCACCCGCGAGCAGCAGGACCGTTTTCACCTGCTGTGCTGCTGCAACGACGACGGCCCCGCCCGGTACGAAAAGGCCACGGCTCAGGCCGTCCAGTGGCTGGAAACGCCCAACCTGCGCCAGCTGGGCCACGAAAAGCAGCAAAAGCTGCTGGCCGAAAAAGTGGATATTAACAGCTATTATATGGCGGAAATGGACCGGCTGGCACAAGTGGGGAGGAAAGGCTGATGACGTGGCTGGATGTGGGCAACGGCTGGCGCAACCTGTTTTTACTTAGCTGCGCCCTTCAGGCGCTGGCTCTGGGCTGCCTGTTTTGCGCCCATGGCTGGTTTGTAAAGCAAAGCAAAGCCGCCTGTTTTCTCACCGGCGTGGCCTCCACGCCCCTATTGCAATATCTGTGGATGCTGGCGCTGTCGCTGGTTTGGCCTCACGCGCCCCAAAAGCTGCTCATTGCCGTGCCGCCCCTTGCGGCGGCGCTGGGGCTGGCGGTGATGGCGGCGCGCCGGCTGCCCAGAATCAGGCTCCTGTGGCGCAAGGGTCTTGCCTTTGCGCGTCGGGTCTGCCATTTTGACAAGCCCGCCCTGGTATGCCTGTGCTTTGCCGTGGCTATGGCCCTGCTGCTGACCCCCGCCATGGTTCGTTTCATGTCCAGCATGGACATGGTCAATAACGGCGACTCAGGCGAATACCTGGCTCTGGCCCAGCGCTACTGCGAGGACCGCAGCCTGGGCGAGCTGCTGGAAAAGAACGAGACGGAAGGCCACTTCCGCGGCCACAGCCATTTTCCCTCGCTGGAACTGTACATGAGCTACGGCCTGATGCACACCGGCGGGCAGGTAGGCTACCCCAACGACAAGGCCTGCTTTACCGGACTGGGGATGCTGGTCTTTTACGCCCTGGCCGCCTACGGGGCGCTGCTGTGCGTGTTCTGCCGCCAGCGCAAGGGCTGGATGCTGCTGGGAGCGCTGCTGTTTAATCTGGTGCCGGACCTGTATTACTCCATTTCGGGCGCGCCCCGGGATATGTGGCGCATTCTGGCCATTCTTTGGGCGGTGTGCCTGTTTGCCGGATTAACCCCTGAGAGAAACTGGAAGCGCTATGTGGGCAAGCTGGTTCTATGCTTTGCCGCCTGCTTTACCGTGATGAGCGCCCATGTGGTCTGCTTTGTGGTGCTGCCCTTTATTGTGGCGGCCTGGGTAATCTGGCGCTGGATGGAAAGCCTGTTTACCGGCGCGCCCGCCGGCCGCACGCTGGCTGGCAGTCTGGGGCTGGCGGCAGCCGGGGCGGCGGGCACGGTTACCGCCTTCCTGGGCAATTTGTGGTGCTACCGCACCTGGGGGCAAATGTCCCCCTGGCGGGTCATGTCCACCTATACCACGGCTCCCTGGTACAGCCTGTATATGCAAATGGAATACAAGGCCGAGGAAACCAGCACCCATCTGAATTTCTTCAAGGCCATGGATTCCATCCTGCGCACCTATATCACCCCCACGGGGCTCATCGGCTTCTGTCTGGCGCTGGCGGCGCTGCTGATCGCGCTGGCTTACCTGGCCGCCGCCCGCAGACGGCGGCGCAGCGACATCGCCCAGCATATGGGCAACCTGTCCGCCAAGGACGGCCCGGTGGCCGTGTTCTGGGTCAATCGCGGCCCGGCAGCTCAGGCCATTTCCATTATGCTGTTCAGCGCCCTGGTCACCCTGCTGACCCTGGCCCCCATGACCGGCGTTCTGGACACCAAAATCTACAGCTTTTCCGGTTCCTTTCTGAAAATGTCCCGCTACACCCTGCAATGGTTCCTGTTCGCGGACCTGACTCTTTGCGCCTTCCTGTCCACCCTGTCCGATTTGTGGACAAGCCGGGTCAGGCGGGCGGCTCTCAAGCGTCTGCCCGCCTGGCTGTGCGCGGCCCTGTGCCTGGTTTTCTTTGCCCAGGGGGTAAACCAGACCGGCTATTCCAACACCGTCTACCGGCTCAGCCGCAACGTGATGGAGGATCAGGGCATCCTGCTGGACAACAACTTTCAAAAGCGCTTTGGCCTGCTGATGGACGTGGCGGCGGCTGTGCCGGAGGACGAAACCATTCTGATTCCCAGTCCGGCCTACCAGTACCCCCTGCGGGGCAGGGCCTACCTGATTCCCGCCAACCCGGTGGTATCCATCCTGAACCTGAGCCTGGAGGAGGTGGGTCCGGAGCTTGCCCGCCGCCGCGTGGCCCTGATCGCCACCGAGCCCGGCTTCTGGGACGACCGGTACTTTGGCCAATCCACCCTGAACGATTACCTGCAAACCCTGCCCCCGGAGCAGGTGGTGGAAACCGATTCCATGCGCCTATACCTGCTGGATCCCGATTTGGTGTCCGTGGCCCAGGCGGCGCTGGCCCAGCGGAATGACGCCGCCCTTTTTGGGCAACACTGACCCATATACAGGAGGAAATGCCATGAATTGTGCAAAGTGTGGAAGTCCCCTGGCTCCCGGCGCTGTGCAATGCCCCATGTGCGGCGAGCCTGTCAGCGGCTACGGGTATCCTCAGGGATACGCCCAGCAGCCCCAGGGGGGCATGGGCTATCCCCAACAGCCCCAGGCAGCGCCCGGCTACCAGCAGCAACAGCCCTATCCCCCCGCCTATCCGGGATATAATGTGGGCTATTCGCCCTACCAGCAGGGCCAAAGCATGCCCGGCTACCAGCAGCCCTATATCTATGGGCAGACCCCGCCCCGGGAAAAGGGCTCCTTTCTGACCGCGTTAAGCGACCTGCCCCACGCCTTTGTGCAGAGCTTTCGCCAGCCCGGCGATTTGCTGCGCTCTCTGGTGGAAAAACGTGACCGGCTAAGCGCGCCCATCGTGTCGGCCATTGTGCTGCTGCTGACGTTTTTGGGCGGCATGGTCATTGTGCGCAGCTTTGTGGGGCTGCTGTTTGCCCTTCTATCCGCTCTGGGAGCCAGTCTGGCGGGCGACAGTGCCTCCTTGAATCAGGGCATCACCTATATTACCGGCCGCATCGCCCCCGCCGTAGGCGGCATTGCGGCCCTGTGCCAGCTATTGAGCATTTTTCTGACGGCTCTGGTCTTTATGGTCTACCTGTGTCTGGTGCGCAAGGTGGTCTTTTCCTGGGAGCTTGCCTTTGGGCTGATCACCGTTACCACCCTTCCCACCGCGGCCTTCGCGCTGCTGGCCATGCTGCTGTCCCTGCTGTCGCCTTATCTGGCGCTGCTGGCCATTTTTTGCGGCATGGCGGTCAGCTATGTGCAGGCCTGCGGCGTGCTGAGCCCTGTCACCGGCTTGAGCGACAGCCAGCTGCTGCCCGCCAAAATAACGCTGGTATGCATCGCCCTGACCCTGAACCTGGCGGCAACCATGGTGGTGGGCGGCCTGCTCATGGGGCGGGTGGCGCAAACCGTTACCACGCTTCTGTACAGCGTAGGGAGCCTGCTTTGATGCGGGGCCGCAGGCGCTGGCTGCTGGCAGCCGCCGTCCTGTCTGTGCTGGCGGCCGCGGCGCTCTGGCTGCTGCTGCGGCCGGCCGCTTCCCTGCCCCAGCCGGGGCAGACGCTGCTGCACGCCAGTCAGGGGCTGGACGCCATTCAGGTTCAGGCCCGTCTGGACACGGATACCCGCGCCCTGTCCGTGACCCAGACCATGACCCTGCAAAACCGCGCCGATCAGCCGCTGGACAGCGTGGTTTTGCGTGCCTGGGCCAATGCCTTCCGCAGCGCGGACACATCGCCCTGCGCATCGGATGAGCTTTACGACCTGTGCTACCCCGGCGGCTTTTCCAGCGGTTCGGTCACCATGGCGCAGGTAAAGGCCGACGGCAGCGACGTACCCTTCCGCTATCTGGACGCAGCCAAAACCGTGCTGTTTCTGCCTCTTTCGTCCCCGTGGCAGGCGGAAAGCACCCTGACCCTGTCCCTGACCTATCAGGTGGAGATTCCCCGGGCCGCCTGCCGTTTTGGCGTAAACGACGGCGTATGGGCGCTGGGCAACGCCCTGATTGTGCCTGGGGTATGGCAGGACGGCGCGTGGCGCACAGATGAATATCTGTCGGTAGGCGACCCCTTTGTGTCCCAGTGCACCAACTGGCAGGTGGAAATCACCCTGCCGGAGGGCTGCCAGTGCGCGGGCAGCGCCGAACCCATACAGGACGGCCCTGTCTACCGCTTTGAGGCGCTGGCTGTGCGTGACTTTGCCCTGACGGTTTTTGAGGGTTTTTCCAAAGCCCAGGCCATGGAGCAGGGCGTGCTGGTAACAGCTTACGCCCGGAACGCGCGGCAGGCCCGGCGAATGCTGACCTATGCCCGCCAGGCCCTGAAATGCTATGACGGCCGCTACGGCGCTTACCCCTACCAGAGCTACACCCTGTGTCAGGTCAACATGCCCATGAGCGGCATGGAATACCCCGCCTTTTCCATGATCGGCGCGGACGCGCTGGCTGATGCGGGCGACACGCTGGAAAAGGCCGTCGCCCATGAAACCGCCCACCAATGGTGGTACGCCGTGGTTGGCAGCGACGCATGGAACCAGCCCTGGCAGGACGAGGCGCTGGCCGCCTTCAGCGCTCTGGAATACTGGGGACAGTATCACGGCCAGGCGGCCCGGCAGGAACTGGAACAGTCCACCGCGGAATACGCCCTGCGGGTCACCGTGTCTCAGGGGGTTACCCCCGGCTGTCCCCTGGACCGTTTTTCCACCATGAGCGAGTATTCTCTGGTGGTTTATGACCGGGGTCTGGCTCTGCTGTGCGCACTGGACCGGCTGTCCGGCGGGCTGGACGGCGCATTGGCCGCTTATTACCAGGCTTACGCCTTTTCCCTGGCCAGCCGCGATGACTTTGAAACCTGTATCAGCCAGGCCACAGGAGAAGATATACGACCTTTGCTTCGTGATTATCTGGACACATACATTCTGCACTAAGCTACGAAAGGAAGTTGCAACACATGGATTGTGCAAGCAAAACCTCCGTCATCATTCCCGCCTACAAGCCGGACGACCGTCTGCCGCCCTATGTGCAGGCCCTGCGGGAAGCGGGCATTGCCAAAATCATCATCGTGGACGATGGCAGCGGCGCGGATTTTCGCCCCCTGTTTGACCAGATTCCCGAGGACGATGTGGTGCATACCATTCACTACCAGCCCAACGGCGGCAAGGGCGTGGCGCTGCGCCGGGGCATGGCCTGGGCCCAGGAGCAGTGCCCGGAGCAGGACATTATCATCACCGCGGACAGCGACGGCCAGCACACCGTCCGGGATGTGCTGCGCATGTGCGAAAGCCTGGCACAGAACAGCGACGGCCTGCTGCTGGGCAGCCGGGACTTTGCCCAGCCGGATGTGCCCTTTAAAAGCCGCAACGGCAACCGCATTACATCAGCGGTGTTTAAGCTGCTGTACGGCGTATGGGTGGGCGACACCCAAACCGGTCTGCGGGGCTTCCACCGGAATTTGCTGCCCCTGATGCTTCAGGTAAAGGGCGACCGCTATGAGTATGAAATGAACGTGCTGATTGAATGCGCTCACCGGCGCATTGCCATGCGTCCCCTGTCCATTCAAACCGTGTATGAAAACAACAACGAAGGCAGCCACTTCCGCGCCTTCCGGGACAGCGCCCGCATTTACGGGGTCATTTTGGGCGGCTTCTTCAAATTTATCAGCTCTTCCCTGATCTGCTTTCTGGTGGATTACCTGCTGTACCTGCTGCTGAACAACCTGTTTAAGGCCTATGTGCCCGCCCTGGAGCATGAGTTCCGCTTCCTTTTTATTCACTTTTTATCCCGCATCGGGCTGGCCACGGTGCTGTCCCGTATGGTCAGCGGGCTGACCAACTTTTTCCTGAACCGCAAATTTGTGTTTACGGACAAAACCTCCGTTGGCAAAACCTTCCCCCGGTATCTGGCGGTATTCTTCCTGATTATGATTCTGTCCGCCGGGCTGACCAGTTCCCTGCACCTGTGGCTGGGTCTGAGCGAAAACCTGATCAAAATTCCGGTGGATTTGCTTTTGTTCTTCCTCAGCTATTATTTGCAGCGGAAGTGGGTCTTTGTGAAGGGCGCATAAGCGAGCCGCTTATGCTACCGGCGCCCCTTGCAGCCGCCGCAATGGCTCAGCTTCACATGCTCCGCTTTCAGACGCATGTCCGGTCCGTCCGGCTCAAAGCCGTAGCGGGCGAAAAAATCCGCCGCGTCCCGGTCGGCCGTCAGGCGTATTTCCCGGGCGCTGTGGCTTAACGCCTTAAACAGCAAAAGCCTCACCAGCAAATCGCCAAAGCCCCGGCGGCGCATGGAGGGCAGCACCCCCACATCCCCCAGCCAAAAGGCTCCGTCCCGCCACCACAGGCGCGCGCTGCCCACAGGCGTATCCCCGTCAAACACCACTACCTGCTGGGCCTGGTTATCCAGTTCATCCCGGCCCCGGCCAAACACCGCCTGACGGATGGCTATGGGCACGGCGATGTCCGCGCCCATGGGATACCATTTCCCCTGTACCATTTTTGAAAACCTCCATGGAAAGGATGATGTTTTTATGGATCACGAAAAAATTGAACGCATCAGCGAATTAACCCGCATCAGCCGGCTACGCCAGCTGACCCACGAGGAGCTGGAGGAGCGGGAAGCGCTGCGCAGGGAATATCTGGACGGCTTTCGGCAAAATGCCCAGGCGGTGCTGGAAAGCGTGCGCCTCAAGCGGCCCGACGGCACCATTGAACCCCTGAAAAAGAAACAGGACAAGCACTGACCCCGCTTGCCCAACAGGATTATCATACCATACCTTCCATAAAAACTCAAGACTTGTTTCTTGGGCGCTGGTCGGGTATAATAAAGCCAAGCCAGAAGGAACCAAAGACGAAACCACCGCTTCCCATCGTGCAGGCCAGCCCGCAGGATGTGATGACACGGCGGCTGAACGGCCCGGTACGAGATGGGAAAATCTGGCGAAGATAAGGAGGCTGATTCCATTGAACAACGACGAACATCTGCACGGCGGCGAGCCCGCCGAAGAAGAACTGGACCTGATTGAGGCCGTTGACGAGGACGGCAATTCCGTACTGCTGGAAGTCGTGCGCTATTTCTTCTACAACGGTGAGGAGTACGTTGTCCTGGGCGAAGCCCCTGAAGGCCACGACTGCTGCGGTTGCGAGGAATGCGACCATCACCACGAGGATGACGACGACGAGGAAATCGCCATCAATCACTACATCATGAAGGTGATTGAAAAGGAAGAGGACGGCGAGGAAATCGAGGAGTTTGAACCCGTAGAGGACGAAGCCCTGTTCGAGCAGCTTTGCAAAGTGGTAGAGGCTGATTTTGCGGCCGATGAATCCTTTGACGACGAGTAACAGGCGATCGACCAAACTTTTTTCCTCTTTTCAGCCGGGTGGCTGTTTTGATAAAGATTTTTGGACGCAGCGCCCGAACAGGCAGGAAAACTGAATAACCGCTGGCCCGGATGGTATCGTCCATCCGGGCCAGTTTGTATTTTCCTGTCAAACGAACAAAACCGCCTGCTTGCCTTTGCGTAAGCAGGCGGTTTGCGGGTTAGCTTTTGCTGGCCTGCTGAATGGAGGAGCTGATGGTCAGCAGTTCGGTCTGCAATTCCTCAAAGGTCATGGAGCCGTCCCCCAGCTTTTTCTTCAGCTCGGCAATCTTTTTGACCGCTTCTTCATCGTCTGTAACCTGCACGGATGTAATGGTCTTATCGATGCTCTCCGCCCGGGTCTTTACCATCTCCGTCAGCCGGTCGGTCAGGCCGCCCTGGTACTGGTCGTCATAGGTAATGCCCACCAGCGCCATGTTGCCCGCCACAATGGCGTCCGCGCTTTTCAGCTCGGACAGTTTTTCCACCTCTTCGCTTACATCATCGGACACACGCAGCACATCCTCTACAGTAGCCACGCTGTTGGACGCGGGCGCTTCGGTTACGGCGGGTTCAATGCTTACCGACGGGGTGGGTTGGGCTGTGGCTGCCGGGGTGTTTGTGGCAGCGGGGCTTGGCGAGGGCATGGTGTCAGCGCTGCTGGCGCAGGCTGTGAACAGGCCCAGGCAAAGCACGGAGATCACCAATAGAATCCATGTTTTTTTCATGCTGTTCGCCTCCTCGCGGCTATTGTGTGCAGAAGCTGTGGGCCGTATTTGCGACAATCCCTGCCATAGGTGGCGAAAGAAGGGCCTTCATCTTGTTTTCCCCTGCCGTTTCTTTTATAATAGATACGAAAACGCAGCATAGAAAGGCAGTATCGTATGGATTTTTTCGCGTATTTATCAGAAATGAGCGGCCAGTTCGGCCCCAGCGGCCACGAGGCGGCCACGGCCCAGTGGCTCAGGCAAAAATTCGCTTCATTGACGGACAGCGTCACCATAGACGCGCTGTATAATGTCATCGCCGTAAAAAAGGCCACCCGCCCCATGGCGGATGGGCGGCCCGCGCCCCGGGTGATGCTGGCGGCCCATCAGGATGAAATCGCGCTGGTGGTAACGGATGTGCTGAAGGACGGCAGTCTGCGCCTTGGATCGGTAGGCGGCGTGGACCCCCGTATTTTGCCCGCATCGCTGGTAAAAGTGCATGCCCGCTGGGCGGACGGCACGCCCGTTCTGCTGGACGGCGTGGTGGGCGCGCCCGCGGCGGCCGTTCAAACCGACAAGGAACGGGAGCAAAACTACCAGCGGGACCAACTGTTTGTGGATTTGGGTCTGCCGGTGGAAAAGGTTCAAAGCCTGGTACATACCGGCGACCTGGTCACCCTGACCGGCCCGGCCGCCAGACTGCTCAACGACCGGTGCGCCAGCAAAACCATGGACGACCGGGCCTGTGTGGGCTGCCTGCTGGACGCCGCGGAACGTTTGCAGAAAATGAATCACGTCTGCGATATTTATTTTGTAGCCACCACCCAGGAGGAGGTAGGCTCCAAGGGCGCGCATGCGGCGGCCTACGCCGTCAGCCCGGACCTGGCGGTGGCGCTGGATGTAACCCATGCCACCATTCCCGGCAGCCGTCCGGACACCACCCTGCCCCTGGACGCGCCCGCCGTCACCTGCGGACCCTTCATTCAGCACAAGCTGCTGAAACGGATGCAGCAGACGGCCAGGGACCATGGCATTAACATCAATACCGAGCTGGCCGAAAATTCCACCTGGACCGACGCGGACGATATTGTGCTGGCCCGGGAGGGCGTGCCCTGCCTGCTGATTGATCTGCCGCTGAAATATATGCACACCACGGTGGAAACGCTGGATATGAACGTGATGCGGGAATGCGGCCGCCTGCTGGCCTGCTTCCTGTGCGATTTGGATGAAGGGTGGGATAACGGCCTATGGAACTGACAACCCTGTGCGATCTGCCCGGCGTAAGCGGCCGGGAGGAACTGGTGCGCAAGGCCGTGCTGCAGGCCTGCCGGGATGCTTTGGGCAAAGAAGCTGTAACCGTTGATCAAATGGGCAATGTCATTGCCCACAAGCCCGGCCGCAACCCCGCCGCCCCGCGCAAAATGGTTTGCGCCCACATGGACGAGGCGGGCCTGATGGCCGTTTCCGCCACGGAGGAGGGCCTTTTGCGGGTGCGGGCCATTGGCAATGTGGATTCCCGCATGCTGGTCAGCAAGCGGGTGCAGGTGGGCTATCCCGAGGATGGCAGCGAACCGCTGAACGGCGTGATTGGAGCCATGGCCATTCACCTGCAAACCGCCGAGGACCGCAAGCATGTACTGCCCATTGGCGAGCTGTATGTGGATATTGGGGCCAGGGATAAGGACGAGGCCATAGCCAAAGCGCCCATGGGCACGCCGGTTACCTTTGCCCCGGGCTGCGTCCCCTTTGGCGAAAACAGGCTGCGGGGCAAGGCTCTGGATGGCCGGACAGGCTGCCATAACCTGCTTCGGCTGCTCAGCGCCGATGTGTCCGGCGATACGGATTTTGTGTTTACCACCCTATACCAGGTGGGGGGTCTGGGAGCCGTGGGCGCGGCCTACCGCCTGGCCCCGGACGCGGCCCTGGTGCTGGACGGCTCGCAGGCCAACGACCTGGGCGATACGGATGCGGTGCGCAGGCTGTGCGCTTTGGGCGGCGGATGCGTCCTCCACTTTATGGACCGGGGCGCTATCGCCCAGCCGGCCTTCTTTGCGGAAATGGCCGCGCTGGCAAAGGAAGCGTCCATCCCCTATCAGGCGCCGCAACTGCTGAACCCCGCGGGGGAAGCTGGCTCAGTGCAGCTGGCCCGCGGCGGGGCAAAAACCTGCGTGCTCAGCGTACCTGTGCGTTATCCCCGCACCCCCATCAGCGTGGTCGATCTTGGCGATGTGGAGGCCCAGTATCAGCTGGCCCGCCGCTGGCTGGAGCAATAGGAAAGAGGTAGAAAAAGCTATGTTTGACCTGATTAAGCAACTGGCGGATGTATACGGTCCCAGCGGCCACGAGCAACAGGTGGCCGCCGCCATTGAGGCCCTTGTCACCCCGTATGTGGATACCGTCTCCCGCGACCCCATGGGCAACCTGATTTGCGTAAAGAACGGCCGGGAAGGCGGCCGCCGGGTCATGCTGTCCGCCCACATGGACCATATCGGCTTTATCGTCATGGCTGTGGAAAAGGAGGGCTACCTGCGGGTGGCCCCTGTGGGCGGCGTCAGCTGGGACGTCAGCAAAACCCGCCACATTTCCTTTGGCAACGGCGTGCAGGGCGTTATCGTCAAGCAGCCCACCCATGAGTCCGGCGAGGGGATGCAGTACATGTTTGTGGATATCGGCGCGGCGGACGAGGCCGAGGCCCTGTCCATGGTCAGCCTGGGCGACATGGCCGTGTACGCCAACGACTGCTACCGGCTGGGCCGGCACCGGGTGGCCGCGCCAGCCATGGACGACCGGGTGGCCTGCGCCCTGCTGGTAAGCGTTTTGCAGGCCCTGCCCGCCCAACTGCGGGATACGGTGATCGCCGTGTTTTCCACCCAGGAGGAGGTAGGCTGCCGGGGCGCTAAAACCGCCGCCTTCGCCATGGAGCCGGATGTGGGCATCGCCCTGGATGTAACCGCCAACGGCGATACGCCGGAAACCAAATTTCCCGCGGTAAAGCTGGGCGAGGGCGCGGCCGTCAAAATCATGGACCGGGGCAGCATTTCCAATCCGGAGGTGGTGCAGGCGCTGCTGGCTGCCGGTGAAAAAGCGGGGGTCAAAACCCAGCGGGAGGTTCTGCCCTTTGGCGGAACGGACGCCAGCAGCATTCAGTTGACCCGGGGCGGCGTTAAGGTGGGCACCCTGTCCATTCCCTGCCGGTATGTACACAGCGCCTGCGAGGTGATCGACCTGCGGGACGTTGAGGCCGCCAGGGCGCTGCTGCTGGCCTATCTGCAACCCTGGGAAGGCTGACGATGACCCAGCGCAATGCGTTTATCGACGCCATGCGGGGCGTGGCCGCCCTGGGCGTGGTGGCCATTCATACGGCGTTTCACTCCGGCACGGCTTATACCCCCAGCTGGTTTCAGTCCCTCACGCTGCTGGTGGATGTGCCCCTGTTTTTTGTGCTGGCGGGTTGGAGCGGCGGCTATCGAGTGGGGCAGGTGGGCAAAACCTGCAAAAGCCTGCTGACCCTTTGGCTGAAGCTGGCCTGGTTTTGCCTGCTGTTGACGCTGGTATGCCTGCTTTCCGGCCTGCGGGGGCCGCAATCCGCCCGGGAATGGCTGGGGTCGCTGTTTTTTGACTACAAATTTCCCAGCTTTCCGGTGCTGGGCAGCTCCATGTGGTTCATGCCGGTTTATGTACGGGTGGTCTTTCTGTGCCAGCTGGCCCTGTGTCTGATGAACTGGTACGCAGCCGGCAAGTCCCTTTCCCCCATTCGGCTTTACGGTCTTTTTGCCGGGGTGCTGCTGTCCGTCTACCTGTCCATCAACGCGGAATTGCCCATGACCGGCCAGCTGACCCTGTTCCCCTGGGCGGATCCAACGGACGTTTTTTTCCTGCTGTGCTGGATGGCGGGTCTGTTCATCGGCCTGCGGGGCTGGCGCATCCGTTCGTGGAAAACACTGGCGATTCTTATGCCGGTATGCGCCGCGGGCTGGTACCTGAGCGTGCGCACCCTGCAAACCGGCTTTGATTTGCAAAGCAGCAAATTTCCGCCCCTGCTGCCCTATGCCTTTGCCTCCTGCCCTGCCATTGCGGTTATGCTGTTTTTGCGCGGGCGCTGGCAGCCGCCCCGCTGGCTGTCCCATATTGGGCAAAACGCCCTGTTTTACTTCTGCGCCCAGGGCATTGGCGGGTCCGTCCTCTATTCCATTCTGCCCGGGGTTCAGGTGGGCAGCTGGTTCCTGCGCTGGCTGGTCATGCTGGCGGTTAATCTGGCGCTGACCGTTTTGCTGGCCGAAATACTGGCCCTGCTGTACCGTCTGACGGAAAAGGCCATGCGCCGCCTCTGGCGGGCGGTCTGGCCCCGCGTTCGCGCAGTGATTTGACAACCCGGCCAGGCTATGGTATAGTGTCCATGGTTTGATTTTTATAGTTGAAACGGAGCTGAAAGGATGCGCAAATAACTTCTGCCACTCCCCAACCTGAGCGGGACAGGTAAGGTTTCCCTGACGAAACGAATCAGGGATGGCTTTGCCATGGCAGAAGAAAGCGCGGGCCGGTTCGGCTCCGTTTTTTTCTATGCTTTTTTACCTGCCCCGATGGACCGCATAAGGAGGTTATGCCTGATGCAGTTATCCATCCGCGATGTTACCTTTGCCTACGAGGGCAGCTATGAAAACGTGTTTGACCATCTTACCGTCAACCTGGACACCTCCTGGCGGCTGGGGCTGATTGGCCGCAACGGCCGGGGAAAGACCACCCTGCTGAACCTGCTGCTGGGACGCTATGCCTGTCAGGGGCACATTCAGCTGCCCCTGCAGCCGGTCTATTTTCCTTTTCCGGTGGAGGATTCATCCCAGCTCAGCCTGTTTGTAATGCAGCAGGCAGCGCCGGATGTGGAGGACTGGCAGCTGATTCGGGAGTGCAATCTGCTAAAAGTGGAGCCAGACGTTTTGTACCGTCCCTTTGACACCTTAAGCCGGGGCGAGCAGACCAAGCTGCTGCTGGCCGCCCTGTTCAGCCGTCAGGACGTGTATCCTCTGATTGACGAACCCACCAACCATCTGGACGCTCACGGGCGGGCCATTGTGGCGGACTACCTGCGCCGAAAGGACGGTTTTCTGCTGGTCAGCCATGACCGTGCCTTTTTGAATCGCTGTATCGACCATGTGCTGAGCCTGAACCGCTCCGACGCCTGGGTGATGCAGGGCAATTACGACGACTGGCAGCAGCGCTTTGACCGGCAAAACCAGCAGGAGGCGGACCGCAGCCAGCAGCTGAAGGGGGAAATATCCCGTCTGGAGGAAAGCGCCCGGCAGGCCGCCGCCTGGAGCGTCCAGGGGGAAAAGGGCAAATTTCACACCCCGCCCAGCGAAAGCGCCGTTACAGACCGCGGCTACATCGGCGCGCGCTCGGCCCGAATGATGAAGCGATCCCTGTCCACCCTGCGCCGCCGGGAGTAGGCCGTGGAGGAAAAAAAGAGCCTCCTGCACAATGTGGAAAGGCCGGGGGAACTGAAGCTGACAACCCTGTCCCACCCCAAGCAAACGCTGATTACGGTAAAGGACGGTCAGGTGCGCTACGGGGATCGCACCGTATGCGATGGCATAAACTTTGCCATCCGTCAGGGTGACCGGGTGGCCCTGACCGGCCCCAACGGCGCGGGCAAAAGCAGCGTCCTGAAAACCCTGTGCGGCCTGTCCGGCGCGCTGACGGGGGAGATTCGTCCAGCAAACGGGCTGGTTGTTTCCTATGTTCCGCAGGAAACGGACTTTCTGCAAGGCGGCATGCGGGACTATGCTTTGGCCAACGGCTTGGATGAATCCCTGTTCAAGGCCATTCTGCGCAATCTGGGCATGGAGCGGGAGGCCTTTGACCGGGACTTATCCACATTCAGCCAGGGGCAGAAGAAAAAGGTGCTGCTGGCCGCCAGCCTGTGCGCCCCGGCCCACCTGTATGTGTGGGATGAACCGCTGAATTACATGGACGTGTTCAGCCGTATGCAGGTGGAACAGCTGATTCTGGATTTCCGCCCCACCCTGCTGCTGGTGGAGCACGACCAGTTCTTTTTGCAGCGGGTAACCAACCGTGCTAACATTGTGTTAAAATCGGGTGAAAATAGGACTTTTAGATTGACGGTTCTGGATTGAAATGGTAAACTGAATCGGTATTGCAAGTACGTCTGAAAGGAAGCTGAAACCATGAACTGGCTGAATCAAATCCTGCGCGGCATCGTCATTGGCGTGGCGAATATCATTCCCGGCGTTTCTGGCGGCACCATGATGGTAAGCATGGGCATTTACGACCTGCTGATTCACAGCATTACCCACCTGTTTAAGGAATTTAAAAAGAGCATTCTGACCCTGCTTCCCTACCTGATCGGTATGGGACTGGGCATTCTGGTCCTCAGCTATGTGCTGTCCGCCCTGCTCAATCCGGTCACCGGCTATCCACTGCCCACCTACACCGCCTTTATCGGCCTGATTTTGGGCGGCCTGTCCCCCCTGCTACACAAGGTGGACAAGAAGAAGGTCAACGGCCTGTGCATCGCGCTGTTTGTGCTGTTTTTTGCCCTGATTGTGGTCATGGCCATTCCCGGCAGCATTGAAAACGCTCAGCGGCTGGATATCGACCTGCTGCAGGTGGTCATTCTGGTTGCGGTGGGCGTAATCGCCTCCGGCACCATGATTATTCCCGGCGTATCCGGCAGCATGATGCTGATGCTGCTGGGCTACTACACCCCCGTCATTAACGCGGTCAAGGGGTTGATTCCCGCTCTGGCCTCCGGCAACGGCGCGGCCATTGCCAACAGCCTGCTGACCCTGCTGCCCTTTGCCCTGGGCGTGGTGCTGGGCATCTTTGGCGTGGCCAAGCTGATTGAGTGGCTCATGGCCCGCTACCCCAACCCCACCTACTGCTCCGTGCTGGGTCTGGTGCTGGCCAGCCCGGTGGGCATCCTGCTGAAGAACCGCAACGCGCTGGGCAATGTAAACGCCCTGATCATCATTATCAGCGTGGTTACCTTTGCCCTGGGCTTTGTGTCTGCCATGCTGCTGGCCAAGGGCAGCAAGGAAGCGCCCAAAGAATAATAACTTTTTACAACAGCAAAAGGCCCGCCCATTTCCTCAGGCAGGAAAGGGCGGGCCCTGTTTTTTTCTCATTCCGGCTTTGGCAGCGCCGCAAAGGCCGCCTTCAGCCGCACCACATCGCCGTCGGCGTAGCAGTAGCCATGCAGGCCAGCCGCCTCCGCCCCGTCGATGTTGGCCTGCACATCGTCAATGAACAGGCATTCCTCCGCCTCCAAGCCAAACTTGTCGCACAGGCGGCGGTAGATAGCCATATCCGGCTTGGTCAGCTTTTCCTGACAGGACAGCATGATACCGCTGAACCGGTCCAGATAGGGCATCTTATACTTGAACGCATCGAAGCTGTAGCCCACGTTGGACAGCAGGTACAGCCTGAACCCACGGTCCAGCAGGTCCTGCACCACGGGCCGCATTTCCATGCGGGGATAGGTGCCGTCCAAATGCCAGTCCGACAAAATATTCGCTGCCAGAGCCTGCTCAGCCGGATCGGTCAGCCGCTGTTCCACCCGTTCCATATAGCCCAGGTCTGTGGTCAGGCCGCCGTCAATATAAGGACCCCACTCCGGGTGGAAGAAAATCGCGTTACACAGTCTGGCAGCCAGTTCCCGGTTGCCCCGCGCGTGACGCATACAGGCTTCCATGGGGTCATAGGTCAGCAGCACCATTCCCATATCAAATACGATATTGCGAATCATAGCGTTTTCCTCCCTCAAGGCAAATCACGGGTCAAATCATACATAAAGATGGCCGCGGCCACCGCCGCGTTCAGGGATTCCGCCCCGCCCCGCATGGGCAGCCGGTAGCGATGGGTACACAGCGACAGGGTTTGCGCCGTCAGCCCCGCACCCTCGTTGCCTATCAGCACGCACAGCTGATCCGGCAGCGAGCCCCGCTGATAAAAGGGCTGCCCGTCCAGCGCGGCGGCGATGGTGGCCCAGCCCTGCCGGTTCAGCTGCTCCACCGCCTGGCAGGCGCTGTCCGCCTGACAAATTGGCACGCGGAAGACGCTGCCCATGGTGGCCCGCAGAGCCTTTGGTCCAAAGGGATCCGCGCAGCCGGGAGTCAGGACGCAGCCGTCAAAGCCCGCCGCGTCCAATGTACGCAGCACGGTTCCCACATTGCCGGGGTCCTGTACGTTTTCCAGCAGCACCAGCCGATTGCCCATTTTCTCCAGCGGCGTGCTGTCCGGCAGCGTGCACACCGCCGCAATGCCCTGCGAGGTTTTCACCTGGGATATGGCCGCCAGCACATGGCCGGGCACGGTATACACATCGTTTTGGGCCAGTGCCAGCAGGGCGGCGTAATCCCGGCCCTCCTCCACAAACAGGGTCTGCACCCGCTGGGGACAGGTCCGAAGGGCCTCGCCCACCATGTGCTCGCCATCCAGCAGAAAGGCGTTTTGACGCTTGCGCTCTCTGGCGCTGTCCAACGCCCGGGCGGCCTGCACCACCGGGTTTTTTACGCTTTGCAGGGCCTTCATTACATGCGCTCCGGGGCTTCCATGCCAATCAGGAACAGGCCGGTTTTGATGGTGTCCTTTACCGCCCGGGTCAGGGCCAGACGGGCCTGACGCACGCCGGGGTTTTCATCCAGAATGCGGTTTTCGTAATAGAATTTATTGTAGGCCTTGCACAGCTCGGTCACCGCGCGGGTGATGATGCTGGGCTCATAGCGCTGGGCGGCCTCCCGCACGGTTTCCGGGAAGCGGCTCAGCTGGCGCAGCAGCTCCTGGGCGTAATCGTCGCCAAGGCCGCTGTAATCGATCTCCGCTTCCGACAGGCCCTCGGCCTTACGCAGGGCGGAGCAGCAGCGGGCGTGGGTATACTGCACATAGGGGCCGGTTTCCCCTTCAAAGCTCAAAGCCCGCTCCCAGCTAAAGTCGATATCCTTGATGCGGTTATTCTGCAAATCCGCGTACACAACCGCGCCAATGCCCACCTGACGGGCCACCTCGTCCTTATTGGGCAGGTTGGGGCTCTTTTCCTCAATGATCTGGCGGGCCTTTTCAATAGCGGACAGCAGCAGGTCCTCCAGATAGATGATGCGCCCCTTGCGGGTGGACAGGGCCTGACCCTCATAACTGATCATGCCAAAGGCCACATGCACCAGATCCTTGGCCCAGGGGTAGCCCATCTTTTCAATGACCTTAAACCACTGGCGGAAGTGCAGATCCTGCTGATAGGCCACAATATATAGGCACTTATCAAAGTTATACTCATCCTTGCGCCACAGGGCGGCGGCGATGTCGCGGGTCGCGTACAGGGTGGCCCCGTCCTTTTTCAAAATCAGGCAGGGAGGCATGCCCGTCTTTTCCTCGTCCAAATCCACAATGGACGCGCCATCGCTGACGGTCAGCAGGTTTTTGGCCTTTAATTCATCAATCACGCGGCCCATTTTATCGTTAAAGAAAGCCTCGCCGTTATAGGAATCAAAGGTAACGCCCAGCAGGTCGTACACCTTTTGGGTATCCCGCAGGGTCAGTTCCTTAAACCAGTTAAACAGGCGCATGGCCTCCGGGTCGCCGTCCTCAATCTTCTTAAACCAGGCGCGGCCCTCGTCCTCCAGAGAGGGATCCTTTTCGGCCTCCTCATGGAAGCGCACATACAGCCTGGTCAGGGCGTCCACGCCCTCCTTTTCCACTTCCTCCTGATTGCCCCATTTTTTATAGGCGCACAGCATTTTGCCAAACTGGGTGCCCCAGTCGCCCAAATAGTTGATGGCAATGGTTTTATAGCCCAGAAAATCGTAAATGCGGCGCAGGCTCTGGCCCAGCATGGTGGTGGTCAGGTGTCCGATATGGAAACGCTTGGCGATATTGATGGAAGAAAAGTCCAGGCAGATGGTTTTGCCGTTGCCCTCGGTGCCGGAGCCGTAGCTTTCGCCCGCCGCCAGCACTGCATCCAGCGTTTTTTGGGCAAAGTTATCCCTGTGCAGGAAGAAGTTCAGGTATCCGCCCTGCTGTTTTGCCTCGCACAGGTCAGGCGCGTCAAAGGCCCCCGCCAGCGTTGCGGCAATCTGCGGCGGTCCCATATGCAGGGCGCGGCTCAGCTTAAAGCAGGGAAAGGCATAATCGCCCATTTCCTTCTGCGGGGGAATTTCCAGATAGCCCTGAATTTCCTCCTGAGCGGGAAGGCCATCCACGCCGGTATAGCAATTTTGAATGGTTTCCGCGATAGCCGCGGCCAGGCTTTGTTTCATATCCATTTTACAAAAAAACTCCCTTCGTGCAGGGGCATTGCCCCTGCACCCATCTCTGCGGCCTGACGGCCGCAGGGCTTGAATTGTTTGTCTGGCGAAGCAGAAACGCTCGGCGCCAGGCCTCGTGTTTCTGCTTCGTTCGCCGCTTCAGACCGCCGGGGCGCGACGGGCGCCCCGGCTCGCTTGTGTGATAGGGCTGTCCCGGGAAAGAAACTTTCCCCTACAGTGCACGCTAGTTCATTGCTTTCATCCATCCCCCGCGAAGCGGTGCTGCCGGGGCCTTGCCCCTATTGCCCCCACGGCGTGCGCTAGGCAATTGGTTTTTCTGTGTCCAGAAAAACCAATTGTTCTGCGCCATTGCCCTCACCCAGGCCCCCGCGAAGCGGTCCGGGGTCCAGGGGCACTGCCCTGGTCAAGGGTGGAGGGTTGTGCCCATGGGGTCGCCGTTTAGAACCTTGATGACGTTTTCGGCAGGGTCCAGGGCAAATACCCGCACAGAGGGCACCGCCTTGTCCCGCAGCATGATGAAAGCGGAAGCGTCCATCACCCGCAGGTCCCGCTCGGCACATTCGGCATAGGTGGCCTCGGGAATCAGCGTGGCGGTGGGATCCTTGTGGGGATCCGCCGTGTAAACGCCATCCACATTTTTGGCCATCAAAATGGTGTCGCACTCCAGCTCAATGGCGCGCAGCACCACCGCGCTGTCGGTAGAAAAGCACGGATTGCCCAAACCGCAAGCCAGGAACAAAATGTGGCCGGTACGCAGATAATCCATGGCGCGCACGGTGTTGTAGCTTTCCGCAAAGCGGGGAATATCCACAGCGCTCATCACCACAGCCCTGGCCCCCAGATGATCCAGCGTGTCGCGCATGTACAGGCAGTTTTGCAGCGTCGCCAGCATACCCAGCTGGTCCGCCGCCACAGTGCCCATATCCGCGTTGGCCCCGCGGCCACGCCATACGTTGCCGCCGCCAATGACCACAGCCAGCTCCACACCGGTCTTTTGGATATCCAGCAGCATTTGGGCCGCCTGCTGAAACTTTTCGTGGCAAAACAGCTTGCCGTCAACGCCCAGGGCTTCGCCGCTCAGCTTCAGGATTACGCGCTTATAGTTGGCCGCCATGGAAATATCCCCATCCTTTCTGTCGTAAAAAAGGCACGCAGGCAAAGCCTGCGTGCCACAAGGTCATTGCCTGACCGTTTTGGAATCAGGTAACATCAGTTCTTGGCAGCCATCTGAGCGGCGATTTCTTCCGCAAAGTTGTCCTGACGCTTTTCAATGCCCTCGCCCCGCTCAAAACGCTCGAAGCTGGCAATGTTCAGGTTGGCGCCAATTTCCTTGGCAACCGTGTCGGTCAGCTTGCTGATGCTCTGATCGGGATCCTTTACGAAGGGCTGCTCCAGCAGGCAGACTTCCTTGTAGTACTTTTCGATGCGGCCGTCCACCATCTTTTCCACGATCTTCTCGGGCTTGCCCTCGTTCAGGGCCTGAGCGCGCAGAATTTCGCGTTCCTTTTCCAGAGCGGCGGTGGGCACTTCCGCCTTGCGCACATAGCTGGGACGGGCGGCGGCAACCTGCAGGGCCACATCGTGGTAGTAGGTCTTGAAAGCGGGGTTCTGGAAGCTGTCGGGATTGTCGTTTTCCACCAGCAGCAGCACGCCGATCTTGCCGCCCATGTGGATGTAGCTTTCCACAACGCCGCCCTTGGTTTCGTACCGGGCGAAACGGCGGATGGAAATCTTTTCACCGATGGACACGGTAGCGTCGCTGACCAGGTCGGTGATGGTCTTGCTGTCATCGTCCACGAACTTCTGGTTCAGCAGCTCGTCCACATCGGCGGGGTTGGCGATGGCGATGTGCTTGGCAACGTTCTGGCAGAAAGCCTTAAAGTTGTCGGTGTTGGCCACAAAGTCGGTTTCGCAGTTCACTTCCACGATAACGCCCACGGTGGCGTTGTCGTTGATGTAGCTGGCCACCAGACCCTCGGCGGCGATGCGGCCGGCCTTCTTGGCGGCGGCGGCCAGGCCCTTTTCGCGCAGCCACTCAATGGCCTTTTCCATTTCACCGGCAGCCTCTACCAGCGCCTTTTTGCAGTCCATCATACCGGCCTGGGTCATTTCGCGCAGCTCTTTGACCATCTGGGCAGTAATATTCGCCATAATAAATCTCTCCTTCATCTATCTGTTTCGCAGGGGGTGAAAAGAGGGGCGAGGGCAAGCGTGTCCTCTCCCCCCGTGTTTGTTATTCCTCTACCTTGGCGGCTTCCTCGGCGGGAGCGGCGTCGTTCTGAGCGTCCTGCTCGCCCTGACGGCCTTCCAGCACGGCGTCGGCCAGCTTGCCGGCGATCAGCTTGACAGCGCGGATGGCGTCGTCGTTGCCGGGGATGACGTAGTCGATTTCATCAGGATCGCAGTTGGTGTCCACGATGGCCACAATCGGGATGCCCAGGGTGCGGGCTTCGGTTACGGCGATATGCTCCTTGCGGGGATCAACCACAAACAGAGCGCCGGGCAGCTTCTTCATTTCGCGGATGCCGCCCAGGTTGGCTTCCAGCTTTTCACGCTCGTGCTGCAGCTTGATAACTTCCTTCTTGGGCAGCACGTCGAACTGGCCCTGCTGTTCCATCTTGTCGATCTGGTTCAGACGGTCCACGCGGGCGCGAATGGTGCGGAAGTTGGTGAGCATGCCGCCCAGCCAGCGGTTGTTGACATAATACATATTGCAGCGCTGGGCCTCGGAGGCGATGCTTTCCTGAGCCTGCTTCTTGGTGCCGACAAACAGGATGGACTTGCCTTCCATGGCCAGGTCGCGCACGAAGTTATAGGCTTCGTCCGCCTTGCGCACGGTCTTTTGCAGGTCGATGATATAGATGCCGTTGCGCTCGGTAAAGATGTACTGAGCCATTTTGGGGTTCCAGCGGCGGGTCTGATGACCGAAGTGCACGCCCGCTTCCAGCAGTTGCTTCATAGAGATAACAGCCATTTGGGGTTCCTCCTTGTTGTTTTCCACCCTTTGCGTCGCTTTGCGCAGCCACCACGCAGGGGCGTGGCACAAGCACGCAATCGACAAAGGTGCGTAATCGGTTTGAAGTATAACACAACCCGCCAGCCCTTGCAAGGGGTTTGGCGGGTTTTTGAAAGATTTTTGGCTGGTTTAGAAGGGATGACCGTCCAGTGCGATATACCAGATGTAATAAACGGCGGACGCAAGATGCCACAGGCCCAGAACCAGCGTGGCCCAGTACCCCGCCCTGCGCAGGCGCGAGGCGGCCCGATAGCCCCCCTGGGCCAGGTTTCGCAGCAGAATGCCCATGGACACCACCCACAGCAAAAACGCGGTGGAGTTGGCGGCCCAGGTAAAGTTGCCGTGTCCGGCCCTCATGCCGGTTTCGTGAAAGCAGATGCCCTCTATCATGCTGAACAGCATCATCAGCAGGGTCAGCACCAGCAGCCGGTCCTTCAGCATGCCCTTGTGCCAGCAGGTGATCAGCGCCGCAATAGGCGCGGCGCACATGATGGGCACGCCCCGCAGCAGGTTCAGCAGCATCTCCGGCGAAAACACCACCATCACGCCGCTGGTGTATTCCACCACCACGCCGGTGTAGTACAGATAGCTGAGCAAAAAGTAGCCGACCGCAGGCACAAAGCCCAGCACAATCTGCCCAAAGTAGCGCCACTGGTCCTTATGACGGCACAATTCCACCAGATACATGACAAAAGCGGCGGGCAGCAGCGCCTGCATCATGGTGGGCTTGCAGGCCACGCTGCCGGTGGTCAGCACCGCCAGCACCAGCACCTTCCACCAGGGAAGGATGTAGGTTTTGCAGCCCTTTTCCATGGCCTCCTGAAAGCAGTACCAGCAGTGACACACCCAGGGCACCACCAGCATCATGGCGGCCATCACCGTCTGCTGGGTGGGGTTGTGCCACACATTGGGCGATCCGGCGCCCTGGTACACATTGGGGTTGACCCACGGCACGCGAACGCCGGTCACAATCACCGTCAGCACGCTCATCCCCAGCACGGCGGCCTGGGGGCATTTCTCCCCGGCCATGGCGCTGATCAGCCAGTAGGCAAACAGGCAGGTAAGGGTTTTCATCAGGGCGGTTACCGCGCCGGCCGCGCTGGCCAGGGGCATGCCCAGCTGATACAGGCTGCTGGCGAGCAGGTGCCACACCGGATAGCTGAGCCGGCTGGTAATGCTGTGCAGGTCGCCAAAATCAAAATCCGCGGCAATACTGGCGTGAATGGCCAGATCCGCCGCGTCCCGCACCGCCTCCAGAGAATAAATCCAGTAGGACAGGGCAAATACCGCCGCCAGCGCCAGCACTGCCCACAGGTTAAAGCGCCGCTTGGCGGGCAGCCCCCGCCAGGCGGTTACCGGATCGCACGAATACTGCATGAACGACTCCTTTCACAAAAAAATCTTACCCTCTGCGCCACAGGCCGGGGCGGAACAGCACCAGAATGGGAAACAGCTCCAAACGGCCGCACAGCATCAGAACGCTCATCACAAGGGTGGCGAAGGGACCATACCCGGCAAAGTTCCCCGCCGGGCCAACCGCGCCCAGACCGGGACCCACGTTGCTGATGCAGGTAATGGCCGCCGTCAGGTTGGTTTCAAAATCAAATTTTCCCTCCAGGGTAATCAGCAGCGCGCCCACAAACAGCAGCAGCATATAGGCGAAGGAAAACACCAGCACCTGGCTTAAAATACTTTCGTCCACGCCTTTTTTCTCAAAGCGCACCACCTGCACCTTGCGGGGCTGAAAGGTATGGGTCACTTCTCTTTTGACGGACTTGACCAGCATGCCTACCCGCACAACCTTTAATCCGCCCGCGGTGGAACCGGCGCAGCCTCCTACCAGCATCAGCAAAACCAGCATCATTTTGGCCGCCTGGTGCCACAGGTTAAAATCCGCCGTGGCATAACCGGTGGTGGACATGACGGACGCGGCCTGAAAGCCGCTGAACCGCAGCGCCGTAAAGAAATTGCCGTACTTGGGCAGAATGGTCAGGGCAATCAGCACAACGCCCCCGGCATACAGGCCCAGATACCAGTGCAGCTCCTCGCTGCCCAAAGCCTCCCGCCAGCCGCCGGTAAGTATCCGGTAAAACAGGGCAAAGTTAATGCCAAACAGCACCATAAACACGGTAATGATGATATCAATGGCCGGGCTTTGAAACGCCCCTATGCTTTCCCCATAGTTGCTGAAGCCGCCGGTGCCTGCCGTGCCCAGGGCGTGAATGGCCGCGTCATAGGGGTTCATGCCCGCAATCATCAGCGCGGCAAACTCAATGACCGTCAGCACAAAGTAGATGCAGTACAAAATCTTCGCGCTGTCCCCCATTTTGGGTACAATTTTGGACAGGCTGGGACCCGGGCTTTCCGCCCGCACCAGGTGGGCGGTACGGCCCGTCAGCTGGGGCAGCAGCGCCAGGGTAAGCACCAGCACGCCCATGCCGCCGATCCAGTGGGTAAAGCTGCGCCAGAAGACAACCCCGTGGGGCAGATGGCGAAAGCTGGTCAGCACCGTGGAGCCGGTGGTGGTAAAGCCGCTGACCGACTCAAAGAAGGCCTGCACATAGTTGGGAATCAGCCCGCTGAACACAAAGGGCAGCGCCCCGAAGCCGCTTAGCAGCACCCAGGCCAGCGCCACCACGGCAAAGCCCTCCCGGGCGCGCAGGTTGGTTTCGCCGGGATGCTCGCCCAGCCAGGCGGGCAGCCCCAGAAGCAACAGCAGCCCGATGGTATACAGCATGGCCCGCACGTCTCCCGGGTCGTTGTACACAAAAGCCACCGCCAGGGCGGGCAGCATGGCCAGCGCCTCAATCAGCAGGATTGCGCCCAGCAGGCGCACGACCAGTTTTTTGTTCATTTACGAATAACCTCATTCAAGTCGCTGATGCCGCTTTCGCAGGCGATGATGACCACCCGGTCCCCATCCTCGATATGGTCGCTGCCAAAGGGCACGATGACTCGGCCTTCCCGCACGATCACCGCCACCAGCGTGCCGGGCCTCACCTGCAAATCCTTCAACTGCACGCCAATATAGGAATCATTGCCCCGGGCGATAAATTCCAGCGCCTCGGCCTGGCCGTTCATCAGCCGGTACAGCCGCTCGATCCGGGTGCCGGACACGTTGATGCGGCCGCGCACATAGCGCAGCATCTGGGCGCAGGTAATGTCCTTGGGACTGACGATGGAATCCAGCCCCATCGCGCCGATGATGTCCGCATAGGCCACCCGGTTGTTTTTCACAATCACCTTGGGCACGCCCTTGCGCACCGCGAACAGGCCGGTCATCAGGTTTTCCTCATCCCGGTCGCACAGGGCGATAAAGGCGTCCATCTGGTCCAGCCCTTCCTGCTCCAGCAGCTCCTGGTCGGTGCCGTCGCCGTGAATCACGTTTACCTCCGGCAGGCTTTCGCTAAGCATTTCCGCCTTTTTGCCGTTGATTTCAATCATGGAAACCCGGGCTCCGGTGGGCACGATCATTTTGGACAGGTAGTAGCTGATGCGTCCGCCGCCCAGCATCATCACGTTTTTCACCCGCACGTTGTTTTTGCCCAGGAAACGGAAATAGTTGGTAATGGTCACCACATCGGCGGCCACATGCACCCGGTCGCCCGGCTGAATGGCAAAATCGCCGTTGGGAATCATCACCTTGCCAGCCCGCTCCACGGCGGCGTACAGCACCTGGGGAATGCCGCCCAGCTTATGGCTCAGCTCCCGCAGGGGATGACCGATAACCGCGTCCTTTTCCTGAGCGCGGAATTCCACCATTTCCACCCGGCCCCGGGCGAAGGACTCGATATTGGACGCGAAGGGGAAGCGCAGCAGGCGGCTGATTTCCAGCGCGGTAGCCCGCTCCGGGTTCACCGCCAGGTCGATGCCCATTTCCTTTTGCAAAATGGTCAGGCTGTCGTTATATTCCGGGTCGCGTATGCGGGCAATGGCAAACTTGGTGCCCAGCCGCTTGGCGATCAGGCAGCACAGCATATTGGTTTCATCGCTGGCGGTGGTGGCGATGATGATGTCCGCCTTTTCCGCGCCCGCGTCCACCAGGGTGGAGGCGTTGGCCCCGTTGCCCCGTATGCACATTACATCCAGCGTGTCCTCGCTGCGGCGCAGCACTTCCTCGCTGCGGTCCACAATCACCACGGCGTGTTTTTCCCGCGCCAGATGCTCGGCAATCATATGCCCGACCTTACCGTCGCCCACAACCAGAATTCGCATGGCTTTCCTCCATTTGACAGGATCCCTTTCGCGGGACCGGTGGTATTATAGCACATCCGCCCTAAAAAGCAAGGATGCCCTACCACCCCTGCACCGCGTCAAAAAACAGAGGCGTGCCGCCGGTATGGATGAACACGATTTTGCGGTTTGTCCAGTTTTCATCATGGCTCAGGCGCTTCAGCCCGCACAGGGCCTTGCCCACATAAGTGCCGTCCAGAGGCAGCCCATATGCCGCAAACATATGGTGTAAAGATTCCGCTACAGTTTCATCATAAACCCCGTAGCTTTGCCGGTAAGCGTCGCAAACCCGCACATTCTCCGGGGTGATGGAATCCGTCAGGCCCTTATCGGCGAACCAGGCGTTGGCGTAAGCCGCCACATGGGCCTGCACGCCGGCCTTGTCCCGGGCGATGGAAACGCCCAGCACCTCCGGCCCGCCGCCCGCCAGCTCGCGCCCGCACAAAAGCCCCGCCTGGGTCATGCCTGTGCCCACCGCCAGCGAAATCAGGTCCGGGGTAAAGCCCCGGTCCGCGCACTGGGTCATGATTTCGCCCCACACCGGCACATATGCGCGGGTGGGCGTGGCCTCGTTGCCCCGGCCCAGCCGGTCGCCATAGATGTAATAGGGCTTCTCCCCTGCGGCGCGAATTTGGGCAAGGGTCTGATCCACCGCCTCCGCCACCGCCGTTTTCAGGCAGGGAACAACGCGGGCCCCCAGCGCTTTGCACAGCTTCCCGTTAAAAGACGGGCGCTGCTGACCGTCGTCATCCGCCGGGGTCAAAATCGTCAGGGGCACGCCGGCCCCGGCGCACAGGTTGCTAAGCACCCGGCACAGGTTGGACCGGGCGTTGCCGTAAGCCACCATGTGGTTGCAGCCCCTGTCCCGCATATCCCGCAGATATTCCAGCCCGATGCGGGCCTTGTTGCCGCCAAAGCAATAGGGAAGCAAATCCTCCCGCTTGATATACCAGCGGTTGCCCCGTCCGTCCGTTTCCAGCAGGTACAGGGGCGTTGGCTCAAACGTGTGCATGGTCATTCTCCTTTATGGGCCAGCGCCGCCGCCCATTCCGCCAGCTTTGGGGACAGCAGCAGGCGCAGGCTGCACCGCAGGCGCTCCCTGATGGGAAGGCTGCGGTACAGGCGGCCCAGCTGGCCGCTTTTCAGGGTTTTCAGGTCCGGGGCGTTATGGGCCATAATCCACAGGTAGTGGTCCCGCACGGCGTACAGCTCCTCCTGAGCCGTTCCGCCGCTGTAGCGGTTTACGTCCTCCACCATTTCCACCACGGTTTGGCAGCGGGCAAACAGCTGATCCCGCTTTTCCTTTTTCCACACCTGAAAGGCGGACGTAGGCACATTTTCCCGGTAGACGCAGCCCAGCGTGTCCTCGTACCAGGCGTGCCCGGCGGCGGTCAGGTACAGCTTCATGCGCAAGTCGCCATGCTGGCACATTTTGTCCCGGAACTCGCTGGGCAGCCCCCGCAGGGCGTCGGTGCGAAACACAAAGCTGGCCGTGGGAATAAAGCTGAGCCGGGCGATTTCCCCCAGGGTGTACACGGCGCTTTGGGCCTTCAAATAGGGCCGCTCGCTTTCGTAATAGGGCAAAAACACCCGGTCCGGGCGCAGGCCCGTTTCATCGTGAATCATGCCGTTGGTAAAGCTGAAGGTACAGCCGGGGTCGCTTTCCATATGGTCAATCTGCTTTTGCAATTTGGCCGTATCCAGCCAGTAATCATCCCCCTCGCACAGGGCGATGTACTTTCCCCGGGCCCGGGGAAAATTAAAGGTTTCGTTAATGGGGATATTTTGGGAATACTGGTTTTCCGTTTCGTACAGGGGCAGCACAATTTCCGGGTATTTTTGGGCGTATTCCCGAATAATGGCCACGGTGCCATCGGGAGAGCAGTCGTCATGAATCAAAATTTCAAACGGAAAACGAACCTGCTGCGCCAGCAGGCTGTCCAATGTCTGGCGCAGATAGGCTTCGTGGCAATAGGTGGTTACGCAAATACTGACCAGCGGCGTCATACCGTTTTTTCCTCCTTTGTCTGCGCGGATAACGCACACAGCAGCACCGGTGCGATCAGCATCAGGTCAAACTGGTAACGAACCAGACAGCAGGGGCCCAGCAGCAGGGTGGCCAGGTACAGCAGCGCCAGCAGCCCGCCTGGCAAAAAGACCCATCGCCGCTTCCAGACGGCCCAGGTCAGGCAGAAAAGCAGCATCCAGGTATAAAAGGCCGGGCAGAGCAGGCGGCCCAGCAGGGGAAAGCGCATCCATTCATTCTCCCTGAACCAGCGGCGCATAAGGGCCTTCAGCCCGGGCAGCAGGCTTTGCTCCCGGATGTAGGGGGCGGCGCTGTGGCTCAGCTCCATGCAGCCGTTCAATTCAGGGTCACGGCGCACATACACATCGGCAAACGACGTATCCGCCACGTTCCAATATCCCTGGGTCAGGCACAGAAAAGCGTCCAGGTAGGGAATGGGGTAATGGAAGGCCTCGCGGCCCCACAGCTTGATCAGGGTTTGCAGCTGGTTTTTGCGGCCCAGCCCCAGCACGTCCTTGACCGCGTCTGCCAGCTGCGGCTCGTAGGCGTCCACATTCGGCAGGGCCTGAGCCACCTCGTAGGCCGTGCCCTCGTCCATTCCGCCCAGATGGTAGGCGCGGGCCAGCTGCTGGCAGGGCACGCTCAAAAACTCGCCTGCGTATAAATCAGAAGCATGGGTTACGGCTTTTAGCCCGGCGGCTACGCCCGCGCTGGCTACCACCCCTGCCAGCACTACGGCGGCAGCCCGTCTGGTCAGCCATTTGCGGCCAAACAGCACCCCCAGCAGCAGCAAAGCCAGCACCGCGTAAACCGCGTTGTTGCGCAGCAGGCAAACCAGCAGGGTCAGCAGCCCGTCCGCCAGCAGCACGCCCCTGCGGCTTCTGCGCACGGGCTCCAGAAACCAGCGGCACCATTCCACCGCCAGGGTCAGCAGGGCGGCGGCAAACAGCACGTCCTTGGTGCCGCTGATGGCCATAATGCCATAGGGCGGGAAAAGGGCAAACCAGGCCAGCGGCAGCCAAATCAACGCCTTCAACCGGCTTTGCAGCCAGCTTAGTGCATAGGACGCAGCGGCGGCTACCAGCAGCATTTGCAGCAGGGTATACGCCCCGTAGCCTGCCTCGCTGCCCAGCGCCCCGGTCCACAGGGCCAGCAACAGGGTATGCACCAACGGGTGATGGGTTTTGTACTGCCCCGAAGCGATCTGCCGCATCTGGTCCGGAATATCGAAGGAAGCATTCCCCGGGAAAAAGGCCAGATACATGGGCAGCCAGCAAACCGCCAGCACCCCAAAGCACAGCCAGAAGGCCTTGCGGGGCGAAAGACCTGCCGGCTTACGACCCCGCTCAAGCAGACGGGCCAGCAGGCCAAAGCCCTGCCCGGCGGCAGGCCCCAGACACAGCGCCGCGCCCAGGCACAGGGCCAGGTTTTTCCAACCCGTCCGGCCATGTACATTCAGACACAGTCCCAACGCCAGGGCCAGCACAAGCAGCGCCCCCAGCAGGCCAAAGCACACCTGAAACCGGCGATCCGTCCGTTGAAAAAAGCCATGAGCAGCCCACAGGGTCAGAGCCAGCGCCGCCAGCCACAAAAGCGCTGCCCAAGCGCCGTTTACCGGCCAGGCAATCGCCAGCGCCATGGCTATGCCCAACGGCGCGCACAGCCATTCCGTGCCCTTTATGAATACTTGTTTTTTCATAGGATCTGTTCCTCTCCGGGTATTGCTTTTAGGCTTCCTCCCCCATTACAGATACCCGCTGATATAAACTGTACAGTCGATTCTGATAGACCAGCTTTAGTGTATAGCTGCCGTGGTATTCAGCTAGCAGATACTGTAATTGTTCGGGTTCAAACTCATCATGATTCATCAATACATAATCGGCAATGGCAAGATCTACTCGTTCTTCTTGATAGGGTAGGAAGGGATGAGGCCAAACGTCCGTGGCTACCTGAGGACGGAAGCCTATTCTACCGGTATTTAGGTAGATGGCGCGACATTTTGTAGCAGCAATTACACTATCTTCGGGCGTTTTTTGCTGAATAAAATGATACAAGTCAATCGCTTCTGTGGAGTAGGAATCAGTATCCGGCAAGGCCTGTCCACGCTGACGATACCGAGTTATGCATGTGCATGTGGTTACAGCAAGCACACTGCACAGCGCTGCAATACCTAGACACCGACCTGCACGCCGAAGCGCTGGTTGAGCTTTACAACGCCATACATGCTTCTCAAGCAGCCTCGTTAGTGCAATGAACCCATGGGAAGCCAACAGCAAAAGCACCGGCAGCATGGGATATAGATATCGTAACCCCTGCTGATAATCTAAAATGCAACAACCTGCAAAGGTGGCCGCTCCAAAGAAAAACAGATGTGCCTCATCTTTATGAAACCAGAAACCAATCAGACTTGCAATAAGCAGTACCAGCCATGTTCCCTCATACCGAAACAGTGGCAGACCCGAAAAAAGTGTAGCCCCCCATTCCTGTAAAAGTACATCGTAATATTGCAGATTATATCCAATGCCCGCCAAGGTAATTTTGCCCAAATCCGAAGAATTGGAAGTTGGTACGGGCAACAGTTTATAGGAAAGGAACAAGATTCCACCAAAAAAGAAATAAGGAAATAGTTGCAGAAGCCATCGATCAAACCGTCGGCGGCGTAACTGATACAATCCATGACCCAATGCCACAGCCGCAAGGGTTAACGGACCGTTTAGACGTATCACATACGTTGCCCACAAGCTAACTCCAAGTAATATCCCTAACAACAGCTTGCAGCCCGTTCGCTCTTGTTGCCAGAATGCTTCAGCTAAATACAAACTTAGCATGGTAAAGGCCAAAAAGGGAACGTCTGTGTAAAGATTGTTAACTTGCGGGAACAGTCCTACGCTAAAGACCAAAGCTGCCGTTAGAAGCATGGAGGTGAGCCGTGAAAAACGCCGCCGGTAAAACAGATATAAAATACCCGCTAATAGTGCCATGCACAGACAGCCCGGCAATTTGTAATAAACGACTGTGGAATAAGTGTCCCGATTAAAGCCAAACAGCTTATAAATGGGAATCAGCATCAACGGATACCCCCATACATAAGCCCGTTCCTGTGTATTTCCCTTCATAGGGTGCATAAACAGATTTATCTTGTTTTGTTCTTCAATTCTTCCATCCGCAATGGCAAAGGCTGTGGTCAAATAGGCGGCTTGATCGTCACCCCAGCCGTGCCCTGCGTCTAGGTACATAACAGAAAACAGCAGGGTCAGGGCCGCCAGCATCATAGCGATAACTGGGTCTAGCCATTTGCATGGCTTCCGCTTTTTTTCCCGTAGACATGCTACTAAACCCGTAAAACTAGAAAAAAAACTGCGTAGCCCTTCTATTCTCATGAAAACGCTCCTCCTATCGTTATTTCATTTCTTTTGCGATACGCAGAATATAGCTAAGCAGTATCATAAGACAGAAGCAGGCTATGGCATATACGTCTGTGAACAAATATGGTTCAGTGATGCCGTCCGCCAGCAGCGCTAGGCAGCCAAACGCAAGCCAGCATTCCGCCAGCGGAATTTTCTCCGCAGGGCGGCGAAATAAAATCCGCCAGCTGCTTCGTATCGCCATCCAAGTCATATACAAAACCAGCAGTAAGCCCGGCAATCCCACATTCACCAATACTTGCAGCCATGCGTTATGAGTGTGGTAGTATACATCGGAGGAAACAATATAACGGTTAAGTTCCCGAAGAATATCTTTGGTTAGTACGCCATGAAGCAATACACTTGGGTTGTCCTTAATTAGCTTAAAACAGGCAGAAAAGATTTTGGTGCGTTCCGTCAGGGTAAATACAGTCTGCAAATCCAGTGGACGGGTCATTACCTTGTCCGACCCCGGTTCAGGGGTTGGAACAGTTTGCTCCTCAGCATAAGCCTGCGACATCAGCGAGTTTTGGGCGCTTTGCCGCATGGCCGCCTGACTGACCCAGGAAAAGCTCTTGTAGGTTACCAGCGTCACGACCAGCACCAGCGCCACCGTCATCACGCCCTTGGCAATGCCGCGCACCTTTTTGCAGCGCAGGCACAGCATCAGGGTCATACCGGCAAACATGGAAGTCCACAAAATCATAACCGTTCGTGAAACGGTAAAAGCTATAGCCATCCATAAGCCTGCCCCCGTAATCAGTGCAGGAAGAATCATCCATTTTTTTTGACAGTCCAAAACCAGATAGCCCAACCCAATAAAGCCCAACAGGCAATATACAGCCCCAATGTTAGGATGCATGTCGGAAAGGAACAGACGATAACCAGACAAATAACTAGTTACCCCAAAAAATGGGAAAGTGATGGTGCTGCGAGTCATTACAGCGGCCACTCCTACCCACGCCAGCACAGCGGCGCTCAGGCTGATGAACCAGCAAAAAACGCGCAGGCCCCGCTTGCGCTGTTCGCCCTCCTGGGAAAAGGCAAAGGGCAGGGCTACCAGATAGGCCGGAACCATCAGGGCAAAATCCAGCGAAGAAGTTTCCAGATAATTTTCGCCAAGCAGCATGCGGCTGACCACAAACCACAGCAGGAACAGCGGGCCTGCCCAAACCTCGCCCCGGACGCCGCCCCGGCAAACCGCCGCTCCAAAAAAGGCAAAGGCCACCGGCAGCGCGTAGCGCTCCACTGTCAGGGAGCCCCTCTCCCAGGACAGCAGCAGCAGGGTATAAGCGCCCAGACAAAATATCAAGGTAGCATAGGACCAGATTTTCCATTTTTTCGGTTGGGTCAGCGACATTTTTCAAAAACCTCCCGCACGTCTGTCCGTTTGTGCAAAAGCCCGCTTGCGGGCCGCCGCACTGCTCAGGTTGCATGAAATTATAGCATATATCGGCAAAGAATGACAAGCGCGGCCTCCGCGGAAACCGGCCTGGTTTTGGTTGACAATGCATTCACAAGTTATTATAATAGATATGTTGGAAACTTCCGCTCGTTTGTACACGTGAAAAACAAGCTGGCGGCTTTCAAAATTACAATTCAGGAGGGACACACAATGGCAACCAAAATGACCGTTGACGGCAATACCGCCGTAGGCCACGTCGCGTATGCATTCAGCGACGTGGCGGCCATTTACCCCATCACCCCTTCCTCCCCCATGGCGGAAGTGGTTGACGACTGGGCGGCCCATGGTACGAAGAATCTGTTCGGCCAGACCGTTCATGTAAGCGAAATGCAGTCCGAAGCGGGCGCGGCTGGCGCTGTGCACGGCAGCCTGGCGGCTGGCGCGCTGACCACCACCTTCACCGCCTCTCAGGGCCTGCTGCTTATGATTCCCAACATGTACAAAATCTCCGGCGAGCTGCTGCCCTGCGTATTCCACGTCAGCGCCCGCGCTCTGGCCGCGCACGCCCTGTCCATCTTTGGCGACCACGCCGACGTGATGGCCTGCCGCCAGACCGGTTTTGCCATGCTTTCCTCCAACAGCGTACAGGAAGCCATGGATCTGGCCCTGGTTGCTCACCTGAGCACCCTGGAATCCAGCGTGCCCTTCCTGCACTTCTTCGACGGCTTCCGCACCAGCCATGAGGTGCAGAAGATCGACGCCATCGACTACAAGGACATCGAACCCCTGGTTCCCTGGGACAAGGTGAAGACCTTCCGTGAGCGCGCCCTGAACCCTGAGCATCCGCATCAGGCCGGTACCGCCCAGAACCCCGACATCTACTTCCAGAACCGCGAGGCCGCCAACAAGTACTACAACGCCACCCCCGCCATCGTTGAGGAAATCATGAAGAAGGTTTCCAAGCTGGTAGGCCGCGAGTACAAGCTGTTCCAGTATGTGGGCGCTCCCGACGCCGAAAAGGTCATCATCGCCATGGGCTCCGGCTGCGAGACCATCGAGGAGACCATCAACTACCTGAACAAGAAGGGCGAAAAGCTGGGCCTGATCAAGGTTCGCCTGTACCGTCCCTTCTCCGTGAAGCACTTCCTGGACGCCATCCCCGCTTCCTGCAAGAAGATCGCCGTGCTGGACCGCACCAAGGAGCCCGGCTCTCTGGGCGAGCCTCTGTACGAAGATATCTGCGCCGCTCTGCGTGAGGCCGGCCGCGATGATATCAAGGTTGTGGGCGGCCGCTATGGTCTGGGCAGCAAGGAATTCAACCCCACCATGGTAAAGGCTGTGTACGATAACCTGGACGGCGAGATGAAGAACCACTTCACCGTGGGTATCAACGACGACGTGACCGGCACCAGCCTGAAGCTGGGCGAGCAGGTGATCGCCGCTCCCGAAGGCACCGTGTGCTGCAAGTTCTATGGTCTGGGCTCCGACGGTACCGTTGGCGCCAACAAGAACTCCATCAAGATCATCGGCGACCATACCGATATGTACGCCCAGGGCTACTTCAGCTACGACTCCAAGAAGTCCGGCGGCATCACCGTAAGCCACCTGCGCTTCGGCAAGACCCCCATCCAGTCCACCTACCTGATCGACGCGGCCGACTTTGTGGCCTGCCACAACCCCAGCTACGTCACCAAGTACGACATGGTGTCCAGCCTGAAGGACGGCGGCGTGTTCCTGCTGAACAGCCAGTGGACCGCCGAGGAAATGGAAACCAAGCTGCCCGCCAAGATGAAGCAGCTGCTGGCCAAGAAGCACGCCCGTTTCTACAACATCGATGCTATTGACCTGGCGCTGAAGGTTGGCATGGGCAACCGCATCAACACCATCATGCAGGCTGCCTTCTTCAAGCTGGCCGACGTTATCCCCTACGAGCAGGCCGACGAATACATGAAGGCCTATGCCAAGAAGACCTACGGCAAGAAGGGCGACGCCATCGTCAAGAAGAACTGGGACGCCATCGACATCGCCATCTCCGGCCTGGTCAAGATTGACGTGCCCGAGTCCTGGGCCACCGCCACCACCGGCGCCGAGCCCGTAAAGGTGAAGTCCACCGAGTACTTCCAGACCTTTGTGGAGCCCATCCTGGCGCAGGAAGGCGACAGCCTGCCCGTCAGCGCTTTCGATCCCTCCGGCTTTGTGCCCACCGGCACCACCAAGTTTGAAAAGCGCGGCATCGCCGTAACGGTTCCCGAGTGGCTGGTTGACAAGTGCATCCAGTGCGGCAACTGTTCTCTGGTGTGCCCCCACGCCTGCATCCGTCCCATCTACGCTTCCGAGGAAGTCATGAAGAACGCCCCCGA
This sequence comes from uncultured Clostridia bacterium, assembly GCA_934621505.1. Taxonomy (GTDB): domain Bacteria; phylum Bacillota; class Clostridia; order Christensenellales; family Aristaeellaceae; genus Limiplasma. The sequence goes on from CAKTUU010000017.1 coordinate 36,749, forward strand.
AAGCTACAAGACCAAGCCCGCTACCGGCAAGGAATTTGCCGGCATGCAGTACCGTATGCAGGTCAGCCCGCTGGATTGCACCGGCTGCGGCAACTGCGTGCAGGTATGTCCCGCCAAGGAGAAGGCTCTGGAGATGAAGCCTCTGACCTCTCAGATGGTGGAAGAAAAGAACTGGGAGTTTGCCATGACCGTGCCCGAAGTGAAGGGTATCGAGAATGTGGCCACCGTCAAGAACAGCCAGTCCCTGAAGCCCCTGTTCGAGTTCAGCGGCGCCTGCGCCGGCTGCGGCGAGACCCCCTATGTGAAGCTGGTTACCCAGCTGTTCGGCGATCGTATGATCGTGGCGAACGCCACGGGCTGCTCCTCCATCTACGGCGGCTCCGCCCCCACCTGCCCCTACACCACCAACGAGGAAGGCCATGGTCCCGCCTGGGCCAACAGCCTGTTCGAGGATAACGCCGAGTTCGGCTTTGGTATGCAGCTGGCCATCACCCAGCGCCGCGCCAAGCTGGCCGACAACGTGCGCGCCCTGATCGCCGTTGACTGGTGCCAGCCCGCCATCAAGGAAGCCGGTCAGGAATGGCTGGATAACATGGATGACGGCAAGAAGTCCAAGGCGGCCGGCCAGAAGCTGCTGGCGGCCTGCAAGGATGGCATCGACCTGACCGGCGTTGTGCTGAACGGCAAGGATATGACCGGCGTGGAGTGCGACTGCGAAGCCTGCACCCTGGCCCGCAAGGTCATTGCCGACGCTGACCTGCTGACCAAGAAGTCCTTCTGGATCTTCGGCGGCGACGGCTGGGCTTACGACATCGGTTACGGCGGTGTGGACCACGTTCTGGCCCAGAACCAGGATGTCAACATCCTTGTGCTGGATACCGAAGTGTACTCCAATACCGGCGGACAGTCCTCCAAGTCCACCCCCACCGGCTCTGTGGCCAAGTTTGCCGCTGCCGGTAAGCGCACCAAGAAGAAGGACCTGGGCATGATGGCCATGAGCTATGGCTATGTGTATGTGGCCACTGTCGCCATGGGCGCCAACCCCGCTCAGCTGATCAAGGCCATGACCGAAGCCGAAGCCTATCACGGCCCGTCTCTGGTGATCGCTTACGCGCCCTGCATCAACCACGGCATCAACATGGGTCTGGCTCAGGCCGAGATCAAGAAGGCTGTGGAGTGCGGCTACTGGACGCTGTACCGCTACAATCCCGACCTGGCTGAGCAGGGCAAGAACCCCCTCACCCTGGACAGCAAGGAGCCTGTGGAAGGCGAGTATCAGACCTTCATTAAGGGCGAAACCCGTTACGCTTCCCTGGCGAAGATGTTCCCCGATGTGGCTCAGGACCTGTTCGATAAGAACGAGGCCGATGCCATGGCCAAGTACGCCAAGTACAAGGGCCTGGCGGAGAAGTAATCTTTCCTTCCCCATTTCCCGTTTTTCGGGAAATGGGGATTTTTTTGTTTGCGCGAAAAGTCTTTTTTCTTTTGGGGCGGACTTGTGGTATGATAGAAATATCCAAAACAATGTAGGAGGACCCTCTATGCCCCGCCGTATCGCCGCGCTTTTGTGCGCATTGCTGCTTGTGCTCACAGGCCTGCCCCTGACCGCTCATGCCGCTTCCAAAAAGCTGACCCTGACCATTGGGGTGGATACCTATCAAAACCGCGCCCGCTCCGCGCTGAAGCTGATCAATCATGCCCGAAAAAAGAAGGGCCTGAACGAGTTGACCATGCTGGCGGACCTGGAAAAAGCCGCTATTCAGCGGGCGGCGGAAGCGTCCGTTCATTTTGCCCATCAGCGGCCAGACCTGACGGACTTTGACACGGCTGCGGCGGAGTATGCCAGCCTGAAGGGCGCGATGGCTCAAATGGAATGCCTGGCGGCGGGTTATTCCAAAGCCGAGGACGCTGTGGCGGGCTGGGACAAGGCCATTCTGGATCAGGATTTTACCCATGTGGGCATTGCCTGCGTGTCTGTGAAGGACAGCGCTCAGGGCTACTACTGGGTTTGCTACCTGCAGCAGCAGCCGGACGATGTGAAAGCCAAAAAGGCGGACGCTGCCGCCAAGGCCAATCAAAGCAAAAGCGTTACCATTACCCTGTCCAGCGGCCTGTTTTCCAAGGCGGATCGGGATCATAAAGGCTTTCATCTAAAGGTCAGCGATATCAACATGAAAACCCGTACCACCGTACAGCCCACGGTGTACCTGTACGATCAAAAAGAGGTGAAGATCGGCAAGCTGGCTTTGGATGGGCTTACCTGTCAAAGCAGCAACACCGCCGTTTTTACGGTGCTGAAAAGCGGCACCATCCGCAAAAAGAAAGCGGGAACCGCCACACTGACGGTCAAAGCCCCCGGGCTGACCGCGGCCACCTGCACCGTTACTGTGGGCAGCGCCGCTGCCGGGGCAACCGCCGCCACCATCAAGGACATGGTTCCCACCCTGAAAGCCAGGGAATATAAGGACCATGTAAACCTGACAGTGTCCGTCAAGGGGGCCAGCGGCTATGTGCTGTACCGCAGCGCTGCAAAAGGCGGCTCCTATACCAAAGTAGACGAAAAATCCACCACCGGCTCCTGCACCTTCCGGGTGGAGACGGGCGGCTATTACAAAGTACGCGCCTACAAAAACAGCAACGGCAAGCGGATGTACAGCCAGTACAGCGATTCTGTGCGCGTTCAATAATTAGGGAATTTACAAAGCACGGCGAATCAGGTATAATACAAGTGATTTCGCCGCGTATTTTTCACTTGGAGGAAATAGAATGTTCAAACGTTTCGTGGCCGTGGCGCTATGCCTGCTTCTTTTTTTAGGCAATTCCGCGCTGGCCGATTCTTCCTTTTCCATGGCCGGTTTTGATGGAGAAAAAAGCGAACACGACTGGAGTAACAACGGTTTTTTTACCCGTATGGAGGCGCGAACCGGGATTACCTTTACCTATGCCCAGTACACCAGTTATACCGAGTGGCAGGCCGCTAAGGAATCCATGTTTGCCGAGGGCGGCCGACTGCCCGACGTGCTGTTTAAAGCGGCCCTGACCACCCAGGAATTGATTCGCTATACGGACAGCGGCCAGCTGATTGACCTGGCCCCGCTGCTGGAGGAAAACGCGCCTTATCTGTGGGCGCTGCTTCAGCAGCATCCCGACTGGCTGGCAGCCATTACCCTGCCCAATGGCAAAATCGGCGCTTTGCCCTGCATTCAGGAGCAGGCCCCGCAAAACCCCATCTGGATCAATCAGGATTGGCTGAAAAAGCTGGGGCTGTCCATGCCCACGGATTTGGACAGCCTGCGTCAGGTTTTAACCGCTTTCCGGAACAAGGATCCCAATGGCAACGGCAAAAAGGACGAAATTCCCCTGGCTTTTTTAGGCCCCTGGGAATTAAAGTTCCTGTCCCATGCCTATGGTGTGGCGGTAAACGACTACAACATCTATCTGGACGACGATGATCAGGTGCATTTCTGGCCGTTGGAGGACAGCTTTATTCAGCTGGCTCAGACCCTGCACGATTTTTATCAGGAGGGGCTGATTGACCCCAACGGTTTCCAGACGGCGGACATCATGCGCAAGGTTTCCGATGAGGATGCGGCGGTTACCTACGGCGCTTTCTTTGCCCCCACGCCCCTGAACCTGCTGCCCACCTCCATGGCGAAAAGCTACGGGGTTCTGGATCCCCTGATCTATAACGGCCGTCAGGTGTACCGGGATCTGTTCGGGCAGGTCACCACCGGCGCGTTTGCCATTACCTCCGCCTGCCAGGACCCGGCGGCTCTGCTGCGCTGGGTGGACACGCTGTATACCCCTGACGGAGCCGCGGAAGCCATGGCTGGTATTCAGGATGAGGATTACGAGATGGATGCCGAAGGCCGCTGGTCCTGGAAGGGCGGTTTGGAATCCATGAGCCTGAGCCGCTACAGCCAGATCAGCCTTTACGATACCGGAGTTATGCCCTGGCTGTTTCCCCAGAGCTTTTACGAGCGCTACGCGGATGACGAGCTGATGCGCCTGAACGGCGAATTAAAGCGCTTTTCCACCTATGTGCGCCAGCCTTATTCCCAGCTTTCCCTGACGGCTGAGCAGCGCCGGCAGGTGCTGGACATTCAGGATGGTTTAGGCGAATATGTGGATACCATGCTTGCCCGTTTTGTGCTGGGCGAGGTGGCCCTGACCCAGGAAAACATCGACGCTTTCCATCAGCGGCTCAACGACCTGGGCGCTCAGGAAATGACCGCATTCTGGCAGGCCCTGGTCCCATAACGGTTGAAACCGGTCCTCCGGTTTTAGGTCTTTATTAACACAGGTAAAGGAAGGATTGTCCATGAGCCAATACGCCCGCATGATCAGCCAGCTGAAAACACCGGAAGTGATGAAGCAGCTTACCTATCTGTACGGTCCCCGGGACGGTATGCTGCTTAACCAGAGCATGCGCTACAGCCGTCTGCTGAAGAAGCACGAGGAAGTTTTTCACGATGATACCAGCGTCTACCTGATCAGCGCCCCGGGCCGCACGGAAATTGGCGGCAACCACACGGATCATAACCGTGGCAAGGTGCTGGCCGCTGCCGTCAACCTGGATACCCTGGCGGCGGTATCTCCCCGGCGCGACATGACCGTAAACATCCACAGCGAGGGTTATCAGCCCCTGTCGGTTGATTTAAACGACCTTTCCATCCATGAGGAGGAAAAGGGCGCCACGGCCTCTCTGGTGCGTGGCGTCGCCTTCAAAATGAAGGAAGCCGGGCTGCAAATCGGCGGTTTTGACGCGGTGATGACCTCCACGGTGCGGGGCGGCAGCGGTTTGAGCAGTTCCGCCGCGGTGGAGGTACTGCTGTGCGCCATCTTCGATCAGCTGTTTAACGATAACCAGCTGGACGCCAAGCAGCGGGCCATCTTTTCCCAGTTTGCGGAGAACGTATATTTTGGCAAGCCCAGCGGCCTGATGGATCAAATGGCCAGCAGTGTGGGCGGGCTGGCGTATATTGACTTTAAAGAGGACGATCCCGAAGTGCGCGCCCTGCAATATGACTTTGCCGAAAAGGGCTATGCGCTGGTGGTGGTCAATTCCGGCGGAAGCCATGACGACCTGACCCCCGACTATGCCGCCATTCCGGCTGAAATGCGGGCCGTCGCTTCATACTTTGGTCAGCAGACCCTGCGGGACGTGCTGCCTGAGCAGTTCATGCAGGCCATTCCTCTGCTGCGCACCGCGCTAAAAGGCCAGAACGCCGACCGTGCCATTCTGCGCGCCGCCCACTATTTTGCCGAAAACCGCCGGGTTTCCGAGGAAGTAGACGCCCTGCAAAATAATGATTTGTCCGCTTTCCTGAAGCTGATTATCGAAAGCGGACGTTCCAGCTATTGCTACCTGCAAAACATTTTCTCCAATGCCAGCCGTCAGGAATTGGCTCTGGCTCTGATGCTCAGCGAGGTGCAGCTAAGACGCGCTGGCGCGTGGCGCGTACATGGCGGCGGCTTTGCCGGCACGACTCTTAACTTTGTTCCCCAAAAGCAGCTGGACCATTTCGTCCATGAAATGGAGTCTGTCTTTGGCGCTCACAGCTGCGATATTCTTGATATCCGCCCTGTGGGCCCCTACTGCCTGAAGCTGTAAATTTTGCTCATCAGAAAAGGTCGCAAAAAAGCGGCCTTTTTTGATAGAATCAATTGGTTTTTTAGTGCCAGATTTGAAAGGAGCATTTTGCTGTGAATCACGGGATAAAGCGTCTTTTCCTCTTTTCAAGGACGATTTTTTTATTGATGAGTCTGGTTTGGCCGGCTGTCTGCGGCTGTGCTGAAACCAATACCTCATCGGATGTTTATGCGGCTTCTCTTACAGATGCGGCTGTCTTTATTAATATTCCTGCATTACGTCAGTACGGGGACTATACCTGCGGCGCTACCTGTGTGCAAATGCTTATGAACTGGCTATACCCATATGAAGCCGATAGAAACCTAACCCAGTATGAAGAAGCGCTTCTTACTTCTCCTGAGATCGGTACATCGCCACAAGCGCTTCTAAACTATTTTGAAGAAGCAAAAATCGAATTTGACGCGGCGCAGCATATGTCCCTATCCACACTGCGGCAGGCGCTGGATGAAGGGCATCCTGTTATGATGGCGCTGCAAGCGTGGTCCTCTGCTGATGATGGCAGCTACAATCTTGACGACCCATCCGAGCCTGAATCCTACCTTACCGAGGGCCATTGGGTTATCTGTGTGGGATATTGCCAAAGCGATCATCAACTCTATTTCATTTTCAATGACCCTGCCTGTGTAGGGCATAGCATCCTTTACGAAAATGAACTGGAACAGCGTTGGATTGATGTGGATGGCTCTGGCGAGATTTACGATCATTTTGGTATTAAAATTCTTCAGAAAACCCGTTATGACAGCAGCGGACTATTCCACATGGATTAAAGAAGTCTAATTTTGAATCGGAAATCCCCAGCCTGACTAGGGATTCTGCGGAGATACGGCCCATCTGACTCGAATCGACCGGGCGGCTGGTACATACGATTTACTATGCCCAGCGCCCAGGTGAGTGTGGCGTTTTCGGCAGAAAAGCTCGCCGTGTGGTATTGAAGGGACAAAGCGCTCTGATTTTCGTTTTGGTACGGCTCAGGTCTGGCGCAAGACTTTTCATTGCACAAAAAAGCCTCAGTCAATTTTCACTGACTGAGGAAAGGGAATGCGGCAGCGATCTATTTTTCCGGGCCGTCACCA
>CAKTUU010000018.1 GCA_934621505.1 uncultured Clostridia bacterium
GCGCTTACTTTTTTCCACCTTTCTATCGTATAAGAAGCCGCATTGCTATCTCGCATTGTGGCTTCTTTGACAGACTGAGGGGACGGCGTTTTGCCGTCCCCTTCTTCGTTATGAGAAAAAGTTTTTTACCGGTTTGGGTCCTCCTTGGGCTGGCTGATCTTTTGGGCCAGCTTTTCAGCGGATAATTCTCCCTGGAAAAATTTCATCAGCGCGTTTTCATACAGGAAAAATGCTTTTCTGGGGGCAAAAGAAAACGTTCCGGCATATTCATCACGATCCTTGAGCCAGCCGGCAGTGATGCGCTCCACAAAGTCCTTTCCGTAAGCCCCCGGCGCTATGCCGTCGCGATACAATTCGGCGGAATATACAGAATCGGGCGAGGGAACATACCGCTCCAAATAACCAATGATTGCATCCGTCTGCGGACTGTCCGCCCGCACCAGGTTCACGCTGACATGGGTGCGCATAAGAGCAGGCTGCGCGTCAGAAATCCGAAAAGGAACGGTATGGGACAAGCCGTAATCCCGGCCGCCGTTATACAGCCCCTCAAGGCCGGAGCCACCGTGCTGGTTCCAGAAAAGCGACAGCATCCCCTGCCGCTGTTTTTGGCTTGATTCGGCCTGATACAGCAGCTTTCCCGCCTTTCGGGTACGCTCCAGCAGGGCGACAAACTCCGGCGTGTCAAAGGTAAGCGGCTGGCCCGCTTCATACGCCTGCATCTCCCAGGTGTTTACCAGCATATCCGTCAGCCACCAGGTGTAGGCATAGGAAGCGTTGCCGCCAAAAGAGCCGGTATCCGTAAAGCACACCCGGGATTCCGGCCGCGCCTGAACCCGTGCCGCCCAGTCCTCCGCAAAGTCCAGCATCTGCGTGTAGCTTTGCGGTACGTCTGCCGTAGTCAGCCCGGCCGCGTCAAAGGCTTCCTGCCGCCAGTACACAGGATCGCTCATCATAAGCAGCGGCATTGCCACCAGACGGCCTTCCTTATCCAGTACCAGCTCCTGCAATTCCGGGCGCATACGGCTGACGGCCTCCATCAGCCTTTCGCTTCCGGAAAGATCGGCCAGTACGCCGGCATTCTTAAGCGACTGAAAATCGCAATTCTCCAAGCTGGCATGATACAGATCCGGAGCGTTATCCAGCTTTAGCAGCGCAAGGCCCGTTTTCCAATGATAGTCAGGCGTCTGTACATCAATGCCTTTTTCTCTCCAGTATTCGTCAAAAAATCCTCCGGCAATGCGCACGGTCGTTCCTGACTCCGCGAATGCTGATGCAAAAAGCAGCAGGCAGCCCGCCATTGTCAGAAGCGTGCTTCTTTTCAGACATAATGCAATCGATTTTTTCATTTGCAGTCCCTCCCTCGCTATTCTACAAATAGGCTGTTTACGCCGTCGGTCAACATAAGCCGCGCGGGCAGTTCATTCAGGCTGTACATCCATTCAAGGGTGACCGTTGGCCTGTTGTCCGTATTCCATTCGCTGGAAAGATTCATGCCCATGGGAAGCGTTTTTCCATCTTCGTCATAACACTGAATCGCATCAAGGTTTCCAGCGTTCTGCCGCGAATGGTCTGTCACTTCCAACGTCACATAAGCGCCGGTGGCGTACAGCTTTGCATAAACCCTTTGAACGGTATAGGGACCCAACGCGGCACTTTCCTGTGGATGATACTCCTTTTCCGCCAGCAGCGGAGTCAAGGGCAGTTCTACCCTTTCAGAGCGTTCCCATTCTTCCAGCGGTTTACCTGTTTGCGGGTCAAACCGGCAAACCCACATATATAGGATACAGGGAAGCGTTTTTTCCGCTTGATTGCGTTTCAGCAGCGACATGTGAAAAGAAACAACGGCTCCGCTTTCGTCCCACATGGCGTCCTCCATGGAGACACCGCCGTCGTATTCGCCGTCCGGTTCCAGCAGAACCCGCGCAGCATAAAGAGAAAGATTCATCTGGCGAGCTGCTGTCCGCCAGGTGAATCCCGGCTCCAGACCATACCGCTCAGCGCTTGCGTCGTCCATGGTTTCCTCGATTCCCGTATCGTAGGCAAGCAAAGCTGACGTTTCATCTGTCAGCCGCACCCTGGCGGAACTCATGGCGATGTGACCATCGGTTATAAGCTGCTGACAGGTTACAGTTGCCGGGCCTACCTGCCAGACCCAATCAGCCTTCATTTCCTTTTCGGCGGCTTGGGGAATCTGAACGCCCCATCTTTCAGCAAAATATTGGTACCACCCCAAATGAACGGCGGCGTAGGCAGCGCTGCAAAGAGCCAGTAAAACGGCTGCGGCCAGCGCAACGGCCCGTGGCGAAATCCGCCTGATCCTGGGCGCGTCCTCCAGCCTGTCCAGCGCCGCCTCCACGCATTTCTCCAATTCTCTGGGAGGGATATAGGCTTTACGCCAATCTTCCCGCTTCATTCTATTTCCTCCTTCAGCAAATCGCGCAGCTTGATTCGGGCGTAGTGCAGCCGGGAGGCGACAGTGCCGAGCGTGCAGTTCAGCTGCCAGGCCATTTCTTTCATGCCGTAGCCCTCCATGTAATGCAGAACCACCACAATGCGCTGACTTTGCGGCAGACAGTCGATTACCGCGCTTAAGTCCGTTCCCAAAGTAGTTGGATTTGCCGGACTGTCCGGCGGCGTTTCTACCGGAAAAAATCGTTTCTGCCTGCGCTGAATATTGACGCATTCCCGGATTACAATCCGGTTTAACCAGGTGTCAAAGGCCTGCTCGTCCCGAAGGGTATTTTGCTTTTGCCAGGCTTTTAAAATGGCTTCCGATACAGCGTCCAGACAGTCATGCTCATTTCGCAGATAGCTGCGGGCAATGCGGTATAACCGTTCTTGCGCCGCGACCACCCTGCGCCCAAATTCGTCCTTTGTCATGGGGACCTCCTTGTCCTTGGATCAAGAGCTCTTTCACTGGTTAGACGGGTTGGCGGCCCAAAAGTTTGAAACCTGAAAAAAGAAATTTGACAATCTGTCGAAAAAACCCTTTGGGAAGTTGTCATAGGGGCCGCATATACGCCATGCCGAAATCTTCTTTACATTTTTGGCAAAAACATGTATGATTTGCTTGTAGCATATGAAGAATCGGGGGTGTCTTTCATGTCCTTTTTTTCTACCCGGGGAGGCGCGTGCGCCACATCCTCTCAGGCAATTTTGTGGGGACTGGCCAGGGATGGCGGTCTGTTTGTACCCAGCATGTTTCCAGCGCTGTCGGAAGACCGGATGGCGGCGCTTTGCGGCACCAGCTATCAAAACCAGGCCGCCCGAATCCTGAGGGATTTTTTGGAGGATTATTCCATTGCCGAAATTGAGCAGGCTGTAAACAGCGCTTATGACGCCAGCCGGTGGGACGATCCGGATATTGCGCCGGTAAAGGCCCTGGCCAACAATGTGTATGTGCTGGAACTGTTTCACGGCCCTACTTTGGCGTTTAAGGATGTAGCGTTGCAGCTATTGCCCCATCTGTTGACTCTGGCTGCCCGGAAAAACGAGGAAAAGCGTCAGGTCAGCATTATTGTAGCCACAAGCGGCGATACCGGCAAGGCGGCCCTGGAAGGCTTCCGCGATGTTCCGGGGGTAAGCTGCTCCGTTTTTTATCCCCATGGCGGCGTCAGCAAAGTGCAGGAATTGCAGATGGTTACCACCGAAGGCGCCAACACCCATGTCATCGGCGTAAACGGCAATTTTGACCAGGCTCAGACCGGTGTGAAAAAGCTGTTTAACGACCCTGCGTTCCACGAAAAAATGGACCGGATTGGCTGTATGCCTTCCTCTGCCAATTCCATCAATTTTGGCCGTCTGGTTCCACAAATTGTATATTACTACACGGCTTATACTTCTTTGGTCCACCGCGGCGCCATTCGCATGGGACAGGCCGTGAACTTTGTGGTGCCCACCGGCAATTTTGGCGATATTCTGGCAGGCTATTATGCCAAGCGCATGGGTCTGCCCATCAACCGGCTGATTTGCGCCAGCAACCGCAATAATGTGCTGACGGATTTCTTTACCGACGGTATCTACCATACCCACCGCACCTTCTTCCAGACAATGTCGCCAAGCATGGATATTTTGATCAGCTCCAATCTGGAAAGACTGCTGTATGAATCCGCCGGCCGGGACGCCGCTTTGGTCCGGGGATGGATGCAGCAGTTAGGCGAGTGCGGCAGCTTCTCCATCGGGGCTCAGCGTTTAGCTGAACTGCAAAAGATTTTCTGGGCGGACTACGCGGACGACAATATGACCGCGGACGAAATCAAACGGGTATATGAACGGGATCATTATGTGATGGATCCTCACACGGCGGTAGCAGCCCATGCGCTGAAAAACTACCGTGCTTCCACCAACGATCCTGCCGCAACGGTCATTGTATCCACCGCCAGCCCCTACAAGTTTGCCCCCGACGTGGTGCGCAGTCTGCTGGGCGACAGCGCGGTTGCGGGATTGGACTACTTTGCCTGCTCGGAAAAGCTGGAAAAGCTGTCCGGCGTACCCATTCCCCAGCAGATTCGCCAGCTGCAAAGCCTGCCCGTTCGCCACAAAGCCCTTTGTGAAGTGGACGGTATGGAAACCGCGTTGCTTGCCGAGCTGCAAAAATAAAAAAATTTCAAAATATGTGTTTCACCAGGTGCGCAGAAGGGGTATATTTAAATTGTGAGCGATAAAGACGCTCACCCAAAGAATGATAAACCGATGATTTTTAAGGAGGAAATGAAAATGAAGTGGGTTTGCAAGGTTTGCGGTTATGTGTACGAAGGTCCTGAGGCTCCCGAATTCTGCCCCGTCTGCAAGGCTCCCCGTGAAAAGTTCGCCAAAATGGAAGAAGGTCGCACCTGGGTGGCCGAGCATATTGTGGGCGTAGCCAAGGACGTTCCCGAAGAAATCAAGCAGGGTCTGCGCGAGAACTTTACCGGCGAATGCACCGAGGTTGGTATGTACCTGGCTATGGCCCGTGCGGCGCATCGTGAAGGTTATCCCGAAATCGGCCTGTACTGGGAAAAGGCTGCTATGGAAGAAGCCGAGCATGCCGCCAAGTTTGCCGAGCTGCTGGGCGAAGTGGTCAGCGAATCCACCAAGGAAAACCTGCGCGTGCGCGTAGAGGCCGAAAACGGCGCTACCATGGGCAAGACCGAGTTGGCCAAGAAAGCCAAGGAGCTGGGTCTGGACGCTATCCATGACACCGTGCATGAAATGGCCCGCGATGAAGCCCGTCACGGCAGGGCCTTCGAGGGTCTTCTGAACCGTTACTTCGGCAAGTAAGAAAAAGCAACGTTTAAGGAAGGGAACCGCTCGAACTGGAGCGGTTCCCTTTTTAACGCATTTCAGAATTTTTATTCTATTTTTTCTTTTTACCCATATTGCTGCGGTCTTCGCTGTTTTCGCCGGGACGTACAGACCAGTAGACAACGTTGGGCTGCAAGGTTACCCCGTAAGAAGCGGCCAGTTCGTCCACCGTTACAAACATATAGCCACGGTTAATCAGGTATTCGCCCCACAAGGGAACGGATTCGTAAAGGTACTTGCCGGTATCGTGGCACAGAACGATATCGCCCTCTGTCACCTTATCCCGAAAGACATAAAAAATCTTTTTGGGCGCTTTGCCGGTATAGTCCTTGGTGTCTACGCTCCACTGAATGATGGGCAGCGGCATTCCCGCCTCAATCCAGGGCGGATAGGTTCCGCCGGGAGCGCGAAACAGCTTGGCCGCTTCCCCTACCAACGGATAGGTCCATTCCGCGCTTTCATCCAGCTGCTTAAGGCGGCTGGCCTTCTTTTTGAAGGAATAGCCGCTGTAATGGTCAAAGGAATGGCTGCCAAAAATGTGATTTTGGTCGTACTGCTTTTGCAGCACATAGCCGTAGCGCTCCAGCTGCTTGCCTACCGTAAAATAGGTAACCCGCGCGCCGATTTTGCGAAACGCGTCCAGCGCCAGGCTGGATGTGTAATCCTTGGGGCCGTCATCGCAGGTAACCGCCACCATTTTCCAGCGGCTGTTATCCGTCGCGGCGATACCCGTTTCCGTCATCATGCCGGAAAACTGCGGGTAAAAGAAACGGACATGGGTCAGGGTTACCTTTCCGGGCACAATGTAGGCCGCCGCATAATGCAGGGTCAATTCCATACCGCTCAGGGTAAAATCCGCCGTTTCCAGGCTTTCCCGGGAACACAGCTTTTCTATCACAGCCTGATTCCGTTCTTCTCCGGGAAAAATTTGCGCCATGTGTTCCCGCACGCCTTTTTGCAAAAGGTCCCACGCCTGACTGTCCTGTGCAAACAAATCCGTCAAAAGCAGGCGTTTTCCCGTGGATAAATCCCAGGTGCGGGTAGTATAGGCGGCCGACAGTTGCTGGTCGTAGTAATTGACGCGGGCAATGGTCAGCGTGCTTAAAAAGAGGTCGCCCGTTCGGTAATAAACCGTGGCGATATTTAAAGCGCTGCCCTTTTTGCCCTTCTTGCGTGGGTCCATTTGAAGGGTGGACGCCAGCGCGTCGTCATAGCCGTCCACGATTTGGCGCAGCTCGGCGTTAACCTGGGGATTGGTGGTGGTGACATATTCCTTATAGACATAAGCGCCGCCATCGTTGATTTTTCGCTCGTTTTCTTCCACTGTTATCTGAAAAATTTCAGGCAACGCGTCATACTTCTCGGCTTCTTCCGCATGGGCCAGGCTTGCGCACAGCAGCAGGACCAGCAGCAGGGCTATGAAACGTTTCATGCTATCATCCTTTCCGGAATATCTCATCCTGATTTTACCATAGAATCCTCGTTGAGGCAAATCTCTTTCCCGGCTATTTGGGCTTGGAGCGCAAAAAAATTCCCGCATGGCGTCCCATACGGGAATTTTGGCTCGTTATTCCTTTACGCTGCCATCCGGGTTAAACAGGGGCAGCTTTTCCAGATAAATGATATCGTTGCGCTTTTGAGCGTCTCCCTCGGCCAGAATGGCCATTTTGCCAACCACCTGACCGCCGGCCTGCTTCACCAGCTTTTCAACGGCCTTCAGGGATTCGCCTGTGGAGATAACATCGTCCACAATCAGCACCCGCTTACCGCGCATAAAGTCGGCGTCGTCCTGATCGATGCACAGCACCTGACGGTTTTCGGTGGTAATGCTGGTGACCTCCGTGGAAAATACATTCTTCATGTACAGCTTGGCGGCTTTGCGAGCAATCAGGTATTTGTTTTCGCCATGCTGACGGGCCATTTCATACACCAGCGGAATGCCTTTGCTTTCAGCGGTAATCAGTACATCGTGTTCCGGGGCCAGCTTCAGCAGATCACGGGCGCAGGCGACCGTCAATTCCACATCGCCAAAAATGACAAAAGCGCCAATGTACAATTCGTCATTGACCCGGCACATGGGCAGATTGCGCTCCAGACCCGCAACCTTCAGGGGATAAAACATGGTAAACACGCTCCTTTATTCCATGGGAATAGCGGGATGCACGAAACATCCCGCTATTCATTATACCACAGTGTGTTACATCGCGCTCAGGATATACATAACCACAAACAGCGCGGACAGGATGTACAGCAGGACGGGAACCTCCTTGGCCTTGCCGCGGGCCAGCTTGATCAGCGTGTAGGAGATAAAGCCAAAGCCGATACCATCGGAGATGGAGTAGGCAAAGGGCATGATGGCAATGGTCAGGAAAGCGGGCAGGGCCACTTCCGGATCGGACCAGTCCACTTTGGACACGTTGCCGATCATGAACATACCCACGATGATCAGCGCGGGAGCTGTAGCGGCGGAAGGAATGATACCGGCGATAGGCGCCAGCACGCAGCTGAGCAGGAACAGCACGCCCACCACCACGGAGCTGAGACCGGTACGAGCGCCTTCAGAAACGCCGGTGGAGGATTCCACAAAGGTGGTAACGGTGGAAGTACCCAGCAGAGCGCCGGTGCAGGTGGCAATGGCGTCCGCAACCAGAGCCTTGTCGCCGCCGGGCAGGTTGCCGTCCTTATCCAGCATACCGGCGCCGCCGGCAGTGCCAATCAGGGTGCCAACCGTATCAAAGCAGTCGCAAATGGCAAAGGTGACAACGCTGGTCAGCAGCGGCAGCACGCCCATGGAGAACAGGCCGCCAAAGTCCAGCTTGAGGAAGGTGGGAGCCATGGAAATACCGGAGAAGCTCAGACTGATATTGCTTACGTTGGTAACGCCCATGGGGATGCCGATCACCGTAGAGATCAGAATGCCGATAAACAGAGCGCCCTTCACCTTCCAGGCCATCAGGATGCCGGTTACCAGCAAACCGATCAGGGCCAGCAGGGCGGAGCCGCTGGTGATGGAGCCCATATCCAGCAGGTTGTTGCCAGCAGTTACAATGCCCGCGTTCAGCAGACCGATCAGGCAGATGAACAGGCCGATACCGGCGCTGATAGCCGCCTTCAGGGGCGCGGGGATGGAAGCGATGATCTTGCTGCGCAGGGGAGAAACGGCAACCGCCAGGAAGATCAGGCCGGAAATAAACACAATCGCCAGGCCCTGCTGCCAGGTATAGCCCATGCCCAGGCAAATCGTGTAGGTAAAGAAAGCGTTCAGACCCATGCCGGGAGCCTGGGCAAAGGGAACGTTGGCCAGGAAAGCGGTCAGGAACGTACCGATGGCGGCAGAAACACAGGTAGCCAGCATAACCGCCGTGTAATCCATGCCAGCGTTGCTCAAAAAGCTGGGATTGACGAAGATGATGTAGGCCATTGCAAAGAAGGTGGTCAAACCGCCAACAATTTCGGTTTTAACCGTGGTGTTGTGCTCCTTCAGTTTAAAGAACTTCTCCAAGTGAGCTCTCCCCTTTTCCGAATGAATTTTGGAAAACGTTGATTATTGTACGTTCTTTCCTGGCGCTTGTCAATGCTTTTTTGAACAATTTGTAAAATTCTTTTCTCAAAAAGGAATTATCTGCCATAAAAGTAAAAAAAACCGGCTGCAAAGGCATTCCCCCCCTTGCAGCCGGTTCCAAGGATTGTCAACCGCCCAAATAGGCAGCGCGTACACGGTCATCCGCCAAAACGTCGGCAGCGTTGCCGGACATGGTAATTTTGCCTGTTCCAATCACATAGGCACGGTCCGCCACAGACAGCGCCATCTGCGCGTTCTGCTCCACCAGCAGAATGGTGGTGCCCGCCGCGTGCAGTTCCTTGATGATATCGAAAATCTGCTTGACCAGAATAGGCGCCAGGCCCATGGAGGGCTCGTCCAGCATCAGCAGCTTGGGCTTGCTCATCAGCGCGCGGCCCATAGCCAGCATCTGCTGTTCGCCGCCGGACAGCGTGCCCGCCACCTGCTTTTCCCGCTCCTTCAGCCGCGGAAAACGGATGAACACATCCTCAATCGATGGTTCAATTTCGCTGGCAGGGCGGGTAAAGCCGCCCATCTCCAAATTTTCCCGAACCGTCATCTGCTGGAAAATGCGGCGGCCCTCCGGACAAAGGGCCATTCCCAGGGAGACAGTTTTGCTGGCGGGAACCGCAGCCATATTGTGTCCGTCAAAAACGATGGAACCGGACCGGGGCTTCAGCAGACCCGCAATGGTATTCAGCGTGGTGGATTTGCCAGCGCCGTTCGCGCCGATCAGCGTTACGATTTCACCCTCGTTTACTTCAAAAGAGATGCCTTTGATCGCGTGAATCGCACCGTAGTATACATGCAGATTTTCAACCTTCAGCAGGCTCATGGTCAGCCCTCCTCTCGCTTGCCCAGATAGGCCTCAATAACGGTGGGGTTGGACTGAATTTCACTGGCTGTGCCCTTGGCGATGATGCGGCCGTAATTCAGTACGCAAATGCCCTCGCAAATCCCCATTACCAGATTCATATCATGCTCAATCAGCATCACGGCGATTTGGAACTGGTCGCGGATTTTGATAATGTTCGCCATCAGCTCTTCCGTTTCATGGGGATTCATGCCGGCCGCAGGCTCGTCCAGCAGCAGCAGCTTGGGATGCGTCGCCAGGGCGCGCACAATCTCCAACCGGCGCTGCGCGCCATAGGGCAGAGAGTCCGCCCGTACATTGGCCAGGTTCTGCATTTCAAAAATGCTTAAAAGCTCCATGGCCTTTTCGTGCTGCTTTTTCTCCTGCTGCCAGTACTTGGGCAGACGGAAAATGCCCGAGAACATGCCGTATTTGATCTGGTTGTGCAGGCCGATGCGTACATTTTCCTCAACGGTCATATTGCCGAAAAGGCGGATGTTCTGGAACGTGCGGGCGATGCCCAGCTTATTGGCCTGCACCGCGTTCATCCCGGCGGTATCCTTGCCATCCAGAATCACCACGCCGCTGGTGGGCTGGTATACCTTGGTCAGCAGGTTAAAAACCGTGGTTTTGCCAGCGCCGTTGGGACCGATCAGGCCCGCAATTTCCGTAGCGCCAATGGTCATGTTAAAATCCTCTACCGCCTTTAGTCCGCCAAACTCAATGCCCAGATGACGGGTTTCCAGCACGGGGCGGCGGTCCACATCCCGCTCCGGCACGATGGAGTGGCTGGGCACGGGAACCATAATGGTATCAGATTGCTTCTTCTGTGTCATGCCTGATTGCCCTCCTTTGCCTGCTTGGCCTTCAGCCTTTTTTTCTGGTTGTGGCGAATTTTGGAACGGATAGCATCCATTTTAGCGCCCAGCAAGGGGCTGTGTGTGGTCAGCATGACCAGAATCAGCACAATCGCGTAAACCAGCATGCGGTAGTCACTGAACGCGCGCAGCATTTCCGGCAGCATCGTCAGTACCGTTGCGGCGATAATGGAACCACGAATGTTTCCGATGCCGCCCAGCACCACAAACACCAATACCAGAATGGAGGTGTCAAACTTGAATTTGGTGGCGTTTACCGTGGAATAGTTCAGGCCGAACAGCGCACCCGCCATACCGGCCAGAACAGCGGCGGTGACAAAGGCCATCATCTTGTACTTGGTTACATTGATGCCTACCGATTCGGCGGCGATGCGGCTGTCACGGGTCGCCATAATGGCCCGGCCGGACCGGCTGTTAATCAGGTTCAGCACCACAAACAGGGTAAACAGAATCAGCGCGAAGCCAACCTCAAATGTGGCGATCTTGGCGACGCCTACCGTGCCCTTAGGACCCGCCAGTATGGGGCTGCCCGGCAGATTGGGGTTGCTGAAGCCAAAGTGCATCAGACCGCTGTCCTCAATGTTGATGTAAATGCAGTTCACCAGATTACGAATGATTTCGCCAAAGGCAAGGGTAACAATGGCCAGATAGTCGCCCCGCAGGCGCAGCACGGGAATACCGATCAGCACGCCGAAGCCTCCGGCCAGAACGCTGCCCAGAACCATGGACAAAATCAGGCGAACGGTTTCGTTTTCCAAATGGAACGCCGTCAGCAGCCATGCGGAGCAGACCGTGCCCGTAAACGCGCCGATGCTCATAAACCCAGCATGGCCCAGGCTAAGCTCGCCGGAAATACCCACCACCAGATTCAGAGAAATGGCCATGACAATATACACGCAGATAGGCACCAGCTGACCGCGCATGGAGCGGGTCATGCTGCCGTTTCCAATCATCACCTGACAAATGATAAAGGCCAAAATAACGATACCATAGGTAATGAGGTTGTTGAGGAGCGCTTTTTTCTTCATCCGTATCACCTCACACTTTCTCTTGCACCGGCTTGCCCAGCAAACCTGTGGGCTTCACCAGCAGTACCACAATCAATACGGCGAATACCAGCGCGTCCGCCAGTTCGGTGGACACGTAGGCCTTGCCCAAAATTTCAATAACCCCCAGCAGCACGCCGCCCACCAGCGCGCCGGGAATGGAGCCAATGCCGCCAAATACGGCGGCGGTAAACGCCTTAATGCCGGGCATGGAGCCGGTGGTGGGCATCAGCGCCGGATAGGAGGAGCACAGCAGCACGCCCGCGATGGCCGCCAGAGCGGAGCCAATGGCAAAGGTAACGGAAATGGTCAGGTTTACGTTAATGCCCATCAATTCCGCAGCGCCCTTGTCCTCGGATACGGCGCGCATGGCTTTGCCCATTTGGGTTTTGCCGGTAAACAGGGTCAGCGCGATCATAATGACCACATTGGCCAGCACCGTTACGATGGTTTCGCCGGTGATTTTCAATTGGCCGTTAAACAGCTGAATGGAAGGAATGGTAACCACGGACGGGAATACCTTGGGGTTTGCGCCCCAGATGAGCAAAGCGGCGTTTTGCAGCAGATAGCTCATGCCGATGGCGGTAATCAATACCGCCAGCGAGGTGGCCTGGCGCAGGGGTTTATAGGCCAAACGCTCGATAAATACACCCAGCAGGGTACAGACAACCATGGCGGCCAGCACCGCTACAATTGAGGGCAAACCCAAATACTGCATCACGCAAAAGGCGATGTAAGCGCCAACCATGATGATATCGCCGTGGGCAAAGTTCAGCATTTTGGCAATGCCATACACCATGGAATAACCAAGGGCAATAATGGCGTATACACTCCCCAGGCTTAGGCCGTTGACCAGGTGGGACAGGAAGGAAATCATGGCTCATCCTCCTTTGTAGTTGATGCCGGCGAATACGCAGGAAGGTAACCAACAGCAGCCGGCAACGCTGCCAGCTTCTGTTGATTACCTTTCTGAAATTGCGTGTATGCATTTTGCGCAGTCGCGGCTCATAGGGGACCCCGCCGTCCCCCTTGACAGAGGGGGACGGCGGAACCGCAGCTTACTTGGTAGCGCCCACATACACGCCGTCCTTGATGACGACGGCGGTGGGGGTCTTGTTCACAGCGCCGGTGGAATCCCAATGCATGGTGCCGGTCAGGCCTTCTACCTCCAGATTGGGGAATTCGGCAATCAACAGTTCGCAAGCATCCTCAGGCGTGGTGTCAGCAGTGATGCCGGTGTTGACAACGGCCTGGTACAGGGCGTACATGCCATCGTAGGTATCGGCGGCAAACTGGTTGGGTACTTCGCCGTACAGCTCCTGGTACTTGCCCACAAAGGCCTTGGTCTTTTCGTCCTCAGCATCGGCGGAGAAGGGGGTCAGCAGCATAACGCCTTCGGCCAGGCTGGTGTCAAAGCCTTCCAGGCCCAGGATGCCATCCATGCCGTCCACACCAAAGAACAGGGGAGCATAGTCCACAGCCTTGGCCTGGGTCAAAATCATGGAAGCGGGAGTGTAGTAGATGGGAAGGAAAACAACCTCGGCGCCAGCATCCTTCATGGCGGCTACCTGCACGGAGAAGTCGGCGTTGCTGTCATCGCTGAAAGCGGACTCGGCAACGATTTCCAGGCCCAGTTCTTCCGCCTTGGTCTTGAAAGTATCGCGGATACCGATGGAGTAGTCGATGGCATTGTTGTAGATGATGCCGATCTTGGTGCCCAGCTGATGATCGAAGATGTACTGAGCGGAAGCGGAGCCCTGAGCGGAATCCTTGAAGCAGACCTGGAACACGTTGTCCTTGCCTTCAATAACCAGATCGGCGGAAGCGGAAGGCGTCAGCATGAACACGCGGTCGTTGTAGGCTTCCGCGGCAACGGCGATGCAGGCGCCGGAGGTTACGGTGCTCAGCATGATCTGCGCGCCCTTGTCCAGCATGGCGTTGTAGGCGTTCACAGCCTTTTCGCCATCGCCCTCATCGTCCTCGTCCATAAACTCAAACTGAACGCCGCCCAAAGCGTTAATTTCTTCCACGGCAATTTTGGCGGCACGCACGCAAGCGTTGCCGTAAATGGCGTAGGGACCAGTCAAAGGACCGCTCAGGCCAATTTTAATGGTATCTTCAGCCATAGCGGGCAGAATAAAGCTAACCGCCATCATCAAAGCCAGAAGCATGGTTACCATTTTTTTCATTTTCTTTTCCTCCCTCAAACTTTTTATGCAACATTTCAAAAAACGTTTGCCTTTTGAAATGTTGTTGCTATTATAAACACAGTCTGCCTCTGATGCAAGAGGCTTTTGGCGAATAATCTGTATTTGCAATGTTTTTTAATCAAAGTGCGGCAGCTTTCTGCCCGTATCAGACAAATGTTGTATTCCCTCCCTGCTCCTCAATGCCGCCGCCCAGGCAAACGTCGTCCTGATACAGTACAACGCTTTGCCCGGGCGTAATGGCCCGCTGAGGCTGATCGCAGGCAATCAGCAGTTCATCGCCCCGCAGGGTCACCGTCACAGGCTGGTCCGGCTGGCGATAGCGGAAACGGGCCGTACAGCGGAAGGGCCGGCCATCCGGCACTGGCGGCTCGTCCAAAATCCAGGTGGCCTGGCTGGCGCGCACATAACGGCTGTACAGGCGGGGACTGTCCTTGCCCTGAGCAACCACCAGCACGTTGTTTTTCAAATCCTTGTCTACCACAAACCAGCGTTCCCCCGTGCCGCGGCCGCCGATATCCAGCCCCCGCCGCTGCCCCAGGGTATAATAGGCCAGTCCGATGTGTTCCCCCACCTTTTCCCCAGCCTCGGTGCGCATATCCCCCGGCTGCATGGGCAAAAATTCCTGCAAAAATTTGCGAAAGTTGCGTTCACCGATAAAGCAAACTCCGGTAGAATCCTTCTTTTTGCTGGTGGACAGACCGTTTGCCTGGGCAATCTGGCGTACCTGGGCCTTGGTCAGGCCGCCTACGGGAAACAGGGCTTTTTCCAGCTGTCGTTCCTTCAGCATATACAAAAAGTAGCTCTGATCCTTACCCGGGTCATCCCCCTTCAGCAGGACGGTATGACCGTTGCGCACATCTTTTTTGACAAAGTGCCCGGTGGCCATATGATCCGCTCCAAGCTTCATGGCGTAATCCAAAAAGGCTTTAAACTTGATTTCCCGATTGCACAGCACATCCGGGTTTGGCGTGCGGCCATGCCGGTATTCCGAAAGAAAGTAGGAAAAAACCCGGTCGTAATATTCCTTCTCAAAATTGACGGCATAGCATGGAATGCCAATGGAGGCGCAAACGTCCTGCACATCGTTCCAGTCGTCGGCGGCCGTGCAGGTGCCGTTTTCATCCTTTTCGTCCCAGTTTTTCATAAAAACGCCCACCACGTCATAGCCCTGTTGTTTCAAAAGCAGGGCCGCCACGGAGCTGTCCACGCCGCCGGACATGCCTACAACGACTCTTTCCAAGGGATTCTTCCTCCTTCGTATGTTACAACCCGGTCCAATACGGCCCTGAGCGCCTCCCGGGCCACCGTGTCCGCGTCCTTTGAAGCGTCCACAACCAGAAAACGTTCGGGATTTTGCGCAATCAGCTGTTCATACCCTTGCTGAACCCTTTGATGAAAGGATACCGCCTGACTTTCCAGCCGGTCCGGTTCCGATACGGCCAAACGTCTGGCCAGCGCCTGCCTGGCGTCTATGGACAGGTACAGGGTAGCGTCCGGAAGCATATGGTCTACCGCCGGAGCGTTGATTTGCTGCACGGTGGCAATGCCAAGGCCGCGTCCGCTGCCCTGATAGGCCACAGAGCTATCCACAAAGCGGTCGCTAAGCAGCAGCTTGCCCTTTTCCACCGCCGGGCGAATGACCTGATGCACATGCTGCGCCCGGGCTGCCGCGTACAAGAGCGCCTCGCAGGTATCGCACATTTCTTCATTAGCCGGGTCCAGAATAATCTGCCGGATTTTTTCGCTGATGGAACAGCCGCCGGGCTCCCGGGTGCGCTGTACGTCAAAGCCGTATTGCAGCAGCGATTTTTCCAGCCGGTTCACCTGGGTGGTTTTGCCGCTTCCGTCCGGGCCTTCTACCGTCAGAAAAAATCCGCACGGTTTCTGGCAGTCCGGACACAGCAGCCGCCACAGGTCCTCTGTGGTTTCCACAATGGCGGTGGCCCCGGCCTTTTCCAATTCATCCCGCGTGCCGTAGCCGTAAAGCACGCCGATTCCATCTATACCGGCTTTGGACGCGCCCTCCATATCAAACCGCCGGTCGCCTACCATGGCGGCCCGTCCATACGTTGCAGGCAAAGCCTGCCGAATCAGTTCAGGCTTGCCCATTTTGACACGGTGATCCGCTGTTTCCCCCACAATCCGGTCAAAATAGCCATCCATATAAAAATCCGTCAAAATCGCCTGTGCCAGCCCCAGCGGCTTGCTGGTAGCCAAAGCCACATAAACCCCGGCGGCACGCAGGCTGCGCAGCAGCAGACGAATTCCTGGATAAACGCTGTACAAAAAACGGCCCCTATGGAAAAAGTCGTCGCGATACAGTTCCATGGCCTTTCCGGCCCGTTCTTCCGGTACTTGCAGCGGGTTCAGAAAAAATTCGTACAGCGGCGGGCCGATGACCTGACGCAAATCCACCTGTGCGGGAATGGGCAGACCAAGGTCAGCCATGGCCTTTTTGACTGAGGAAACAATCCCCTCCTCCGCCTCAAAAAGCGTTCCGTCCAAATCAAAAACCACAGCGTCATAGGGAAAGCGCATCGTTCTTCATCCCGCCTTTCTGCTAAACGTCCCTAGCATAGCAAAAAACCACCCTGCTGACAAGAGTCGTTTTGGATTCCAAATCAGCTTGCGGCCTTCTTTCCATCATGGTATACTAAACTGGTGCATGCTTGTGATTCAAAGATACAAGGAGGCTCATTATGCGCAAATCTGTCGGGAATAGACGAACCTATCTGGGCTGGGCGGTCATGGTTCTCTCCCCGTTTCTGCTGTTGGGGATTCTTTCTTTGGCGATGGGCCGCAACGCTTTTTCAGCGCGTCCCGTCTGGACGGACGAGCTGGACCTATGGCGCTCGCTGCTCAGCTTCAGCAAGGCCGGTTTTCATACCGGAGCCAACGGCTATTTTGAAATCACCGCGTCCTGGGGCAATTTGGGCGTAAACGGTATCGCGCCGGTTCTGCTCTACGGCTGGGCCGTTAAGCTGTTTGGACTCAGCGAAAGCGCCATCGTCATCGGCAACGCGCTGTGGATGGCCGTCGCCGCTTTGGTTTTCTGCCTGATTTGTAAACCGCGCCCCGCCGTAGCCTTTACTCTGGCCGGGATGATGGTTTTTTACCTGCCGATTCTGCTTTATTGCACCGCCTCCATGATGGAATGGGCCGGTTATGCGCTGATGCTGCTGTTTCTGGCTTTTATGATGGGCTACCACCAGTATCATAAGGCGTGGATGCTGGTTTTGGGCGCTGCGGTCATTGCCATTGGCTGCTTGATTCACCCCGCTTACGCGCTTTTGCTGGTACCCGCCGCATTGGTGGTCAGCGACTTTCGTTGGAATCATCGTCTGGCTGTGGCCATTCTCTGCGCACTTGCGTTAGCGGCGCTGTGCCTGCTGATACGCCGGCAGGTTACCGCCCCCTATGCCTCCAGTTTTCTGCATCAGCTGCTGAATGCCGACGGTCCTAGCGTGGCGTGGCGTAGGCTGCTCAGCCATGGCAAGGCGAATATCATGGACTTTTTGTACCGGGTAACGCTGGCAGAACGTCTGTTTTTTGGCCTGTATCTATGCGTAATGCTGGCCTGTCTGGTTTGTTCCTTTTTAAAGCGCAACCAGGGCTTTCGCCGCAATTTTCTGGGATGCAGTCTGCTGTTGCTGGCGGTTTTCGGCCTTACCTGCGCGTTTTATGAAATTCGTGACTGGCGCGGCCTTAGACTGATGGCCCCCTTCCTGTGGCTGGTAATCGGTTATTTGGCCATTCGGCGGCGCTACTGGTTGTCCACTGTTTCCCTGGCATGCTGCGCCGTTACCGTCGCGGTTGTGCTGGCCGTTCAGCCTTTGCCTGTATTTCAGGAGGAAGCCCGCTACGAAAGCCAGCCTGCAAGCGAAGCCCTTCGTCAGGCCATTGACGTGATTCATTACGACAATAGCGCTTTAGACCCATTTGCCAATACCGTTCGTACCGACGCTTCCTATCTGCTGCAATTCATGCGGCAGCTGGATCCCGCCATCGGGGTGCAAAGCGGCTGGTTTTCCACCGATACCACAGGCAAAAGCCGCTGGATTTTGACCGACCAGCTGAAATGCGTCATCAACGATTATGAGTGCGTGGCGGATACCAATGGGTACAAGGTTTATCGCCGGTTGGAACAGTAACCGTTTGGAAAGAAGGATACGGCTATGACGATAGAAGCCATTCAGAAGAATTTGCTCCAGCTGGAGCGGGAGCTATACGCCTACCAGCACGCGCTGGCCCTTTTGGAAGTGGACGGCGAAACCGCCGCCCCGCGCGATTCGGCGGAGGGGCGAGGCGTTGCCATGTCCCTGCTGAGTGAAAAGAAATACGCCCTATTGACCGGCGAATCCACCAAAGCGCTGCTGGCGGAATTGGAAAACAAGTCCGATCAGCTGGACGAGGCGCTGCGCCGCAAAGCCCAGCTGCTGAAGGAGGACGTGGAGGACCTGACCCGCATTCCGGCTGAGGAATACGCCGCCTATGCGAAGGTGGTCAACGAAGCCTCCAGCAAATGGCTGGAAGCAAAGGAACAAAACCGTTACGCTCTTTTTGAGCCGCTGCTAAGCCAGGTAGTGGATTACAACCGCCGCTTTGCCGCCTATCACAACCCCAACGCGGCGGCATACGACGATTTGCTGGACCAATATGAAAAGGGCATGAGCATGGCGGTGCTGGACCCGCTGTTTGAAATGCTGCGCAGCGAGCTGGAGATCAGGCCCAGCCCGTTTGCAAAGCTGCAGCTTCCTGAATGCACCGTTCCCCAGCAGCAGGTATTCGCCCATGACCTGATGCGCATCATGGGCATTGACCCCAACCGCTGCACCCTGACGGTAACCGAGCATCCCTTTACCCAGGGCTTTAACCCCCATGATGTACGCATTACCACCCACTACGATACCCAGGACGTTTTTTCCTCCACCTACAGCGTCATTCACGAGGGCGGCCACGCCTTGTACGAGCTGAACCTGCCGGAGCCTTTCGGCGCGATTCCCACCGGCGTGCCCAGCATGGGAATGCACGAAAGCCAAAGCCGTTTCTTTGAAAACCTGGTGGGGCACGATCCCGGGTTCTTGCGCTGGCTGCTGCCGCTGATGCGCAAACACTTTGACTTTGACGGAGTCAGCGATCAGGATTTGATTCGCAATGCCAATTACATTCAGCCGTCGCTGATTCGCACGCTGGCGGACGAGGTCACCTATCCCCTGCATATCATGATTCGTTACGAGCTGGAAAAACGGCTGATGGACGGTTCCTTGTCCACCCGCGATTTGCCGGAAGCATGGAACGCCATGTACCATGAATATCTGGGCGTTCATGTGCCGGACGACCGTCAGGGCGTTTTGCAGGATATGCATTGGGCGGGCGGCATGATCGGCTATTTCCCCACCTATGTGCTGGGAAGCGCCTACGCAAGCCAGTTTATGCATGCCATGCGCAAGGATTTGGATGTAGACGGCCTGCTTTGCAGGGGCCAGCTTGAGCCCATCCGTGAGTGGCTGACCAGCCATGTTCACCGCTACGGCAACCTGTACCGGGCTGATCAGCTGCTGATACACGCAACCGGCGAGGCGTTCAATCCCGCCTATTATGTAGACCATTTAAAGCAAGCGGCTGACAGATAAAAATCCGCCCCTGCCAACCACAAGCTGGCAGGGGCGGATTCGGTTTATTTTTCAGCCGTCAGGGCGTCAATTTGGTCCAATTCCTCTTTTGTAAAGGGAGGTGCGGATACAATCTGGCAGTTTTCAACGATCTGTTCCGGCTTGCTTGCGCCAATCAGCACGCTGGTCACCTGCGGCTTGCGCAGCACCCAGCTTAGCGCCATCTGGGCCAGGCTTTGTCCGCGGCGCTGAGCAATATCGTTCAGGTGACGCACACGGTCCAGCAGTTCCTCCGTTAAAAGCTCCGGCTTTAGATACCGGGGGTCGTGAGCGGCGCGGCTGTCTGCCGGAATTCCATGCAGATACCGGTCTGTCAGGATGCCGTTGCGCAGAGGGGAAAAGGCGATGCACCCCATTCCTTCCTGCTCAAGGGTATCCAGCAGGCCGTCCTCCGGCTGACGGGCAAGCATGCTGTAACGGGGCTGGTGAATCAGCAGATTCATTCCCATTTTCTTCAGAATGGTCGACGCACGCGCCGTTTCTTCCGGCCCGTAGCTGGAAGAAATGCCTACATACAACGCTTTTCCGCTTTTGACAATATCGTAAAGCGCGCCCATGGTTTCTTCCAGCGGCGTTTCCGGGTCAAAACGATGGTGGTAGAAAATGTCCACATAATCCAGATGCATGCGCTTCAGGCTCTGATCCAGACTGGCCATCAGGTACTTGCGGCTGCCCCAGTTGCCATAGGGGCCGGGCCACATGTCCCAGCCGGCCTTTGTGGAAATGACCAGTTCGTCCCGGTAGGGCTTCCAGTCCCGGTTCATATGCAGGCCAAAATTGCGCTCCGCCTCGCCATAGGGCGGCCCGTAGTTGTTGGCCAGATCAAAATGGGTAATGCCGCAGTCAAAGGCTGTGCGCAGCAGGCTTTGCTGTATGTCAAAGGGCGTAATGGCGCCAAAATTATGCCATAGCCCCAGGGAGACCATAGGCAGCTTCAGTCCGCTTTTTCCGCAGCGCTGGTACTCCATGCGCTGGTAACGATCCGCTTGGGGCTGATGCATACGAATCCCTCCTACTGCTGATTAGCCGCCTGTTCCAGCGCCTTGCGGAAGGTGCGAATGCGATGGTTAAGGCTGATAAAGGCGACCAGATCCTGCACGCCTTCCACAATCAGAGAAATGCCTACAAACTGAATCATGGCCGTCGCCAGGAAGGTGGGCTGGGTGATGGCAAAGACGCCCAGCACAAAGGAGACAGCGGAACCAATCAGCAAAATCCACCAGTAGCTGTCGCCGATGCGCTTCATGTCAACGCTCATCTGCACCTTGCCAAAGCCGCCAATCAGCAGGGAAATGCCCCACAGGAAGGGCAGCAGGGCCTGCAGCAGCTCCGGGAAGCAAAAAATCAGCACACCCACGCACAACGCGGCCAGTCCCAAAGCCAGTTCCATGCCCAGCGCGCCTTCCAGAGCGCTGCTGCGCACATAAGAGATAATGCATCGAATACCGCTTACGCACATCAGCACGGCAATGCACAGGCTGGTAATCTTCAAAAAGGCGCCCGGCCACAGCAGCAGCAGCAGGCCAAAAACAAAGTAAAATAAAATCATCGCCCCATAAGAAGTAATCCGGTTCCAATCCTGAGGAAGAATCCGCTTCATAACTTTTGTCTCCTTTCGTACATTAACGGGCAAAGAAAGCGTATATCGCGTCAATGACCTTAGCGCAGTCCGCTTCGGTCATTTCATAATACAGCGGGAGCCGCAGCAGCCGTTCGCTCAGGCTGGTGGTATAGCGGTCCTCCCCGGCAAAACGGCCGTATTTTAATCCGGCAGTGGCGGAATGCAGCGGAATGTAGTGGAATACGGCCACAATGTCCCGCTCCCGCAGCCAGGAAATCAGCTCCGTCCGCTCCTCCAGACTGCGCAGCCGGATATAGTACATGTGGGCGTTATGCACACATTCGTCCGGCACCTGCATTCTTTGCAGCAGGCCGTTCTTTTCCAGCTCCGCCAAAGCCTGATGATACTGCTCCCACCGGGCCATACGGGCGGCGGTAATCTGATCCATCTGCTCAAGCTGCGCCAGCAGGTAAGCGGCGTTCAGTTCGCTGGGCAGGAAGGAGGAGCCAATATCCACCCAGGTGTACTTGTCTACCTGCCCCCGGTAGAAACGGCTGCGGTCGGTGCCCTTTTCCCGAATGATCTCGGCCCGCTCCACCTGAGCGTCGTTGTTCAAAATGACAGCGCCGCCCTCGCCCATGGAGTAGTTTTTGGTTTCGTGGAAGCTGAAGCAGCCCACAATGCTCATGGTACCGGCTGGCCTGCCTTTGTACAGGGAACCGACAGCCTGGGCCGCGTCCTCCACGATTTGCAGGCTGTATTCTTTGGCGATGGCCTCGATCACGTCCATATCGCAGCATACGCCGGCGTAATGCACCACCGCAATGGCGCGGGTTTTCGGCGTAATGGCCGCGCGGATACACTCCGGGTCCATATTCATGGTGCGGGGGTCCACATCCACAAAAACAATTTTGGCTCCTCGCAGCACAAAGGCGTTGGCTGTGCTGACAAAGGTAAAGGACGGCATAATCACCTCGTCCCCGGGCTGTATGTTGCACAGCAAAGCGGCCATTTCCAAAGCGGCTGTGCCGGAGGTGGTCAAAAGCGCCTTGGGCGCGCCGGTCAATGCCTCCAAAGCCTGGTTGCAGCGCTTGGTAAACGGACCGTCTCCGCAGATTTTACGGTTTTGCATGGCCTGCTCCACATAGGTGGAGCAGCCGGGCACATAGGGGGGGATATTGAAAGGAATCACCGTGGTTCGCCTCCTGTGTCAAATTCAGGTTCAAAGATAGTATAACACATTTCCGGGTATCTGTCATTCCATGGTTTTTGAAACCGCGTCCAGATACATGTCCGCTATATCCAGCTGACCGCATTGATACAGCATCCGGCTGCCTACCACGTCCTCCACTTCGCCAATGACGGGCTGCCCGCAATGGTAAAGCAGATCAATGCCCGCAAACCACAAATGGGCCCCCGCCCGGTCAAAACGGTCAATCACCCGCTCCGCCAGGGCGCGTTCCGGGGCGTTCGGTTCATGCAGATGCACCATGCCGCCCAGCTTGTAGTTGCTGACAATCCCCTGCCGGGCCCGGCGCATCACCCCGGTTACAATCCGGCCGTCTACCACATAAATACGCAAATCCATTCCGGCCTGGCTGACAACCTGCTGCCACAGCGCGGGCTGCGGGCTGATTGCGTCCATTGCCGCCTGCCACTGGTCTGCATTCTGCGCCAGTGCAACCCGGTCGCCCCCGTGACTGCAAGCGGGCTTTACCACCACGGGAAAGGTCTGCGGCGGTGTGCTGCCAGCCAACGGAAAAAACGTTTCCGGCATGGGCAAGCCCTGCAAAAACTGACAGGTACGCCGCTTGTCGTTGCACAGGGCGCATACGCGGCTGTTGTTAAAGACCGGCACGCCCATCTGCTCCAAATGACGGCTGATCAGCGCGTTTCTCTGGCGGCTGATGACCCCGTTGGGTTTAGCGTTCTCTCCATTCAGGCGGCAAAAGGGCTGACCGGAAGCAGTCATTCCCAGTTCAAGCTGGCTAAGGCATACCGGCTGAATCTCCAAGCCATGGTTTTGGCCTCGTTGGCGCATCAGCTGACCAAAATCCTGGTTTACGGCGTAATCCTCGTCCGCGTACAGGAGCCACAGCTTTTTCATCAGCGGCCCAGCTTTCCGCGAATATGCGCCATAATCGCGTCCGCCATATTCACGCCTGTGCATTCCAGTGTGGTTTTAAAATGGGCGTTGGAATTGACCTCGCAAATCAGCGGCCCATCCTTGCCAAACAGCACGTCCACCCCGGCAAAATCCAGTCCCAGCGCCTGAGTAGCCCGTATGGCCAGCTCCGCTTCCTCTTTGCTGGGCGTATAAGGGGACATGCTGCCGCCCCGGGTCAAATTGCTGCGAAAATCCCCATCCGTGCTTTGACGCAGAATGGCGGCGACCACCTGACCGCCTACCACATTGACGCGCGCGTCGCGGCCATAGCTTTCCGCAATCAGCCGCTGAAACAGCAGGGGCGTTCCCGCCAGTTCCTTTACCTTTTCCCTCAGAGCTTCCCTGTCGTGCAGCAAATAGACTTGATGTCCAAAGGAGCCAAAGCATTCCTTCAGAACAATGGGCAGGCCCAGGCTTTCCGCCGCCCGGTCGGCAAAGGACAAATCCGGATACCCAACCATGGTAAAGGTTTTGGGGGCGATGATGGTTTGGGGAATGGCAATTCCCGCCTGTTTCAGCGCCAGATAGGTCAGGGATTTGTCATCGCAGTTCAAAATGGCGCTGGATGAGTTAAACAGCGTCAGGCCCCGCATTTCCAACTGGCGGGCCAGGATGACGTCCTTATCCCAAAAAATGGCAAAATCATAGGCGGAAGCGTCAAAAGCATCCGTAGCCACAATGCAGCTCAGCTGCGCGTTGGTTTTCAGGGTTAAATCAATCTGGTGCCGCCTGGCGGCCTCCAATAAAATGCCGTATAATTCCTGAAATTTGACGGTACGCAAAAAAGCGTTGACAACCATTAACCCATGGAGCATCCCTCGTCACTCCCTCACATCGTGTTTCGCCGGTTAGTCTAG
Organism: uncultured Clostridia bacterium; assembly: GCA_934621505.1. GTDB lineage: Bacteria > Bacillota > Clostridia > Christensenellales > Aristaeellaceae > Limiplasma. Next base: position 24,090 of record CAKTUU010000018.1, read on the forward strand.
CATGGACGCAAGGGCTTGTCAATGTATGAGCGGCCCGGCAGGCGGAAACACTGGTTTACGAAGGAGCGTGATTTTGCATGAAAAAAATCAGGGTGGTTCAATACGGCTGCGGCAAAATGGGCAAGGTGCTGCTGCGCTATTTATACGAAAAAGGCGCGCAGGTGGTAGGCGCTATTGACGTTAACCCCGATTTGCTAGGGCTGGATACTGGCGATTACGCGGGGCTGGGATTCAAAACCGGCGTTTGCATCCGCAGCGACGCCGAAGCGGTGCTGGATGAAACCCGGCCGGATGTGGCTGTGGTTACGCTGTTCAGCCTGGTGTCGGACTGCTTTGATTCCTATGTGCAGTGTTTGCAGCGGGGCATTAACGTCATCACCACCTGCGAGGAGGCCACCTACTGCTGGACCACCGACCCCCTGCGCGCCAACAAGCTGAACACCCTTGCCCTAGCCAACGGCTGTACCTTTGTAGGCAGCGGCATGGAGGATATTTTCTGGGTCAACATGGTGGCGATGGTGGCGGCGGGCTGCCAGACGCTGCGCCGCATCGAGGGCGCGGTCAGTTACAATGTGGAGGATTACGGCCTGGCTCTGGCGAAAGCCCATGGCGTTGGCCTGACGCCACAGGAATTTGAAAAACAGATCGCTCACCCGGAGGTTTTGGAGCCATCCTATGTGTGGAACTCCAACGAGGCGCTGGCCGCCAAGCTGGGCTGGACCATCAAGAGCCAGACGCAGCAGTGCGTGCCTTATTTTCATGAGCAGGACCTGTATTCTGAAACCCTGGGCGCAACCATTCCCGCCGGTAACTGCATAGGCATGGCGGCGGTAGTGACCACGGAAACCTTTCAGGGCCCCGTAATTGAAACCCGCTGCATCGGCAAGGTGTACGGCCCCGATGACGGCGATATGTGCGACTGGCGGATGCATGGCGAACCCGGGGTGGAATATCATGTGGTAAAGCCCGCTACGGTGGAGCATACCTGCGCCACCATTGTCAGCCGCATTCCCAGCCTGCTTCGCGCCCCGGCCGGAATGGTCACCGTGGACCAGCTGGATGAAATCCGTCACCTGACCTACCCTATGAACTATCATGTTTAACCGTGTTTTTGGTCAAAAACAGCTTTTTGCCTGACAAAACAAAAAAGGGTTTCACAGGGGAATAGAGAATCCTTTTTATTGCAGTCCGGAGGCGGCATGCCTATTTTGAAAGGGCTGCCTTATGGAAAGGAGCTTGTCAGATGGAACAATTGGGCGAAAGCATTCGTAGGCTGATTCTGGCCGGTATTGGAGCGGCCGCGGTAACCAAGGAAAAAGCCGAAGCAGTGCTGCAGGAGCTGGTCAAACGGGGCGAGCTTACCGTGGAGCAGGGCAAGGTGCTGAACGAGGAACTGAAGCACAACCTGAAGGACGCGATTCGTGACAATGTAACCGTAAACGTGGTTACCGACGATGTGATGGACGCGGTGGACGGTATGGACGCCGAACAGCTGGAAGCCCTGAAGCAGCGCATTGCCCAGGCGGAAGCGGCCAATGCGGAAAAAAATCAAAAAACCAAAGAATAACGAGGAAGCGCCATGCCAGTACACAGTGAAACCCGAAGCGAAAACCGCCAGCGACTGATGGAAATTGTGGAGGTGGTCCGCCGTCATGAACTGACCAAGGGCATGACGCCGGACAAGCTGTGCGCTATGATTGAGGATCTGGGCCCAACGTTTATCAAGCTGGGCCAGATCCTTTCTATGCGTTCAGACATATTGCCCAAGGAGTATTGTCAGGCTTTAAAGAAGCTGCGCAGCGACGTGGCCCCTATGCCCTACGACCAGGTGGTTTCCATTGTGGAGGAATCCTACGGCCGTCCGCTGGACGAGGTTTTTTCTTCCTTTGATGAAAAGGCGCTGGGCAGCGCCTCCATTGCTCAGGCCCATGCCGCCGTCCTGCAAAACGGCGACCGGGTGGTGGTGAAGGTGCAGCGGCAGGGCATTCATGATATCATGAGCCGGGATATCATGCTGCTGAAGCAGGCCTGCAAGCTGCTGAAATACACCCCGGCCAGCGGCCTGGTGGATTTTAACCAGGTGCTGGATGAAATGTGGGTGGTAGCCCAGGAGGAAATGAATTTTCAAACGGAAGCCGCCAACCTGGAAAAATTCCATCGTCTGAATCAGGATGTGGCTTTTGTCACCTCTCCCGCATTGTACCGGGAATATACCACCACCCATGTGCTGGTGATGGAGCGCATTGACGGTATCTCCATCGACAATCGGGAGGAACTGCTGGCCCAGGGCTACGACCCGGCGGAAATCGGCGCGAAGCTGGCGGATAACTATGTCCGGCAGATCATGCAGGACGGCTTCTTCCACGCCGACCCCCATCCCGGCAACCTGCGGGTGCGGGATGGCAAAATCGTCTGGCTGGATATGGGCATGATGGGCAGCCTGTCTGACCGGGAACGAGATTTGATCGGCAAGGCCATCAACGGCGTGGCAGGCGGCGATATTACCCTGTGCCGCGACGCTGTGCTGGGACTGGGCGAATTTCATGGCGAAACCGACAAGCGCCGCTTGTATCACGACATTGAGGACCTGCTGGACAAATACGGCAGCATGGACCTGGGCAGTATGGATTTGGCCAAGGTATTTGAGGACCTGACCGACGTCATGAAGGCCAACGGCATCTCCATGCCCGGCAGCCTGACCATGCTGGCCCGCGGACTGGCCACGGTGGAAGGCGTTGTGGCCGACCTGAGCCCGGAAATCAACGTGATGAGCGTTGTGACCGCCCGCATTGGCAACCAGATGCTTCAAAACTTTGACTGGCGTACCGAAATGACCCAGGACGCCCGTTCCCTGTATGAAAGCGCCCATAAATCGCTGGAAATTCCGGCTTTGCTGGCGGACATCCTGAAAACTGGATTAAAGGGCGAGGCGAATCTTGGGATTGAGCATCATTGCGGGGACGACACAGGCAGGTTGGCGCGGGAGCTGTCCTTTAAGCTGTGCATGACGCTGTTTGCCGCGGCGCTGCTGCTGTTCGGCGGGCTGCTGCGGCAATGCGGCCCGCAATTGGGCGGCGTGTCCGTCTACAGCGCCCTATGCCTGCTGCTTTCCGTCTGCCTGATGGTGTGGGCGTTTTGGCGGTCTAAATCCAAAAAGCATAAGTAATGCCTTTCCCCCATTACGCCATTTTTTGCGGCGTGGTTGGGGGGTATTTTTTCACAATGGAGGAACCAGCCATGTCCAACGTAACCAAACGAGCCCTGGAAGCCTCGCTGAAAAACATGCTGCTGAAAAAACCGCTGGACAAGATCACCATCAATGATATCGCCGAGGATTGCGGCATCAGCCGTATGACCTTCTATTACCATTTTAAGGATATTTTTGATTTGATCGAGTGGTCCTGCATGGAGGACGCCCGCAAGGCCCTGGAGGGCAAAAAGACCTATGAAACCTGGCAGGAGGGCTTTTTGCAGATTTTTCAGGCGGCGCGTGACAACAAGCCCTTTATCTTGAACGTATACCGGTCCGTCAGCCGGGAACACGTGGAAAGCTACCTGTACAAGCTGACCTATGATTTGCTTTCCGGCGTGGTAGAGGAGCAGTCCCAGGGCCTGAATGTGCGGGATGAGGACAAGCATTTTGTCGCCAACTTTTATAAATACGGTCTGGTGGGGCTGATGCTGGACTGGATTCAGGTCGGTATGACGGGCGACCCCCAGATGATTGTGGACAAGCTGGCGGTCGTTGTGCACGGCAATGTGCGCGGGGCGCTGGAGCGTCTGTCCAACGGCGGCGTTTTATCAAAACCGGCCAAATGATCAAAAATTCAACACTTTTTCCGCCGTGATGCAAATTCCATCACGGCGGCTTTTCTGTTTATTGCGGGGCGGCAGTGGGCACTTTATAATAAGGTCACCGCTTAGGAAATCAGGCGGTCAGCAAATAACAGGAGGTCAATCCGTATGTATTATTCCAGTGGTAATTATGAAGCGTTTGCCCGTCCCCGCAAGCCGGAAGGCGTCGATCACAAATCGGCTTATATCGTCGGCAGCGGACTGGCCGCTTTAACCGCAGCCTGCTACCTGGTGCGCGACGGCCAGATGAAGGGCGATCATATTCATGTTTTGGAAAAAGGCCCCACCGCCGGCGGAGCCTGCGATGGCTGGAAGTACGAAAACATCGGCTATGTCATGCGCGGCGGCCGTGAGATGGACAACCACTTTGAGGTGATGTGGGATTTGTTCCATTCCATTCCCTCCATCGAAACCGAGGGGGTCAGCGTGCTGGACGAGTATTACTGGCTCAACAAGGACGACCCCAACTATTCCCTGTGCCGCGCTACCGTAAACCGTGGCCAGGACGCGCATACCGACGGCAAGTTTGATATTTCCGACAAGGGCGCCATGGAAATTATGAAGCTGTTCTTTACTCCCAACGAGCAGCTGCAGGACAAGCGCATCACCGATTTCTTTGACGACGAGGTGCTAAGCAGCAACTTCTGGCTGTACTGGCGCACCATGTTCGCCTTTGAAAACTGGCACAGCGCCCTGGAGATGAAGCTGTATATCCAGCGCTATATCCACCATATCGGCGGCCTGCCTGATTTTAAGGCCCTGCGCTTTACCCGCTACAACCAGTATGAGAGCATGATTCTGCCCATGATGAAGTACCTGGAAAAGGCGGGCGTACAGTTCCACTTTGGCGTAAAGGTTGTCAACGTCAAATTTGACTGCAACCAGGACCGCAAGCTGGCTACCAGCATCGAGGTCATTCGGGACGGCAAGGAAGAAAGCATCGGCCTGACCGAGAACGACCTGGTGTTCATCACCAACGGCGGATGCGTGGAAAATTCCACCATGGGCGACCAGAACACCCCCGCTGCCTTTGATCCCCAGATCAAGGAAGGCGGCGGCTGGGATATGTGGCGCAAGATCGCTGCTCAGGATCCCGCCTTTGGTCATCCCGACAAGTTCTGCTACGACCCGGAGCAGACCAACTGGATGAGCGCCACCGTGGAAACCCTGGACCAGCGCATTATCCCCTACATCAAAAACATCTGCAAGCGCGATCCCTTCACCGGCAAGGTGGTTACCGGCGGTATCGTTACCGTGAAGGATTCCAGCTGGCTGATGAGCTGGACCATCAACCGCCAGCCCCAGTTCCGGGAGCAGCCCAAGGATCACTGCCTGGTATGGGTGTACAGCCTGTTTACGGATAAGCCCGGCGACTACGTTAAGAAGCCCATGCGTGACTGCACCGGCAAGGAAATCTGCATGGAGTGGCTGTACCATATCGGCGTGCCGGAGGACCAGATTGAGGACATGGCCGCCAACAGCGCCAATACCGTCCCTGTGATGATGCCCTACATCGACGCGTTCTTCATGCCCCGCGCCTATGGCGACCGGCCCAAGGTGGTGCCGGACGGCGCTGTAAACTTCGCCTTCCTGGGCCAGTTTGCCGAAACGCCCCGGGATACCATCTTTACCACCGAATATTCCATGCGCACCGGTATGGAGGCCGTATACACCCTGCTGAACGTGGACCGCGGAGTGCCCGAGGTTTGGGGCAGCGTGTATGATATCCGCGACCTGCTGAACGCCACCGTAAAGCTGCGCGACGGCAAGCCCGTAACCGACATGGACGCCAACTTGCTGGAGAAGCTGGCCTTTAAGGCTTTGATGGGCAAGGCGGCCGGAACGGATATTGAAAAGCTGCTGAAAGAATACAAGGTGATTTAAGCGGTTTTGCAAACGGCCTGTGGGAAAAATTCCCACAGGCCGTTTGCGGCTGTCAAAAAATCTACAGATGATATGGAAGCCCTCCGATTTTGGTTCCGAAACCGGCGGCGCGTACATCGGCTTCGGCTGCCTTGCGCGGAAAGAATCAGACTGTCGAAGAACCCAGGATTCGCATCGTCTGGCTGACCTAAGGCCGGCAAACGAAACCGTTTCATTTGCTGTGCGCAGCACCAGGCGTGCGGGACGTTTTCTCATTCCATCAATCCCAGTTTTTTCAGCCGGGCGCAAATGCCGCCCGCCTTACGCATGTGACGTCTGGCAATTTCGGCAACGGGTATTTCCCCGTCAAACTCTGCCCGCAGCTGCTGCTCTTCCTCAGCGGACCAGGGCTTGCCCACCTGAATCCGCTGCGAATGGCGCGTCCGTTCTTCCTCGCCTTCCATTTCCAGCGCCTCGTTGGGTTCCCGCCCATCCCGAATAACCGCCAGAAACATGGGGCCGTATTTCTGCTGCTTGAGCAGGCCCACGCCGGATATTTCCAAAAAATCCGCCATGGTTTTGGGGCGTTTTCTCACCATGTCCGCCAATGAAGCGTCGGAAAAAATCACATAGCTGGGCACGCCGTTCCGAACCGCCAGCAGCTTCCGCAATTCCTGCAAATTGTCGTACAAGGCGTTTTCCCAGGCCGTAAATTGCCGCTGCGCCCGCCGTTCCTCCCGCAAAGCGGTTTTGCGGGCAGAGGCGCTCATGGCGCGGCTTGTGCCTGTGTCCACTTCAAAGGGGTCGCCGCTGCACACGGAACAGCTATCGCAATGGTCCGGCGCGTTTTTTTCTCCAAAATACTCCAAAATAAAACGGCGAAGGCACCGATTGCCTGTGGCGTAATAGGTCATCTGACGCAAACGCTCCAAGTCCCGCTGGCGCAGCACCTGACGCTGATCCGGTGAAACGCCCGGGTTTTCATCGCTATGCTCAATCATCCACTTGCCCATCACCACATCCTGCCCGCTGTACATCAGCAGGCATTCGGCCGGAGAACCGTCTCGTCCCGCTCTGCCCGCCTCCTGGTAATAGCTTTCCAAATCCTTGGGCATGTTGTAATGCACCACAAAACGCACGTTGGATTTGTCAATGCCCATACCAAAGGCGTTGGTCGCCACCATAACGCGGGCCCTGTCGTATTGAAAATTCTCCTGGTTCCGGCGGCGTTCCTCATCGCTCAGGCCCGCATGATAGCGGGTGGCGCTGTAACCGGCTTCGCACAGCCGTCTGGCTACGTCCTCCACATTTTTGCGGGTGCTGCAATAGATGATGCCGCATTCCTCCGGATGCTCGTCCAAAAACTGACGCAGCATTTCCAGCTTATTGGTGGGTTTTACGCTGCTCAGGCGCAGATTAGGCCGGTTGTAGCCTGTTGTCACACAGTAAGGCTCCCGCAGCTGCAGCAGTTCCATCATATCCTGCTTAACCCTGGGGGTCGCCGTAGCGGTAAAGGCCGCCACAGGCGGACGGACGGGCAGCTGCCGCACAAATTCGGCGATATGCAGATAGCTTGGCCGAAAATCCTGCCCCCATTGAGACACGCAATGAGCCTCGTCCACCGCCACCAGCGACAGGCGGGTCTGCCGGGCAAAGGCGATAAACGATGGCGTCAGCAGCCGCTCCGGAGCTACATAAATGATTTTGTACGCCCCGTTTGCGGCGCGGCGAATGGCCTCGGCCTGCTGACCCGGCGTCAGGCTGGAATTGATATAGGCCGCCGCAACGCCGGACGCCTTCAAAGCGGTTACCTGATCCTTCATCAGCGAAATCAGCGGCGAAACCACCAACGCCACTCCGTCCATCATCAAAGCGGGGATTTGATAGCATACGGATTTTCCCGCGCCGGTTGGCATAACCCCCAGCACATCATACCCGGCCACCAATTCGTCAATCAGCTTTTCCTGGCCTTCCCGAAAGGCGTCGTGCCCGAAAACGCTTTTTAAAACCTCTGCCTTGTCCATTGGCTGCGCCGCCTCCCTCTTTTGTGCGCCGCTTTGTATTGTAGCGCGGCGGCGCGGTCAAGTCAATGCGCATCCCATCCACAAGCACCGCTTCCGGCGATGGATATCCTGCCAGGCCGGCTTCTTCCAGCATCTACCGGAACGTACCTGACCAGCTTTACGCATTTTCCAGTTTACGCAGCGCTTTGCGGAACTGGCGGCCAAACAGCAGCGCCGTACAGGTAACCGCAATGGCGTCCGCTGCCGGCTCCGCCAGATACACCGCCGTTGTCTGGTCCATGGGCAGCACGGCTGGCAGCAGAAAAATCAACGGCAGCAGCAGAATAAACTTGCGCAGCACAGCCACAAAAATGGAGCAGGGCGCATTGCCAATGGATACAAAGGTCATCTGGCAGGCAATCTGGATGCCAAACAGGCCCAGCGCTCCGCAGTAAATGCGCAGGGCGCGGGCGGTAAAGTCAATCAGCGCCTGATCTGTGCTGAAAATGCCCGCAAAGGCCGCCGGAAACAGCTGAATCACCGCCCAAAGCAAAACGGAATAGGCCAGGCACACCGTCAAAAGCAGCTTAAAGGTCTGTCGGACCCTGGCGGCGTTTCGCGCGCCATAATTATAGCTGGTAATGGGCTGCGCGCCCTGACCGATGCCTTGCAGGGGCAGCATGGCAAACTGCATTACGCTGGACAGGATGGTCATGGCTCCCACAGCCAGGTCGCCGCCATACTTCAGCAGGGAGGCGTTAAAACAGACGGAAATCACGCTCTCACTGGCCTGCATGATAAAGGTGGCCGTGCCCAAAGCAACGCAGGGCAAAATCAGTTTGGGGCTGACCAGCAAATTTTCCTTTTTGATGCGCAGCAGGGTCTTTTTGCCCCGCAAAAAGCACAGCACCCATACGCATGAAATTCCCTGAGAAAAAATGGTCGCCAGCGCCGCGCCCCGCACCCCCATATGCAGCGTATAAATCAAGATGGGGTCCAACACAATATTGGTCACCGCGCCAATCAGCACGGTAGCCATGCCCATGGTGGCAAAGCCCTGAGCGTTGATAAACGCGTTCATGCCCAGAGTCAGCTGCACAAACAGGGTTCCAACGGCGTATACGCTCATATAGGACGTTGCATAGCCGATGGTATTTTCGCTGGCTCCAAACAGCAGCAGCAAATCCCGGTTCCACAGCAGCAGCACAGCCGTCAGCACCACAGAAATACACACCTGCAGCGTTACACAGCCGCCCAGGATTTTTTCCGCCTGTTCCATATCTCCCCTGCCCATGGCAATGGAGGCCCTGGGCGCGCCGCCGGAGGCTACCAGTGCGGCAAAGGCGGATATCATCAAAATCAGCGGCAGGCATACGCCCACCCCTGTCAGCGCCAGACTGCCCTCCTCCGGCATGTGGCCAATATAAATCCGGTCCACAATATTGTACAGCATATTCACCAGCTGGGCAATGACCGTGGGCACCGCCAGCTTCAGCAGCAGTTTGCCAACAGGCTCCGTGCCCAAAAACGTTTTGTCCTGCTTCATTGCCAAAGGTTCCTCCTTCTTTTGTGCCAGCCTATTCACTTCTGGACAAAGTAGGGCTTTTCCTGCCGCAAAACATGAAAAGCACTGCTTTTCATTTGCGTTTCCCGCCGGTATGAAGTATAATGACACACGCTTCCTACTTTTTATAATAGGAAGGGTGAATGCTTTTGTGAAGGAGGCGCCGCTGTTGGCTCCATTTTACCTGTCCGGGCGGGTGATTGAGGGAAAACGTCTGGGCCGCAGCATCGGCTTTCCCACAGCCAATCTTGCCTACGACCCCCACGACCGGCCCTGGCCCCGGGAGGGGGTATACATCGCCACCGCCCAGGTAGAGGGCGACGACAGGACTTATCTTTCCATTCTCAATCAGGGCCGTCACCCCACCGCCCCGGAGGGCTTACCTACCGTGGAGGCCTTTCTGCTGGATTATCACGGCCCCAGCCTGTACGGTAAACGCCTGCATTTAACCTATCAACAGTTTCTGCGCCCGGAGCAAAAATTTGCTTCCCTGGAGGATCTCAAGGCTCAGCTTCTCCGGGATCAGCAATCCGCCCGGGACTGGTACACGAAAGGAGACCCGGCATGAGCGAAACCTATCCCATCCAGACCAAAGCGGTCTGCTATCAATACGAGGACGCTTCCAATCAGGCGGTGGATCATGTCAGCCTGACGGTGAAAAAGGGTTCCTTTGTGGCGGTGCTGGGGCATAATGGATCAGGCAAAAGCACCCTGTCCAAGCTGATGAACGCCCTGTACCTTCCCACAGAGGGACAGGTGCTGGTCTGCGGCATGGATACCGCCGCCGAGGAGGAAATCTGGAAGGTGCGCCGTCACGCCGGCATGGTATTCCAAAACCCTGATAACCAGATTGTGGCTAATATGGTGCGGGAGGACGTGGCCTTTGGCCTGGAAAACCTGGGCGTGCCGCAGGAGCAAATGCCCGCCCGCATTGACGCGGCGCTGGCCGCAGTTGGCATGACGGACTATGCGGGCTTTGCTCCCCATATGCTCAGCGGCGGACAGAAGCAGCGGGTAGCCGTGGCGGGCGTTTTGGCCATGCAGCCGGAAGTGATGATTCTGGACGAGGCCACCGCCATGCTGGACCCTTCCGGCCGGGCGGACGTGCTGAGCACCGTGCAGAAGCTGAACCGGGAAAAGGGCATGACCGTTTTGTGGATTACCCATTACATGGAGGAAGCCGCCGTGGCCGACCGTGTGGTGGTGCTGGATAAGGGTAAAATCGCCATGGACGATACGCCACAGGCTGTTTTCAGCCGGGTGGAGGAAATTCAGGCCCTGGGGCTGGATGTGCCTCCCATGGCCGAGTTGGCCATGCAGCTTAGAAAACAGGGGCTGGATTTACCCAGCGGCATTTTAACCGTCGATACCATGGTAAAGGAGCTGAACAACGCGCTATGCCCATCCAAATCGAACACCTGACCCATACCTATATGCCGGACAGCCCCTTCACCACCGTGGCCCTGAAGGACGTGAACCTGACCATTGAGGACGGCGAGTTTATTGGCCTGCTGGGACACACCGGTTCCGGCAAAACCACTCTGGTGCAGCATTTAAACGGGCTGATTCGTCCCACAGAGGGCAAAGTGATTGTGGACGGGCTGGACATCAGCGACAAGCAGACCAGCCTGCTGGACGTGCGCAAAAAGGTAGGTCTGGTATTCCAGTATCCGGAATACCAGCTGTTTGAGGAAACGGTCGCCAAGGACGTGGCCTTTGGCCCCAAAAACATGGGGCTCAGTCAGGAGGAAATTGACCAGCGGGTTCGTCACGCCATTGCCCGGGTGGGCCTGGATTATGACGCTGTCAGCGAGCGTTCCCCATTTGAGCTGTCTGGCGGCCAGATGCGCCGGGTGGCCATTGCGGGCGTACTGGCCATGCAGCCGGGCACGCTGATTCTGGACGAACCCACCGCCGGACTGGACCCGGCGGGACGGCGCAGCATTCTGCAAATGATTCGGGAACTGCACGCCGCCGGAGGGCTGACGGTGGTTATGGTCAGCCACAGCATGGACGATATCGCCAGTCTGGCAACCCGGCTAGTGGTCATGAGCCATGGCGAAGTGGTGCTGACCGGCACGCCACGGGAGGTCTTTACGCATCGGGATTTGCTCACCTCCATCGGCCTGGGCGTGCCGCAGGCGGCGGAGCTGGCTTATCGCCTGCGCAGTCAGGGATATGCGATTCCCGCTGGACTGTATACGTTGGATGAAGTCAAAAACGCCATTTTGCGCCTTGCGGGAAAGGGGGATGACTGATGCTTGGCGACATTACCCTAGGGCAGTATCTGCCCGGCAACACGGTTGTGCACCGGCTGGATCCCCGGATGAAGATCATTCTGACCATTCTGTATATTGCGCTGATTTTCTGCGTGGCTTCGCCGGTGTGGTACGTCATTCCTCTGGCGTACCTGTTTCTGGTGTCCAGGCTGTCCGGCCTGACCATGGGGCGGCTGCTGAAATCCGTTAAATCCCTTCGTTTTTTGCTTATTTTAACCTTTATCCTGAATTTGTGCTTTTCCGGCGGCACGACGGTATGGGTGCAGTTGGGCTTTCTCAAAATTACCAAAGAAGGCTTTCTGACCGCCGTGCATTTCAGCATGCGGCTGATTTTTCTGGTGGCGGGCACCTCCATCCTGACGCTGACCACATCGCCTGTGGCCCTGAGCGATGGCATCGAGTTGCTGCTGTCCCCCCTGAAAAAAATCCATTTTCCCGTACATGAGCTGGCCATGATGATGACCATCGCTCTGCGCTTTATCCCCACCCTGATTGAGGAGGCGGATAAAATCATGAAAGCGCAGATGGCCCGCGGCGCGGATTTTGAAAGCGGAAATTTGCTGAAACGGGCCAAGGCCATGATTCCCCTGCTGGTGCCGCTGTTTGTCAGCGCCTTTCGCCGGGCAGGCGAACTAGCCATGGCCATGGAGGCCCGCTGCTATCACGGGGACGAGGGACGCACCCGCCTGCGGGTGCTGCGCTATACCCGTCTGGACGGGTACGCGCTGGCAGTAACCGCAGCCGCGCTGGCGCTGACCATTCTGTGCGGGAAGTGGCTGCCATGACCCAGCTGCCCCCCATTGTGCGCACAGCCCCGCCGGAAGGCAGCCGCCGCATTTTGCTGACCGTGAGCTATGACGGTACGGCCTACGCGGGCTGGCAGCTGCAGGAAAACGCCGTGGCGGTGCAGCAGCGGCTGGAAGAAGCGCTGGAAAAGCTGATCGGTTCCCCCATTCGCGTAACCGGGGCCAGCCGCACCGACGCGGGCGTGCATGCCGTGGGTCAGCGGGCCCATTTTGATACCTACAGCCGCATTCCCCCGGAAAAATATCCCTTTGCCCTGAATACCTGCCTGCCGCCGGATATTCGCGTGCTGGAGGGCGTTCAGGTGCCGGGCACGTTCCACGCCCGGTTTGACGCCGCAGGCAAGCGATACACCTACCGCATTCACAACGCGCCCCATGCCAGCGCCCTGTGGCGCAACGTAACGGCCCATGTGCCCCAAAAGCTGGATGTGCCCAAAATGCGGCAAAGCCTGACGGATTTGCTGGGCGTCCATAATTTTCGCGCCTTTCAAGCCGCTGGCGGGACGGCCAAAACCACGGTGCGCACCCTGACCCAGGCCAGCTTGGAGCAAAACGGCAGCGAACTGACCTTGACTGTATGCGGAAACGCTTTTTTGTACAACATGGTTAGGATCATTGCCGGCACCCTGATTGATATCGGCATGGGCCGGCTGGATTCAGACGCCTTCGCCAGGGCGCTGCACAGCGGAAACCGGCTGGATCTGGGCGTTACCGCCCCTGCCTGCGGGCTGGAACTAAGCCAGATTTCCTACCCGAATCTGTGAACATTCTGTAACTAATGCGAAACTCTAGATTTGCGGCAGGAATTGTATAGGTGCGGGGCGAATGGTAAATATGGAAGTTGGAAAAAACTTTCACTCTCACAGAAAGCGAGCGTGTGTTATCATGGCAAATTATGTCCTCAGCTGCTGCTCCACGGCCGACCTTTCCAAGGAGCATTTTCAGTCCCGCGATATCCGTTATATCTGCTTTCACTACATGCTGAACGGCAAGGTATACGAGGATGACCTGGGCCAGTCCATGCCCTTTGACAAGTTCTATCAGGCCATGGCGGACGGCGCTACCACCAGCACATCTCAGGTAAACGCGGATGAATTTGTGGCGTACTTTACGCCTTTTCTTGAGCAGGGGCTGGACATTTTGCATGTTTGCCTCAGCAGCGGCATTTCCGGCGTGAGCAATTCCGCCAACATTGCCCAGGACGAATTGCAGGCCAAATATCCCGACCGCAAGATTTATATTGTGGATTCTTTGGGCGCATCCTCCGGCTACGGCCTTTTCATGGATAAGCTGGCGGATTTGCGGGACGAGGGCAAAACCATTGATGAAGTGCGCGACTTTGCGGAAGCCAACAAGCTGCGCCTGCATCACTGGTTCTTCTCTACGGATTTGACCTTCTATGTGCGGGGCGGCCGCATTTCCAAGGCGGCGGGCTGGTTTGGCACGGTGCTGCGAATCTGCCCCCTGCTGAATATGGACGATTTGGGCCGTCTGATTCCCCGTGAAAAGATCCGCAGCAAAAGCAAGGTCATTCGCGCCATTGTGGACAAAATGGCCGAACACGCGCAGGACGGCTTGAATTACAGCGGCAAATGCTACATTTCCGAATCCGCCTGCATGGAGGACGCACAGGCGGTAGCCAAGCTGGTAGAGGAGCGCTTCCCCCACCTGAACGGCAAGGTACTCATCAACAGCATCGGCACCACCATCGGCAGTCACACAGGCCCCGGCACTGTGGCCCTGTTCTTCTGGGGCGATGAGCGGGTGCGGTAACCGAATCAAAAACAGGGTCCCGGAGTTTTCGCCTCCGGGACCTTTTGTATGCTTACAAGTGAATATGCTCCGCCAAGCCGTCAATGTAAAACGGCGGCAGTTCCGCCTGAATCAGCGGCCGGGCGTATTGCAGAAAGGGCGGCAGCATATCGGTAAAGGTATCGTTCACCCATTCCAGGGGCACCTTCTTTTCCAGATTGGCAACCTGATCCACCGCCACAAGCTGCGTGGTCATCTGGTAGGGATCGTCGGAAATGCGGTTTATGCTGACCATCTGCCCCGTATGCCCTTCCAGCGCCGCCTTCACCGCCGCTCCCCCTACCTGATAGGCCTCGGTAATATCCGTGCGGCTGGTCAAGTGGGCGGCGCAGCGCTGCAAGGTACTCAGCTCAATGGCGCGGGTTTTCACCTTCAGCCGCTGCGCCACCTGATTGGCCAGATACCTGGCCGTGCCGGTCAGGTTGGTATGGCCGAATGCGTCCGTGCAGCGGGCGTCGTCGGACAGTTCGCACACATAGCGGCCATCCTCCAGCTTTACGCCCTCGCTGACGGCAATCACGATGGAGGCGCGCTTTTTCTGCATCCCTGCCACCTTGTCGATAAAACGGTCCACATGAAAGGGAATCTCCGGCAGGCAGATCATGTCCACCCCTTCGCAGTCCTGGCCCCGGGCCAGGGCGGCGGCGGCGGTCAGCCAGCCCGCGTTGCGGCCCATGGTTTCCACCAAAGTTACGTAGGGCGTGCCGTAAACGGTCGCGTCCAAAATCACTTCCTTCATGGCAACGGCAATGTATTTGGCGGCGGAGCCATAGCCTGGGGTGTGGTCCGTCAGCACCAGGTCGTTATCGATGGTTTTGGGCACGCCGATAAAGCGAATCGGGCTGCCCACGGCACGGCCATAGTCGCTCAGTTTGCTGATGGTGTCCATGCTGTCGTTGCCGCCAATGTAGAAAAAGCAGTCAATCTTCCACCGCTTCAGCAGGTCAAACACGGTTTCATAGGGCCGCTCGTCCTGGGCCGCGTCCGGCAGGCGGTACCGGCAGGAGCCCAAATACGCGCCGGGCGTGCGCTTCAGCAGTTCAAAGCTGATGGAATCCGGCAGCTTTTCCCCCAGGTCTACCACTCCATTTTCCAAAAAGCCCCGGATGCCGTTGCGCATGCCGTACACATGCCCAACGCCCCGGCGCTGGGCGTTTTGAAATACGCCCGCCAGGGTGGCGTTAATCACCGCCGTAGGGCCGCCGCTTTGACCTACCAGAATACTGCTTGCCATTTTGTTTTACCCCCTTTGTTTCAGGACCAATATAGCATATGAAATTGCGGGCGGCAATGCGTACTTTTTCATTGAAAAGCCTGGCAAAAACGTCTTGATTTTTTCCGTGAAATATGCTTCTTGCCCTTCCGGATGCGCATCGCCGCCAATGTGGCCAGGGAAGCCAGCAACGCCAAAACCCAGTTCCTGTCCTCCATGTCCCACGATATCCGCACGCCGCTTAACGCCGTGCATGGCATGACGGAGCTGGCCCAAAGCCATGCAAACGACCCGGCTTATGTGCAGGAGTGTCTGCGCAAAATCTCCGTATCGGGCGGCCACCTGCTGACGCTGATTAACGACATTCTGGAAATTTCCCGTGTGGAAAGCGGCAAAATCAGCATTGCGCCGACCTGATTGCCGCCGGTGTGGATGTAAGCGGCGTGACGGACGGCCTGCTGCGCAGCAGCATGGTGGACGGCAAATTGATGCGTCTGCCCATGGGCCTGTCCCTGAAGGACCTTGTGGTCAACAAGACCCTGCTGGAAAAAGAGGGGCTGACTGTGCCGCAGACCTGGCAGGAATTTTTGGACGTGCTGGAGGCCCTGAAGCAAAAGGGTTATACCCCCATTCAAGGGCCGGATAACGCCATTTTCAACCTGTGCTATGCTATGGTCATGACCCAGCTAAATGATGATTCCGTTTTGCTTACCGCCGTTATCAGCGGCGATACGGCTGGCGCGGCCAAGCTGAAAACCGTCTTTGAACGTATGCAGACCCTGTGCGGCAAGGGGTATATCTCTCAGGAAGTGAACGCCGCCTACCCCGAAAACAACTACGACGGCGCAATTCTGAATTTCTTTGAGGGAAACGTTCCCTTCTGGGTCTGCGATACGGAAAAGGTCAGCGGCATGAAAAAGCGTGAATCCAAATCCGAAGCGTTCTCCGCCTCCCACTTTGACTACGAGTTCATGTTCTGCCCCACGGGCGACAACGGCGTGTATGAATACATTGATCCCTGGTACGGTTTCTCCGTCAATAAGGACAGCGATGTGTACGACTACGCGGTAGAGTTCCTGCGTTTTATGGCCCGTCCGGACGATCTGAACACACTGGCCTCAGTGAAGGGCGTTCCCTCCATCGCTAGGGAATCCGCCGATACGCGCTACGCCGGCCTGAGCAAGGTAAAAAGGTTGAGGCAAGCTGCGTCAGCAACGGCAGCATGCCCCGTTCTATTGGCGAACAGCTTAGCAACACGGTTATCGAAATGCTGAGCGGCCAGCTGACAGACGCGGACGCGGCGCTGGCCTACCTGGTAAACAGCTGCGCCGAAATGTCCCAGAGCGCTCAGTAAACTGTCGTTTCATTCAAATCACCCCCGCTTTCCCTTTCTTAAAAGAAAGAAGGAAAGCGGGGGTTTTATTGCATCATGGCATCGGACTTTACAAAACAAAAAATCCGGGATACTTGCGTATCCCGGAAAGAAATGATCTTACTTCTGGGCTTCTTCCACAGCTACGGCCACGGCTACCGTCGCGCCTACCATGGGGTTGTTGCCCATACCGATCAGGCCCATCATTTCCACATGGGCGGGAACGGAGGAGCTGCCGGCAAACTGAGCGTCGCTGTGCATACGGCCCATGGTATCGGTCATGCCGTAGGAGGCAGGGCCGGCAGCCATGTTGTCGGGATGCAGGGTACGGCCGGTGCCGCCGCCGGAAGCCACGGAGAAGTACTTTTTGCCATTCTCCACGGCCCACTTCTTGTAGGTGCCGGCAACGGGGTGCTGGAAGCGGGTGGGGTTGGTGGAGTTGCCGGTGATGGACACGTCCACATCCTCCAGACGCATGATGGCCACGCCCTCGGTTACATCGTCGCAGCCATAGCAGCGAACCTTGGCCTTTTCGCCGTCGGAATAAGCGGTTTCCTTCACGATATGCACTTCGCCGGTCTTATAATCCATCTGGGTCTGCACATAGGTGAAGCCGTTGATGCGGCTGATGATAAAGGCAGCGTCCTTGCCCAGGCCGTTCAGGATAACGCGCAGGGGCTCCTTGCGTACCTTATTGGCGGTGCGGGCGATGCCGATAGCGCCCTCAGCGGCGGCAAAGCTCTCGTGACCAGCCAGGAAAGCAAAGCACCTGGTTTCCTCGCTCAGCAGCATAGCGCCCAGGTTGCCGTGGCCCAGACCAACCTTGCGCTGGTCGGCAACGGAGCCGGGAATGCAGAAAGCCTGCAAACCCTCGCCGATGGCCTTGGCGGCGTCGGCGGCGTTCTTGCAGCCCTTCTTCAAAGCAATGGCGGCGCCCAGGGTGTAGGCCCAAACGGCGTTTTCAAAGGCGATGGGCTGTACGCCGCGCACAATGCCTTCCGCGTCCACGCCCTGATCCTTTACATACTGCGCCATCTGATCCAGATCGGTGAAGCCGTACTCTTTCAGCACAGCGTTGATCTTATCAATTCTTCTTTCGTATCCTTCAAAAGTAGCCATTTCTACTCACCTCTTATCAAAATCGGATTACTGATGACGCGGGTCGATGTATTCCGCAGCCTCGGCGAAGCGGCCGTAGGTGCCCACGTTCTTTTCGTAGGCTTCCTTGGGATCCATGCCCTTCTTGATGGCTTCCATCATTTTGCCCAGATGCACAAACTGGTAGCCGATCACTTCGTGTTCCTTATCCAGCGCCAGCTTCAGCACATAGCCCTCGGCCATTTCCAGGTAACGCACGCCTTTCTTCAGGGTGCCGTACATGGTGCCAACCTGGCTGCGCAGGCCCTTGCCCAGGTCCTCCAGACCCGCGCCGATGGCCAGACCGTCGTCAGAGAACGCGCTCTGGGTGCGGCCGTATGCGATTTGCAGGAACAACTCGCGCATGGCGGTGTTGATAGCGTCGCACACGAGGTCGGTGTTCAGGGCTTCCAGAATGGTCTTGCCGGGCAGAATCTCAGCGGCCATAGCGGCGGAGTGAGTCATGCCGGAGCAGCCGATGGTCTCTACCAGGGCTTCCTGAATCACGCCGTCCTTTACGTTCAGGCTCAGCTTGCAGGCGCCCTGCTGAGGTGCGCACCAGCCGACACCATGGGTAAAGCCGCTGATGTCCTTAATTTCGCGGCTCTGCACCCATTTGCCTTCTTCGGGGATGGGCGCGGGACCATGGTCAGGTCCCTTCTTGACGCATACCATTTCCTCGACTTCTCTTGAATATTGCATTGATTGTATCCTCCTGTTCCTCCAACATAGTGTGTGATGCGGACACATACAATTATAGTATACCACATTTTTTTGCGGGTAAAAAGGCCTTGGCAAAGATTCTGATATTTTTTTGGCAAAAATGGCAGCAAAAAAGAGCAATGGCGCTTGTCAAAGCCCCATAAGGATGTTTTTTGGCAGGGATACGGTGTAACCCCACAACCGAGGTTGCACCGTTTTCTCTTTTTCAGGCGGTAAGCCTGTATTCCTGCGGATTTGCTTTGATTTTAGCCATTTCTCTTTCATTGAATTTCCTTTCCGAAAAGTAAAATGCCCGCCTGTTGCCAAGCGAGCATTTCACGATTCTGTCGTTTAATATTCAGAGCTTAACAGGAAGTCCGCTA
>CAKTUU010000019.1 GCA_934621505.1 uncultured Clostridia bacterium
GGATTATAGCTCAGTTGGTTAGAGCGCCACGTTGACATCGTGGAGGTCATAGGTTCGAGCCCTACTAATCCCACCACACAAAACCGCTTGAGCCGTAAGGATTTGAGCGGTTTTTGCTTGTGCGAAAAGGCGACCTCCTTTCCCATTTGGTGGCAAAGTGCAGGAAAGGTGTGCTTGGGCCCTTATTTTTGTGCGGCCAAAGCCTTATGTCTCAACCCTTTGCAGCAACAACGCCGGTGCAGTAAAAGTGCATTTTCGGGTCTTTTTTCTACCGAAAAGCGTTCAGCGATTCTACTTCCTGCCGGTGTTTCAAAATGCCCTCCTGCCGCTTGCGGGCATAAACGGTTTCCACCATGCGGGTATCGGCGTGCCACAGTAAATCCGCTACCAAAGCACTGCTCATTCCCTGCTCCTTTAGTTGTGTGCCGAAGGTGGCCCGCCAGTCGTGGTTGTTGAATTTGCGGTAAATGCCCAGCGCCTTGAACGCGGCGTAATAGGTTCTTTGCAGGAAAATAGGAAGCCGGGTTATCCTCTGTTTCCCCATGAATGAGATAGCCGTGTTCGCATCTGTGGGGCAGCAGTATTTCCCGAAGCGCGTCAGGAATCAAAAAGGTTCGTTCGGATGCTTCGGTTTTCTCGCCCTCTTGCACGACGGCACGCCCGCTATTTGGGTAAACCACCACCCGCTTGACCTCTCCATACCCTTCTTCCAGATGAATGTTTTCCCAACCAAGCCCCAGCACTTCTTCCCGTCTCATTCCCGTATAGACCAATAGCGCCATGTATAAGCGTTGCCGTTCGTCCCGTAAGGCAGGAATTTCCCGCTTGATGCGGCTCACCTCCTCATCCGGCAGCGCTTTGTGATGACCTCCACGATGCGAACGAATCCAAAGAATCGTTTTCTTAAATGGCGTGTCCTTCACGATACCCATTTCAAGCGCCACTTTGAATATTCGGCTTGTCAGCCCGCTAATGCGCTCAATGGTGCAGCGGTTTAGCTCTCTTTTCTGCCCCGCCGCAGAGTCAGCAGCCAGCCAGTTATAAAAGGTTTGAATCGTCGCCGCGGTGATTTCCCTCATTTTCATCTGTCCCCTAAAGGGGCCTATATACAGACGAATGTAGCGTTCATAGTTGGCAATGGTGGTTTCGCAAAGGCCCTCCATAAAGCCGGGGCGAAAGGTATCATTGATGAATTGCGTCAACGTGGGCGTTTCTGCCTGTGGAATGGCTGCCACGCCTGCTAAAAACGCCTGAAACTTCTTGTCCGTATCTTTAGAGGACGTGCCATTGATGAGAATGGTTTGTTCTTTTCCCTGCTGATTGGTATATGTGTATGTCCGAGACATGAAATGCCCCTCCTGTTGTCGTTTTGACTTACTCAATTCTACAACAGGAGGGTGCTTTTTTCACTGTCTATTTCTCACCAATGCCGGACGGGGACTGGCTTTTACCCCTTTACCGCGCCGCTGGTCAGGCCCTCCACCATGTAGCGGCCCGCAAAAATGAAGGCGACCACCACAGGCAGGGACGCAATGACGGAAAGGGTCATCATGCCGGCATAGTCGAAGATGAACTCGCCAATAAAGCTGCTGGCCATGCCCACAGGCAGGGTCTTCATGCTTTCCTTTTTCATGATGATCTGGGCAAACACAAAGTCGTCCCAGGCGTACAGGAAGGTGTAAATGCCAATGGCCACCAGGCCTGGGCTGACCACGGGAAGCACAACCAGGAAAAGGGTTTGCAGCCGGGAACAGCCGTCAATTTTGGCCGCTTCATCCAGCGATACGGGCACCGTGTCCATAAACGCCTTTAAAAACCATACCGTAAACGGCAGCGAATATACCAGCTGGGCCAGAATCAGTCCCCCGTAGGTGCTTTGCAGCCCCAGCTTGGTATAAAACGTAAACAGGGAAATAATGATGACCGTTACCGGAAAAATCTGAATGTTCATCAGCGCGGACATCAGCGCGTTCTTGCACTTGAAACGGAAGCGGGAAAAAGCATAGGACGCCAGGATGGAAACAATCATGCTCAGCGCTACCGAACCCACCGAGGTGATCAGGCTGTTTTTAAAGTAGGTTAAATACTTGGTATTGGCAAACATGGTGTGGTAGTTATCCAGCGTTTCCACAGAAGGGGAAAAATTCGGCGGCCAGGAAATCAGGCGGCTGTTGGGCTTGAAGGAGGAAACCACCATCCAGTAAACAGGAAACAGAGAAACCGCAATGGCGATGATCAGCAGCCCATAAACGGCGCCATGGGCCCATTTTTTGTTTTTCATGTCGTTTCGCCTCACATATAACTGCTGGTCTTTTTATCGGAATAGCGCTTGTACAAAAAGACAAAGCCGCCCAAAAAAATCAGCCAAATAACGCCCAGCGCCGACCCCTGACCAAAGTCGTAGTTGATAAAGGCCTTCAGATACGCGCTGACGGAGAAGGTGGTGGTCCTGCCGGTGGGGCCGCCGCTGGTCATGTTGTAAATGATGGTAAACATCTGGGAATTGTTGATGATCGCCACCATCACGGACGTATCGATTACAGGCCGGATAGAGGGCAGCATGATATTGCGGAATACCTGCCAGCCGTTGGCACCGTCTATCCTTCCAGCCTCGATCAGGTCATAGGGGACGCTTTGCAGGCCCGCCAGCAGCATAACCATCATGTAGGGCGTCTGCCGCCATACGCAGGCGATAATCACGCTGGGCAGCGCCAGCGTAGGGCTGGACGTCCACAGCAGGTTGATGTCGCTGATTATCCCCAGATGATACAAAATCCAGTTGACAACGCCGTACTGGGAATGCAGCATCCAGGACCACAGCAGCGCCGTTACCACGGAGGGAATGGTCCAGGGAATCATAAACAGGGCGCGCATCACATTGCGGCCCTTCAGGAAGCGGCAGTTCATCAGCAGCGCTACCAGCAGGGCAAACAAAAACTGTATGGAAACCACGGCGAAAATAAACAGCAGGGTGGTCACAAAGTAACGCGCCACCTCGCCGCTGGCAAATAACGTGCGGTAATTGGCAAAGTTGTTCCACTGGGGCGCGGCCGCGCTGGTCAGCTTGTAGTTGGTCATGCTGATCCAGATGGCCTTGACAATGGGCGCCAGCACCACCAGTCCAACGCCTAAAAAGGCGGGAAGAATGCATAAGAACGCAAAAAGAGAATCTCCGGTTTTCACGGAAAGCTGCGCGCGTCGCTTTTTCATGGCAGAAAAAAATCCTTTCCCCAAAAAGTCAGTCAGCAATCAAAAAAGCCCCGGGCTTCAGGAGCAAAAAACACCAGTCTCCGGGATATGGGCCCCGCAGGCCGCATAAAGCATGCCTGCGGGGCTTTGGGCAAGCCGGGAAGAACGGGTTACTTTACATAGTCCACGGTCAGCTGGGCCTGCAAATCCTCGGCAACCTTGGCGGGATCCTCGTTGTTCAGAATCACCTGCTGCAAGGCGTTGGCAATATCCAGCATGCTGGCCTTAAAGCCGGAGAATTTCTCGGGCAGGGCGCGGGCGTCAGGCAGGGTTTCAATGTAAACATGGGTGTACTCGTTGCCGGGGGCGCTGTAGTAGGCCAGGCCCTCTACAGAGGTACGGCTGGGCATAATGTTGGCGGAATAGGTGTCGTAAATCTCAATCGCCTCGGCGGAGCTGAGCCATTCGATAAAGGTGTAGGCTTCTTCCTTATGCTCGCTCTGCTCGGAAACGGCCAGGTTGTGGGCGTTGAAGAAGTAAACGGGTTCGCCGCTGTCGCTGGGGATGCGGGCCAGCTGGGTATGAGCCTTAAAGTCGTCCAGGTTTTCCGCCATGTTCTGAATGGCGGCATAGCCAAAGGCGGTGTCTACCACAAAGGCAATCTGCTCGTTGGCGAACATGTTGCGCAGGTCCTTGATCTCCTGGCCCACGGGGGTAATCTTTTCATCCACCATGCCCTTGAGGAACTGGAAGGTTTCAATCAAAGCGGGAGAATTGATGGTGATGTTGCCCTCGGCGTCGCACATTTCGCCGCCAAAGTTCCACAGATAGGGCAGGAAGTACAGGCCGGTCTGGTCGATGGCCTTGGTCTGCACGCCCAGGCCGTAAATGGTGTTGCCATTGCTGTCGGAGCCCAGGGCAGCCACGGCGGCGGCCATTTCACGCAGCTCCTGCATGGTGGCGGGCACATGGTCATAGCCGGCCTTTTCCAGCAGGCTCATGTTGCAGTACAGCACCACGGGAGAGGGAGCCCACGGCAGCGCAAACTGCTTGCCCTCGTAGGTCAGGGCGTCCATCAGGTTGCTGTAGAAGTCAGCCCGGGTCTCGTCGGAAATGTAGCCGTTCAGGTCGGTCAGCGCGCCGGCGCTTACCATGGCGCTTACCATGGAATTGTGTACCTGCAGGCAGTCGGGCATTTCGTTGCTGGCATTCAGAATCAGGGTCTGGTCCAGGTAGGAATTGTACGCTTCCGCGATGGATTCCACATGAATGCTGGGATGAGAAGCGTTGAAAGCGTCAATCATGGCCTGGAAGGCGGGAATGGTGGTGTCCTCCGCCATGCCCCAGTTCATAAACTGAATGGTGACGACTTCGTCCGCCTGGGCGGTCAGCGCGAAGAAGCAAGCCAATATCAGGCACAGGATCAGAGCAGCCAGTTTCTTCATAGGGAAAAATCCTCCTTATATGGTTTTGGGCTTTATGCAAGCGCCCTTTTGTACATATCATATCTGGTTTGAGAGCAGATGGAAAGAAACACGGCAGCAAAAGTATGCCGATTAAACGCTCCTTGAAAAACAAACGAATTCCAAACAGAAAAAATTAGCGAATCCCTGCCAGATTTTACGCTTTGGGTTCATCAGGACGCGCCGCCGTTTCATGCCGGGCGTGCTGCTGGTAGCCCTGGGGCGTGTAACCCGTGTATTTTTTAAAGACCTTGGAAAAATAGGTGGCGTTGTTAAAGCCCAGCGCGTCGGAAACCTCGTTCACATTCATCCGGCCGGAAAGCAGCTGCGCCTTGGCGGCGTTTACCTTTTGCCGGGCAATGTAGGCCGTCAGGTTTTCGCCTGCGCGCTGGTGAAACAGCTTGGAAAAATAGTTGGGCGACAGCGACACCGCGCCCGCCACATCCTCCAGCAGAATGTTTTCGCTTAAATGCTCCTGAATATAGGCCTTGGCCCGGGCAATATACGGATATTCTTCCTCTCCGGCCATTCGCTTTTGAAATTCCAGATCAATCTCCCGGATAAAGGCGATGGCGTTTTCACAGGTAAAGATGTAGTGCGCCTTGCTTTGCCAGGCGTACATCACCTCCAGCGCTTCGTTTTCAGGCACGCACATATGCCGCAAAAGGCTGCCCAGCTGAAACACCAGCAGGTAGCACAGCCCGCCCAGCTGCTGCACGCCGGGCCGGCACTGCAGGGTTTGGGCGCTCAGCCGGCACAGCGCCTGATGCAGTTTCTCATAGTCCATGGACTCCATGGCGCTGCTTACGCTGGACAGCAGGCTTTCATCCGGCTTTTGCCCATCGTCCCACTGGGCGCGGGCGGCGGCGGAGCAAAAGTCCAAATCATAAATTTCGGCATAGCGCATGCTGTCCAAGGCTTCCTGCCAGGCCTCGTGCAGCTTGTTCAGCCCCGGCTTTACCAGGCTGCACCCGCAGTAGATGCGAAAGTTGAAAAGATACTGGATGGTTTCCCGAATCCGCAGCGCCAGCTTGGAAAACACGCCGACTGCTTCCCCATCGCCCTGAAAAACCGTGCACAGCACCCCGTCCCGGTGCAGGCTCAGGGTAACGGACGGCACGCCGGACTGCACAATATCCTCAATCACATCCCGGATGGTGCCTACGGCTTCGCCAAACTGGGCGCTGGGCAATTCCTGCCGGGATGCGGACAAAACATGGTAGGCCGCAATGGCGATGGACGATACCGGCGCGCCCGCCTGCTGCAAAAGGGCCTGGCACTCCGCCTGGCAGGAGGGGCCGCAACCGTTAATCAGCTGGCGGTATGCGTGACGCAGATTGCTCAGGGACAGATCCGAAACCTCCCGGGCCGTTTTTTCCGTCTCCGGACGCAGCTGCTCCGCCGCCTTATGCAGTGCGTCCAGCAGCTTTTCCGGCTCCAGCTCCAGCTTCAGCAGGTAATCCGTTGCGCCGTTTTTCAGGGTGCTTCGCACATACTCAAAATCGCTGTAGGCGCTTAAAATGATAAATTTGGAGGGCAGCTGTTCCTTTTTGCACTGCATCAGCAGCAGGATGCCGTCCATCACCGGCATGCGATAGTCGGTGATGACAATATCCGGCTTGCGCTGTCGAATGATGGCCAGCGCCTTTTCGCCGTTATCCGCCTCGCCAATGATGCGAAAGCCTTCCTTTTCCCAGTCCATCATGGACTTTAAGCCCACCCGCACCAGCATTTCATCATCCACAATCAGCACGGTATACATGGGTCTGTTCCTCCTTGCCCGTCCAGTCGGGGAATATCCACCGTCAGCAGCGTATAATAGCCCACCCGGCTTTGAATGGTCACGCCGTAAGGCTGGCCGTACTTTCCCCGCAGCCGCTGGTGAATATTGCTGATGCCGATTCCGTTAAAATGGGCACCGCCTTCCAGCGCGTTCAGAACCTGCCGCTGCTTTTCCTCGTCCATGCCCACGCCGTTGTCAATGACCCGGATGCGGATGGTGCGCTGGTCCAGGGGCGCAACCCGCACCCAGATGGAGCCTCCGCCCTCCTTGGGGGCAACGCCGTGAAAATAGGCGTTTTCCACCAGCGGCTGAAGCAGAAATTTGGGGCAAACCGCGTCCCGCACCTCCGGGGCGACGTCAAAATGCGTTTCGCAGTGATAGGAATGGGTCACCTGCTGGATAAAAAGATAGTCCTTCACATAGGAAAGCTCCGCGGCGATGGTGCTGCTGGTTTCCAGCCCCTGCCAGGTGCTTTTCAGCAGCCGGGAAAAGGCGTCAATCAGCTGCTTGATATTATCCGCCTTTTGCATAATGGCCAGCAGGCGCACCGCGTTCAGCGTATTGGTAATAAAGTGGGAGTTGATTTTGGATTGCAGGGCCCGGTATTCCAAATCCTTGTAGTGGGTTTTTTCCTCGCTCAGCTTTTCCGCCAGCTCGTCAATGGCGCGAACGTTCTGGTTGTAGGTGGCAATCAGCATGTCCATTTCTTCAATGCCGGTGCGGGCGGGCGAAACAGCGGGCAGCGGTTCCCCCTGCCGGGCCTTTTCAATGGAGGACCGCAGCACCAGAATGGGCCGCACCAGCCGTTTATTCATGGACCGCATCAGCGCCAGCGACGCAAGAATGCCAAACACCAGCGCCAGCAGAACCATCAGAATCAAATCCAGGCTTTGGGGCAGCAGGCTTTCCGACTGTAACACAAACAACAGGTAGCAGCGCTGCTGGTGCAGGGTGGACACAAAAAAGGTCCGCCCCGGCTGGTCTATCTGCTCAAAAGCGTTGGCACTGCGCCGCTGGATGGGCTGAAGCATCTCCGCCGCCTTTTCCGGCAGAGCGTCCCCCACGGAAAAAAGCGTTTCCCCATGTTCGTCCAGCAGATACACGGAATAGGACGCGTCGTTTTCAAAGGCCAACAGGTTTTCCTTCAGCAGCGCAATGTCAAACAGCAGCAGCTGCCCGCCGATGATTTTCTGGTAGCGAAAATCCCGAATGCTGCGAATCACCGCCAGGTACTTACCGTCCTGCCCGTTCCGTGCGGAGTAAAAGTCCCGGGTGGAATACACAGGCCGCCCCGTGGCGCAGGCCTCCGCAAACTCGCCGCTTTCCCGAATGCGGTGAAAGTCCAGTATGCGCCCGGCGCTTTTATCCTGCTCATAGCGGTAAACCATTTTGGTATCCCCAAAAACCACCATGGCGTTCAGGTGGCTGTAAATATTGGACATCACGTTTTGCATCAGCAGCTTATCCAGCTTGTCCACCGCCTGGGTATAGGCGTAATTGTCCTGGTCGCACTGCAAAATGGTGGATTTTACATCCTGATTGAGGAACAGGTAATTGCTGATATCCGTGGCGCTGTCCAGCACCCCGGAAATGGACGCGCTGATGTAACGGGAGCTTTCTTTATAATGCTCCAGATTGTTGGCGTGAATAATGCTGCGAACCCCATACACCGCCAGAAAGGCAATGGCCAGGCAAAACACGCTCATTGTAGCGGTAAAGTAAGCCATCAGCGTTGCTTTGAATGTGCGGGTGTGCTTCAATGCTTCCGTTCCCCTCTCGGCTTTGCTCCCTTTTTTCTTTTATCATGCCCAATGCCGTCGGTTTTGTCAATGGCTTATCCACCAGCCCGCGGCGCAACAAGGATAAAATCGTGCAGTCTTTCGCCGGAAAATTGATTGACAGGCGCAAACCATCCCGATACCCTAAACGTAAATCACCCGGAAACAGGGAGGAACCGATATGCTGCTACATTTTTTAGGCGCGGGCTGCGCCTACCGCCCGCAATGGGGCAATACCAGCGCCCTGGGAACCTTTGGCGGGCAGAACCTGCTGCTGGACTGCGGCGAGAATATCTTTACCCGATTGTACGAAACCGGCCTGCTGGAAACCTGCGGAAAAATGACGGTACTCATCACCCACATTCACGCCGACCATGTGGGCAGCCTGTCCACCCTGATTTCCTATATGCGCTATGAAAAGCAAAATCCCATTCGGGTATGCTTTCCCGGCGACCAGGTGGAACGGCTGATGAAAACCTGCGGCATTTCCGACGGCGAATGCCTGTTTGACAACCGGCCAGCCGGCACGCTGGAAAACGGGGTCAGCTACCGGGCGATACCGGTTGAGCATGCCGCCAATCTGTCTTGCTACGGCTATCAGGTGACCGCGCCGGAAGGGTGCTTTTATTACAGCGGCGACACCCGCACCCTGCCGTCGCAGGTGCTGGCCGACTTTCAGACGGGAAGGATTCAGGAGCTGTATCAGGACGCTACTTTCCTTCAGCCTCAGGGCCAGTCCCACGGCAGTCTGGAGGCCCTATGTCAGGCGATCGCGCCCCGGCAGCGTCAGCGGGTTTGCCCCATGCATTTTTACGATGTAACGCCAAAGGACGCGGCGGCCCGCGGCTTTGCCATTCCGGACTGCTTTGAGGGGAGGAATCCGTAATGCCCGGTCTGCTGCGCTTTGGGGTGATGGCGGATTTGCACATGGATATTATGCACGACGGCACGCGGCGGGTGCGCACCTTCCTGCGCGCTGCCCGGGAAGCCGATGTGGATTTTATCATCTCTCTGGGGGATTTTCTCTACCCCGTCAAGCCGGAGCATTCCCTTTGTCCATGGGACAAGCTGCCGGTGAATTTGCGCCTGGCCCTGCAAAACCCGCACGAGCCGCGCATGAGCGTATTGCGGGAATTTAACCAGTTTGAAAAGCCCGCCTATCACGTCATGGGCAACCATGAAATGGATTTTTGCCCCAAGGAAACCGTGCTGCAAGCCTACCAGTCCCCGGGACGGTATTACGCGTGGAGCCAGAACGGCTGGCGGCTGATTGTGCTGGACTCCAGCTATTACCGGGAAAACGGCCAGCTGAAGGATTACAATCAGGGCGCGTATTTCGCCACGGACGACCTGCCCTATCTGTCTCAGGAAGAGCTGGACTGGCTGGAAAAAGAACTGGCCGCTGCCACAGAGCCTGTGCTTTTGTTCTCCCATCAGCCCCTGTTTCACTGCCCCCGTGGACTGCGCAATGTGGATGATTTTCAGCGGATCATCGCCCGGGCCAACCGGCCCCGGCAAAAGGTGCTGCTGTGCCTGAACGGGCACATTCACATCGACGGCCTGCAGGTGGAGGACGACGTGCTGTACTATACGGTCAACAGCATTTCCAACCTGTGGATGGGTCCAAAGTATGCGGCGAAGCACTATGCCGACAGCCTGCACCGGCAATACCCCAATCTGGAATTTGTCGCGCCCTACCGCACGCCGCTGTACGCCATTGTGGAGGTGGACGATCAGGGCGTGCGGGTAACGGGGAAGCAGGGCAGCTTTGTACCGCCCACCCCCATGGATCTGCATTGGCCGGGAAAGACCTCCCCCTCCATCGCCAGCTGGGAGCGCCGCTGGAAGGAGCCGCTGGTGTAGTTTTTCCGCAACGCAAAAGGCCCGTTTCACATCGTCAAAATGTGAAACGGGCCTTTTGATCATGCTCTTACAGCACATACTCCTTGCGGCCCTCGGGACGGTTCTTCATCTCCTGAGCCTTCTTCAGGTACTTTTCATTCTGGTTGCCCAGTACGGCGTAGCTGGCAATCTTGCTTTCCTCCACGCCGGGCTGGTTAAAGGCGTCGATGTCCAGCAGCTCGCCCGCATAGGCGGTGGTCATTTCAAAGAAGTAGATCAGCTGGCCGATGGTGTAGGCGTTTACCTCCGGCAGGATGATGGTCTGGCTCATGCGGCCGGAACGGTACAGGGCGTACTCCGTGCCCTGACGCTCGGCGTCAATCAGCTGGTTCAGGCTCTTGCCGCCCAGGAAGGCCACGTCCGGGAACTCCTCGCAGCCATGAGGAATGGGCGTTTCGGCATGGAAGGAACCCACCTTCATCAGGGTAATTACCTTATCGTAGGGGCCTTCGGTGTACAGCTGCAGCTGGCTGTGCTGGTCGGTTACGCCCAGGGCCTTGGTGGGGGTCTGTCCCACGTTGACCGCCATGCCCTTGCGGGTCACGTTCTTGCCCAGGCTTTCGGCCCACAGCTGGCAGAACCAGTCGGCCATGTAGCGCAGGCTGTCGGCGTAGGGCATAACCACCTGAATGTTGGCCTCCATCTCCTGCATGGCAATGTATTGCAGCACGGCCTCCAGCAGGGCGGGATTCTTCCACACCTCATCGGTTTTGCAGCGTTCGTCCATGGCGGCGGCGCCGGCCAGCATGGCGCGAATGTCGATGCCGCATACGGCGGCGGGCAGCAGGCCCACGGGACACAGCTCGCTGAAGCGGCCGCCTACGCTGGACGGAATGTGGAACAGCTCAAAGCCATGCTCCTTGGCCAGCTTAATCAGGTTGCCCTTTTCCTTATCGGTGGTGGCGATGATATGCCTGGCCCAGTCCGCGCCTACTTCCTTTTTCAGCAGTTCGGAAATAATCAGGTACTGGCTCATGGTTTCGGCGGTAGCGCCGGATTTGGTAATTACGTTAAAGCAGGTCTTTTTGACGTCGATTACGTCCAGCAGCGCGGCCATGCGCTCGGGGTCAATGTTGTCCTCCACATACAGGCGGGGGCCGCCGCGCTTTTCGGCGGGCAGGTCGTTGTAGTGCAGGTGGTTCAGCGCCTGCTGAATCGCGATGGGGCCCAAAGCGCTGCCGCCGATGCCCAGCACCACAAAGGTGTCAAAATTCTGACGCACGGAGGCGGCCACTTTTTCAATGTGGGCCACAATCTCCTCCTGATTGTAGGGCAGCTCCATCCAGCCCAGCCAGCCGGTGCCGCGGTTTTTTTGTACATTATGCTGCGCCATGGCGGCGGCCTGAGCCATTCCATCTACATGGTCCGCGTCGATACCGTACTGGAAGCCCAGCACGTCGCTCATCATATGGTTAACGTCCAGTTGAATCGGCAGGTTTTTAGCCATCTGAAAAAATCCCCTTTCCAAGTAAATCCACGGGGTAGTATAACACAGCGGCCATGGTTTGAAAAGGCGAAAATCCGTGTAAAATATGCACAATTCTACCCTTTTGCTTCCTCCGCCGCCATGCACTGCGCCACGGCGGAGCCGTCCACCGTTTCCTCCCGCTCCAGCCGCAGGCACAGCCGTTCCCATGCCTGCCGGTGCCGGTCCAGCACATACGCCGCCAGCCCGCGGGCCTGGCACAGCCACTGCTGCCGCGCCGCCTCCTGCTGTGGGGCGTTGGGCAGCGAAACCTCGCGGCTGAAGGGCAGCATGCCCCATTCGCATACCATGCGCCGGGCCAGCGTTGCCGCTTTTTCAATATCCCCCGCCGCGCCGGTACTGACGTTCTCCGGCCCCAGCAGCAGCGCCTCCGCCTCACGCCCGGCCAGAGCGACCGCCATGTGACACAACAGCTCCTGCCGCTGGTGAAAGGCTTTTTCCGGCGGCAGCGCCATGCTGTAGCCTGCCGCGCCCCGGGAGGTGGGAATGATGGACACCCGCTGAATGGCGCAATCCGGCAGCAGCGCCGCCGTGGCAATGGCGTGGCCCGCCTCATGGGCGGCGGTCACCCGCCGTTCCTCAAGCACAGCGTCCGGCTGCCGCGCGCCAAACAGGGTTTGCTCCATGGCCTGCTCCACATCCCCGGTATCGATGCTTTCGCCGCCCCGTTTGGCGGCCAGAATGGCCGCTTCATTCAGCAGGCATTCCAGCTTTGCGCCGGAAAACAGGGGCGTCTGCCGGGCCAGGCTTTCCAGACAAACCTGATCGGACAAAGGCTTTTGGCGGGCATGGAGACGCAAAATTTGCAGCCGCTCCGCATAGCCGGGCAGGGGCACCTCAATCTGCCGGTCAAAGCGCCCGGCCCGCAGCAGGGCCTCGTCCAGAGTGTCCACCCGATTGGTGGCCGCCAGCACAATCACCCCGTCGCCATCGCCAAAGCCGCTCATTTCCGACAGCAGGGCGTTCAGGGTCTGCTCCCGCTCATCGTTGCGGTTATCCCGCTTTTTGCCAATAGCGTCAATCTCGTCAAAAAAGATCACCGCCTTGCCTGCCTTGCGGGCTTTGGCAAACAGCGCCCTTACCCGGCTCGCGCCCACACCCACATACATTTCCACAAAGTCCGCTCCGTTCACGGCAAAAAACGGCACTCCCGCCTCGCCCGCCAGCGCGCGGGCCATCAGGGTTTTGCCGGTGCCCGGCGGGCCGTACAGCAGCACGCCCCGGGGCGTGCGCGCGCCAAAGCGGCGATAGGTTTGCGGGTTGCGAATAAAATCCACCAGATCCTCCAAACTGGTCATGGCTTCCCGGTTGGCCGCCACGTCCGTAAAGCGCGCGGCGGGCGTTTGTCCCTGATCCACAGGGTCAAACCGGCCCGCCAGGGCTGGCTGCGGCTTTTTGACCAAAGCCGCGCAAAGCAGCACCCCGCCCAGCAGCAGCGCATAGGGTGTCTGCCCGCCGCCCTGAAGAAGGGCGGCAAGGGTCAAAGCCATGGTAGTCAAAAGAAAAAACGTTTTTTGCATCTGACTCATGCCTCCTTATCAGCATGGACAGTATACAAAAATGAATGGACACAAGTAAATGGTACTTATTGTCGCCCCGTTTTTTGCTCGGCCCAAACGCGCATAGTAAGACCGGGCGGCAGGCCATGGGTCTGCGCGCATACGCAACCGGTTTGGGGGGATTTGGATGAAAAAGAAAAAACACGCTGTCCGGACGCCCAATCCGGAGCGGGAGTCCATGACGCAGGACCACGTTGAGCCCACGAAGCAGGCCGAAGGGGAGCAGCCGTCCGAAGCGAACGGCCCATCCGGGACGGAACCGGATTCCCCGCCTGAGCCGCTCACGCGACGGCGGCAGCGCCAGATGCGCAGACAGCGGGACAAGGCGTATTTTGCCCGGGAAAAGGATCTTTCACCCCGGCAGGCGAAGCGGCTGGCCAGAACGCGCCGTCAGGCAGCCCGGCGGCTGGGCGCGCCGGGCATTGGCAAAACCGGCGTGCCGGTGAAGCGTCACCCCTGGCGCACTGCGTTTTCCCTGCTGGCCTGCGGGGTGCTGGCCCTGTTTGCGGGCGCGTATTTCGCCTTTGACATGGCCCACTGGCAGCCGCTGGATATCCGTCGCATTACCGCCGCCCCGCAAACCGGGGCCATGTATGACAATCAGGGGCTGCTGATTACCAAAATCCGCGGGGCGGAAAACCGGGTGGTGGTTCCTCTGGACGATATTCCCATAGAAACCCGGCAGGCCTTTCTGGCCGCCGAGGATCTGCGCTTTTACCAGCACCACGGCGTGGACGTGGTACGCCTGTTCGGAGCGCTGGCCGCCAATATCCGGCAGGGCGGCTACGCCCAGGGGGCCAGCACCATCACCATGCAGCTGATTCGTCAAAGCCACCTGAGCACGCAAAAGACCATCGCCCGCAAGCTGGAGGAAATCTGGCTGGCCTGGCAGCTGGAGCGGCAGATGAGCAAGGACGATATTCTGGCCATGTACCTGAATTACATTTACTTTGGCAACGGGGCCTACGGCATACAGGCGGCGGCCCAGACCTATTTTGACGTGGACGCCAAAGACCTGACCCTGGCCCAGGCGGCGGCGCTGGCCGCCAGCATCAAGGCCCCCAGTTATTATTCCCCCTCCGCCAGCGAAAGCGCCAACCGTTCCCGCCGGGGGTATATTCTGGACACCATGCTGGCGGAAGGCATGATTGACCAGCAGCGTCACGACGCCGCCCGCGCCGAAACGGTCGCGGTGGTGGAAACCGTCCCGGAAAGCCTGCCCTACGGCTGGTTTGTGGACGCGGTGCTGGACGAGGCGGAGAACCTTCTGGGCATGACCAGCGACCAGGTCTTGACCGGCGGCCTGATGATTGACACCACCCTGAGCCGCACCCATCAGGATGTTCTGGACGCGCAGTTTGAAAAGGACCTGTTTCCCGCAAAGGCCAGCGACGGCACTCTGGTGCAGGGCGCCGCCGCCTGTGTGGACACCCGCACCGGCGAGGTGCTGGCCATTGTGGGCGGCCGCAGCTACGATGTGCGGCGGGGCTTTAACCGGGCCACCCAGCTGCGCCGCCAGCCCGGATCAGCCCTGAAGCCTCTGGCGGCCTACGCGCCCGCCATTGACAAATTCGGCTTTATGACCGCCAGCGTGCTAAAGGACGAACCCACCAATTTTAACGGCTACAAGCCCCGCAACGCGGGCTATACCTACTATGGCAACGTCAGCATCCGCTCCGCCCTCACCAGCAGCCTGAACGTGGCGGCGGTATCGCTGCTGAACCAGATTGGCGTGCAGGCGGCGCGGGATTATCTGACCAGCGTGGGCATTCCCCTGGACGACCGGGACGCGAACCTGTCCCTGGCTTTGGGCGCTATGACCTACGGTGTGTCCCCGGTGCATCTGGCGGCGGCCTACGCGCCCTTTGGCAACGGCGGGGCCTTTCACGGGGCGCACTTCATCCGCAAGGTAACGGACAGCGCGGGCCGGGTGCTGTACCAGCACCGGGACGGCGGGCGGCAGGTGCTCAGCGCCCAGTCCGCCTATCTGATGACCAGCCTGATGCAGTCCGTCACCTCCTACGGCACCGGGGCCAAGCTGTCCGGCGCTGGCACGCCGGTAGCGGGCAAAACCGGCACGGTTAACATGACCGGCGGCGGCAACCGGGATATCTGGATGGCCGCCTATAACAGCGAAATTTCCTGCGCCTTCTGGATGGGCTTTGACGAACCGGACAGCAAGCACAAATTGCAGGGCTGGGTCAGCGGCGGCGACAATACCGCCGCCATGGCCCGGGACTACTTTAAGGCCCTGTACAAGGGAAAGGACAAGCCCCAGTTTACCCGGCCTGACGGCATCATCAGCCTGGAAATTGACAAACAGGCCATCAAGTGGCGGGGCGAACCCATGCTGGCGGTGGACCTGACCCCATCGTCCTACCGCTACACCGAATATTTTACTAGAGACAACCATCCCACCAAAAAAAGCGACATCTGGTCGCCGCCCCGTTCCCCCAACCAGTTTACCGTGGGCCACAACAGCAGCGGCTATCCCCTGTTGATGATTCAGCCGGCGGACACCGCCATTTACCGGGTGCAGCGGGACACCTACGGCGAGAGCTTTGTGCTGACGGAATTGTACGGTTCCGCCGGAGAAACGCTGTACTATGCCGATACCTCCGCCAAGCCGGGGGTGGTGTACACCTACCGGGTCATTCCCGTCCACGCGGAGCTGCTGAACAACGGCATCCTGCTGGAAGGGGTGCAGGCGGTGCAGGTGGCCCAGGCCAAGCTGTCCGGCGGACTGCTGGACAGCCTGAAAAACTGGTTTACCGGCAGCCGCAGTGCGGAGCAGGACGCGGTGGAAGGCATGACGGAAAATCAGGAATCTATTTTCTGGTCCAAATAGCATTTGGGAAGTGCATGTTCCCCGACAGGAAACGGCCGCTCAGCGTGTTGAAAAACCGGAGATGCAGGACGCATTGCCTCCTGCCAGGGTTTTAGGAACAGCGCCCCTAAGCCTTGTGCCACACCTCTTTTCCCGCGAACCAGCGCAGCCTTGTTCGCGGGCGCGGCATCCTGGCCGGTGTTTGTCAACGCTCCAGAGCGCCCATCCCCTGTCAGGGAGCGGGCGCTCCTTTCTTTTTGTGTTTTTTCCAAAAACTGCAACACATTTTGTCTCTTTTCTTTGTGAAAGGTGTGATATTGCGCCGCGCCGGGAAATGTGCTATGATTAAATGTGGTATTGCATACGCACTTGCAGCCGGAAAGGAACGCGGCCATGGCGGAAATCAAAACATCTTTGGATATGGGGGATGCTTTGCCCCGCTGGGACGGGCCCCTGTCCCACCCGTTTTACAGCAAGTTTGTCAAGCGGGCGCTGGATTTTATCATGGCGCTGCTGCTGCTGCTGCCCTGCATGGTGGTCATGCTGCCCATTGCTTTGGCGGTGAAGCTGACCTCCACGGGGCCGGTTTTATACTCCGCTCCCCGAGGCGGCTACCATAACCGCACCTTTCGGATTTTCAAATTTCGCACCATGGTGGTTGGGGCGGACAGGTTTTCCTCCACCACGGCTTTGAACGACCCGCGGGTCACCCGGGTGGGCCGGGTGCTGCGGTGGAGCAAGCTGGACGAGCTGCCCCAGCTGTTCAATATTCTAAAGGGCGACATGAGCTTTATCGGCCCCCGGCCGGAGCTTTTGCGCTATACCACCCAGTATACGCCGGATCAGCAATGCATCCTGTGGGTGCGGCCCGGCATCAGCGACCCAAGCTCCCTCAAGCTGATCAGCCTGGACGAGCTGGTGGGCCATGACGACCCGGAAGGCAGCTACGAAACCAAAATTCTGGGCGAAAAAAACCGCATGCGTGTGGAATACGCCCGGAACCAGTCCCTCCGTCTGGACGCGCGGGTGTTTGGGCAAACCCTCAAATGCCTGTTTCAAAAGGTGTTTTGCAAATCTATCCCGGAGCATAAGGAGAGCCAATGATGAGAAGCGTTGATCTGGCTTACCAAATCCGCCTGCACGCGCTGGAAATGACCAGCCGGGGCGGTACGTCCCACATTGCCAGCATCTTTTCCATGGCGGATATTGTGGCGGTGCTGTACGCCGATGTTCTGCATGTGGATCCCCAAAACCCCAAAATGCCTGAGCGGGACCGGCTGATTCTGTCCAAGGGCCATGCGGGCGCGGGCATTTACGCCGCCCTGGCGGAAAGGGGCTTCTTTCCTGTGGAGGAATTGAAGCAGCATTGCCAGAATGGCAGCCGCTTCAGCGGCCATGTCAGCCATAAGGGCGTACCCGGGGTGGAAGCCTCCACCGGCAGTCTGGGGCAGGGGCTGCCCATGGCCATGGGCATGGCCATGGCCGCCAAGATGAACGGCCAGAAGCACCGGGTGTACTGCATCATCGGCGATGGGGAATGCGACGAAGGCGCCGTGTGGGAAACCGCGCTGATTGCCCACCAGTACAGGCTGGATAACCTGATTGTGACCATTGACTTTAACAAAATTCAGTCGCTGGCCCCTGTGGAGGAAACCATCGCGTTGGAACCGCTGGATGACAAATGGCGCAGCTTCGGCTGGCATGTCATTCGGGTAAATGGCCACGACCACGACGCACTGCACGCGGCCTATGCCCAGGCGCAGGCCGCCATGGGACAGGGCAAGCCCATTGTGGTCATTGCTGATACCATCAAGGGCAAGGGCGTCAGCTTTATGGAAAACACCGTTCTGTGGCATTACCGCATTGCCCGGGGCGAGGAATACGACGCGGCCCTGAAGGAATTGGAGGCGCAAAAGCCATGAGAGATACCTTTACCCGCTGCCTGGAAGCCTATGCCGAAACCCATCCCGAGCTGGTGCTGATTACCGGCGACCTGGGCTTCGGTGTGCTGTTTCCCTATATGAAAAAATTTCCGGACCGGTTCATCAACGCCGGTATTTCCGAGCAGGCCATGATGAGCATGGCCGCCGGTATGGCCCTGGAGGGCAAAACCGTGGTGGTTTACTCCATCGGCAACTTCCCCACCCTGCGCTGTCTGGAGCAGATTCGCAACTGCTGCGCCTACCATGACGCCAACGTGAAAATTGTGTGCGTAGGCGCCGGCTTTGTATACGGCACCCTGGGCATGACCCATCACGCCACCGAGGATATGAGCGCCCTGCGCATTCTGCCCGGGGTGAAGGTTTACGCTCCTGCCGACGGTGTGGAAACCGAGGCGGTAATGGGACCCTTCCTTAGCGAGCCCGGCGTGGCTTACCTGCGCATTGGCCGCGGCGGCGAGCCTCATTTCCATGAGGATGGCAGCATTGTAAACTATCAAACCGGTCAGGCGCTGGAGCAATTTCCGGGAACGGACGCTTATATCCTGACGGCTGGCGGCATTCTGGGCAGCGCCGTGGAAGCGGCCCAGCTGTTGAAGGAACAGGGCCTGAGCATTGGCGTGGCCAGCTTTCCCACGGTCAAGCCTCTGGACGAGGCCTATCTTTCCTCCCTGTGCGACAAGGTGGACACTCTGTTTACTCTGGAGGAGCATACCATTGTGGGCGGCTTTGGCGGCGCTGTGTGCGAATATATATCCGGCCGCAGGGGCAAGCGACCCCGGGTGGTGCGTATCGGCCTGAACGATACCTATTCCAGCATCGTGGGCAATCAGGCCTATCTGGAAGCCTATTTCGGTCTGGATGGGCAAAGCGTGGCAAAACGTGTGGCTCAGGAGCTGGCCTGATTTTTCTTTCTTCCCCTGAATAAGCAGAGCGCTGGTGGATGTTCCATCAGCGCTCTGTTTGGGTTATTCCCATACCTGGGCGATGTTTTCGTGCAGCACCAGCTGGGCTTCACGGTCGTAAGGGGTTTCATCCCGGTTGATCAGCACCAGCGGCGTTCCCGGACGGCGGTAGCGAATCAGTCCCGCCGCCGGGTATACCACCAGCGATGTGCCGCCCACAATCAGCAAATCACAGCTTTGAATGGCCCTGACGCCCTCCTCCATGACCACTTCGTCCAGCGGCTCGCCATACAGCACAATGCCCGGGCGCAGCATGCCGCCGCATTTCAGGCAATGAGGCGTGCCCTCCTGACCAAGCACATACGCCAGATCGTAGCAGCGGCCGCAATCCATGCAGAAATTTTGATGCACCGTGCCGTGCAGCTCCCATACCTTTTTGCTGCCCGCCGCCTGATGCAGCCCGTCGATGTTCTGGGTCAGCACGGCCTTCAGCTTGCCCTGCTTTTCCAGTTTCGCCAGCGCGTAATGCGCCGCGTTGGGCTTTGCGTCCGGATACAGCATTACCTGTTTGTAAAAGGCCCAGAATTTGTCCGTCTGCGCCCGAAAATACCCGCTGGACAGCATGTCCTCATAGCTCATTCCGTGCGCTCCCGCATACAGTCCGTGGGCGCTGCGAAAATCCGGGATTCCGCTTTCCGTGCTTACCCCCGCGCCGCCAAAAAACACAATGTTCTGCGCCTGGCCGATCATTTGATGCAGCTGCAAAACAGCTTCGTTCATTGGGTTTCACCCGCCTTTCCCTGCTATTGGCATTTCGACGCGGATGCCCGCCGCTCCTGTTTTTGTCACTTTTTTAGAGCCTTTGCCGCATGAAGGCGGCCCGGCATAAAAGACGGCCTCCATTCCCATACTCCCTGTACAAGCCTGTGCCGGGAGGGAAGCAAAATGGCCATGAATAAAGTGGAAATCTGCGGCGTGGATACCTCCACCCTGCCAGTGATTACAAACGAGCGGATGCGGCAGCTGTTTCCGCTGGTACACAGCGGCGACCTGGCCGCCCGGGAGGAGTTTATCCGGGGCAACCTGCGGCTGGTGCTCAGCGTCATTCAGCGCTTTGGCAACCGTGGCGAAAATGTAGACGACCTGTTTCAGGTGGGCTGCATCGGTCTGATCAAGGCGCTGGATAATTTCGACGTAAGCCAGAACGTGCGCTTTTCCACCTACGCGGTGCCCATGATTATTGGCGAAATTCGCCGCTACCTGCGGGATAACAACGCCATCCGCGTCAGCCGCAGCATGCGGGACACCGCCTATAAGGCCCTGAAAATGCGGGATCAGCTGACCGAGAAGCTGGGCCGTGAGCCGAATGTCAACGAGCTGGCCGAGGCCATGCATGTGCCCCGTGAGGACGTCATCTTTGCCCTGGAAGCCATTCAGGACCCGGTCAGCCTGTTTGAGCCTGTTTACAACGACGGCGGCGACGCCTTATATATTATGGACCAGATCACCGATGAAAAAAAGCCGGACAACGGCTGGCTGGACGTGATCGGCGTAAAGGAGGCCATGGCCCGCCTGACGGACCGGGAGCGCTATATTTTAAAGCTGCGTTTTTTCCAGGGACGCACCCAGATGGAAGTCGCGGGGGAGATCGGCATATCTCAGGCCCAGGTAAGCCGTTTGGAAAAGAACGCTCTGTCCCATATGCGCAAGCATGTGCAGGGCTGACGCAAAGAACCCGCCCCCTTTTAGAAGGTGCTCCGTAGGGATTTTTTATTCCGGAAAAAAGTGCGGCATAGTCGGCAGAAATATCGGCTATGCCGCTTCTTTTTCATTGGGGATTTCCACTGCACCAATGGCGTTGTAGATCATCTAAATGCGCTGCTGCCTATAGTCATGTGTGGGCGTTATTACATCGCCGGAGAGGCAGTGCGACTGAACTGCAGGAAATCATAGAGCAGTTGAATCGGCGCGGTGCAGAAGTCAAGACGGGAGAAATCTATCCAACAGACATAGTCCCCGTGCTGGCCAACAACAAATCGATGGTAATAACGCCCTTCGCTATGAAGTGGGGATACACACTGCCGGATGGGAACCAGCTGAGAGCATTCGCTCCAGTCAAACTTAACAAAATCTTTCGGATTATATATTTGCAAATTTTCTGTCCTTGTGATACACTGGTTATACAAGAATACCATGAACGAGGTGTACTATGATAATTCGCATTTGGTTGTCAGTTTAACGGCACGAATATTTGAATCCTTGTGCATGCTGCTTTGTGCAATGAGCTCATGCTTCCACAGCTTTCTATTGTTTTGTGCCGTTCCAACTTCAAAGTCATACTGCTACCGCTTTGCCATTTAGGTGCGCTAAGCGGCTAATTTGGGACACAAAAAATAGAAAGGTGCGATTTGTTGGCGCTGTTGCTTGCGTTAGCAAAAGCAGTATAATATCATGAAAAATATAATAAAAAGTCACTGGAAATATTTGGCAATTTGTTTGCTTTTTGTATTCATTGCCGGTTTTGCTGGAACATATGTGCAGTTTTTGAAAGGGGAATTGCTGGACACTGCGCTTGGTGGCATATCAGCCGGAGTATTTCGACTTGCAATCGCCTTTTTTGCAGCCATAGCAGTAGAGATGGCATCGTTTTACGGCTATGACTATTTTCGAGGGCGCTTTTCTGTTGCAAACAAGAAGTCTTTGCGCAGCTTGTATTTTGACTGGCTGCTAATGCGCAGCCCTGTAGAGGCGATGGCCGTACAGCAGGGCGAATTTGTCGCGCAATACACCGACCAAATCGATCAAGTCAATGAAAGCTATCTTGATAACATCCCGTTATTAATAGAAATTTCGTCAAAGACACTCATTGTAAGTGCCGCGCTGTTTTGGTTAGACTACCGCGTTGCTCTTCTCACATTGTTTTTACTGACTATGCCGCTCTATATACCAAAGCTGATCGAGAAAAAACTTCAAAATGCAAAAAACGAAAGCATCGACAGCTTTCAAAAACATCTGGGAAATACAGTTGAGTGGCTTTCCGGGTTTGAACTGATAAAAAACTATTCTATTGAGAAAGTGATCGCCCGGAAATTTCGAGAGAGCAACGAAGAAGTCTCGGAGAAACTATTCCGTTTCAAAAAGGTCACTTACTTATCAAAAACAATCACTGCGCTCCTATCCTATATGAGCCATTTCATCGTAATTGTGGCAACTGCGGCGCTCGTTCTGAACGGAGACTTTTCTGCGGGTGATTTCTTTATTGCTGTTGGTCTTATCGACCAGCTTTCATATCCTATAATCGCAATTTCCGCATACTTGCAAGAATACTTAAGCACGAAACCGGTAGCAAAAAAGCTCGAATCGTTGTTTGAGCAAGCGCCTGCCGGTAGCGAACGGACAATAGAAATCTCACAGATTAATAGCGTTGCTTTTCGGCACGTATGCTTTGGGTACGAGGGTGCATCTCCGATTGTAAATGACTTTTCACTCAAAGTGAACGCGGGCGAAAAATGTATTATTACTGGACAGAGTGGCTCCGGCAAGTCAACAAGCATGAATCTGTTGCTTGGATATTACGAACCCCAGAGCGGAGAGATACTCATAAACGATTCAAACGCCTTTTGCGTGAAGCAACTGAACGAAAAGATTGCAATTATGCGGCAGGATCCCGTTCTGTTCAACGATACGCTGCGTAACAACCTCACAATGTATCGTGACATGTGCGATGATGAGCTGATCGCACTGCTGCAAAAACTCAATTTGCATAAGTTTGCAACACCGGAAGGGCTCGACAGTATGATTCGAGAAGGCGGCAGCAATCTATCCGGCGGCGAGCGTAAACGGATTGCACTTGCCAGAACACTGTTGCGCAAAGCTCCTATCACTATTGTAGACGAGCCACTCGCCAATGTGGATTCGGAGACAGCCGAAAAGATTGAAGACATTCTTACCGAATTATCCGGTGGCATTGTTTTTGTTATCACGCATCATTTTTCGGATGATAAGAAAAAGGCTTTTGCAAAAGAGTTCCGCTTTAGTCATAACCACGTGGAACACGGAGGAATATGATGCGGGAAATCGTAAGGGCAAGACATGTTCTGCTTGAATTCAACGGACGTGAGGTTTTGAATATAAGCGAACTGTCTGTCTCCGAAAACGAAAGAATTGGGCTCATCTGTGCCAACGGCAGCGGCAAGACCTCCTTTATGAAAATGGTTTATAGGTGCATTTCATAACCTGCAACGCTGTTTGTCAATGGGACAATATTCTTTTAGGCCGTCAGCCAAGAATTGTAGCACAGGTATGCGATGAGCATAATACAGCAAAAAGCAGGCAGTATTAACAACTAACTGCTAATACTGCCTGCTTTTTCGTTCATTATTGCTATGCACAGCGCGTTACACAATACCGAAAAACGCATTACTCCTAGCACATTTTTATTCTGGTCCTCAAAAGAAAACCTCTACAAGAGTGCGCTGTAACTCAAATAACGCAACGTATCCCTGTTTTTTTTCACAATAACAAAGCCACCGATGAATCAGCATTTCTGCTTTCCAATCGGTGGTTTTGTTTTGCCGTTCGGGAAACGTCTTAAAAACTCAATTTCTTGAAATTCCTAAGTTGACGTTCCTTTCAGGAGCGGCTCCTTTGCATTGTTTTTTACTTCATCAGGGTAAATTTGGAGAACACGCCGGCCAGGGTGTTGGCCACGGTAGACATGGTCTTGATGAAGATGTCCAGCGCAACGCCCACCACGTCCTTGCGGGTATCGCCCACGGTGTCGCCGGTAACGGCCGCCTTGTGCGCCGCGGAGCCCTTGCCATGGCCCTCCAGGCTGCCGCTTTCAATGTACTTCTTGGCATTGTCGAAAGCGCCGCCGGAGTTGCCCATAAAGATGGCCCGGGGAATGGCCACGATGGTGGCGCCGATCAGCAGGCCGCCCACAAAGTCCACGCCAAACAGGAAGCCGCCGATGATGGGCAGCACCAGCGCCAGCACGGAGGGGGCCAGCATCTTGCGCAGGGCCTGCTTGGCCGCCAGGGTGATCAGTCGGTTGTAATCGGGGCGGGCCGTGCCTTCCAGCACGCCGGGCATGGACAGCTGCCGGTCGCCCTCGTCCGCCATCAGACGGGCGGATTCAATGGTGTTGTCCGTCAGCAAAGCGCTGAAGTATTCAATCAGCGCGCCGCCGATGATACCGCCAGCCACCACAATGTAGGAGGCCATGTTCAGGATGGGTTCCGCGTCTACGGGAGAGTAGTTGCCCACATAGGCCACAATCAGGGACACGGTGGCAAACGCGGCGCTGCCGATGGCAAAGCCCTTGCCGATGGCGGCGGTGGTATTGCCCACAGCGTCCAGCTTATCGGTAATCACACGCACATTGCCGGGC
The DNA here is from genome assembly GCA_934621505.1 of uncultured Clostridia bacterium. Lineage (GTDB taxonomy): Bacteria > Bacillota > Clostridia > Christensenellales > Aristaeellaceae > Limiplasma. The sequence goes on from CAKTUU010000019.1 coordinate 24,225, forward strand.
AGGTGGCAGCTTTCCGCCAGACCGCCCGCGTTGTCCGCGATGGGGCCAAAGGCGTCGATGGATACGGTAGCGCCTACAAACGCCAGCATGCCCAGAGAGGACAGTGCGATGCCGTAGGAGCCGCAGATTTTGCCGGAGATAAACAGCGCCACGCCAATAACCAGAATGGGCAGCAGGCAGGAGCGAGAGCCGATAGCGTCGCCCTTGGTAATCACAAAGGCCTCGCCCTCGGTGGCCATTTCCGCCAGCTGGCGGGTGGGCTTATGATCGGTGCTGGTGTAGTATTCGGTGATGGAGCCGATCGCGATGCCGCTGATGATGCCCAGCACGCTGGACAGCCAGGGGGACCACCAGCCCAGACGGAAGTCGTCGTACAGGGGTACGTTGCGGAACACCACAAAGGCGGAAATCAGGCCCAGCACAATGGTGGAGCCGGCGGAAATCCAGGTCGCCAGGTCCAGCTCATGGGAGGGGTTGTCGCCCATCTTGCGGCGAGCCGCGCTGCCCAGGCCAATCAGGCAGCCCAGCAGACCGCCGCCCGCCAGCAGCACGGGGAACAGGATGGTGGCGTTAAAGGTGGCCTCGGTGGCCGCGCCGCCCTTCAGCAGGGAACCGCGGAAGATGGTTACGGCGATCATCATGGCCGCGGACAGGGTGGCCACAAAGCTCTCCAGCAGGTCGGAGCAGTTGCCGGCGATGTCGTTTACGTTGTCGCCGATAAAGTCGGCCACCACGTTGGGCACGCGGCTGTCGTCCTCGGGCATGTCGTGGCGCAGCTTGGCCAGAATGTCGGAGGAGATATCCGCCGCCTTGGTGTAGTTGCCGCCGGCCACACGGTTAAACATGGCCACCAGGGAGCAGCCCAGGGAGTAGGTGGAAATGCGCATGATGGTGGGGTTGCAGGTCAGCAGGGGCCACAGGCCGGTGCCTTCCGCCTGGTAATGCACGCCGTTCCAGATCAGCAGAACCAGCAGAAGACCCAGCATGCCAAAGGCCTGCACGCTCAGGCCGCTGATGCTGCCGCCGCACAGGGCAACCTTGACGGTTTCGCCAATGGACAGGGTCTTGCGGGCGGTGTTGGCGGTGCGCACGTTGGCGTAGGTGGCACTGCGCATGCCCAGAATGCATACGGCACTGCTCATGCAGGCACCCATCAGGAAGGTAATGCCGCTGGTTTTTTCCACAAATACGCTGAATACCAGAGCCACCCCTGCCACCACAATGGCGATGGTGCGATATTCCGTCTTCATGAACGTGCTTGCGCCGTCCCGAATAATTTTGGCCATTTCAGCCATTTCAGGCGTGCCCTCGTCCATTTTGCGGATACGGGCATAGTTGTAAAAGATGTACCCAATGGATGCCAGGATGATTGCCGTGATCACCAGATACCAAACCATGTTCCTTTCCCCTTTATTCTTTATTTGATCAAGCGGTGTCGCCTGCTTGTCATTCATATGGCCGCAGTTGGTTTTGATGAATCCGTCGTTCGGAATCAAATATGCCAAATTTCTGCTAATTCTAATATTCGATGTGCTTTTGCAAAATTCCTGCCTTCTTTCCCATAAAAATCGAATTTTGTGTTATCATATCGCGAAACGCCGCTAATTTCCCGCTAATCTTTTGTTTCACTCATAATTCTTCGTGCGCTTTTTGTGGGGCGTGGTATAATCATTGTGTTTTGATTTTTAGGGAAGGAGGGACCGATTCCTTGAAGCCTCGTGGTAAAAAGTACGGACCTGTCCTGAAGGACACGGGTTTGACGCTGCTTCTTCTGGCCGCCGCCATCCTGCTCTGTACCTGGTTATTTCAGCTGGACCCGGACAATTCTTCCTTTTTTGCCATGCCGGTTTTTATGCTGGCCGTCACCCTTACCTCCTTCTTTACCCAGGGGTACGGGTACGGCATTTTCCAGTCCGTCGTCAGCGTTATCTGTGTCAATTGGCTTTTTTCTGAACCCTTTGGGGTGTTTACCCTTGATTTGGCCGACTATCCCCTTACCTTTGCCACCATGCTGGTGGTTTCGCTGCTGATTTCCACCCTTACCTCCAAGGTAAAGCGTCAGGAACAGCAGCGTTTTGAACTGGAGCGGGAAAACCTGCTGGCCAATTTGCTCCGCTCCGTATCCCATGATATCCGCACGCCGCTGACCTCCATTTTGGGCGCCAGCTCCGTCATTTTGGAAAGCCCCGGCATTTCCCCGGAAACCCAGCGGGAGTGGGTGGGCGAAATTCACAAGGACGCGCAATAGCTGATGCGCATGACCGAAAACCTGCTTGCCGTCACCCGCTGCGCCAATGCCGGCGTGGCCATCAAAACCGAGGCGGAAGTGGTGGAGGAGGTTATCAGCGGCGCGGTGGTGAAATTTCGCCGCAAAACTCCGGACATGCGGGTGGAGGTTCGCAGGCCTCAGGAAATCATTCTGGCCCGCATGGACGCCGTGCTGATTGAGCAGGTGCTGGTCAACCTGTTTGAAAACTCCGCTTTGCACAGCAAAACGGCCACCCGCATTCGAGTCGAGATTTTTCAGGAGGGTAAGCGGGTGCATATCCGCGTCACGGATAACGGGCAGGGCTTTTCCCCTGACCAGCTGCCTGGGGTTTTTGACAGCTATGCGGGACGCAACCGTGAAGCGACGCTTCGCCGCACCACAGGCATTGGCCTGAGCGTTTGTCAGGCCATAATCCACGCTCACAGCGGCGAAATAACCGCCTGCAATTCCGCCGATGGCGGCGCTCAAATTGATTTTTGGCTTCCGGGAGAGGAGGACCCCCATGCCGAATGATACCCGTGTGCTGGTTGTGGAGGATGACGCCGGCATCAGCCGGTTTTTAAAGCAGACCCTGATGACCAACGGCTATGATGTTTTGGAGGCCTTTACCGGCAAACAGGCTATACATCTGATTCAGTCCTGCTGTCCGGATTGCATTTTGCTGGACTTGGGGCTGCCGGATATGGACGGCAATGAAATTATTCAGAACGTCCGCAGCTGGACCCGCACGCCCATTGTGATCGTATCCGCCCGGGGTATGGAGCAGGACAAGGCCACGGCCCTGGATCTGGGCGCGGACGATTACCTGATTAAGCCCTTTGGCACCATTGAATTATTGGCCCGCATCCGCACCGCCCTGCGGCATACACGTACATCAGCGGAAAACGACAGCATCGCCCTGAACGGCACCTATGTAACCGGCGATTTAACCATCGACTATCGCAAATACCGGGTCTATCTTGCCGGGCAGGACGTGAACCTGACGCCTAACGAATACCGCATCGTGGCCCTGCTGGGGCAGCACGCCGGACGAGTGGTCACCTACAGGTCCATGATGCTGGAGCTGTGGGGCCCCTTTGCCTGCCGGGACAACAAGATTCTGCGGGTGCATATGGCGAATATCCGCCGCAAAATCGAGCCCGATCCCGATTCGCCCCGGTACATATTTACGGAAGCGGGCGTTGGTTACCGGCTGGCGGAGCCGCAGGCGTAGTTTTTTTCTGAAGCAAACTGGCGAAATGCTTCCGCGTTCCGCCAGTCAGACTGCTGAAAAGCCCCTATATGAGAGCGCTCGTCCACGAACACGGCTACGCTGGTTCGCGGGTTATGCCGCAAGGCTTAGGGGCTCCGCCCCTAAAACCCTGGCAGGAGGCAGTGCCTCCTGCACCTCCGGTTTTTTAACACGCTGAGTTCACCTGACGGCGAGCCTTTTATTTTTTACAAAAAAGGAGCCTGATTTTCCTTATCGGGAAAATCAGGCTCCTTTTCGCCAAACACTGCTGCCCTTGCATATTTCCATGCAGACGGGTCAGCAGCCGTGAGCTTCATCAGCCCTGCTTCTGCTTGTGCTTGGGGTTCTCGCAGATCACCATGACGCGGCCCTTGCGCTTGATGATCTTGCACTTTTCACAAATGGGCTTTACCGAGGGACGTACCTTCATGATGGTTTCCTCCTTCTGGAACGGCCGCGAGCGACCGTAAATCGCCTTTAGTTCTTGGAGCGCCAGGTAATCCTGCCGCGGGTCAAATCATAGGGCGAAAGTTCGACCGTAACCTTATCGCCGGGATAGATGCGGATGAAGTTCATGCGCATCTTACCCGAAATCTGTGCCATGATCCGGTGCCCGCCGGGGAGCTCCACTTTGAAGTTCGCGTTGGGAAGCGCCTCGATAACCGTGCCTTCCATTTCAATGACATCACTCTTGGACAAGCGCGCCTTCCTCCTTTTTCTGATTCCCGGCGGCCTTTTGCGGCTGGCCGGTCTGGGTTTCGTAAGCAGCCCTGCAGGCGGCAATGGCCTTGCGGACGTCGCTGTCCTGCACAGGCCCGCCGCTTTCGCCGCGCCCGGATACCGCAATGGTCAGGGGCAGCGCCCGCAGGTGCTTGATTTGCTTTTTTTTGGGCTTTGCCAGCCCGCGCGTCGTACCGTTCACCAGCAGCACCTGGCGGTCGTCCAGCACGCTCAAAACGGCATACCAGCCTCCCGCGTCATGCCCCCGGGTGGAAATCACAACACGCCCGGCTTCTGTCGGCTTTGCTTTCACTCGGCTTCCTCCGTCAATACATATCCGGGGAAGGTCATCAATTCCGGCAGGCCATGCTCGTTAATGGCAATGGTATGCTCATAGTGAGAGCATACGCTTCCATCATCGGTTACAATGGTCCAGCCGTCGTCCAGCTCAGCCACGTGATAGTCCCCCATGGCAATCATGGGTTCAATCGCCAGGGTCATGCCCGCCCGCAGGCGGGTGCCGTGCCCCTCGCGGCCAAAGTTGGGTACGCTGGGTTCCTCGTGCATGGCGCGTCCAATGCCGTGACCGGTCAGGTCGCGAATCACGCCGTAGCCAAAGCTCTCGGCGTAGGTCTGGATGGCGTGCCCGATATCCCCCAGGTGGTTGCCGTTGAGGGCCTTGCGAACGCCCTTGAAGAAGCATTCCTCGGTCACATCGATCAGCTGCTGGTTTTCCGCGCTGATTTTGCCAACGCCAACGGTGAAAGCGCTGTCCGCCTGCCAACCGTCCAGAACGAGCCCGCAGTCAATGGAAAGCACGTCGCCCTCCTTGATGATAGCGGTGTCGGAAGGAATGCCATGCACCACTTCCTCATTGATGGACGCGCAGATGGAGGCAGGATAGCCCTGATAGTCCAAAAAGGACGGGATTGCCTTGTGCTTGCGGATCAACTGCTCGGCGTACACGTCAAGCTCTGCCGTGCTCATGCCCGGCTTAATCGCCTCCCGAAGGCGGCAAAGCACCTCGTAGAGAAGCGCGCCGGACTTCCGCATGCAGTCCAGCTGTTGCGCGTTCTTCAGATAAATCATCGGATCGCCTCAAGTGTAGTCAGAATCTCGGCCGTAATCGACTCCAGGTCGCCGCCGCCAAAGATATTCTTCAGCTTGCCCTGGCTCTGGTAATGGTCAATCAGCGGGGCCGTTTTCTGGTGATATACCTTCAACCGGTTCAGTACGGTTTCAGGCTTGTCGTCATCGCGTTGAATCAGGGGCGTATCGCAGGCCTTGCAATCGGTGGCGCCGTTTAAGCGGTCCACATGAAAGGGCGCGCCGCAGGCAGGGCATACTCGCCGGCCGCTCAGCCGGTTTACCAATACTTCATCCGGCACATCCAGATTGATGGCCGCGTCGATATCGGCAAACTCGCTCAGCGCCTTGGCCTGCTCCACCGTGCGGGGGAAACCGTCCAGAATGTAGCCGTTGCGGCAGTCATCCATGGCCAGCCGTTCCTTCACGATATCAATGACCACCTGGTCGGGCACCAGCTGTCCCTGATCCATATATTCCTTTGCTTTCAGCCCGGTTTCCGTCTGGTTGGCAATGGCGGAGCGCAGCATGTCGCCCGTGGAAATCTGGGGAATGCCCAGCTTCTGGCATACAATCTGCGCCTGGGTACCTTTGCCCGCGCCGGGAGGGCCCAGGAAAATGATATTCATGTCCATTCCTCCTTCTGCTCTGTATGCACGGATGAAGCCGCTAACGCGCGGCACACATGCAGATACCGCGATGGGTAAATGTGCCGTGCCGCGCCTTAGCGGCGCATCATTCGTACAGCGGACGCTTTAGGAAATGGTATCGTAGTTGCGGCTGATCAGCAGATCGTCCAGCTGACGCTTGGTTTCCAGAACCACGCTTACAGCGATCAGCATGCTGCTGGCAGCGAACGGGATACCCGTTTGCAAAACGTTGGTGGCCAGGTTGGGCACCGTGGCCAGCACGGCCAGGAACAGAGCAGCAAACAGGATCAGGCGGTTGTTGATGCGCTTCAGGTAATCCGCGGTGGGCTTACCGGGACGCACAGCGGGAATCGCGCCGCCCTGCTGCTGAATGTTCTTGGCAATCTCGTCCGGCTGGAAGGAGATGGAGCTGTAGAAGTAGGTGAAGGCAATGATCAGCAGAGCCGTCACCAGCATGTACAGCCATGTACCGGAGTTCATGTAGGTGTTCCACCAGATGGCAGCGCCACTGGAAGAACCGCCAATCAGCTGGATCAGGGTGCCGGGGAAGGCCATGAAGGAGTAGGCGAAGATCAGAGGCAGCACGCCCACGCTGACAACCTTCAGCGGGATCACGCTGTTCTGTCCGCCGTACATCTTACGGCCGCTGACGCGCTTGGCATAATTGACATTGATGCGGCGCACACCCATATCCACAAAGGTAACCACCACGGTGATTACCAGAGCCAGCAGAATTACGCCCAGCAGCTGCAGCCAGGGGGTAATGGAGCTGGCGGAGAAAGCGTTCATCAGCAGGTTGCTGAAGCCGCTGAACAGGTTGGAGATAATACCGGCGAAGATCAGCATGGAGATACCGTTGCCGATACCGTTCTTGGTGATCCGCTCGCCGATCCACATAGCCAGGGCGGTACCGCCGGCCATGCTTACGCCAACCAGAACCGTGTTGAACCAGCCGCTCTTGATGTAGCCCAGGCTCATCACCAGGCCGATGGCCTGAATCGCGGCCAGAACCACCGTTACGTAACGGGTAATCTGGGCGATCTTCTTCTGGCCGTCGGGGCCGCTCTTTTGCATACGCTCCAGAGCGGGAATGGCGATGGTCAACAGCTGCATGATAATGCTGCTGTTGATGTAGGGCGTAATACCCATAGCCATGATGGTCATCTGAGAGAACTGGTTACCGGTCATCATGTTGACCAGCTGGAGCAGCGGCAGGCTGCTCTCGTTCAGGCCAATCTTGCTGTAGTCGATACCAGGGGCGGGAATAACGCCCACCAGGCGGAACAGCACCAGCATGAAGAAGGTATAAATCAGCTTTTTGCGGATATCTTCAACCTTCCACGCATTGCGAAGGGACTGCCATACGCTGACCTTGTTGTTAGCGCTCTTGGCCATCTTACTTCACCTCGGCTTTCCCGCCGACCGCCTCAATCTTCTGCTTGGCAGTTTCGGTGAATTTCGCAGCTTCCACGGTCAGCTTCTTGGTCAGCTCACCGTTACCCAGCACTTTCACGCCGCCCAGCGTTTTTTTAATGATACCGGCCGCCTTCAGCAGCTCGGCGTTCACCACAGTACCCTCGGTGAAGGCTTCCAACTGGCCCACGTTGATTTCAGCATATTCCACGCGGTAGATGTTGGTGAAGCCACGCTTGGGAACACGGCGGTACAAGGGCATCTGGCCGCCCTCAAAGCCCGGACGCTTGCCGCCGCCGGAGCGGGCTTTGGCGCCCTTGTGGCCCTTGCCGGAGGTTTTACCCAGACCGGAGCCAACGCCACGACCCAGGCGCTTGCCGGCGGTGGTGGAACCCGCGGCGGGTTGCAACTCGTGCAGTTTCATTGGGTTTCCCTCCTCAGTCCTTGATTTCGACAACGTCGATCATGTGCTTCACACGGAAGATCTGGCCGCGGATGCTGGCGTTGTCTTCCTTCACCACGGTCTGGCCGACCTTGCGCAGGCCCAGCGCAGCCACGGTGTCCTTGTGAACCTGGAGGCAGGCGATCGGCGACTTCTTCAAAGTAATTTGCAGTTTCATGCCCATCGTCCTCCTTAGCCCAGAATTTCTTCCACGGTCTTGCCGCGCAGCTTGGCGACTTCCTCGGCGGAGCGGAGCTGCTTCAGGCCCTCCAGCGTCGCCTTTACCGTGTTGATCTTGTTGTTGGTGCCATAGCTCTTGGTGCGGATGTCCTTCACGCCGGCCAGCTCCAGCACGGCGCGGGCGGCGCCGCCGGCGATAACGCCGGTACCTTCGGGAGCGGGCAGAAGCACAACCTTGCCAGTGCCAAAGTAGCCAATGCTCTCATGGGGGATAGAGGTTCCCACCAGGGGCACGGTAATCAGGTGCTTTTTGGCATCCTCGTTGGCCTTACGGATGGCTTCGGAAATTTCCACAGCCTTGCCCATGCCAGCGCCTACGCGACCTTTTTCGTCGCCCACGACAACCAGCGCGGAGAAGCGGAAATTCTTACCGCCTTTTACAACCTTGGCGATACGGTTTACAGCAACGAGTCTATCTTTGAACTCGCTGTCCTGTGCCTGTCGTTGCATGCGTTCGTCCTCCTTACTTAGAATTCAAGTCCGGCTTCGCGGGCGCCAGCGGCCAACTCGGCCACACGGCCAGTGTACACATAGCCGCCACGGTCGAATACAACCTGCTTGATGCCCTTCTCGGACGCACGCTCGGCAATCAGCTTGCCAACAATCTTGGCAGCGCCCTTCTTGTCGGTGTCTTTGATCTGCGCCATGACGTCCTTTTCCTGAGTGGAAGCGGCCACCAGGGTGTTGCCCTTGGTATCGTCAATAATCTGCGCATAGATGTTGTTCAGGCTGCGGTACACGCACAGACGCGGCATATCGGGGGTGCCGCTGATCTTCTTACGAACACGAGCATGACGGATCTTGCGGTCCGCGTTACGGTCGGCCGTCTTAAACATTTGCGTTCAATCCCCTTTCGATTATTTACCGGTCTTGCCTTCCTTGCGGCGGATAACCTCATCCGCATACTTGATGCCCTTGCCCAGATAGGGTTCCGGCTTGCGGATGGCGCGGATATCGGCGGCAAGGTTGCCAACCTGCTGCTTGTCAATGCCCTTGACCACGATGGTGGTCTGGTTGGGCGTTTCAAACTGGATGTTTTCAGGAGCGTCCAAAATAACGGGGTGAGAGAAGCCGATGTTGATGGTCAGCTTCTTGCCGCCGTCGGCCTGGGCGCGGTAGCCGGTGCCAACCAGCTCCAACGTCTTGGAGAAGCCGGTGGTAACGCCCACCACCATGTTGTGTACCAGGCTGCGGTACAAGCCGTGCATGGCTTTATGGGGCTTGGCGTCGCTGGGGCGTTCAAGCGTGAGGACGCCGTCCTCCTGCTTGATGGTGATATCGCGGTTCACCTGCTGGGTCAGGGTACCCTTGGGGCCCTTCACCACAACGGTGTTGTCCTCGTCTACCGTTACCGTCACGCCCGCGGGGACAGTGATCGGAAGTTTTCCGATTCGAGACATTGTCTTACACCTCCATTGCGTGTCGGATTACCAGATGTAGGCGAGCACTTCGCCGCCGATCATTTGCTTGCGGGCTTCGCGATCCGTCATCAGGCCCTTGGAGGTCGAGATGATGGCGATGCCCAGGCCGCCCAGAACCTTGGGCAGCTCCTCGGACTTAGCATACACGCGCAGGCCGGGCTTGGAGATGCGCTTCAAACCGGCGATAACGGGCTGCTTGCCGTTTACGTACTTGAGGACGATCTTGATGCTGCCCTGGGGGCCGTCATCAACAAAATCCACCGACTTTACATAACCTTCCGCCAAAAGAATCTTCGCAATCGCCTTTTTGGTGTTGCTGGCGGGCAGAACGACGGCGTCGTGCTTGGCGATCTGCGCATTGCGGATGCGGGTCAGCATATCGGCGATGGGATCATTCATAACCATGATGGAACCTCCTTCCGTTCTTTCCCGCTTACCAACTGGCCTTGCGGACGCCGGGGATCTGGCCCTTGTAAGCCAGTTCTCTGAAGCAGATACGGCAGATGCCGTATTTGCGAAGCACCGAGTGCGGGCGGCCGCACAGGCGGCAGCGGGTGTAAGCACGGGTGGAGAACTTAGGCGTTCTGGCCTGCTTGATTTTCATGCTGGTTTTTGCCATTGTTTTACTCCCTCCCTATACTCACTGCGCAAACGGCATGCCCAACAGACGCAGCAGCTCTTTGCACTCCTCGTCGGTCTGAGCGGTCGTTACAAAGATCATTTCCATGCCGCGGATCTTTTCCACCTTATCGTATTCGATTTCGGGGAAGATCAGCTGCTCACGGATACCCAGGGCGTAGTTGCCGCGGCCGTCGAAGGCCTTGTCGCTTACGCCGCGGAAGTCGCGCACGCGGGGCAGGGCGATGTTTACCAGCTTGTCCATGAACTCCTCCATGCGGGAGCCGCGCAGGGTTACCTTGGCGCCCACGTTCATGCCTTCGCGCAGCTTAAAGTTGGCGATGGACTTGCGGGCCTTGGTTACCTGGGGCTTTTGACCGGAGATGGTGGCCAGTTCCTTCACCGCGACTTCCAGGCCCTTGGCGTTGTCTTTGCAATCGCCCAGGCCCATGTTAATCACGATTTTGGACAGCTTGGGAATCTGCATAACGTTTTTGTAGCCGAACTTCTGCTGAAGGGCAGGCACGGCTTCATTCAGGTATTTTTCCTTAATGCGAGTAGCCATTTACCTTACCTCCCTCAGTCGATGTCCGCCTTGCAGCGCTTGCAAACACGGATGGAATTGGTTTTCTTGGAGCCATCCTCGCGGGTGACTTCCTCGACGCGGTGCGCCACACGGGTCGCCTTGCCGCACTTGGGGCAGATCAGCATCACGTTGGAAGCGTCGATGGCGCGCTCCTTCTGGAAGATACCGCCCTGCTGGCCCTGGCGACGGGGCTTCTGGTGCTTGGTAACATACGCAACGCCCTCTACGATGACCTTGCCGGTCTTGGGGTTGACGGTCAGAATCTTGCCCTGCTTGCCCTTAACGGCCTTATCGCCGTCCTTGGGGCCGGAGATGACAACGACCTGATCGTTCTTTTTCACATGAACTTTCTGTACCATTTGTCATTTCCTCCATTACAGCACTTCGGGAGCCAGAGAAACGATCTTCATGAAATCCTTCTCGCGCAGCTCGCGGGCAACAGGTCCAAAGATACGGGTGCCACGGGGCATCTTCTGGTCGTTGATGATAACGGCGGCGTTATCGTCAAAACGGATGTAGCTGCCGTCCGGGCGGCGCTTTTGCTTGCGCATACGGACGATCACGGCCTTGACCACTTCGCCTTTTTTCACGGTGCCACCGGGGGTCGCGGACTTAACGCTGGCCACGATCACATCACCGATGGAGCCGTCACGGCGGAAGGAACCGCCAAGCACGCGGATGCACATGATTTCCTTGGCGCCGGAGTTATCGGCTACCTTGAGTCGCGTTTGCGGCTGGATCATACGGTTTTTCCTCCTTGTTGGATTGGGGAGCCATGGGCTTCCCTTCAAATCTTGTTTGGAGCGTCAATCAGGGCCCTGAGCCCGTTACCGTTGCGGGCGTAAACTGGCGGGCCATGATGACAGTGGTATATTACTTGGCCTTCTCTACGATTTCGACCAAGCGCCAGCGCTTGTCGTGGCTCAGGGGACGAGTCTCCATCACGCGGACGCGATCGCCGACGCCACACTCATTGTTTTCGTCATGAGCTTTCAGCTTGCTGGTCTGGTTCATGATTTTGCCATACAGCGGATGACGCACGCGGGTCTTGATTTCCACGACGATGGTCTTGTCCATCTTGTCGCTTACCACAACGCCCTCGCGGGTCTTGCGAAGTCCTCTTTGTTCAGACATTGAAGCGGCTGCCTCCTTCTTTTCTGTCTAAGCCCTTACTGGGCGTCCTTTTGTTCCTGCTCACGGAGGATGGTCAGGCAGCGCGCGATGTCACGCTTGGTGCTGGCAATGACCGTGGTGTTTTGCAGCTGGCCAGTGGCAAGCTGGAAACGAAGGTTGAACAGCTCAGCCTTCAGTTCGCCGACCTTCGCCTCAAGCTCGGTCTTGTTCATAGCTTTGAGCTCCTTTGCCTTCATTGTGCTTCACCACCCGCTTCATTTTTATCCTCACGCTTGAGGATTTTGGTCTTGAGGGGCAGCTTGTGGGAGGCCAAACGCAGGGCCTCGCGAGCCACGTCCTCGGGAACGCCCGCGATCTCAAACAGAACGCGGCCGGGCTTCACCACGGCTACCCAGTACTCGGGAGCGCCCTTACCGGAACCCATGCGGGTCTCGGCCGGCTTCTTGGTAACGGGCTTGTCGGGGAAGATTTTGATCCAAACCTGACCGCCACGCTTGGTGTAGCGGGTCAGAGCAATACGGGCCGCCTCGATCTGCTGGCTGGTCACCCAGCTGGGCTCGGTGGCAACCAGGCCGAAATCGCCGTAGGCAATGAAGTTGCCGCGCATGGCCTTGCCCTTCATGCGGCCACGGAACACGCGACGGCGCTTGACTCTCTTAGGCATCAACATAGCTTATTTGCCTCCTTCGGTTCTGGCCTGGGCAGGCGCTTTCTTGGGCTTGGGCAGGCGCTGGCCCTTGTACACCCAAACCTTGACGCCCAGACGGCCATAGGTGGTCTTGGCTTCGGCAAAGCCGTAGTCAATATCCGCGCGCAGGGTCTGCAGGGGGATGGAACCCTCGTGGTACTGCTCGGTGCGGGCGATATCCGCGCCGCCCAAACGGCCGCTTACGCAGGTCTTCATGCCCTTGGCGCCGGCGCGCATCGCGCGCTGCATGCTCTGCTTCATGGCGCGGCGGAAGGAGATACGCTTCTCCAGCTGCTGGGCGATGTTCTCGGCAACCAGCTGGGCGTTGGTGTCAGGCACCTTGATCTCCATGATGTTGATGTTGGCAGGACGGCCCAGGAAGGCTTCGATTTCCTTCTTCAGGGCTTCGATGTCCTTGCCGCCGCGGCCGATGATCAGACCGGGCTTGGCGGTGAAAATGTTCAGGGTGATACGGTTGGCGCTGCGCTCGATATCGATATGGCTGATACCGGTGGCGTAGTACTTCTGCTTGAGCATTTCGCGGAGCTTGTAATCCTCAACGAGGTTGTTCGCGAAATCCTTCTTGCCGGCATACCAGCGAGTGCTCCAGTTGAAGATCACGCCAACACGAGCACCGTGGGGATTTACTTTCTGTCCCATTGATAAACCTCCCTTGGATTACTTCTGATCCAGCACCACGCTGATGTGGCTGGTGCGCTTGAGCATGGGGGACGCGCTGCCGCGAGAGCGGGCAACGTAGCGCTTGAGCGTGGGGCCGGGGTTGGCGTACACTTCGGCCACATAGAGGGACTTGCGGTCCATCTCGTTGTTGTTGACGGCGTTGGCGATGGCGCTGCTCAGCAGCTTGTGCACAACGGGCGCGGCGACCTTGGGGGTGTACTGCAGGATGGCGAGGGCGTCATCCACGTTCTTTCCGCGGATCAGATCGATAACGATCTTGACCTTGCTGGAAGAGATGCGCACATACTTGGCATGGGCGGCAGGACGAGTGTCGCGGGCTGCCATGTGGGCTTGCGCCTTCTTCTGGGTATTGGTTGCCATGGATACTCACTCCTTCCGCTTACTTTTTGCCGGTGGCTTTCTCGCCCGCGTGACCGCGATAGGTGCGGGTGGGGGCGAATTCGCCCAGCTTGTGGCCCACCATGTCCTCGGTTACATAAACCGGCACATGCTTGCGGCCGTCATGCACGGCGATGGTGTGACCGACGAAATCCGGGAAGATGGTGGAAGAGCGAGACCAGGTCTTCGCAACCGCCTTCTTGCCGGTATTGTTCATCTCAACGATGCGCTTCAAGAGCGCTTCGTTTACAAAAGGTCCCTTCTTAACGGAACGGCTCATTGAGAGGCTTCCTCCTTCCTTGGATGCATGGGCTTACTTGCCCGCGCGCTTCACAATCATCTTATTGGAGTACTTCTTGTGCTTGCGGGTCTTCAGGCCCAGCGCAACCTTACCCCAGGGGGTAACAGGCGCAGGCATACCAACGGGGCTCTTGCCCTCGCCGCCGCCGTGCGGGTGGTCGCAGGGGTTCATCACAACGCCGCGAACGGTGGGACGGATGCCCATGTGACGGGTGCGGCCAGCCTTACCAATGCGCACGTTCTCGTGGTCGGTATTGCTGACGGTGCCGATGGTGGCCATGGCGATCATGGGAACCTTGCGCACCTCGCCGGAGGGAAGGCGAACCTGAGCGTACTGGCCTTCCTTGGCCATCAGCTGAGCGCTCATACCGGCGGAGCGGACCATCTGGCCGCCGCGGCCGGGCTTAATTTCCACATTGTGGATCAGGGTGCCTACGGGGATGGCCTTGATGGGCAGCGCGTTGCCGGGCTTGATGTCGGCGGTTTCGCTGGCGATCACGGTATCGCCCACCTTGACGCCCAGAGGGGCCAGGATGTAGCGCTTTTCGCCATCGGCGTAGTTCAGCAGAGCAATGAAGGCGGAACGGTTGGGATCGTACTCGATGGTAGCGACCCTGGCCGGGATATCCTTCTTGTCGCGCTTAAAATCGATAATGCGGTACTTGACCTTGTTGCCGCCGCCCTGGTGACGAACGGTGATCTTGCCCTGCGCATTACGGCCGGCGTTCTTCTTCTTGTACTCCAGAAGGGATTTTTCCGGCTTGTTGGTGGTGATCTCCTCGTACGTCAGCACCGACATGAAACGGCGGGCGGGCGAGGTCGGCTTATAAACTCGAATAGCCATTTTATCTTGTCCTCCCTGCTTTAGTCAGCCATGCCTTCAAAGAACTCGATGGGCTTGGAGTCCTTGGTGAGGGTCACATAGGCCTTTTTGATTTCGGGGGTGCGGCCGGAGGTGCGGCCCTGGCGCTTGATCTTGCCCAGCGTGCGCAGGGTGTTGACGCTCTCAACCTTAATGTCCTTGAAGATCGCTTCCAGGGCCAGCTTGATCTCGGTCTTGTTGGCGGTCTTGTACACTTCAAACACGTACCGTTTGTCCGCGATGCCTTCGTAGGAGGCCTCGGTCAGCACGGGGCGCAGGATAACGTCGTGGGGATTTTTCATGCGTAAACCTCCTCTACGCCCTTCAGAGCATCCTGGGTCAGGATGATCTTGCCGGCTTTCAGGATATCGTACACGTTGAGGGTGTTGACGTAAGAAGTTTCCAGCTTTTCGATGTTGCCGGCGGCGCGCAGGATGGTATCGTCGCGGCCGGGGATCACCAGCAGGGTGGTGCCCTTCAGATCGAAGTTGCCCAGAACCTTCGCCATCAGCTTGGTCTTGGCCTCGGCCAGCTTAATCTCGTCCACCACAATGATTTCGCCAGCGTTCAGCTTGCTGGTCATAGCGGACTTGAAAGCCAGGCGGCGAACCTTCTTGGGTACGTTGATGACGTAGTCGCGGGGCTTGGGAGCGAACACGACGCCGCCATGACGGAACTGAGGCGCGCGGTTGCCATGATGGCGAGCGTTGCCGGTGCCCTTTTGACGGTAAATCTTGCGGCCGCCTCCGCGAACCTCGCCGCGGGTCAGGGCGCTCTGCGTGCCCTGGCGCTTGTTGGCCAGAATGGAACGGACGACCAGATGCATGGCGGCAACGTTCACAGGGGATGCAAAAATCGCATCGCTCAGCTCCACTTCGCCGATGGCCGCGCCTTCCATGTTATACAAAGAAGTCTTAGGCATGGTGTTGTTTTCCTCCTTCAGTCAGTCTCAGTGCCATTAGGCCTTGCAGGTGTTGCGCACCAGCAGCAGGCCGCCGTTGGGGCCGGGCACCGCGCCCTTGATGAGGAGCAGGTTGCGTTCGGCGTCCACCTTGACGATCTCCAGGTTCTGCACCGTTACGCGCTCCACGCCGTAATGGCCGGCCATATGCTTGTTCTTGAACACGCGGGAAGGATCGGAGTTGGCGGACAGGGAGCCCACGCCGCGGTGATACTTGGAGCCGTGGGCCATGGGGCCGGTGTGCTGGTTCCAGCGCTGAATGGCGCCGGTGTAGCCGTGGCCCTTGGAAATGCCGCTTACGTCGATCTTGTCGCCGTTTTCAAACTGGCTGACGGTCAGCTCGTTGCCGACTTCCAGCCCGGCCACGTTATCCAGGCGCAGCTCGCGCAGGTAACGGGTGGGGGCAACGCCGGCCTTCTTGAAGTGACCGGTCAGGGGCTGGTTTACCAGCTTCTTGGCGCGGTTTTCGGCCAAGGTGTCAAAGCCGACCTGAACGGCGTCGTAACCATCGGACTCGGTGGTTTTCTTCTGCACCACCTTGCAGGGGCCAGCCTCCACCACAGTCACGGGTACGAGGCGGCCGTCATCGGTGAAAATCTGCGTCATGCCGATCTTCTTGCCAACGATCGCTTTTTTCATGATGTCGTACCTCCTGCAATTAGTTGTTCAGCTTGATTTCGATCTCGACACCGGCAGGAAGATCCAGCTTCATCATGGCGTCGACCGTGCGCGGATTGGGGTTGTGGATGTCGATGAGGCGCTTGTGGGTGCGCATCTCGAACTGCTCGCGGCTATCCTTGTACTTGTGAGGAGCACGCAGGATGGTGACGATTTCCTTTTCCGTGGGCAGGGGAATGGGGCCCGAGACCTTCGCGCCCGTCCGCTTCGCGGTTTCCACAATCCGCTCGGAGGACTGATCGATCAGGTTGTGCTCGTAAGCCTTCAGCTTGATACGGATTTTTTGGTTGGCCATTTTCGTTCCTCCTTGATTTCGTCTCAAGTACACCGTACCGGGTGTGTCCATCGGCCGCTTTTGATTGGGCGAGGCAACCCCTCGCCTTTCTCCAGAGCCTTGGGAAAGGGCCGGCCGTGAGAAGCATTCCCTTTCCAGCCGTTATTTCGCTATCCCGGAGCGATGTCTTAAGTCCGTCGCCCGATTGTCCGGGCTGGTCCACGATAATTACCCGCCATGGCCATGGCGGCAACTTACCGCTTCATCCCTAAACAGACAGCTTCAGTAGT
>CAKTUU010000020.1 GCA_934621505.1 uncultured Clostridia bacterium
ATTTGCTTCGCAAATCTCCACCTTTCCCTTGACTGCTCTTTTCGAACTTGCTGTAACCTATGTTTGACGCGCCTACACACTTTTCACTTGACGAACACACATATGCACTTTACAAACGTCTATAAATATGTCATGATGAATGAAGTGATGGTATGGCAGTGAAAAATCTTGCCTTGACTGCAAAGAAACGTTGAAGGAAAACGAAAATGAAGGACGCTGTTATTTTTCATCCGGCAAGAACAACCGGAGAGAGCGCAGGGGCTGCCGTAGGAATGGAGCAAAACGAGCTGGCAGCAGAGTACGCTGAATCTGCGCATCCATATAAGCAGCCAACGGAAGCACTGCGCATTGCCGACGAAACAAGAAAGCAGACCGGCTATGTGCTGGTTCCCAAGGTGACGAAGTTCAACACCTGGCTTCTCAGCCGATATGGGAAACGAATCGAAGCGGAGCTGGCGGAAGGGATCATGGCGGGCGAGTACGCAGCGACGATGGGACTGAACGGCACCGCCACCGCGCATATCAGCTGCCGCTTTTCTCCCCGAATGAGCCTGTGGCGGGTAAATCGATATGAGTTTATTGCCGACGTGCCGGTAGAAATCAGCTGGGAATCATCCGCAGGTGAGGAAACAGCGGAAGGATACGTCTCCCTGAACTGCTGCCTGGACGAGAATTTCTGCTATTTTATTGACAGCGTCAGTCTGGAGAAGCCTGACCTCCCGCTCATCCGGCTGGACGAGTATCTTGTCCCCATTATGTCCTACGAAGATCTTGAAGCCGCAGCGCGAACGATGTGGGAGCAGTATCTGCCTGAAGTTTTCACAGACCATGAATGGCTGAATCCATACCGGCTGGCGGAACGTATGCCTGGATTTCTGAAGATGCGCGCATGGAACGCCCGACAGGAGCAGAAAAAGAAAGAACCTCGCCAACGATACATTGACGAGGTGTGGTCGGGGCTGAAGCCATAGCAAACCCTCTATTGATTCAGATAACTGCTGCAGAACGCCGCAAGACCGGGAATATCTTCGACAGCTGTTTCCCAGACAAGTTCAAAATCGACTACGCCATAGTGGTGAGCATAATTGTCACGCGTTTTTGCAATCAGACTCCATGGTATTTGTCTGTGCGCAGCCGTAAATTCCGGTGTGAGCTGTTTGGTCAATTCACCCAGCTGTAGAATGCACATGGCAACGGCATTCTGATAAATATGCGACGCAAGGAAAGCTTCTTTGTTGTTGTGGATCGCGTCCAGCGTTTCCTGAATCTGATCGCAGTATTTGAGCATGTGTTCAATACAGTTTCGATTCCGCGCGTTTTGATCAGCCCTGGGCATAAATCAGCACCTCTTCCGGTCGGATGTCGTTCAAAAACTGTGGTGTGAGCATCTGCGTGGTCAGCAAATCAAGCTCCTTCTGAAAACCTTTTTCCAGAGCAAGCTGCATTCCAGAGAGCTGAAACAGCGAACGGAGCTGACCCTTATCAATGCGAAAATCGAGGTCGCTCTTCGGCGTGGCTTCGCCGCGGGCATAGGAACCGAACAGATACATCGCGGCAACGCCATATTGCCGGGCAATGGGCGCGGCTATGGATTTAATCTCATCCAACGTGTAGATTTTGTCGCTCATGATGGCGGCTCCTTTCTCGGAAGATTCCCTTTCACCTTTATTATACGCGAAATCGGTCGCTTAATCAAGTAAATTCAAAGCATACAGCCAGATGAGCCGGCATGAGCGAGACGCTCCGCAATCTCGTGGTATCGCTGTCGCTGAACAGCGATAATTTTCCCCGAAATATCAAATCCATCAACAAACAGATTCAGGAAGCGGAGTCGGCGTTCCGGCTGGCCTCCGCGGGTGTGGAGAATTTCGAGACAATCACGGCGGGTCTGTCTTCGAAGCTTTCTACCCTACAGCGCACCTTTCAGCTTCAGCAGGACGTGGTTGGCCAGTACGAGCGCGCGCTTCAGCAGGCAAGCGACAAGCTGCAGGAGTGTTATGCCCGGCAAAACGATTATGCGCAGCGGCTAGCGGACGCGAATGACAAACAGCAGCAGCTGAAAACGGAAGTGGCCAGCGCCGCGCAGGCGTATAAACACTATAAGAATACACTGGGCGAAACGGATTCCTCGACCATCGCGGCCAAGGCGAATCTGGACGCCTATAAGGGCGAATACCGTGCTGCCGTTCAGAAAGTCAAAAAGCTGGAGGGTCAGAACGTCGCGCTGAAAAAGTCCACGCAGAACGCTGCGGACGCATTCTCTGCGCTGGACGTCTGCCGGAGAAGCGATTCATGCCAGTCAGCACAGCATCGCCTTCATCGGCAAGCAGATGAAAACAGCCGAGAGCAGCTATCGCCTGGCTGCGACGGGCGTAAAGGATTTCGATCAATCCGCCGCCGGTTTGACCGCGAAGCTGACGCTGCTTCAGGAGAAACTGGGACTGCAGCAAAAGGCGGTTGCCGAATATGAAAAGGCGCTGGCCGCCGCGAAAGAACAGTTGCAGGCTGCGCAGCAGGTCAACGATCCGGATAAAATCCGGGAAGCCACCGATGCAGTTCAGGATGCGGAGACCACGCTCAACAATGCCCGCGCCGCGGTAAAGCAGACGCAGGCGGACATTGCCAGCTGCAATAGAGAGCTGAAAACGGCGCAGTCCGAATGGACGAAAGCCGGAAAGAGTCCGGAGTCCTTCGGCAAATCCTGCGATAATGTCAGTAAGAATCTGAACAAAGCGGGAAAGCTGCTCTCCACGACGCTAACCACGCCCATTGTGGCGCTGGGCACGGCGGCGGTTAAGTCCTCCATTGACTTTGAATCGTCCTTTACCTCCGTCCGAAAGACTGTGGACGCGACGGAGGCACAGTTCGACCAGCTGGCGGCTACGTCGAAGAAAATGTCTACAGAGGTTGCAACGGGCACAGATGAGATCAATGAAGTCATGGCCAGCGGCGGACAGTTGGGCGTTGCTACCGAGCATCTTTCCGACTTCACCCGCGTCATGATCGACCTGGGCAATTCCTGCGAGGACCTGAACGCCGGCAACGCAACAACCACCATCGCGCAGTTTGCCAACATTATGGGCACCAGTCAGAGCCAGTTCAGCAATATCGGCTCCACGCTGGTCGATCTGGGCAATAATTTCGCCACGACGGAAAAACCCATTATGGAGACGGCGCATCGCATGGCCGGCGCGGGCAAGCAGGTGGGACTGACAGAAGCGCAGGTGCTGGGCTTTGCTGCGGCGCTGTCCTCGGTGGGCATCGAAGCCCAGATGGGCGGTTCAGCTTTTTCAAAAACCTTGATCAAAATGGAGGTTGCCTCCGCAACAGGCGGCGAGGCGCTGGAGGATTTTGGCAAGGTCGCCGGAATGACCGGGCAACAGTTCAAAACATTGTGGGACAGCAATCCCGCCGCAGCGTTCCAGTCGTTCATCGTGGGACTGTCCAAACTGGACAGCGAGGGTGAAAGCGCCATTGCAGTGCTGGACGAGATCGGCATTAAAGAAGTGCGCCTGCGCGATACCATGCTCCGCGCCGTCAATGCTACCGACCTATTTTCACGAGCGCAGAACATGGCGACCAGCGCATGGAAAAAGAACACTGCGCTGTCCGAGGAAGCGACTAAGCGTTATGTATTATATCTCAACAGTTTGCATAAAATTCCGGGATATGGTATCATGATGCCATCATGAAGGGGGAGGTGGCATCATGGCGCGCAGACGGAAAACCCGCAGAGGGGTCAGTCTGGGTACGGTTGTTATGCTCACCCTGACAGGGCTTGTGCTGGTGGGCTTTTTCGCGCTGCTGCCCGTGTTCACCGGCCATTCCGACATTCGTGTGGACGCGGAAAACCTTGCGGTGGCCATCGACCAGTCTTTGTCGCAAATTTCTACCATTTCCCGCAACGTTACCGCAGCCCAGCCTCAGGCCACGCAAAAGTCTCCCTTTGTCAATACGCCTGTTCCTCAGGGGGCCGATTCTGCGCCCACTCCCGCCGCCACTGCGGCTCCAACCTCGCTTTCCTTCAGCCTGTGCGCCACGGGAAGCGTCAAGCTGAACAGCAAAGTGCAAAAAGCCCTGACGGATGACGACGGCTATCATTTTGAATTGCTGACCGACCAGATGCAGGGCGCTATGACCGCCGATTTAAGCATTGCAACCCTTGAAAATACCCTGATCGCCGACCAGAAGCTGACGGATGTAAACCTGCCTGCGGATATGCTGCTGCCCTTGCGTTCCGCCGGTATCAACGCGCTGTGTCTGGGATTCCCCAACATTTTGGACGGAGGCGTCAGCGGGCTGGAGGCCACGCGGCAGGCTGTCCAAAGCGCGGGCATGACCCCCTACGGCGCGTATGCCTCACAGCAGCAGCGGGACGAAGCAACCCTGCTGAACATCAACGGTATTTCCGTTGCCCTGCTCAGCTACCAGAACGATCTCAGCAGCGCGGGCCGGAAAAAAACAACGAATGAAGAACGCGCCTTTGCCATTGCGGGCCAGCAAGCGTCCACCATTGCCAGCGATATTGAGCGGATGCGGCAAAACGGGGCCAATGTGGTTGTTGTGTCTCTGTGCTGGGGCAAGGCCTGGGCCGCCTCCCCTACCGCCGCCCAAAAGGAACTGGCCCAGACCATTGCCGACGCGGGGGCGGACATCATTCTGGGCACCCACTCCGGCACGCTGCAAACCATTCAGGTACTCACCGCCAACCGGGGAGACGGCCAGTATCACCCTGTGCTGTGCGCCTATTCTCTGGGAAATTTGTTCACCTATGACCGGGAAAAGCGTTCCGGCCTTGCGGGCGCTTTGCTGAAGGCGCAGGTGGTGTATGATACCGCCACCGGCTGCGTTGCCTTTGACAACCTGACCTACACGGCCACCTACTCCTGGCGTGGCAAGGACAACGGCGTTGTGCGCTTCCGCGTGCTGCTGAATAACGGCCAAACCTATCCGGATTTTGTGGACAAGGATCAGCAAAATGTAATGGAGCGCTGTTTAAAGCTGGTGCGCGACGCATTGAAGGATTCCCCTGTACAGGAACAGGAATAAGCATTTCTTTTTTATATAAAATCACCGAAGGCTTTGCGTGCCTTCGGTGATTTTTGTTGATTGATTTTACTCCACAATCAGGGATTTGCCGGTCATTTCCGCGGGAACCGCCAGACCCATGCTGGTCAGCATGGTAGGCGCAATATCCGCCAGGCGGCCGCCTTCACGCAGCTTCTTGCCGATCATCTCGGGGCCAACCGCAATGAAGGGCACCGGATTGGTGGTATGGGCGGTAAAGGGCTCCCCAGTTTCGGGATCCACCATCTGGTCCGCGTTGCCATGGTCGGCGGTTACAAAGGCGCGGCCGCCATTGGCCAGCACGGCGTTAACCACCTTGTCCACACAGTCGTCAACCGTCTTGACGGCCTCCATGGCCGCCTTCATCACGCCGGTATGGCCTACCATGTCGCAGTTGGCAAAGTTCAGGATCATCACGTCATATTTCCTGGCGTTAATCAGCTCAATGGCCTTTTCCGTAATCTCGTTGGCGGACATATCCGGCTTCATGTCGAAGGTGGCCACCTTGGAGGAAGGAATCAGCACACGGTCCTCTCCCTCATTGGCCTTTTCCACGCCGCCGTTGAAGAAGAAGGTAACATGGGCATACTTCTGGGTTTCGGCAATACGCAGCTGGGTTTTATGCTGCTTGGCCAGGTATTCGCCCAGGGTGTTTTCCAGCTTTTCCGGGGGGTTGACCACTTCCAGGCCGGTAAAGGTTTCGTCATACTGGGTCATGCTGACGAAGTTGACATGGAAATAGCCCTTGCTACGCTTAAAGCCATCAAAAACCGGCTGGATAAAGGTGCGGGTCAGCTGGCGGGCACGGTCCGGACGGAAATTGTAGAAGATGACGCTGTCGCCCTCGTTAATGGTCGCCACCGGCTTGCCATTTTCCAGAATTACGGTGGGCTTTACAAACTCATCGGTTTCGTCCTTGGCGTAGCTCTGCTCCACAGCCTCGGCGGCGCTGTTCGCGGTGGCCTGACCCTGTCCCAGAACCATCGCGTCATAGGCCTTCTGCACACGGTCCCACAGGTTGTCGCGGTCCATGGCCCAATAGCGGCCCATCACGGTAGCGATTTTGCCAACGCCAATTTCGTCCAGCTTTTGCTGCAATTCCTTTACATACTCAATGCCGCTGGTGGGAGGCACATCGCGGCCATCCAGGAAGCAGTGCACATAAACGTCCTTCACGCCGCGCTGCTTGCACATTTCCAGCAAAGCATACAAATGGCTGTTGTGGCTATGCACGCCGCCGTCGCTGAGCAGGCCCATCAGATGAACCGCCTTGCCCGTTTCCTTAGCGGTATCCATGGCATGCACCAGCGGCTTCTTCTGGAAGAACACGCCGTCCTGAATATCCTTGGTAATGCGGGTCAGTTCCTGATAAACAATGCGGCCAGCGCCCATGTTCAGGTGTCCCACTTCGCTGTTGCCCATCTGACCGTCCGGCAGACCTACGTCCATGCCGCTGGCCCCAATCTGGGTATGGGGATATTTGGCCATCAGGGCGTCCAGATGAGGCGTGCCCTGCTGATAAATCGCGTTGCCCTCATGGACGGGATTGATGCCAAAGCCGTCCATAATAATCAACGCCGTCATGGTTTTTTCCATTATGGTTTCGCTCCTTGTCATTACTTGTTGTAAAGCACAACCTGGGTAAAATCAGGGGCCTTCAGGGACGCGCCGCCAATCAGGCCGCCGTCGATTTCCGGCTGGGCCATCAGACCCTTTACATTCTTGGGGTTCATGCTGCCGCCGTACTGGACGCGCACCGCGTCGCTGACGGCCTTGCCATACTTGCGCTCAATGGCCTTACGAATCACGCCGATGGTTTCGTTGGCCTGGTCGTCGGTAGCGGTCAGACCGGTGCCGATGGCCCACACAGGCTCGTAAGCCACAACCACGTTCTTGACTTCTTCCTCCGTCAGGCCGTGCAGCGCCATCAGGGTCTGATATTCCACGATGATGTCGGTATAGCCGGCTTCCCGCTCGTCCTTCAGTTCGCCCACGCAAATGATGGGAATCAGGCCCGCGGCCACGGCGGCCTTTACCCGCAGATTCACGGTCTTGTCGGTTTCACCAAAATACTGGCGGCGTTCGCTGTGGCCGATTACCACATATTCCACGCCGCAGGCCTTGAGCATGTCCGCGCTCAATTCGCCGGTGTAAGCGCCGCTGGGGGCAAAGTGCACGTTCTGGGCGCCCAGATGAATGTTGCTGCCCTTGGCCGCTTCCTTTACGGCGGCAAAATCCGTAGCGGGCACGCAGCAAACCACATCGCAATCCGCATCCTTCACGGATTCGACCAGAGCGTTTACCAGCTCGCGGGCTTCGTCAGGGGTCTTGTTCATTTTCCAGTTACCGGCAATAATCGGTTTACGCATCGTATTTTTCCTTCCTTCTTCGTAAGATAGCGGGTAAACAGCACAAGAGATTCGGGGACAAATTGTCCCCGAATCACCTTGCTTATGGTCTGTTTTTTATTTGTCGTCCAGAGCCGCAACGCCGGGCAGGGTCTTGCCTTCCAGGAACTCCAGGCTGGCGCCGCCGCCGGTGGACACATGGGTCACCTTATCGGCAAAGCCCATCTGCTCCACAGCCGCCGCGCTGTCGCCGCCGCCAACGATGGTTACGCCCTTGCACTCGCTCATGGCCTTGGCGATGCAACGGGTGCCTTCGGCAAAGTTTTCAAACTCGAACACGCCCATGGGGCCGTTCCAAACCACGGTGCCGGCGTTCTCTACCTCGTAGCTGAACAGCACGCGGGTATCAGGACCGATATCCATGCCCTCGAATCCATCGGGAATCTCCTTGCTGTGTACGGTAATGCACATAGCATCGTTGGAGAAGCTGTCGGCAGCCAGGTTATCCACAGGCAGCATCAGCTTTACGCCCTTTTTCTTCGCCTTTTCCATCATTTCCTTTACCAGGTCGATTTTATCCTCGGCCAGGATGCTGTTGCCAATACGGCCGCCCAGCGCCTTCTGGAAGGTGTAGCTCATGCCGCCGCCGATGATCAGGGTATCCACCTTATCCAGCAGGTTGTTGATAACGCCGATCTTGTCGGAAACCTTGGCGCCGCCCAGCACCGCCACAAAGGGACGGGCCGGATCTTCCAGCGCCTTGCCCATGATGCTTAACTCCTTGCCAATCAGGAAACCGGCCACGGCGGGATGCAGCAGGTGAGCCACACCCTCGGTGGAGGCGTGAGCGCGGTGGGCGGTGCCGAAAGCGTCGTTTACATACACTTCCGCCAGAGAAGCCAGCTCCTTGGCGAACTCGGGATCGTTCTTTTCCTCTTCCTTATGGAAGCGAACATTCTCCAGCAGCATCACTTCGCCGTCCTTCAGTTCGGCAGCCAGCTTATGGGCGGATTCGCCGATAACATCGTCGGCCATCTTTACCTCCACACCCAGCAGCTGGCTCAGGCGCTCGGCTACGGGACGCAGGGAATACTTCATGTTGAACTCGCCCTTGGGACGGCCCAGGTGAGAGCACAGAATGACCTTCGCGCCATGCTCCATCAGGTATTTGATGGTGGGCAGAGCGCCACGCAGACGATTTTCGTCGGTAATGACCTTGTTTTCGTCCATAGGCACGTTGAAGTCGCAGCGCACAAGCACTTTTTTGCCGTTAACCTGAATGTCCTCGATGGTTTTCTTAGCCATAATGCACACTCTCCTTAAAAAGTTAGGGATTGTAATCTATTGCAAAGCCCGTTATATGGGCAAGCAAACCATTTAACAGCGGTCCAGCACGGCCTTGGCAGCCCTGCGGCCTGCCTCATGAAGCACCTGTTCATCCAAACTCACATCACCACAATAAATTGCGGAAATATGTGCATTCATGTGAAAAAATCACATTCACTTTGAGCCGGGCGCGCGCCCGGCCCATTTTTCTTTCATCAGGCTCTCCATGGAGCAGCCCAAAGCGTTGGCGAGCTTGAGAAGTGCCTAAGCCTTAGGCTCGTTCATGCCGCACTTCCAGCGAGAAATCCCCTTACAAGAACGGCCTATTTTCTTGCCCAATTGTTCAATAGTCGTCCTGCATTTACCGCTCCTTTGGGACGCATTTTGTCCCGGTTGACCAAAATCATCCCAATAGCATTTTACACCAAATGCCCCGCGCAAGCAAGCCTTTTTGTTAGAGAATTGACAAAATCCCCCCGGTTTTCCAGACTGCAAACCACCGGCCCGGCATAGTCTGTATCAGGAGGGAAAAACAAATGCAGCAAAGATTTCTGATCATTTTGGGGTTTGGCCTGCTCCTTGGCGTTTTGTACCTGCTGTGCATGCGGGCCACGCCCGGCAGGGGGCTGTGCCGCATGGTGGAAAAGCTGTGCGTCGGCATCGTTTTGTGCTATCTATGTCAGGTCGTGCTTCGTCCCTTTGGCGTCCGGATAGCGCAAAGCCCGCTGGCGGCTTTGTCAGCGGGCTATCTGGGGCTGCCGGGCGTGGCCCTGTGCAGCATTCTGGCGTCCATGCCCTGATTTACAGTTCAAACACTTCGGTATTTTCCAGGGCGGCGGCAATCAGGGCGTCGCCGTCCAGCTTGCTTTCACCCTCCAAAATCACGTCCATCTTGGGCTTGGTGGCGGGATGCTTGGGGGTAAACACCGTGCAGCAATCCTCAAAGGGCAGGCAGGAGGTTTCAAAGGTGCCGATCTTCTTGGCAATTTCGATAATGTCCACCTTGTCAAAGCCAATCAGGGGCCGGAAAACCGGCATATCCGCCACCGCGTCGGTACAGGCGATAGCCTGCATGGTCTGGCTGGCCACCTGCCCCACGCTTTCGCCGGTAATCAGGGCCTGGGAACGCTCCTTGTGGGCGATGGCGTTGGCAATGCGCATCATGTAGCGGCGCATAATGATGGTGGTATAATCCGGATGGCATTTTTCGTGAATCTGCATCTGGATATCCGTAAAGGGCACCACATGAACCCGAATCCCGCACAGGCTTTCCGACAGAATGCGGGCCAGGTCCAGCACCTTTTCCCGGGCGCGTTCGCTGGTATACGGGAAGGAGTAAAAATGCACCGCGTTCACCGTTACGCCCCGCTTGGCGATCATCCAGCCCGCCACAGGGCTGTCAATGCCGCCGGACAGCATCAGCGTGGCCCGTTCCTCGCCGCTGACGGGCATGCCGCCAACGCCGGGAATGGCATGGGTATACAAGTAGGCCTTATCCCGAATTTCCACAGACAGCACCGTATCCGGCTTTTTAATATCCACATGCAGCTGCGGAAGGCGCTGCAGAATATACCCGCCCATTTCCATATTGATGGCAGGCGAATCCATGGGGTAGCGCTTGTCGCTGCGGCGGGCGTTTACCTTAAAGCTGCCCTGGCAATCCTTCAGCAGCTCCACGCCCTGGGCGCAGATGGCCTCAAAATCGTCCTTGTCCATTTCAATGGCGCGGCACACGCTGTGTACGCCAAACACCTTTGTCACCCGGCGAATGGCCTCGTCCATATCGTCCATGCCGCTGACATAGATACGCGCGTCGCTAAGCCACACCTCGGCCCCGATATCCTTTACCGCGTTGCGGATGCGCACCACCAGCAGGTGCATAAACTTGGGCCGGTTCAAACCTTTCAAAAAAATCTCGCCATAGCGTACCTGTAAAACCTCGCGCAAGGGATTTGCCTCCTTTTGTCTGTCAGCGGCGGGTAAACCGGCGCAGCAAAGTAACCTGCTGAATGATCTGTTCCGCGGTATACCGCATTTCATCCGGGGTGTTCAGCGGACACAGGCTGATGCGGATGGCGCTTTCCATCACCTGGGGCTTCAGGCCCATGGCGGTCAGCACGGCGGAATGCCTGCCCTTTTTGGACGAACAGGCGGAACCGGTACCCACGATAACGCCGGCACCTTCCAGCGCGTGCAGCAGCGTTTCCGCCCGCACCGGCGGAAACGCCACATTCAGGATATGCCCCGCGCTCATGGGATCGTCCTCCGGCAAACCGGCGATCACCATCTCCGGCAAAGCCTCCCGCAGCAGGCTAACCAGCAGTTTTTTCAGTTCGCGCACAGGCGCGTTCTGCGGGTAGTTTTCCACCGCGGCCCGCAGCCCGGCAATGCCGCAGGTGTTTTCCGTACCGCTGCGCATACCGTTTTGCTGGCCGCCGCCGGGCATCTGGGGGTGAATTTTGTACCCGTCCCGCAGCACCAGCGCGCCCACGCCCTTGGGGCCGTGAATCTTGTGCCCGCTCAGGGCGTAACTTTGCACCTTCTGCTTTTTGAAGGAAAACGGCTCCCGCAGATACCCCTGCACCCCGTCCACATGGATGGCCACCTGCGGGGCCAGCTGATCCCGCAGGGCGCATATTTCATCAATGGGCATCATCACGCCGGTTTCATTGCATACCTGCATCACGCAGATCAGGCGGGTAGCGTTGCTTAGCATTTCCCTCAAGGCCGCCAGGTCCACGCTTCCATCCGTCGTCAGGGGAATTTCCCGGGCTGTGCAGCCAAAGCGGCTTTCCGCTTCCAGACAGGCGTTTTTAACGGCGGCATGCTCGGCTGCAGTGTACAAAACCTCTCCCCGCCCCCGCTGACCATGCAAAGCGCCCCAGATGGCCAGGTTATCGCTTTCAGTGCCGCCGGAGGTGAAAATCACGTTTTTTTCATTCGCGCCAAGGGTGTCCGCAATCGCCTGACGGGCGTGTAGCAGTTCCTTTTCCGCCAGCATGGCCGGGGCGTACAGGGCGGACGGATTGTAATAGACTTCCCGCATGCTTGCGTCCATCGCGTCTATCACCGCCTCAAAGGGACGGGTGGTGGCGCTGTTATCCAAATAGACCTGCATACTTACTCCTGATAAACGCCCCGGGGCAGATACTTGCGAATCATATCCACCAGTTCCTCGGAGGGTTCCAATACAATCATGTTCTTGCTGTTATCCTTTTGATAATAAAAATAGTACAGCTTGGCGGACCGGTTCAAAAACCAGTTGCGCCGGGTCAGGCCGGGGGTGTTAATCAGCCTGCGGAAATGATCGGAGTCCACCGGACCAAAGGACTCCACGTTTTTTACCCGCATGGTGCCCAGGGTCTTGCGCTTCTGGTTGTTATAGACCTTGGCAAAATCCAGGTCGCCGTTGGTAAAGGTATATTCGTACTCCGTGCGCAAATGGTCCTTGCGCAGGTACAGCAGCACCGCCAGGCCCAACATCACAACCGTTTCAATCAGCGCCCCGATGGAAAAATAGGCGATCAGCCCGTTCAGCATCATCACGCCCAGAAGCGCGCACACGATCATCAGCACAAAGGACATCACATAGGCGATTTCCTGAAAGGTTTTGTTGCGCCGCACCACGACTTCTTCCATAAAGTGATCCATATTTTTCCCTCCCAATATAGGTTAATGATTCAGGCACAAAATATAAATGCCGGCCACCAGAATTCCCACCAGCGCGCCGCCCGCCACCTCGATGGGCTTATGGCCCACCAGTTCCTTCAGCTGCGCGTCGGAGATGGGTTGGCCGTTTACCAGCACGTCCCGCAAAATCTGGTTGATAACGGTGGCCTGTTTGCCGGTTTCCCGGCGCACGCCGGCTGCGTCATACATCACAATACAGGCCAGCACCACCGCCACGGCAAAAACAGGACTGTCAAAACCGGCGGCCGCGCCGGTCATAACGGCGGCGGATACCACCATTGCGGAATGGGAACTGGGCATGCCGCCGGACCCATGGAAGCGGCTCCAGTCCCATTTATGCTCCAGCCGGTAATGAATGGGAATCTTCAGGGTCTGCGCCGCAAACCAGCCAATCAGCGCCGCAAACAAAACATGGTTGTAAAAAACGCCCGCCAATGATTTCAATGCCTTGTTTCCCTCCTGTCCCAGCGCATGATAACGCCATTCACGCCTTGCGCGCAAGCGTACCCAAAGCCAGATCGCGCAAAAATTGCGCTTTTTCGCCAAAAATCTCCAGCGCGTCCACCGCGTCCTGAATGGCGTCCCTGGCGTCCTGCCTGGATTTTTCCACCCCGAATACGGCCGGCCAGGTCATCTTGCCCCGCTGAGCGTCCATACCGGTTTCCTTGCCCAGCAGCTTTACATCGCCCTCCAGGTCCAGCAGGTCGTCCTCAATCTGGAACGCGCAGCCAATGCCCCGGCCATAGCGGCGGCCCGCTTCCAGCTGGCCGGCTGTCGCCCCCGCCAGCATCAGTCCGGCGGTTACGGGGGCCGTCAGCAAATCGGCGGTTTTGTGCAGATGGATATAGCGGACGCTGTCCTGGGTAGGCGTTGTGCCTTCCAGGGTTACGTCCAGGGTTTGCCCGGCGATCATGCCTCTTACCCCCGCCCGGTACGCGATTTCGCCAATGGCTTCCAGCGCCTGCGCTGGGTGTTCCTTGGCAAAGGGAGTGGACAGCATGGTTTCATAGGCCATATTCAGCAGGCCGTCCCCCGCCAGAATGGCCATGTTTTCACCAAACACGCGATGGTTGGTCGGCTTGCCACGCCGCAGCGCGTCGTTGTCCATGGCGGGCAGGTCGTCGTGAATCAACGAATAGGTATGAATCATTTCCAGCGCGCAGGCAAAGGGCATCACCTGCCGCCAATCCTCCTTCAGCAGGTGATAGGCGGCCATCAGCAGTACGGGGCGAATGCGCTTGCCATGCAGCAGCAGGCTGTAGCGCATGGCGCTGCGCAGGGGCTGGGGCGGCAGGTCGCTATGCAGCTCGCCCCCCTGAGGAGCCAGAACCGGCTGATCGTTTTCCTGATACAGCCAGGGAAAATTTTGAAGCGCTTGTTCAACCGCCTGTTGATACATGGAAGGGTTCCCTCCTTATTCCAGACCGTCCAGCAGGTTGCCCTGCTGGGTTAATTCCATATCCCTGCATTGAGGCGTGCCGTCCGCCCCCAGGGTTACTTCCTGCATATGGCCCTGGGCCTGAGTCAGTTTTTGATCCAGTTCAGCGGACAGCTTCATTCCCTCATCGTACAGCTTCATCAGCTTTTCCAGCGGAAGCTCGCTTTTTTCCATTTCTTCCGCAAGAGCCTCCAACCGGGCCAGGCCTTCTTCAAAACCAGGGGCTTTTTTAGGCATTGCCGTTTCCTCCCGTCATCGTCACCTGCGTTACCTGCGCCGCGACCCGGCCGTCGACCAGCCGAATTTGCAGCAGGTCGCCTGCCTGCACATTTGCCGCGCTGCGCACGGCGTTTCCGTTCAGGGTAACCACCCCATAGCCCCGGCGCAGGGTTTCCGCCGGACCGGAGGTGCGCAGGCGCAAAATTGCGGCCTGCAAGCGGTGTCTGCGCTCCGCCAGCTGGCGCTCCATGGCGCTTTGCATCCGCTGGCGGGCCAGCAGCACTCGGGCCTGCATGCGCTGGTAGCGCCACGCGGGGGATGCCGCCGTCAGGCGGTTTTGCAGCAGGTGCAGGCTTTGCCTTTTGACCGCCAGCGTCCGTTCCGCCGCCGTCCGCATTTGCCGCCGCATTGCCTCCAACTGTGCCAGCAGGTCATCCCGTTGGGGAACCGCTATTTCCGCGGCGGCGGATGGCGTCGCCGCCCGCACATCGGACACAAAATCCGCAATGGTAAAGTCCGTTTCATGACCGACAGCGCTGATGACCGGCTTGCTGCAAGCCGCAATGGCCCGGGCCACGCATTCTTCGTTAAAAGCCCACAGGTCCTCCATGCTGCCGCCGCCCCGTCCCACAATGATAACGTCCACCGCGTCCAGCCGGTCCAGCAGCGCAATACCCGCGGCAATTTCCCGGGCCGCGCCTTCGCCCTGCACCTGAACCGGGCACAGGTACAGCGGCATTCCCGGAAAGCGCCGTCCGCTGACCCGGGCAATATCGTGAATGACCGCGCCGGTCTTGCTGGTTACCACGCCAACGCCTTTGGGCAGCAGTGGCAGCGGCTTTTTCAGGCTTGCGTCAAACAGGCCTTCCCCCGACAGCCTGCGCTTCAGCTGCTCAAAACGAAGGTACAAATCTCCCAGCCCGTCCGGTTCCATCGCATCGGCGTAAAACTGGTATGCGCCCGTTTTGGCATACAGGCCCACGCTGCCAAACAGCCGCACCCGGCGGCCGTTTTCCGGCAAAAACCGTACCCCCATGGCGGACTGGCGAAACATGGCGCAGTTAATGGCCGCTTCCTCATCCTTCAGGGTAAAATACCAGTGACCGGATGCGTGGCGCTTGAAATTGCTGATTTCGCCGGTCAGGCAAACGCCCCGCAGCATGGGATCCACCGCCAGAGAGCGGCGTACATACTCGTTGAGCTGGCTGACGGTCAGGGTCAGGTTTTTCAAGCGCGCACCGCCTTTTCAGCGGCCAGCACCGTGTTTTCCATCAGCATGGCAATGGTCATTTTGCCAACGCCGCCCGGCACCGGTGAAATGTAGGAAGCCTTTTGAGCCACCGCGTCAAAATCCACATCGCCGCACAGCTTGCCGTCCACCCGGTTAATGCCCACATCCACCACCACCGCGCCGTCCCTGACCATATCGGCGGTAATCATGCGGGGCTTGCCCACAGCGGCTACCAGCAGGTCCGCCTGCCGGGTGATGTCCGCCAAATGGCGGGTATGGCTGTGGCAAACGGTTACGGTAGCGTCCCGGGCCAGCAGCAGCAGGGCCATGGGCTTTCCCACAATCAGGCTGCGGCCCACCACCACGGCGTTTTTGCCGGCAGGGTCAATGCCGGCGCTGTCCAGCATGCGCATCACGCCCTTCGGCGTGCAGGCGACAACGTCCGCCGTGCCGCGCATCAGGCGGCCCAGATTGACCTCGTGAAAGCCGTCCACATCCTTTTCCGGGCAAATCAGCGCCAAAGCATGCTCCGCGTCCAAATGACCGGGCAGGGGCAGCTGAACCAAAATGCCATGAACCGCTTCATCCTGATTGGCCCGGACAATAGCCGCCTCCAATTCCTGCTGGGAGGCGGCTGCAGGCAGCCTCAGGGTTTGGGAGCGGATTCCAAGGCGTGCGCAGGCTTTTTCTTTGTTGCGCACATAGGTCTGGCTGGCGGGGTCATCCCCCACCAGAATCACCGTCAGGCCCGGAACCGTCCCCTGCTTCGCAAGGGCGGCAATACGCTGTGTCAGGGCTTCTTCCACCTGTGCGGCAATCAACTTTCCATCCAGCAGTTTCGCAGCCATGCTGGCCCCCCTTTATCTGTTTTCGCTCAAATACCGCTGCATGCCAATGCTGGCAACCCCAGCGGCGTTATCGGCACTGTATTGGGGCTGACCAAACAGCAAATGAACCGGCGTCCGCTGTTTTTGCAGCCGCTTTGCAAGCAGATCGCGCAGCAATGTGGAGGAAGCGACACCCCCTACCACCAGCGCTTCGCTTACATGGCACTCCTTGCAGGCGGCCGCCAGCAGCCGGGCCACCGTGCGGGCCAGCAAGTCAAACACCTCGGCGGCTACCCGTTCCGGCGTATACCGGCCGATGAGCCACTGGGCCTGGGTTTCCGCGCCGGACAGGTGGCAATGCAGGCCGTCCTTTTCCATACTGACCGGCAGCAGCGCCTCCGTAGGCTCGGCGCATGCCATCGCCAGCTTTTCCAGAGCGGGGCCTGCGGGAAAATTCAGCCCCAGCGCCACGCCTACCCGGTCCACCATCTGCCCCGCGTGCAAATCCATGGACCCGCCGATCAGCCGCAGTCCCCCAGCCCAGCAATGGAGCAATTCCGTTGTGCCGCCGCTTAGATGCAGGGCGATAAAGTCCGCCTTGGGGGTTGGATTTCCAATCAGGCCGGCGGCGATATGCCCCTGTTGATGGCTGGTCTGGTACAGCGGCACCCCCAGCGCATCCGCCAGCACCCGCGCGTGACCCAGCCCCACGGTAAACACCGGCATGTAGCTGCCCTGCTCATCCCGGGGCGCCGCCGACGCGCACAGGGCCACAATCCGCGCGTTTTCCGGCAGGCGCAAACCGTCCATTACCAGCGGCATTTGCCGTACATGCGCAAAAACGGCCTCGCTTTGGCGAAGGCCGCGCTGTCCCCCCGCAACAGGCAGAAGCAGCCGCGAGGCGGCCAGCACCTCGCCTGTTTCCCCAACCGCCGCGGCGGACGTGGTATAGCAGCTGGTATCAAAACCCAATGTAACGCGCATTCAATCGTTCCTCAGGCTTCCGCCTCGTGCTTGTCACGTTCCATAGCGCCCAGCACGCCGTTGATATAGCGGCTGCTCTTGGGGTCGCTATAGGTACCGGCCATGTTCATCGCCTCGCTGATGGACACATTATCCGGCACGTCGTCCCGGTGATACATTTCATACGCCGCCAGGCGCAGGATGCTTAAATCCACATGAGCTACCCGGTCCAAAGTCCAGGACCCGGTGCTGTGCTTGGCGATGGAGGAATCCAGCTCTTCCTCGTATTTTTCCACACCGGAAAGCACATCGGTGATGTACGCCCGTTCGTCCTTGCTGGGCTTCAGTACGGGGCTGCCCTCCGGCTGCGCCATGGACAGCTGCTCGTACACCAGATCAAGAGATTCGTCGTCGGCCTCTCCGCCGGACAGACGTTCATACAAAAGCTGCATGGCAGCCTGTCTGGCTATTGAACGCGCCATTGTATCCAACACTCCGTTTCCGTTTGTTTATTCATTCTTGGGTGGGAACCGCTTATTGATCCAGCCTTTGATGGTATCCGCCTTGTTGTCGCAAGCGCCCAGGAAATAGCCCACAGCGGCAAAAAACGCTACAAACAACGTGCGCCAGAAGCCCAGAAACAACAGCATCAGCGCCAGTACAGCGCCCAGAAGCGCACAAACCAACCCGCACCTGGGCGTGCCGATTTTCAGCTTTTTTTCCTCATTCATTCCTGCTCAGCCTCCCCTTCCTGCCAGTCCGCGTCCTCTGCAGGGCTGTTCTCCGGCTGGTCCGCCGCCTGCCCGGCGGTTTCCGTTTCCACCTGCTCCGCCGCGTCCTCCACAGGGGCCGTTTCCACCGGCTTAGCTTCTTCTGCGGGCTGCGCGGGCGTGTGCCTGGGTTCTTCCTCCGGGAACACCGGCGCAGGCTGCACCACAGGCTCCTGACCGGCAGGCAGCTTGGGCGTCTGGTTATCCGTTTCCACAGTCACCCGCACCTGTTCCACATCCACGCCGCTGCAAGCGGCAATGTATTTTTTGATCTGCTTTTGCAGTCCGCTGACGGTATCGGGGATATTTACGCCGTTTTTCAGGGTAATCTTCAAATCCACCAGCACGCCCTGACGGCCATGGGAAATGCGGGTGGAATTGGCCTTTAACTCCTGGTGGCTGTCCACGCAGCGTTTTACCATGGTTTCCATCGCGTTCATGGAAATGCTCATATCGCCGTATTCCGTATGCTGGATGACAAAACGCTTGTCACCCTTGCGGTGAAACAGCAGACCGATTTCGTGAACGCCCAGCACGGTCAGCACCAGAGCCACAGCCACCATCACCACCCGCTGCCAGAGGACAAAAGGCCCTTCCAGCACGCTCAGGTCCAGTTTGATGGGAAAAACGCCAATACCGTACACCAGCAGGCCCAGACCCGCCAGCAGCACCAGCAGCCCGGTAAAGGCCGCCAGCAGTCGATCCCAAAAACGAATGCGCATGGTTTGCATCTCCTTTTTGCTTTGGAAAAAGGACGCCTGCCCGGAACTGCGCTGACGCACTGCCCAAAGCAGGCTCCAAGTTATTCTTCTGTCTGCTCCGTTTCCTCGGAAACCGCTTCATGAGCTTCGGCAGGGGTTGGTTCTCCCTCAAACTCCACATGAACCGGCTCGGAAGCAGGGGCTTCCGGGATCGCTCCCGAATGGTTCAGGCTTTCCAGCCCCTGACGGGTCTCCTTCTGCTCCTTTTCAAAGCTGACGCCCTGCACATGCACATCCACCCGCACCACATGCAGACCGGTCATGGATTCAATGGACTTGCGCACATTTTCCTGCACGGCCGCGGCGGCGGTTTGAATGGGCGTGCCGTATTCAATGGTCAGATAAATATCCACAGCGGCTTCCTCAGTGCCCAGTTCCACCTTTACGCCCTTGGTAATATTTTTATTGCGGCCAAAAACATCGGTGATGCCGCCGCCGGAACACATGCCGGCAACGCCCTCCACCTCGTTGGCGGCTACGCCAGCAATAATGGCGATCACCTCGTTGGCATATGTGATGGTACCCGTGGAACCCTCGTCCTGATCCAGGGTCAACGGCAGATTATCCTTCTTGGTGGCCATATTCCACACCTCCTATGGATTGGGCCAAACGGCCCGATGGGTCTGCTTCAAGGTATAGTATACCAGAAATCAGGGCAAATGACAACGGCTTTAGGCCTCCGGTTCCTCATCGGGCACCAGGGCGATATGCAGTTCATCCAGCTGACGCTGTTCTACCGTGCTGGGGGCGCCCATCATAATATCCTGGGCGTTTTTGTTCATGGGGAAGGGAATGACCTCGCGGATGGAATCCTCGCCCGCCAGCAGCATAACCATGCGGTCCACCCCGGGGGCGATGCCCGCGTGAGGCGGCGCGCCATAGCAGAAGGCGTTGTACATGGCGGGGAATTTTGCCTTTACATCCTCCTCGCCCAGACGTACCAGCTGGAAGGCCTTGATCATGATTTCCGGGTCATGGTTCCGCACAGCGCCGGAGGACAGCTCCACGCCGTTGCACACCAGATCGTACTGATAAGCGGTGATGGTCAGCGGATCCACCTGGCCGTTGGCCGCCTTTTCCAGAATCTCCAACCCGCCGTTGGGCATGGAGAAGGGATTGTGGCAAAACTCCAGCTCGCCGGATTCCTCGCCGATTTCATACATGGGGAAGTCCACAATCCAGCAGAACTCGTACTTTTCCCTGTCCATATGGGCGGGGCACAGCTCGCCCAGCAGCTTGCGCATGACGCCGGCCGTCTTTTGGGCCGCGCCCAGCTTGCCGCTGGCCAGACCCACAAATGTGTTGGGCTTCAGATTCAGCGCGGCCACCAGCTGGTCCTTACGGTCTTTAACAAACTTGGCGATGCCGCCGGCGATTTCGCCCTGTTCGTCCAGCTTGAACCAGTACGCCTTATTTCCGCTGATTACCTCGGTATCGGCACACAGCTTGTCAATCTGCTTGCGGGTAGCGGTCATATCGCTGACCACCACAGCCTTTACCGTCTGTCCCTCAAAGGGGCCGAAACCGCAGTCGCCCAGCAGGCCGGTCACGTCCTGCACCGTCAGGTCAATGCGCAAATCGGGTTTATCGGAGCCGTAGGTTTCCATGGCTTCCACATAAGGAATGCGGCGGAAGGGCGCGCTGCTGGCCCGGTTATACAGGCCATACCTGGCAAACACGGGCGGAAGCACATCCTCCAGCACCGCGAATACATCCTCCTGAGAGGCGAACGCCATTTCCATATCCAGCTGGTAAAACTCGCCGGGGCTGCGGTCGCCGCGGGCGTCCTCATCGCGGAAGCAGGGGGCGATCTGGAAATAACGGTCAAAGCCGGAGGTCATCAGCAGCTGCTTAAACTGCTGCGGGGCCTGGGGCAGCGCGTAAAACTTGCCGGGATGCTTGCGGGCAGGCACCAGATAATCCCGCGCGCCCTCCGGGGAAGAAGCGGTCAAAATCGGGGTGGTAATTTCCAGAAAGCCGTGCTCCGTCATGGCCTGACGCAAGGCGCTGACCACGTTGCACCGCAGCACGATGTTGCGCTTTACCTCCGGGTTGCGCAAATCCAGATAGCGGTATTTCAGGCGCAGGCTCTCGTCCGCCTCCTTGGAATGGTTGATCTGGAAGGGCAGGGCGTTATAGCGGCAGCGGCCCAGCACCTCGATTTTCTCGGGTACGACCTCGATATCGCCGGTGGCCTGCCTGGGGTTTTTGGAATCCCGCTCCCGCACGATTCCTTCCACGGCAATGACGCTTTCCTTATTCAGAGCGCGAATCTGGGCGATCTGTTCTTCATTCACCAGCACAATCTGGGTGGTGCCATAAAAATCCCTCAACACCACAAAGGCCAGATTCGCGGATACCTCGCGCACATTCTCCATCCATCCGGCCAGACGGACATGCTTGCCGCAATCGCCAATGCGGAGCTCCTGACAAGTATGGGTACGGTTCTGCATGATTGCTTCCTTCTTCCTTCGGTGATGCGGCCAACGGCCGTGATTTTATTGGAACAGGCGGAATTTGAGGGCGTTGGGAGCCTCCGTCAGGGGTTCCTCCCATTCCTCCTTGGTGGCCATATCGCGCAGCTTTACCACGCCCTTGGCTGCCTCGTCATCGCCCAGGATGGCCATATACTTGGCCCCCAGCTTATCCGCGTACTTGAACTGGGCCTTCAGGCTGCGGCCCTGGTGATCCATATCCGACCGCAAACCCGCCTGCCGGAAGGATTCCATCAGGGTGAAGGCCTTCAGGGACAGTTCTTTATTCAGGCAGGCCACAAAAACCTGCGGCGTTTCATCCTCAATTTGCAGCTTGCATTCGCCTTCCGCCAGGTTATCCAGCAGCATCAGCACACGCTCGATACCCATGCCGAAGCCTACCGCCGGAATGGACGGACCGCCGATTTCCTCCACCAAACCGTCATAGCGGCCGCCGCCGCACACGGTCAGTTCGCCGTTGGGCGTGCCGGTCACCACTTCAAACACGGTTTTGGTGTAATAATCCAAGCCGCGCACAATGCGTGGATCCACCGTGTAACGAATGCCCGCCGCCTCCAGATACTGCTTCAGCTTTTCAAAATGCTGGCGGCAGTCGTCGCACAGGCATTCCATCATCACCGGCGCTTCCTTCAAGGCGTCCTTGCACTTTTGCTCCTTACAGTCCAGAGTGCGCATGGGGTTGATTTCCATCCGCTCCTGGCAGGTTTTGCATAGCTCGTCCTTTTTGCTGTACAAAAATTCCTTCAGCTTTTGCTGATAGGCGGGACGGCAGTTGGGGCAGCCAATGGAGTTAATCCGCACAGACAGGTTTTTCAGGCCGAAGCCGTCCAGCAAACGCACCACCAGCACAATCAGTTCCGCATCGGCGGACGGCTGGGACGCGCCAAAGCATTCCATGCCAAACTGATGGTGCTCCCGCAGGCGGCCGGACTGAGGGGCCTCGTAGCGGAAGTGGGGCGCGTTCAGGTAATACATTTTCAAGGGTAGCGCCTGAGCGTACAGGCCGCTTTCCAAAAAAGCGCGGACGGTTCCGGCAGTGCTTTCCGGTTTCAGCGAAATGCTGCGGTCGCCCTTATCCAAAAATGTATACATTTCCTTGCGTACCACGTCGCTGCTTTCGCCGGCGGAGCGGGCAAACAGCTCGGTATGCTCCACCACAGGGGTGCGAATTTCCCGGTAGCCATTCAGCAAAGCGGCTTTGCGCATTTCCCGCTCCAGAGCGCGCCAGCGGGCGCTTTCCGCGGGCAAAACATCCTTCATTCCTTTAAGTACTTTGCAAAGCATTGCGTTCACCTCATTCTTTGCTCTGTGGAAAAGGCCACAGATATTGAAATTATATATGGCCTCTGTCGTGTTTGTCAAGAAATTTCCATGGTTTCCTGCGAAATTGCAGGTCAGGATAACCGCCGCTTGAAAAGCGGGAAATAAACGCCTTTTCTCGCCATGGTGACAAACATTTTGAAAAACAGTTTCACCGGCATGAAAAAGTGGTATAATATCAGTGACACAATATATGGTGTCAAACCATCTGTGAATAGAGGAGGAAATACTATGGCTTGTACGGTAACCGTAACCAATGGAACCCTGGACCAAAACGAAATCAACGCTTATATTGCCCGCGCCACCCAAAAATACGGCGTAGAGCCCCAACATATTGACATCAAGGTATGCGGAGACGAGGTAGAATTGAACTACGATCTGGGAGTCCATCCCTTCCACCGCATCCGCCGCATCACCGGATATCTGGTGGGTACGCTGGACCGGTTTAACAACGCCAAGCGCTGCGAGGAGCACGACCGGGTAAAGCACACCATCAGCTAAGTTTTTTGCCCCGTTTTCGTTGACTTTCCATAGGTTGCATGCTATACTGAAAGCAAGATGTATTGTTTGCATTACCGTTATGCAGCAAGCATTTGTATGTATATGTATTGTATGGAGGCATTCTTATGCAGATTCATGTCTACGAAAACGCGTCACAAGTGGGGCAGGCCGCTGCCATGCTGATTGCCAGCCAGGTTCTGGCCAAGCCCGACTCTGTACTGGGCCTTGCCACCGGTTCTACCCCCATCCCCACCTATCAGGAGCTGATTCGTCTGTGCCAAAACGGCGTGGTTGATTTTTCCCGTTGCCATTCCTTCAACCTGGACGAGTACTGCAAGCTGCCGGTTGAGCATGAGCAGAGCTACCACAGCTTTATGAAGGCTCAGCTGTTCGACCACATCAATATTGACCCCGCCAACACCCATGTGCCCAACGGCAATGCAGCGGATCCCGCGCAGGAGTGTGCGGACTATGACGCCGCTATTGAGCAGGCTGGCGGTATTGACGTGCAGGTGCTGGGCATCGGCCGCAATGGCCACATCGGCTTTAACGAGCCCGGCAGCCAGTTTGTGTACGGCTGCCATCTGGTCAACCTGACCCAGAGCACCATTGAGGCCAATCGCCGCTTTTTCGACAGCGAGGCCGATGTGCCGCGTCAGGCCATCAGTCTGGGCATTGGCAGCATCATGAAAGCCCGCCGCATACTGCTGCTGGCTACCGGCGCGGACAAGGCCGAGGCCATCCGCAATTCTGTCTGCGGCGATCCCAATCCCCAGGTGCAGGCCAGCATCCTGCGTACCCATCCGGATACCATCTTCCTGCTGGATAAGGCGGCCGCCGGTTTGCTGTAAGGACCGCCAATACCAAAAGAGGTCACGGTTGTAACAAGCCGTGGCCCTTTTTGTTGGAAAAAAATTGAATGAAGCCCGGCTGACAAGCCGGGCTTCAGACTGCTGCATCAATAGCTGTATGCCATCACAACGCCGTCCATGTTATCCAGGCTTCCCTGGTAATCGCTGGCCAGGTTGGGCACTGGCAGTGAATAAGACTGGCTGGCGTCCGCGCCCTTAATGCGCACAATTTCGTACTTCATGGCCCCATCCTGATAGATGCTGATATGGGGATGGTCCATCAAAAACTCAATATATTCCTCCAGACAGAAGCCCATCACCTTCATGGCCGCCGCATGAGCCTTGCCAACATAACGATACAGGTTCAGTTCAGCGGACACGCCGGTTTTGTAGCTCTTATCCTCCCAGGAGGCGTTGGGGAAATCCTTGGTGGGGAAGCGGAAAACAATGCCGTACTTCCAGCAGTTTTCCGTCAGCCACGCTCCCTGCTTGGATTCGGCCTGGAATTTCTGCTTGTTCAGTTCGGAGTCGCCGCTCTTATACACATCCATGCGGAAGGAAAGACCCGTGTGATAATCGCTGGTGCCGGGATAATTGACGGATTTCTTGGTTTCCTCAATCAGCCGGTTGCCGGAATACTTGGATTCCAGCTTCTGCATCCGGTCGTTAAACAGCGCCTCCTGCGAAGCCACCGACCGGTAACCCTCGCGCACGATAAAATACTCGATTCCCTCTGCCTTAGCCGCTTCCAGCGCCTGACCCAGGGCCTCGTAAGCGGGCTGGAACAGGCGCACGCTATTGTCGTCTACCGGAATTTTATAAGGGCTGGCCGTGCCGATATTAATCAGGCCGTCCTCGGAAAAGTCGCTGGGCAGAGAATGCCAGGCGTTCACCAGCAGCAAGCCGCCGTTCATCAGGGAGGCACGGTCCAGGGTAATGGTATAAGTGTTTTCCAATCCAATGGAACCGTTATCCTCAATTCGCCAGGTGCTGCCGTCCAGGGTCGCTTCCCAGGAAGGCAGGTCCGCAGAGGAAATCACGCCAGAATCAGAAAGTCCGCCGCCAGACTGGGACGCGTTGCGCAGGGCGTTCATTTCAGCGTTGAATTTAACCTCGCCTTCGGCATTTTCCTCCTGAATGCGGTTGCGGGTGGCGATATAGTCGTTATTGACCACGCTGGCGCTCAGAAACAGCGCCGCTACGCTGACCGCCACCACAATGGCAAGAATACCGGCCATTCGCAGCAGGGTCCGAAAGGGATCCCTCTTCATTTTGTGGATTTTTTTGTTGGCGTTGATACGCATACCATACCACCTTTTCTGTGCGTCGCCCGGCCGTCAGTCCAATAAGCGGCTGACCACATCGTACAGATGCTCCAGTTCTTCCGCACTGTTATAGGAAAGGGTAATCTTGCCCCTTTTCTCGTTTCCGGTCAGGGTTGTTTTTAAACCAAAGGCTTCGCGCATATGGTTTTGCAGGGTGTTCATCTCCGGCGATACGGCCGGGGGGGCTTTTTTCACCTGCGGCTCCTGCTTTTCCCTGGCCATTTCCTCCAGCTTGCGCACGCTGTATTCATGCAGCACGCACTGGTGCGCCAGTTCCAGCTGACGGCTTTCCGATTCCACACCGGCCAGCACACGGGCATGCCCCGCCGTCAGCTGCCCGGACGCCACCATGGTGGCAATCTCTCCCGGCAGGTTTAGCAGACGCAGCGCGTTTGCCACTGCCGGCCGGCTTTTGCCAAGCCGCTTGGCGGCCTGCTCCTGGGTATAGCCGCATTCCTGCATCAGGCTGCGAATGGCACTGGCTTCTTCAATG
The DNA here is from genome assembly GCA_934621505.1 of uncultured Clostridia bacterium. Classification (GTDB taxonomy): domain Bacteria; phylum Bacillota; class Clostridia; order Christensenellales; family Aristaeellaceae; genus Limiplasma. The sequence goes on from CAKTUU010000020.1 coordinate 25,626, forward strand.
GGGTTTAAATCCTCCCGCTGAAGGTTCTCAATCAGCGCCGCCTCCATCTGCTGGGCGTTGGTCATGCTGCGCACAATGCAGGGCACGCTGGTCAGTCCGGCCATCCGGCTGGCGCGGTAACGGCGCTCGCCAGCCACAATGCGGTAGCGCATGCCGTTTTCCACCACCAGAATCGGCGACAAAACGCCCGCCTCCCGAATGCTTTCGGCCAGCTGCTCCAGGGTTTCCTTGTCAAAGGCGCGTCTGGGCTGTTCCGTGTTTGGGTCAATATCCTCAATGGGAATGTCCCGCACAACCGTTTCCAGAAGCTCATCGTTCTGCGGCAGCAGCACATCCAGTCCTCTGCCCAGTCCCCCGCGTTTCATCCTAACACCGACTCCTTGATTTTAACGTTTGAATGACCGGTTTCGTTCCAACAATTCCTGCGCCAGCCTGCGATAGCTTTCCGTACCCAGGCTGCGGGGGTCGTACATATGAATGGGAACGCCGTGGCTGGGGGCTTCGCCCAGACGCACGTTGCGGGGGATGGCCGTGGCGAAAACCAGGCTTTTGAAGTGTTTTTTCACCGAGTCCACCACCTGAATGCTCAGGTTGGTGCGGCCGTCCAGCATGGTCAGCAGCACGCCCTCGATATCCAGGCCCGGGTTCAGGCTGCGCTTGACACGGTTGATGGTGTTCAGCAGGCTGGACACGCCCTCCAGCGCGTAATACTCGCACTGAATGGGAATCAGCACCCGCTGGGCGGCGGTCAGGGCGTTAATGGTCAGCAGTCCCAAAGAAGGCGGGCAATCAATAAAAAGAAAGTCATAATTTTGCTCGATGGTTTTCAGCACATGCTTCAGCCGGTATTCCCGCTGCTCCAAATCCGCCAGTTCCAGCTCCGCGCCTGCCAGCCGAATATCCGCCGGCAGAATTTGCAGCCCGTCCACGCAGCTTTTTTGCAGGCAGGAGGTAACGGCCGCGCGCCCCATCAGCGCTTCATATACGGAATTGGCGCCCGCCTTGCCGCCAAGGCCGCTAGTGCTGTTGCCCTGGGGGTCCAAATCCACCAGCAGCACCCGCTTGCCCGTTTCCGCGACGCAGGCGGACAGGTTAATGGCCGTCGTTGTTTTGCCAACGCCGCCCTTTTGATTGGTAATGGCGATTGTCTTGCCCATTTTCAGCCCTCATTGCCTTCCGTTTTCTCTATTGTACTTTGTTTCTTTTTAAATGTAAAGGTCAGAATATGATGGACACCTCGGGATCGCCATCCTCGCCATATTCATCGGTTACATAGCTTTCCGGGGGCTTGTTCTGCTTCAGGTATTCATACTCCTTCTGCTGGTCCTCATCGCCGCCCCGTTGCACAAAATCATCCACGGCGGCCTGAGCCTCCTCATAGAAGGCTTCCAGCGTCATTCCCTTGCTCATGATATATGTAGCCATGGTTTTGCCTACATAACGGAAGTGCCAGGGCTCAAACTTGATGCCGGTTTCCGCTTCGCCGTCCTCGGTAAAACGCAGGATAAAGCCGTACCGAGCGCAGTTTTCCTTCATCCACTGCGCTTCCGGGGTCCATTTGAAATCGCTGTTCATGCGCTTGTTTACCCAGGAAGGGTTCAGAATGTCGGCGCACAGGCCGGACTGATGCTCGCTGGTGCCGGGCTTGGCCACATAGCCGTCGTCCACGTCGCCATTTCGGTCCAGATAATTGGCGTAAACGGTGGCCTGGGTGCCATAGCTGCGGTATCCGCTTTTCAGCACCAGCACCATGCCGGTTGCCTCTTTGTAGGTGGCGGTATGCTCCTTGCCGTCGCTGGTGGTATAGGTATACTCCGTCACCTGGGCGGCAGCGTCAAACATTTCCTTCAAGGCGTTTGCGGCGGTTTCCTGCAAATAGACGGCAGCCGAGGTAGCCCGCTTGATGCCGGTTACCTTTACCAGCGGATCAGGCTTGTATTTTTCCTCCAGCGTATGCTCAGTATTGACCAGAATGGCGTATTCCGACTGCACATCCATCAGCGGCACAGCATACGTCCACTCCACATCCGGCCGTGCAGATTCCGCCATAGCGGCGGCGCAGCCCAAACACAGTGCCAAAGCCAGGATTCCGCAAAGCAACCTTTTCATGGAAGCACCTCATTCGCTCGTAACTTGATGAACCAGGAAGTCGTATAATTGCAGCTTGTAGCCGCTCATATACGTTTCCATGGGAACGCCGGATTCATAGATGGCCTTGGCGTGATCCTTGCCCACATAACGCACATGCCAGGGCTCATAATTATAGCCGGTAACGTCCTCGTACCCTTCCATATACCGGACGATAAACCCGAAACGGTAGGCGTTGGCATAAACCCATTTGCCTTCTTCCGTCTTGCCAAAGCCGCTGTTCAGCTGGGAGCTTTTCTTGCGGGCCAGGTCCATGGCCAGGCTTAGCTGGTGCTCGCTGGCCCCGGGACGGGCCACCAGTTCATCCGCCTTTTCAGCGCTGCCGGTGCGTGCCTTTTTGCGGGCGTAAATGGCAGACTGCTTGGCGTAGCTGCGGTAGCCGGACACGATCGCCAGGTTGATACCCTCGCTTTTGGCGGCGGCAAACATCTCCTCCAGAGCGGTGGCCGCGTCGTCCCGCATGGTTTGCGACATGCCCGGGCCGTTGACTTTACGGGTTTGCGGCACATACAGCGAACTGATGGTATGCTGACGGTTAACCAGGAAAATATTACCGTTGATATTCTGATCCGGAAGCGCCTCATTCATACTTCCGTTTAAAAGCGTGGCAGACACCGCCACAATGGAGAGCATTTTGCTCAGCAGCAAACCAAACCACACTCCTTCACTGGCAAATTCACAAGCCTGGGGTGCAAACCAGGACTGCAAGTTGTACCGCGGTCCGTAAACGATCGACAGACAGGCTGTTTTTATTGTATCATTTCCGTCATGTTTTCGCAACAGTTATCTTCCATCATCCAGCAGTTTTGCCCCTTCCCGGCAGGCAAAATTTACATTTTCTTTATCCAGCCGCATTTGCAGAATCACGCCTTCCTCTCCATGCTGCTGGGAAAGCACGCTGCCCATCCTGTGCAGGCGGCTGACAAGGCCATACTGGCTGAAGGGCACCAGCAGCCGTACTTCCTGGGTTCCCGCGTCCAGCTTTGCCTCAATGGCTTCCAGCAGCTTATCCACATGCTGGCCGGTAGCGGCGCTGATGCGCACCGCGCCGGGCATGCGGTCCGGCATGTCGGCAAACAGGTCGCACTTGTTCAATACCTCTATGCGGGGGGCTTCGGTAGCGCCCAGGCTGTCCAGCACCTCCTCCACCGTCTGGCGGCGGCTTTCCAGCTCCGGGTCGGACCCATCGCACACAATCAGCAGCACATCCGCCAGCCTGGCCTCCTCCAGCGTGGCGCGGAAGGCCTTGACCAGGTCGTGGGGCAGCTTGCGGATAAAGCCCACCGTGTCCACCAGCAGGGCCTTTCCCCCATGGGGCAACGCGATGGGACGGCTCACGTTATCCAGCGTGGCGAAAAGCTGATCCATTACATAGACGTTTGAGCCGGTCAAAAGGTTGAACAAAGTGGATTTTCCCGCGTTTGTATACCCCACCAGCGCCACAACGGGCACGCCGTTCTTTTCCCGGCTTTGCCGGCGCAGGTCGCGCTGCCGGTCAATCTGGTCCAGTTCCCGGCGCAAATCGGTCAGCCGGTCGCGAATCCGGCGGCGGTTCACCTCCAGCTTGCTTTCGCCGGGACCGCGGGTGCCGATGCCGCCCGCCAGACGGCTCAATACCAGACCCTGCCCCAAGAGGCGCTGACTGCGATATTGCAGCTGGGCCATTTCCACCTGCAATTTGCCCTCGCGGGTGTTGGCCCGGGCGGCGAAAATATCCAGAATCAGCGCCGTGCGGTCTATCACCTTCACGCGCAGAATTTCTTCCAGATTTTTCTGCATGGCTCCGGTCAGTTCCTCGTCAAAAATGACCAGATCGGCCTGCACGGCCTGACAGCGCAGGCTCAGTTCCTCCGCCTTGCCCCGGCCGATGCAGTATGCGCTGTCCGGTTTCGGCCGCTTTTGCAAAACCCGCAGCACCGTGACGGCTCCCGCGGTTTTGGCCAGCTCCTCCAGTTCGTCCAGGGAGGTTTCGCTTTCAATTCCCACCAGCACGGCCCGTTCCCGATCGTTTTGCGGTTCTTCCTTCAGGTAGGCGGCGTCTGTTTCCGCAATGCGGCTCAGCCATTCCTGCTGGGGCAGCCTGCGGGCGTTCAGAAGCTCGCTGCGAACCACCTGCCCGTCATGGGACGAATCCAAAAAGGCGCACTGCGCGCTGGTAGGCCGCCCGTCCGGGCTGACCCCCACGGCGCACATCGCGTCGAACCGCATACTTAACAGTGCGCTGATGTCCACGTCGCTAAGCTGGCCGTTGCCGTTGGGATGGGTGTGGATGCAGCGAATCATGCTAAGCCTGCGCTCGCTGCGCCGCAGCCGCAGATCCGGCAGGTCAATATGATCCGCCCGGCCGATAAACACATCCGCAATTTCTCCATAGCGGGTGACGTACACCGCAACCTCACGATTCATAGACGCAGAATAGCCGCAGAGACTTTGAAGCAAGTCCTGCGGCAGAAAAGAGTCGGGTTCCAGCTGCATATCGTAGAGCGTTGCCATCTCGTCCAGCACGCTTTTGCGGATTCCCTCAATATTGCCGTGAATTTCGGGCATAGGCCCTCCTTTCAAGCATCAGTCGCTCAGATGCTTTTTCTTGTAATCATCCACCGCGGCATGAATGGCCTGCTCCGCCAGCAGGGAGCAGTGCATCTTTACCGGGGGCAGGCCGTCCAGCGCTTCCGCCACGGCCTTGTTGGTCAGTTCCAGCGCCTCGTCCACGGTTTTGCCCTTTACCATTTCCGTAGCCATGCTGCTGGTGGCAATGGCGGCGGCGCAGCCGAAGGTCTTAAACTTTACGTCGGTAATCACGTTATCTTCTACCTTAATATCCATTTTCATAATGTCTCCGCACTTGGCGTTGCCCACGGTGCCGCTGCCAGAGGCGTCCTGGATTTCGCCCACATTGCGGGGATTGGCAAAATGGTCCATCACTTTTTCGCTGTACATTTGGAAAAATCCTCCTTACTTTGCAGTGGCGTTAAAATTGAAAGCCGTTTTCGGGGCTGAGGGCGCTCATGGCGCGCAGCTTTTGCACGATATCCGGCAGCACCTTCAGCACATAATCCACATCCGCCTCGGTGGTTTCGCTTCCCAGAGACAGTCGCAGGCTGCCGTGGGCAATCTCGTGAGGCAGACCGATGGCCAGCAGCACATGGGAAGGGTCCAAACTGCCGCTGGTGCAGGCGCTGCCGCTGGAAGCCTGTACGCCCGCCAGGTCCAGCCGCATCAGCAGGGCCTCGCCCTCCACATAGCGCACGGACACGTTAACGTTGCCCGGCAGACGCTGGGTACGGTGGCCGTTCAGCCGCACATCGGGAATAGCGGACAGGATGCCGTCAATCAGCTTGTCCCGCAGGGCGGTTAGCCGGGGACCGTACTGGGGCAGCTCCGCCACTGCCAGCTCAATGGCCTTGCCAAGGCCCACAATGCCGGGTACGTTTTCCGTACCGGCACGCAGCCCCCGCTCTTGAGCGCCGCCGTAAATCAGGTTGCTGATTTTGGTGCCCCGGCGGATATACAGAGCGCCCACGCCCTTTGGCGCGTGGAATTTGTGGCCGGACAGGCTGAGCATATCCACGTTCAGATCGTTTACATCCAGGGGAATGGCTCCCACCGCCTGCACCGCGTCGGTGTGGAACAGGATGCCCTTTTCTCTGGCCAGCCGGCCGATTTCCCTAATGGGCTGAATGGTTCCGATTTCATTATTGGCGGTCATGATGGTAATCAGCACCGTATCGTCGCAGATGGCGTTCTTTACGTCCTCCACGCTGACCAGTCCGTCCGCGTCCACCGGCAGATAGGTCACCCGGTAGCCCTGCTTTTCCATATAGGCGCAGCTATGCAGCACCGCGTGGTGCTCAATGGAGCTGGTAATGATATGCTTGCCCTTGCCGTCGGTCACCCTGCCAGCGCAGCGAATGGCCCAGTTATCGCTTTCGCTGCCGCCGGCGGTAAAATAGATTTCCCGGGGTTCGCAGCCCAGCGCCGCAGCCACCTGCCTGCGGGCGTTTTCCACCGCCCGGCGGGTATCCCGGCCCGCGCTGTGGATGGAGCTGGGGTTGCCAAAATGCTGGGTAAAATAGGGCAGCATGGCCTCAAGAACCTGGGGACGGGTGGCCGTGGTGGCCGCGTTGTCCAGATAGATGCTGGGATGATTCATGGTTCGTTCTCCTCGCTTTCGCATGGTTGGGTAAACAGATCGCTGAGCCTGATTTTTTCCAGCTCGTGGTTGATGGAATCGCTGACGCGCTGCCATACCCAGCGCACCGGGCAGGTATCGCTTTTTTGACAGACATGCTCGTCCGCGGCGCATTCGCTCAGCTCGATGGGGCCTTCTACCGCGTCGATGATATCCAGCAGGGTAATCGCAGACGCTTCCCTCGCCATCTGGTAGCCCCCCTGTGCGCCGCGCACGGTGCTGACCAGTCCCCCACGGCGCAGGTTTCCCAAAATTTGCTCCAAATATTGCTTGGGCACGCCCACGGTTGAAATGTTTTGCAGCGTCTGGAGGCCCTCGCCCTGATGGGCCGCCAGATAATACATGGCGTACAATCCGTATTTGCTTCGGGTGGATAGCTTCATAGGGACTCCTTTCAGAATCCCGACTGATTTTATCGGGTTTCCTTTGGCAGGATACCATGTTTGGCGAAAGCTGTCAATCCAAATATGCTATTTTTTCCTGATTTGCATAATGCCATTGCACATAAAAAAACCGCAAGCCGTCCCCAAAAAGCAGGGACAGCCTGCGGCACAGAAAACCTAGCGAACCGGCGGCTTCCATTGGACAAGTTTGGGCAAAACACGCCCGTCATCCTCCACATCAATCTGCGCGTAGGCAACGCAACCGGGTATGACGTTGCAAACCGCACCGGGATTGACCAAATACAGCCCGCCGTCCTGCCGGATATCCGCCCGGTGGGTGTGGCCGTACAGGGCTACCTGGGCCATGCGCTCACAGGCGGCGTATCCAAGGCGGTCCAAGCTGTACTTTACCTGCCGGGTATGGCCATGGCAGGCGTAAAACAGCACCCGTCCCACAGCAAACACCTTTTCCTGGGGTTCTGTGCTGCTCCAGTCGTTATTGCCCGCCACAGCGATGCAGCGAACGTCCTTCAGCTCCAGCCATGGAACCAGCGGTTCAAAATCCGATATACCATCGCCCAAAAACACTGCTGTGTGAACGGGTCCATCCGCCAGAGCCTGCTCATAGGCCCGGCGCAAGGCCGCCGCGCAGCCATGAGAATCGGAGGTAACAATCACCCGCTTCACGGCTTACAGCACCTCGTCCAGCAGTCTGCGCATTTCCTTTGCGGCCACGGCCCGATGGCTGACGGCGTTCTTTTCGCCTTCCGTCATTTCGCCAAAGCTCTTGCCGGTCTGGTACTGGAACAGGGGATCGTAGCCAAAGCCGCCCTGTCCGCTGCGCTGGGTAAGCAGCGTACCCGGGCACTCTCCCCGCACCACCCGGGTTTTTTCGCCGGGCAGCGCCAGGGCCATGGCGCACACAAAGCGGCAGGCGCGGTTTTCCACCCCCTGCATGTTGCGCAGCAGCAGGTCGTTATTGGCCTGGTCGTCGCCGTGTTCGCCAGCATAACGGGCGCTGTATACGCCGGGCGCGCCGCCCAGCGCGTCCACGCTCAGGCCGCTGTCATCCGCCAGAGCGGGCAGGCCGGTGGCATGGGACACCGCTTCCGCCTTAATCACGGCGTTTTTCTCAAAGGTATCGCCGTCTTCCACAATATCGCCGGTAAAGCCCGCGTCCTTCATGGAAACCAGCTCCACCGCGCCGCCCAGCATCTGGGACAGTTCCTTCAGCTTATGGGCGTTGCCGGTGGCTGCCGCAATGCGCATCCTGGGCAGCAGGTGATCGCCGCAGCCCTGCAATGCCTTGCGCTGGCACCGCATCAGGCTGCGCACACCGGCGCGGCCCATATCCAGCAGGCTGTTTAATTCCAGATTGGTAAAGGCCCGCCCCTCGCCGGTGCCCTGCAATTCAATAAATTCGCCCCGGTGATTCATCACCAGGTTCATATCGGTCTGGGCACGGCTGTCCTCCGCATAGCACAGGTCCAGCAGCGGCGTATCCTCCACCAAACCGGCGCTGATGGCCGCCACCTGAGCCACGATGGGGTTTTCCGCAAGCAGGCCGTCCTTCATCAGCTTGTCCACAGCCATTACCAGCGCCACAAACGCGCCGGTGATGGACGCGGTGCGGGTGCCGCCGTCCGCCTGCAACACGTCGCAGTCCAGGGTAATGGTGCGTTCCCCCAGCTTTTGCATATCCACCGCCTGACGCAGGCTGCGGCCGATCAGCCGCTGAATTTCCACGCTGCGGCCATCTTTTTTGATGCCGTCCCGGGCCTTGCGGCGGCCTGTGGACGCGGGCAGCATGGCGTATTCCGCCGTTACCCAGCCCCGGCCCTGGTCCCGCAGGAAGGGGGGCACGTTTTCCTCCACGCTGGCGGTGCAGATTACCCGGGTTTTACCGGTGGAAATCAGGCAGCTGCCAGCGGCGGTTTCCACAAAGCCGGGCTGAATGGTACAGGGACGGGGCTGACCAGAGGCACGAAGATCAATGCGCTGCATGTTGCTAAAGCTCCTTATAACAAACAAAAATAGGCGCGGAAAAATCTTCCGCGCCCTGTATTATACCCCCGCCGCCGATTCTTTGTCCAGCCTTAGTCCGTTTCCACAATGCCCGGGTACTGAGCGATGACTTCCTCCTCATTATTGATAAACGTGGCCGTGGTTTCCGGCTGCTTTTCCAGCTTTTGACCGTCCACCAGCACTTCTACCCTTTTCACACCGGGAAATTGGGCGCAGGTGAACAAAATGGCGCGGATGGCCTGCTGACCGCCGTCGCTGGCGTCCATGGCCTGTTTAAATTCGCTGGTAAAATTGACGGTAACCACGCCGTCCTTCATGGTTACGCCCTTAATGCCGCAGTTTTCCGGCAGAGCGCGTTCCAGACCGCTGTCGTCCCGGGGACCCTTGGCCAGTTCCAGCACGGCGGTTGTCAGGTCCGCGTTGCTGAACACCGCGCGGGTGACAGGCACAAGCAGCCGCCCGGTCTGGGAGGGAAAGTACAGCTTTACCAGTTCCGCGTCGCCGGCAAAGGTCTGCACGCTTTCCAAATTCAGGTTGCCGCCGGTAAACACGCCGCTTACATCGGTGCCATAGGTCAGCTTGCTGCGCTTTTGTCCCGCAAATTCAAGGGTTACCTCCTGCACCGTATCAAAGCAGGTCATGGCGTTGGTAATGGCGTCCACCATCAGGCTTTCCTGCTGGGCGCTGGCACAGGTCAGCGCCTCCTTGCTGACGTTTACATTGGCCCTGCCATTTTGAATATCAATATCAAAGGTGGTGTTTTCGGGAATAACCGTGCGCAGACCCAGCCGCGCCGCTTGCATATCGTTCTGGCTGTTTTTCACCATCAGGCTCAGGGTGGACTTGGCAATGCCGTCCGTCTTTTCCACCTGACGGGTTACCGGCACCAGGTAGCCGTCCCCATCTTCATAAAACACCGTGGTTGCAACGGTTTGGGTGTTGCCGTCCGCTGTGGTCTGCCGGGTGGGCAGGCTGGTTTGCTCCACCAGCAGCTGGGACGTGGTTTGTCCCCCGCCACGCAGGGCCAGCACAACCACCAGCGCCGCCGCGCACACAATCAGAATCCGCTCAATATCCGCCCGTTTGATTTTCATATTGCTTTCCACTCCTCCACAGTCGTTTGCTATCAAAGGGTATGAAGCCCAAACCCATTGCATGACAGTTTGCGTTGTGGTATCATTTGACGAACCCCAATTGAAGGAGGAACCCGCCATGCCCATGGATGGCTTTACCCTATCGTTTCTGCAAAAGGAGCTGCGCGCCACCCTGCTGGGCGGACGGGTGGACAAGGTAAACCAGCCCGAGCGGGACGCGCTGGTGCTGCTGGTGCGTTCCGGCGGCAATCACAAGCTGCTTTTGAGCGCCAATCCCAATCAGGCCCGGGTGCAGCTGACCGCGCAAAGCTACGAAAACCCCACGGAGCCGCCCATGTTTTGCATGCTGATGCGCAAGCACCTGCTGGGTTCCCGCATTACGGACGTGCGTCAAATCTCTGGCGACCGTATTCTGGCGGTGGATTTTGACTGTCTGGACGAGCTGGGCGATCATGTGCAGAAAACCCTGTATTTGGAGATTATGAGCCGCCACAGCAACCTGACGCTGGTGAACGGGGACGGCGTTATTGTGGACGCTATCCGCCATGTCAGCAGCGATATGAGCCGGGTGCGCACCGTGCTGCCCGGCGGCGTTTACCAGCTGCCGCCCCAGCCGGATAAGCTGAGCGGCGTCATTACCGCCGAAGCGCTAAAGGAACGCCTTTCCGGCAGTCCCCTGACCCTGTCCAAAGCGCTGATGGAAAATGTGGCGGGCATGGCTGGCGTATGCTCCCGGGAGGTATGCGCGCAAATCGGCGCAGACCCCGCCGCCCGTTGCGACACGCTGGATCTGGACGCGGTATGCGGGCAGCTTTCCACCTTTTACGCCGCCACTGAGTCCCATCCCGTCGCCCTGTACGACGACGCGGGCATGGTCATCGACTTTTTTCCCTTTCCATACCGTACCTTCAGCCAGGAAAACCAGCGCCCCATGCCCACCCTCAGCGCCGCCATGGACGCGTTTTATCTGGGCCGGGATTTGCGAATGCGCATGCAGCAAAAAAGCATGGGGCTGCAAAAGCATGTAAAAACCGCTTTGGAGCGAACGGAAAAGAAAAAGGCCATTATGCTGGATACCCTGCGGCAGACCGATCAAAACGAACAAAACCGCATCTGCGGCGAATTGCTGACCGCCAACCTGCACCTGATTCAAAAGGGCGCAAACAGCGTAACCGTACAGAATTATTACGACCCGGCCTGTCCGGAAATGACCATTCCCCTGTCCAGCCGCCTGACCCCGGCCCAAAACGCCCAGAGCTACTACAAAAAATACCGCAAAGCCAAGGTAGCGGAGCAATACGCCCGGGAGCAGCTGGTGACCATTGACCGGGATCTGCAAATTCTGGAAAGCGCGCTGGATGATCTGGACAAGTGCGAAACCACCGCCGATCTGGCGGAAATTCGCTATGTGCTGACGCAAAGCGGCTTTGTAAAGCCGGACGCAACCAACCGGCGCAAGGGAAGCAAAAAATTACAGGAGGGCAAACCCTACCGCTTTACCGCCCCCGACGGCGCCGTCATTGAAGTGGGCAAAAACTCGCTGCAAAACGACCGGCTTACCCTGCACGCCCGTGGAGGCGAAACCTGGCTGCACGCTCAGGGCATTCCCGGCTCCCATGTGATTATCCGAACCGAGGATTCCCCCAGCGACGAAACCCTGCTGTACGCCGCCAAACTGGCTGCTTATTACAGCAAGGGCCGCAGCCATCCCCAGCAGGCTGTTGATTATACCCTGCGCAAATACGTCAAAAAAGCCGCCGGTTCTCCGGCAGGACTGGTGACCTACACCCATTTCAAAACCCTGATTATCGGCCTGACGCCACAGGACGTGGCCCACATCATCAAACAAGCGGCAAAGTGAGGAGGCACCTGTATGAACGCACGAATCAGAATGGCAGCGGCAAATGACGCGGCGGTCATTCACGATATTTACGCCTACTACATCGCCCATTCTCTGGCAACCTTTAACGAGGTAAACAAAACCGTGGCGGAGCGGGCCGCCGAGATTGATACGCTGCTGCAAACCTATCCCTTTCTGGTGGCCGAGGACGAGAAAGGTCGTTTTCTGGGCTTTGCGAACGCCGAGCCCTTCCGTCCGCAAAGCGGCTACCGCTTTACGGTGGAGTTGACCATCTATCTGCATCCTGATACGCCCCACCACAGCGGCGTTGGCAAACTGCTGTACAGTCACCTTTTCCGCATTCTTAAGGACCAGGGCTTTCACAGCGCCTACGCGGTTTTGTGGAGCGATAACCAGGAAAGTGCCCGTTTACAGGAGGCTTTTGGCTTTGAGCCTTTTGCCCGCTTTGAAAAAACCGCCTATAAGCAGGGGCAGTGGCTGGATTCCGTTTATTACCGCAAGGTGCTGAATGATTTTGTGGATCATCCGGCGCCGGTCATTCCCTTCAGCGAGTACCGGAAAAGTTTATCCTTTTAAATACATAGCGGCATGGCAACCGCCATGCCGCTATAGCTATCGCCCCCATGGGAGGCATCGGAGGGCCGCAGCCCTCCGATTTTTTGTTCCGAAACCGGCGGTCTGTCCGTATGTCCAACACGGTCATACGGATTTTTGGGTATATCAGCACTGTTCCATTTGGTTTATTTTCCCTGCAAGGCTTCGCAAACGCAGTCAATAGCCTGAAGGGTCTGGTCGTAGCTGGACAATACGCAGGGCACGCCCCCGGCATGCTTGGCCAGGTACGGCGCGTTCAGGCAGACCAGAGCTACCGGATGGCCCGCCTGTTCCACCGCGTGAATCACCGGCAGCAAGCCGTCCAAAGCAGTTTCGCTTGCCGCGCCAAACACCACGGCGGATGCGTCTTTGGCCGCCTCCAACACCTGCTTGGCCTGTATTTCATCCACATATTCCAGCGCGGACCCGTTCAGTTGGTGGGCCGCCATCCGGGCAAAGCCCTTCAGCAGCTTGTCTCCCTCCTCTACGCCAAAGCGGGAGCGGGGCTTTTCACACACAAACAGCGTTTTTTCCCCAAGGGGCAGAACGTGCTTTTCATCCCGGTGTACCGCCACGGCAGACTTTGCCAAAGCCTTAAAGAACGCCTCATGCGCCGTCCAGTCACGGCTCTCCACATCCTGCGCGGGACGTAAATCGCCCAGCATCAGTTTAAAGGCCAAAATGCGGCGCACAGCGTCGTCTACCCGTTCCATGGGCAGTTCGCCGCTTTGCAGCGCGTCCAGCATGGCCTGGAAGCAGGGCGTTTGGATGCTCAGCCCATCGGCGGAAGCGTTATCGCCGCCATTGCCCGTAATCACCAGATCGCAGCCAGCTTTAATGGCCATTACACAGCCACGGGGCGCGCCATAGGTTTTGGAAATGGCGTGCATCTGCATCCCATCGCTGATGATCAGTCCTTCAAAGCCCAGCTTTTTGCGGGTCAGGTCTTGCAGGATGGGGGCAGACATGGTGGCGGGATAGCCGTCCGCATCCAAAGCGGTATAGCACACATGGGTGGTCATGACGCAGCGCATCCCTTCCTCCATAACCTTTTGGAAGGGCGGCAGCAGCGTTTCCTCAATTTCGCGGCGAGGCGTTTCGTCCCGGGCAAAATCAAAATGGGTGTCAATTCGGTTCAGCCCGGATCCGGGATAATGCTTGCCGCAATCGATAACCCCCATCTCCCGCAGGCCGCGGGCAAACGCGCCGCCATACAAAGCGGTCAAATCACCGGTTGCGCCATAGGAGCGGCGGCCCACCGCGGGGTCGTTGTCATCGCCGTTGATATCCAGCACGGGAGCCAAATCAAAGTTGATTCCCAGAGCGCGAAGCTCGCTGCCCTCCATCAGGCCGGTCAAATAGGCGTTCAGCGGGTCGCCGCTTGCGCCAATGACCATGGCGCAGGGAAACGTGGACGCGCCCTCTTGAATGCGCAGCACCGGCCCGCCCTCCTGGTCAATGGATACCAAAGCCTGCGCGCCTGTATTTCGGGTAATCTCCTCCTGAATTTGCCGGTTCAGCCGTGCAATCTGCGCCCGGTCCACGCAGTTTTTGCCAAACAGTATGATGTTGCCCACCGCGTTTTCCTTCAAAAAAGCGCGGGTCGCGTCGTCCATTTCCGTAACCTCAATGCTCGCCATCATCAGCTGGCCGATTTTTTGAACCGGAGTCATGTTTTGCAGCAGTTTTTCCGCCTGTTCGTAGGGTAGATTCAGCATTTGCAATACCTCGCTTTTTTCAAGAGTGGATAGGATAGTCTTTATATCATTATAACAAAACAGCTTCACTTATGCAACCGCTCGGTACTGTCAAGAATTATGCGCAAAATTGTTTGCAGGCTCCGGCTGAATGAAGTCAGCCGGCAATGAAGACGTCGTC
>CAKTUU010000021.1 GCA_934621505.1 uncultured Clostridia bacterium
AACAACCGTCAGGGAATTGTAATTGATGGTGAAGATTCAAAGGTTATTTGCAAAGACTAATTTGAAAATTCCAGTTTATGAAACCGACCGTTTTGCCATATATTCAGCCGCGTCTGTTCCATTCACTTTTTTGACCGTTGCACCCCTAGCACAAAACAAAGCAAATCCCGTCTGATTCACGCAAGCGTCATCAGGCGGGATTCTGCTATTTATTTTTCCAAAATTCTGCTCAGGAACTCGCGGGTGCGGGCCTCTTTGGGATGGGTAAAAATGTTTTGCGGCGTGTCATCCTCCAGAATAACCCCGGAATCCATAAACAGCACCCGGTTGGACACGTCCCGGGCAAAGGCCATTTCATGGGTGACCACCAGCATGGTCAGCCCGCTTTGGGCCAAGCTGCGCATTACCGACAGCACCTCGCCCACCATTTCCGGGTCCAGGGCGCTGGTGGGCTCGTCAAACAGCAGCACCTCCGGGTCCATGGCCAGCGCACGGGCAATGGCAACCCGCTGCTTTTGCCCGCCGGAAAGCTGGGACGGCCGCGCGTTGCGGTAAGGGGCCATGCCCACCTTTTCCAGATACATCAGGGCTTTTTCCTCGGCCTGCCTGCGGCTGCGACGCAATACTCTGGTCTGGCCCGCCAGGCAGTTATCCAGCACGGTCATGTTGGCAAACAGGTTAAAGCTCTGAAACACCATGCCCACACGGGAATGGTACTGGCCGCGGCTCCACTGGGTTTCCGCGTTTTTGCCATGAAACAGAATCTCTCCGGCGGTAGGTTCCTCCAAAAAATTGATGCACCGCAGCAGGGTGCTTTTGCCGCTGCCACTGGATCCAATGATGGATACCACGTCGCCGGTATTTACGTCAAAGTTGATATCCTTCAGCACCTCATGCTGGCCAAAGGTTTTTTGCAGGTGGCTGACCCGCAGAATG
This sequence comes from uncultured Clostridia bacterium, assembly GCA_934621505.1. Classification (GTDB taxonomy): domain Bacteria; phylum Bacillota; class Clostridia; order Christensenellales; family Aristaeellaceae; genus Limiplasma. Next base: position 937 of record CAKTUU010000021.1, read on the forward strand.
GGCTGATCAGTCATTGGGCATACCCTCCTCCCTGGGCACGGCGATGCTGGCCTTGGAATCGCTTTGCGAACCGTAAATGATGTAGTTTACGTTGCCGTCCATTTTGCGCTCCAAAAGCCGCAGCAGCCGGGTAACCGTAAAGGTAAGCGCCAGATAAATGCACGCGGTGATAAAGAAAACCTCAAAATACCGGGCATAGGTACCGGCGGCGGACTTGCTCTGGAAAAACAGCTCGTTGACGGAAATCACGTTCAGCACGCTGGAATCCTTGATGTTTACCACAAATTCGTTGCCGATGGAGGGCATGATGTTGCGCACCGCCTGGGGCAGCACCACATACACCATGCTTTGCCAATGGCTCATGCCAATGGCGTGGGCGGCTTCCTTCTGGCCCTTGTCAATGCTCAGGATGCCGCCGCGGATAATCTCCGCCATATACGCGCCGGTGTTTACGGATACAATCAGTATGGCGGCGGTCATAACGGGCATACGCACACCCACCATCATGCCGCCATAATAGATGACCATGGCCTGCACAATCATGGGCGTGCCGCGGAACACCTCGATATACACGCCCAGCAGCACGGACAGAGCTTTCAGCGGAACCCGCTTATACCATGGGTCCCTGGGCCCGGTGGGGATGGTGCGCAGAATCGCCACCAGCAGGCCGATAAGAAAACCGGCTACCGTGCCCGTAATGGCTACCAGCAGGGTAACGCCCACGCCGTTTAAAAACAGTGAGCCGTACTTTTCCAGCAGGAAGCCAACCCAGCCAAAAAACGTGGTAGGCAAACTAGACATAACGGCAGCTCCTTATTGATTCAAAGGCTGGCGGGCCGTGGTGTCCACCATGATCTGCAAACGTTCCTCATCGCTGATGCCGGCAAGGATTTCGTTAATCGGCGCAAGCAAATCGCTGCCCTTGGCCAGGCCCACGGCAATGGAGGTGTCCTCGGCAGAGGCGGTAAAGCCCTGACCATCCGCAAACTTGACATAGGTCAAATCCGGGTTGGCGGTGGTATCGGCTACAGCGCCGGGTTCCTCGGCCACATAGCCGTCAATCGCGCCGCTGCGCAGGGCCACCACCATCGCAGGGAAGGTTTCCATCGCCATGGCCTTGTTTACGCCGGGAATCTGATCGATCACCGTGTAGTGGAAGGTGTTCAGCTGGCCGGTAATGGAAGCGCCGCTTAAATCCGCCAGAGAGGTCGCGCCCGCGTAAGCGCCGTCCTTTCTGACCACCACCACCAGCTGGCTGTTGTAATAAGCGTCGGTAAAGTCCAGGGTCACCTTGCGCTCGGCTGTGGGGCTCATGCCGGCGATGATGGCGTCAAACGCCCCGGTCATCACGCCCAGGGGCAGTCCGTCCCATTCAGTCTTTACAATCACCAGTTCCTTTCCCAGGCCCTCGGCAATCTTCTTGGCAATCTGCACATCGTAGCCGTCGGCGTATCCGCCGCCGCCCTCAATGGCCACGGCGTATTCGCCGGGGTCGGCCTGGGTCCAGTTGTAGGGGGCGTAATTGCACTCCATTCCCACCCGGAAGGTTCCCTCCGCCATGGCAGAGGCTGTAAACAGCATTACAAGGGTCAGTACTAACGCAACCATAGTCCGCTTCATTGTCAGGTTCCTCCTTTTTCATACAAAAAGCAGCGATGCTTGCGCTATCGCTGCTTCTATCTGTACGCGAAAAGATAAAAACCGTCGAATAGCGCTCCACAGCCTAAGCTGTGACAGTCGGCGGAATATTCTTCCGACGCCCAACGCCTGACCCTACACCCGGTCAGTTGTTTCGGCGGCTTCCCCTTTTGCCTGCGATCCGCGCCCAGTGAAGGGCTCCCGCAGGGGACTTTTGTCAGCCGCGCCTCTATTCATTCACCGCGCTGCCGCGTGTGAATTCCTCCCTATTGTACATCGGTTTTGCAATCTGTCAATAGGAAAATGAAAAAATCGGAAAAAGAAAATGCATATTTATGCTTTGGGCGGAAGCATGGTCAGGGCGATTCGCTGCTTTTTAACGTCCACATCCACCACCCAGACCTTTACAATATCCCCCACCTTGACCACCTCGGAGGGGTGCCTGATAAACCGGTTGGACATGCGGCTGATATGCACCAGGCCGTCCTGATGCACGCCAATATCCACAAACGCGCCAAAGTCAATGACATTGCGCACGGTGCCGGTCAGTTCCATTCCCGGGGCCAGGTCCTTGATGTCCAGCACATCGGTGCGCAGGATGGGCTTGGGCAGGTCATCGCGAGGGTCGCGGCCCGGCTTTTGCAATTCCCGGATAATATCCTTCAAAGTGGGTTCGCCCACGTCCAATTCCTTTGCCAATGCGGCAAGGCCCTTTTCCTCCACCCGCTTTGGCAAATCCGCCAGCTTACCGGCCTTTATATCGCTCAGCTGATAGCCCAGCGTAGCCAGCAGCGCCTTGGCGGCGTCGTAGCTTTCCGGGTGAACGGCGGTTGCGTCCAAAGCGTTTTTGCTGTCCCGCACCCGCAGGAAGCCCGCGCACTGCTCAAAGGCCTTGGGCCCCAGCTTCGGCACCTTTTTGAGCTGCGCCCGGCTGGTGATGCCGTTTTCCTCGCGGTAGGCCACGATGTTTTTGGCCAAAGCCGGGCCAATGCCCGCCACATGGCTGAGCAGCGACGGGGACGCGGTGCTTACCTCCACGCCCACGCTGTTTACGCAGCCTTCCACCACGCCGTCCAGCGCTTCTTCCAGCTGGCTCTGCTTCAAATCATGCTGGTACTGCCCCACGCCGATGGCCTTGGGGTCAATTTTAACCAGCTCCGCCAACGGGTCCTGCATGCGCCGGGCAATGCTGACCGCGCTGCGCAGGGACACGTCAAACTGAGGAAATTCCTCTGCCGCCAATTTGCTGGCGGAATACACGGACGCGCCCGCCTCGCTGACGATCATATAAGCCGCCCCCGGCAATTCCGGCAGAAGGGATACAATAAACTGCTCCGCTTCCCGGGAGGCCGTACCGTTGCCGATGGCAATGGCGGTTACGCCGTACTGGTGGCACATCTGCACAATCTCCTCGTGGGCGCGCGCCTTGGCGGCTTCCTGCCCCGGCAGGGTAAAATGCCCCACCCCGGTGGCCAGCACCTTGCCGTTTTCATCCACCACAGCCAGCTTGCAGCCTGTGCGGAAGCCTGGGTCCACGCCAAGCGTAACCCGTCCCTTTACAGGCGGCGCCATCAGCAGCTGATGCAGGTTTTTGCCAAACACCTGAATGGCGCTGGTATTGGCCCGGTCGGTCAGGTCGTTGCGGATTTCCCGCTCGATGCTGGGCTTCAGCAGGCGCTCCCAGGCGTCCTGGGTGGTCAGGCGCACCTGGGGGGTGGTAATGCTGCCCTCCCGCACAAACGCCTTGTCCAGAACGCCTATGCAAGCCCCATCGTCCATTCGAATGGATACCTTCAAAAATTCTTCCCGCTCGCCACGGTTTACCGCCAGGACGCGGTGTCCGGGGATATTGCGCACCTCCTGGGAAAACGCGTAGTACATGCTGTACACGCTGTCCTCGTCTTTGGCCTGTCTGCTTTCCAGCACGCCTGTACGCATCACCAGCGCGCGCAGCGCCTTGCGGGCGTCTGCGTCATCGCTCATCTGCTCGCTCAGAATGTCCCGAGCGCCCTGCAGAGCCTCCTCCACGGTGGGCACTTCTTTTTCAGCATTCACAAAGGGCCGGGCCATTTCCTCCACGGTTCCATGGGTCTGGTTCTGCAAAAGCAGCAGCAGAGCCAGCGGCTCCAGCCCCCGTTCCTTGGCGATGGTGGCGCGGGTGCGGCGCTTGGGCCTGAAGGGACGGTACAGGTCCTCCAGTTCGGTCATGGTAGCGGCAGCCGACAGCCTGGCGGCCAGTTCCTCCGTCAGGTTGCCCTGCTCGGTCAGCGCCGCCTCAATTTCGCCCCGGCGCTTATCCAGACCCCGCAGGTATTGCAGGCGCTCGTAAATTTCGCGCAGCACCTGGTCGTCCAGCGATCCGGTTTTTTCCTTACGGTAACGGGCGATAAAGGGAATGGTGTTGCCTTCGTCAATCAGGGCCAGCACATTCTCACATTGATTTTTTTGCAGGTGAAACTCCTGACACAAAACGGCGCAGATATCCATGCAACGCATCCTTTCGTTAAACATAAAAGTGTGCTTATTATATCATGGCCGCCGTCAAATGTCCAAGGTTTAGCGCCTGCGCAGCACAATTCTGATAAAATTCAGATACTTTCCCCCGCCCGCTTCCATGGCTTTGCGGTCGCCGACGGCGTATTCGTTATCCTGCCGCAGCCAGTCCGCCCATACCTCGTCGTTGCTCTGCATTTCCTCCACGGCCAGCACATCGGCTCCATGGCACTGGCTGACCATGCGCCGCCAGTAAGCAGCATCGTGCATGTATTCCAGCTGTTCAGGCGTCCAGGAAAGCAGCAGTTCCTTTGGCAAATGCTGATGGCAGTCCCGCTTCATGCCGGGAATGGCAATATACACATAGCCGCCGGGTTTAACAAAGGGCAGCAGTTTCTGGTCCAAATAAGCCGGATCCCTGCCAAAATAGTTATACGAATCCGTGCTGATGATTCCGTCAAAAAAGTTTTCTTCAAAGGGAAGGTCCGTAGCGTCCGCCTTGACGGGAATGATTTGATCGTCCCGCAGCCCCATCCGGCGGAAAAACAGGCGGTTTTCCTCCGGATCGCTCCACAGATCGGCCGCGTAGACGGTAAAGCCGTATTCCTTCGCCAGAAAGACGCTGGTCAGGCCCTGGCCGCTTCCCAAATCGCACACGCGGCTGCCCTGCGGAATGGCGCAGTCCAACAGCAGTTCCTCCTCCAATTTAACCGGATTGGGACCCATGATTTTGGAAAGCAGTTCGGGCGTCTGGTATTTTTCACTGCGGGGATAGTTCATGATTACAACCTCCTAAACGTAAGTAAACGACTGTTCACACATAGTATAGTGAACAGTCGTTTACTTGTCAATAGGTTTTTACAGCTTCAGCGCCTGTTTGGGACAGTTTTCAACGCACTCCATACACAAAATGCACTCCGTGGCGTTTTTGCGGCTGCGGTTTGGATTGCTGACCTGCACATCCATGGGGCAGACCTTTTCGCATTTACCGCAATGCACGCAGGCGGCTTCATCCACCTTAACCCGAATCAGGGAAAAATAACTCATGGGCTTTAAAAATACCGTTACAGGACAAATGTATTTGCAAAACGCCCGGTTGTCCTTGAATGCGAAAGCCAGCCCAATTCCAACGGCGTAATACAGCCCGTTGCCGACCAGGAAGGCAATCCACATCAACTTTTCCCGGTTAACCACCGGCAGTGCAAACAGCAGGCATACAAACAAAAGTGAAGCGGCAAACGCGATGTAGCGAATCCGGCCGATTTTCTTTCTGGGATTTTGGGGCCGCTTGTAGGGCAGCAAATCCAAAATCATGGCAGTCCAGCAGCAATACCCGCACCAGCCCCGCCCAAAAAACAGCGGTCCAAAGATTTTGGCGACGGCGTAATGAATGGTGGCCGCCTCAAAAACGCCCAGAAACAGATAATACCAAAAGCCCTCGATCTGCATGTTTTCGTTGCTGATGATTCCCAAATAAACCAGCATATAGGTTCCCACCAGAAACTGCACGACCCGCCTGGCATGCTTGTGATGGTTGGCAAACAGCGCCAGGCCAACGGCCAGCGACCCGCCAATGTAGGTAAAATTCAGCAGGTAAAAAAGATTATGCTTGGTCAGCCACAGGGTAATGGCCACCGTTTCAAACAAAGCAAACATCACCACAGAGCCCATGTATTTTTTCATGAACGCGCCCCCCTGTAATTCGTTGTTTGTCTGATTATAGCATAAAACATTTTCTGGGAAAAGATGCTTTGCCACTATGCGGAAATGCTGAGCTTGGCAAGCCTGTCCGTCTGCAAAAGCAGCGTTACTGGGCTCGCCTTGACCATGATCGTTTCCTGCGGATTCTTTTCGCCTGATTCTTAACTGCTGTCGCCCTGGTTTTTTCCCACGCCGCCGTTGACTTTTGGCACGAAAATGGTATGATAGGACCAGTTCTGTTTATTTTTGGGTATCTTCCTGTAAACAGGGCAAGCACGCTGGAAGGTTGGGTCAAAAAATGAAGAACATACGTTGGATGCTGCATGGTCTCATTGCCGTGATGCTGCTTTGCCGCGCGGGCGCGGCCTTAGCGGAAGTGGTCGCCCTGCCGGTGGATGACAGCGCCGGTTTTCCTGTTAACGAGGCTTATTATCAGGACGCAACCCATTACCAGGACCCAAGCATCCAGGTTTCCATCGAAACCTATCCATGGGAGCAGACGGTCTGCTATGTTGCCCGCATTACCATTGCCAACCCCACCCAGCTGCGCACCGCGTCCGCCTACGGCTTTAACCGCAAACAGGTGGCTTCGGTACAGGACATGGCTAACCGCATGAACGCGGTGCTGGCCATCAACGGGGACTATTCCTATTATCAGCTCAGCACCGTGGGCTGTTACCTGCTGCGTCAGGGGCAGTCCTATTGCCAGCGCCTGGCCCCCGGCCGCGATTTGCTGGTCATTGATGAAAACGGCGATTTTACCATTCTGCAATCCTGCACTGAGGAAACGCTGGCTGGCTATTCCGCCGGCGCTATGGTCAATACCTTTAACTTTGGCCCCGGTCTGGTGGTAAACGGCCAGCCGCTGGCGGATAACTACCGCGCCATGTTTAACAGTTCGCTGACCCGCAACCAGAGGGCCGCTATCGCCCAGGTGGAAAAGGGCAAGCTGGAATACATCTGCGCTGTTTGCGAGGGCGACAAGGAGTCCAAGGACGGCGGCCTGACCATGAAGGAATGGTCGGATTTCATGATGACCCTTGGGGTGGAAAACGCCTATAATCTGGATGGCGGCAATTCCACCGCCATCATCTTTCACAATCAGAAAATCAACGCGGTGCAGAATCCCCGTCACCGCAAGCTGAGCGATATCATTTATTTCGCCAGCGCCTATCAGGAGTGATGAAGGATGACCGCTTACGAATGGGCTCTTGTGTTGATAACGGTTTCCATGAGCCTGCTGGCCCTTTGGGTGGCCCGGCGGCAAAAGCTGGGCTGGCCGACCGGGCTGTGGATGTCGATTGGATGTCCCCTGCTGTGTCTATTGTGCGCCCGTGTCTATTACCTGGCGGTATCCAGCGTAAGCGGCATGTGGCTGTTTTGGGGGAATTGCTTTTTGCCCCGGGAACCGTATGATTACGCCTTTGGCGGCGGTGTGCTGGGCTTTTTGCTGGCGCTGAAGCTGCTCTGCGCGTTTTGGAAAAAACCGTGGTCCGTTGTCAGCGACGCCTATGCGCCTGTGGGGCTTGCGGCCATTGCCGCCCTGCGTGCGGCGGAAGCGTTCAGCGACTTTGGCTGGGGCGACCCGGTGGAGGCAGCCTGGCTGCAGCGCTACCCCTTTGCGATTTCCAATATGTACGACGAATGGTGCGCCGCCATCTTTAACCTGGAGGCGCTGTGCGCCCTGGTGATTTTGGCGATTCTTCTGCTGCGGGGGCGCAAACTGGCGGGCCGCAAATTGTTCACCGGGCTGATTTGGTGGGCCGTAACCCAGATTTTTTGCGAAAGTTTCCGGGTCGAGTCCATCCAATGGGGCTTTTTGCGGGTGCAGCAGCTGCAAAGCGCTCTGATTGTGCTGACCCTGCTGCTGGTGGCGACCCTGCGTCTGCCAAGGGGCAAACGCTCCAAATCCCTACCCTATTGGGGTGGGTTTGCGCTGTCTGTAGGGCTGGTCATCTTTTTGGAATACGCTTTGGACAAAATGCCCTGGCCCACCTGGCTGAATTATCTGGGCATGGCGGCGGCGTTGGCGCTGATGGGCTTTTGCCCCCAGCGGCTTACCCGCCTTTCCCGGGAGGGCGTATGAAAAAATGCTGGCTGCCATTGCTTTGCCTAACGGTTCTCCTGCTGGCGATACAGGCGGGTTATGCCGAAGCCTTGAACGCCTTTGGCGTACAAATAGACCCGCAAACCCGGGTGCTGGATTTTGACGCTGCTTCCGTGCGGGTAACGGATGCTCAGGCGGTCGCGGATTTGCTGGATCAGCTGCCCGCTGTGCGGGAAGTGCGCATGTTTGACAGCGAGCTGAGCCGGGAGGATATGGAGTGGCTGTTTGATACTTATCCCGATGTTTTTTTCGGGTGGACCCTTCGCTTTGCCATTCATACCGTCCGCACGGACGCTACCGCCTTTTCCACGCTGCACCGCAGCCGCATGACAGACCCACAGGACCGGCTGCATACCACAAAAGAACTAAGCATTCTGCGGCTTTGCACCCGTCTGAAGGCGCTGGATCTTGGCCATAACCGGCTGAATGATTTATCCTTTTTATCCGGCTTAACAGAGCTTCGCGTGCTGATTATCAGCCCAAACTACGCCCTGAAGGACTTGTCGCCTCTGGCTGGACTGACCAATCTGGAATATCTGGAGGCTTTCAGTACCGATACAAAGGATGTATCAGCTCTATCTAATCTGACAAAGCTGCGGGATTTGAATCTAACCTGCAGCGACCATCTGAAAGACATCAGCTGCCTGTACGACCTGCCCAATCTGGAACGGTTCTGGTGCGGCAATGTGCCCATTTCCAGGCAGCAAAAGCAGGAAATAATGGCCCGTCACCCCGATTGCGTCTTTGACTGGGGCCAGCAGCCCACCGGCGGAAGCTGGCGTAAGCACCCGCATTATGACGTTATCCATGAAATGTTCCGGGGCGATCAGTACATTCCCTTTGATTAAAAGGTTTTTGAAAGGAAAAAACATGAAGAAATGGCTTTGCGTGATTTTGGCCGCAGCGGCCGTCCTTGCTGTTTTTCTGATTTTTCACCGTCCAGTCCCCGCCTTTGACGGCAGGCGCAGCAAAAACGCGGATTCCTACGCGCTGGACTGTCAGTCTTTAAACACGCAGGACGAGCATACCCTTTCCCTGCAAGCTGGTGATCTGGTTCGCGTACAGGCTCAGGTGCAGAAAGGTACGCTGCAGGCAACCGTGGGCATGGCAGGCCAGACGCCCATCTACCGCAGCAACGGAATGGAAACAGGCGTTTTTGAAGTGGCGATTCCCGAAACCGGCGATTACCAAATCACGCTGAAGGGCAGCGGCTTTGCGGGCACGGTTTCCTTTACCGCCGTACCCGGAGAGTAAGCCGTGCCGGAACGCCGGTTATGAAACCCCATAGCATAAAAATGCGGGACGGCTAAGGTGCCGTCCCGCCTCAGGCCGTCAAAAAAGCTCGCCTGAGGGCGATCTTTTCTGACGGGAAGCGCTCTTTGCCTACTCGCCTGCGGCTCGCCGGGCGGCAAAGAGCGTAAGGAAAGCCTTGCTGCGCAAGGCAGCCGAAACCGACGTACACGCCGCCGGTTTCGGAACCAAAATCGGAGGGCTGCGGCCCTCCGATGCCTCCCAGGGGTTTTTCGACAGTCTGATGCGGGACGGCTAAGGTACCGTCACACATTTTCAGTCTGTATCAAAATAGCGAACCGTCATATCCATAAAGGCGTCCAGCCGTTTTTGCTTAAGCCGGAGCATTCCCCGTTCAATAAAGAACAGGTCCACCGCCTCCCACACAAAAACCCAGGCGAAAATGTCCATGCATTCAATCCAAATGCCGCTGACGCCCATTTTTTCCGCCCAAACCATGCCTGCAAGAGACACAACGCCCACCGCCGCCATAACGGCAGACTGAACAGCGTTGCGCCGCATGGTCCGCTGATGCTCAATCGCCTGCAAGGTAAAGTAGCTGCGTATGGCCCGCCGATACACGTCCTGTTCCTTTTCGTCAATGCACTGGCTGTGGATATGCAGCGTCATGGGCGTGCGGGGATGAACCGCCATTGCGCTTTCGGTCAAAAATTCGGCCACATCGGCAGATATGGTTTCTTCCCGACTGAGGGAATAAGGAGATAAAAAGTCTCCATCATCCCGAACCCGCATGGTAAGAATCGCCCGGCCCTGACTGTCGTACTGAATCTTCCGGGATTGCTTTAACAGCTCCCGCCGTTTGGATAAAGCCCTGAAAAGCGTTATCATGTAATTTCCTCATTTGTTTTTTCGATTTCGCAAATCCGCCCATCAGGCCTGAGCCGCCTTGCTGCGCTCGTATTCCTCCCGGCTCATCAGCACTTCCCGGGGTTTGCTGCCCGCGGACTTGCTGATGATGCCCCGGGCCGCCATATCGTCGATCAGGCGGCCTGCCCGGGCGTAGCCGATCTTCATTCGCCGCTGAAGCATGCTGATGCTGGCCTGTCCATCCGTCAGCACCATATCGATGGCTTCCTCCAGCCGGTCATCCACCCCTTCATCGCCCTCATCGCCGTTGTTCAGCAGGGGGTTATCCATGTTTTCTTCATTTTCCATGGCTTCAATCACGTCGTTGTCAAACTCCACCTGCGAATGGGCGGCAATGTAATCCACAACCCGCTCCGTTTCCGCGTCGCTGAGGAAGCAGCCCTGCACACGGATGGGGCTCTTGGCTCCTGTGGGGAAATAGAACATATCGCCCCGGCCCAGCAGCTTTTCCGCGCCGTTCTGGTCCAAAATGGTTCGGCTGTCAATGCTGGACGATACGGCAAAGGCAATGCGGGACGGAATGTTGGCCTTAATCAGGCCGGTAATCACGTCCACCGTGGGACGCTGGGTAGCCACAATCAGGTGGATGCCGGCCGCGCGGGCCAGCTGAGCGATACGAATGATGCTTTCCTCCACCTCTTTTTTGCAGGCCAGCATCAGGTCCGCCAATTCATCGATGATAATCACGATTCTGGGCAGCTTGGGTTCGCCCGGTTCCAGCTTGGCGTTATAGGCGGTAATATCGCGTACCTTTTTGCTTTCAATTTTATGGTAGCGATCCAGCATTTCCGCCACAGCCCATGCCAGCGCGCCCGCCGCCTTATGGGGGTCGCTGACCACGGGAATCAGCAGATGCGGCACCACGTTATAGCATTGCAGCTCCACCACCTTGGGGTCGATCATGATCATGCGCACTTCCTCCGGTGAGGAGCGGAACAGAATGCTGTTAATGATGGCGTTGATGCATACGGATTTACCGCTGCCCGTCTGACCGGCAATCAGCAGGTGGGGCATTTTGGCAATGTCGCAAATCACCGGCTTACCGGCAATATCCCGGCCCAACGCCACCGCCAGCGGCGACTTGGCCGAGCACATCTCCGGACTGACCAGCACCTCGCCCAGGGTAACGGACTGCACCTCCTGGTTGGGCACCTCCACGCCAAACAAATTGGTACCGGGAATGGGAATTTCAATGCGCACGCCGCCGTTGGCCGCCATATCCAGGGCGATATTATCGGCAATGCTCATAATCCGCTTGACGTTGATGCCGCTGGATACCAGACCCAATTCAAACCGGGTAACCGCCGGGCCGTGGGTAACCCGCTGCACCTTGGCGGGGATGGAAAAGCTCTCCAGCGTTTTTTCCAGCTGCGCCGCCCGCTGGGCGTCGCTGGCCCGGGTATCCTGCGCCTCCCGCTGACGCTGGGGATTCAGCAAATCAATGGAAGGGTAGGCGTAAGGGATGGTGGTCTGTTCGCTATGAATGACAGGCTTTTCGCCAGCAGGGCGGCGGTAGGCGGAATGCCGGTCCGGCTGCTGCTGAATCGGAGCCGGTGGTTCAGTCGTATCATCCGCCGTTTCCTCCAGAACCGCCGGATGAAAGACAGGCTGAGCCTGTCCGCTTGGCTGAGTCTGGCCGGTTTCCGCAGTTTGCCGAAGGGGAGCGCCAGCCTGCACCCTGGGTGCGAAATCCGGCGCTGCCTGGGCCTTTTCATTTCCGTCCAGGTCCCGGGTAATATCCGCCTTGCGTTTGCGAATGGCTTCAATCCGCTCCTGAGCTTTACGCTTGGATGCGGACAAAATCATGGTGCTGTCTTCGTCCGGCTGGCCCATGCCCATTTCGCTGGGGGTAAAGGTCATGCGCGTCTGGTAGGCGGGTTGCTGCTTTTCGGCCTTCTTGCGGCCCCGTTTCCACAAAGGCGTTGTATCCTGCGGCATCACAATCTCATCGTACATTTCCGGCTGTTTAGCCGTATTCTGCTGCATTTGAGCCATTTGCTGCGTATAGGCCTGGTAGGCGGCCTGCATGGCCTCCATGGTCATACCGGCAGGATAGGGCTGCTGGGAGGGCGTCGTTTCCTCCGGCTGTCTGCGCAAAAACGCCGGAGTGATGAGCTTTCGGTCATTTTCCTCCGCCTGACGCTGCTGCTCCTCAAATTGCTGGCGATACGCCTCCTGGGCCTGACGCTGGGCGCGGGCCTCGCTTCGGGCCTGCACATGCCCTTGAATGGTTTCCATCATCTGCTTCACGTCAAAACGGGACAACAGCAGCACGCAAACAATGACCAGCAGCCCCAGAGCGACTGTGCCAAGGGTTACGCCCAAAAAGCTCCACGCCGGCCAGCCCAGCAGCATGCCGATGATTCCGCCAAAAGCGCTGCTGCCTGCGCATACGGCAAAACAGGCCTTGGCCATGGCGGCAAAGCCGTCCGCGTTGGGAACGGGCGGCGTCTGGCTGTTGCTGTACTGAATCAGGTACTCCATAAAGCCATACTGGCCCACTTTTCCCGTCAGGTTCACAATGGACAGCACCGCCACATACAGGGCCGTTACCAGCAGCAGCGCCTTTTTCGGCATGTGCCTGCCGGTGGAAATGGCGGTCAGCAAACCGGCCCAAATCAGCAGCACGCTAACGCCGATGCATAGTCCTCCTCCAAGGCCCTGCATAACCCGGCGCACCTGGGAAAAGAAAACGCCCTTCAGCCCGCCTACGACGGACAAAAGCGACAGCACGCCCAGTCCCATCAGGACAATGCCCGCTACCGCATACACCGCCAGCGTGCCGGATTCATATTGCGCGGCCTGCTGCTTTTTGCCACCCTTTGCCATGTTGTCTATTCAGCCTCCGATTGTTACCTGCACAGCTGGATGGCCCGCAAAACGCCGTCCTCGTCCCCATGCAGTCTTAGTTCGTATTCTCCAAAGTGGTAGATATCGCTTTGCCCGGCGGGCAGATTGTAATCATAAGCCATGCTGTCGGTAAACACAATGGTTTCCTGGGGCTGCCCCAGAATATCCATCCAATCCTGACGGGTGGATGCGCCAATCAGCAGCCCGGCCATGCCGCCGCGCTTCATCTGTATTCCCTCCACTACGGAATGGTCATAGCCGCTTTCCATGGCGTCGGAAATCACCAGCATATCCCGAAAGGCCGGATCCTCCAGCAGATAATACCGCCCGCCCGGAAATTCATCCGGAGTGCGCACCAGCCGGTATTTGTCGATTACCTCTGTCATGCTTTGCCCCATTTGTACCGGAATGCCGGGCAGCGCGCCTGCCTGGACGCAGCTTTGCACCTGCTGGGCCGCCTGCTGCCTGCTTAAGGGCTTCCGAATCAGGCCCAGCTGGCCGGACAGGCCATCCTTGCGCAAATCCTGCTGCAATTCCTCATAGCGGAACTGGCAGGCACCCGCGTAGCCGCTGAGCAGCTGAAACTGTTCCCCTTCATACCAAAAGGTGATGCCGGTTTCGTCCAATGTAAACCGGTCCTGGGGCAGGGGGATAAAGTCGCTGTTTTCCGTATAGCCGGTCAGTTCCTGGCTCAGGCTGCCATACGCCTGGGTTTCCAGACGGGTCATGGTCTGGTCCGCATTCTGGAACAGGCTGTCCAGTCCCAGACGATCGCCGGTGGTCAAATCATAGGTCAGGGCCGTATAGGCCTGTCCGTTCCGTTTATTGGGCATTTTGCCCTCCGCGCTGATCAGCACGGAAAACACGCCGTCCCGGTTGAGGGTGACCTGATACTGTACCTGCAGCCCCCACGGGCTGTCGCCCAGCGTAACCAGAGTGACCAAATGCTCCGTTACACCGGACGACGCCACAATATCGTCATTGATTTTGGCCTGAATGGTTTCGTCCGCAAGGTTTGTCAGCTGCGGGTAAGCCACATAATTTTCGCCTATTTGGGTTTTCACTTCCTCCACTGTGGGCACGGACTCCTGGGCAAGGCACAGCGTTGGCAGGCAAAGGGCCAGTATCAGCATGATAATCAGCCTTTTCAGCATCGGTTGTTCCCTCCTTTGGCGGCTTCTTTTGCAACATATATTTTATAACAGAATCGTTTTTGTTGCAAGTTTGTTACAGCATTTCTCATTTTTCTTTCGTTTGTGACATTTTCTCATTCCTGTCTGGCGATGATCATTGGCTGGACCTGCGCGCCGGTAAGGGCAGCGGCGATGGTGCGGGGAATCTGGGTAAAATCCGCCACCAGAGAACGGGGCTTTTTTACCGGATCATCCTGCCCAAAGGGCACAAAATACACGTTGCGCCAGTTCAGCAGCCGACCGATATTCTGGGCGGCTATGCCAAGCGCGTCGTTGGTGGATACCGCCAGCACCAGCGGCTTTTCGTTGCGCAGGTGGCTTTTGGCCCCCAGCAGCGCGGGCGTATCGTAGATGCCGTTGGCCAGCTTGGCCAGGCTGTTGCCAGTGGCGGGGGCCATCAGGTACAGGTCGCACAGGCGCTTGGGCCCGATCGGCTCCGCCTCCGTCAGGGTGTCGATGGGCTGGTGACCGGTGATTTCCACAATCCGGCTGCGCAGGTGTTCCGCCGTCATAAAGCGCGTATCCACATTTCCCGCGTGAAAGCTGAGCACCGGCAGCACGTTATAGCCGCGCTGCACCAGTTTTTCCATTTGGGCCAGCACCCGGTCAAAGGTGCAATAGGAGCCCGTCATGGCAAAGGCGACGGTGGTTTTTTTCATAGCGCTTCCTCCTTTACAAGGTCAAGACAGGCCTGTTTCAGGGCCATGGCGGCGCTGCGGGGCGCATAGCGGGCGGGCAGGCCGGGCAGCAAATCAACCTGAAGGCCCAGCTTGACGGCTTCCCCCTTATCAAACCCATAAGGGGCGCTGGCCAGTTCCAGCAGCCAGGCGGAACGAGGAATGCGATCCAGCACACGTTCCGTAAAGACCCGTGCCGGAATGGTATTCAGTACCCAATCCTGATCGGGCATGGCTTCGCCCATCGCTTCCAGCGGCACTACATCCATGCCGTCCGTTTCCGCCAGCAGCAGCTGTGTTTCCCTGCGGGCCGCCACGGTTACCAGCGTCCCCAAACTCCTTAACCGTCTGGCCAGCGCCCGGCCAAAATGGCCGTAACCAGTCACCAGGGCCCGGCTGTCCATCAGCGCCAAATCGCTTTTCTCCATCATGGCGCTGACAGCTGCTTCAGCGGACAGATCGGCGTTGCGCTGGAGAAAACCGGGGGACTGGTCATAGCGAATCACCGGCCGGGCCAGCACTTTTTCCAATCCGGCCCCGGCCAGCACCGCCGCCTCCGGACGGATGGGCACATCCTGTGGCCTCATGGGCAGGCCGGTCAGGGTGGGAACCAGTCCCCCCCGGACGGCGAACGGATAGGGAAACAGCACAGCATCCGCCTGCTCCGGCCGGGCAGCGGCCTCATCATTCTTTTTCAGGCCCAGTGTATCCACCGGAAAGCCGTCTTTTTGCAACAGTTCCGCCAACAGCAGCATGCGCCTGTCGCCGCCTGCCACAAGCATTTTAAGCATACAAAACCGCCTCCCACGATGCATGATACTGCATCCTATGTGGGAGGCGGCAAACGGTGCTTAGATAGAGTGGCAAACGCTGGTCGCCAGCGTCATTTCCTCACCGCAAAGGGTAATGGTCAGCGGGCGGCCCTCCAGCAGCTCCACGGTTGCCAGACCCGGCTGCACCTTAACCCGAATCAGCCGGTCACGGTAGTGGAACTGGAAGGCATATCCCGTCCATTGCTTGGGCAGGAAGGGATTCAGGCTCAGGCCGGCAGTGGTGCGCATGCCCGCGAAGCCATGGGCGATGGCCAGCCAGCTGCCCGCCATGCTGGTAATGTGCAGCCCATCGACCGTATCGTTATTGATGTTATCCAAATCCAGCCGGGCGGTGCGCTGGTACATCTCCACCGCCTTGTCCTGGTAGCCCAGCTGCGCCGCCAGAATGCTGTGCACGCAGGGGGACAGGCTGCTTTCATGCACCGTCATGGGCTCGTAAAAGTCAAAATTGCGGCGGATGGTTTCGGTATCGTACAGGTGATTGAGGAAATACAGACCCTGCAGCACATCCGCCTGCTTGATATAGCAGCTGCGCAGGATATGATCCCAGGACCAGTGCTGGTTAATGGGCCGCTGATCCTGCGGTATGCTGCTGGCGGGCTGCAAATCCTTATCCAGGAAGGTATCATGCTGCACAAAGACGCCCAGCTCCGCGTCCTCCGGGTAGTACATGCCCTCTACCACTTCCAGCATATGGGCCAGTTCTTCCTCCGTCACCCCCAGCTGTTCCAGATGTTCTTTGGACGCCTGACGGGCCTGGGTAATGAACAGCCCAATGCTGAAGGCCGCGATGCGGTTGGTATACCAGTTGTTGTTTACATTGTTTTCGTATTCGTTGGGGCCGGTTACGCCGTGAATCATATACTTTTGATGACGCTTGGAAAAATGCACCCGGTCGGTATAGAAACGGGCGATGCCGCACAGCACGTCAAGCCCTTCATGCACCATATAGACGTAATCGCCGGTATAGGTGGCGTAGTTAAAGATGGCATGGGCAATCGCGCCGTTGCGGTGAATTTCCTCAAAGGTGATTTCCCATTCGTTATGGCACTCAATGCCGGTAAAGGTAACCATGGGATACAGCGCGCCCTTCAGGCCCTGCTGACGGGCGTTGTAATACGCGCCGTCCAGCTGCAGCCAGCGGTACAAAAGCAGCTGCTTGGCCACGTCCTGACCCGCAATGGCCATATAAACCGGCAGACAATAGGCCTCGGTGTCCCAATAGGTGGCGCCGCCGTATTTC
Organism: uncultured Clostridia bacterium; assembly: GCA_934621505.1. Taxonomy (GTDB): domain Bacteria; phylum Bacillota; class Clostridia; order Christensenellales; family Aristaeellaceae; genus Limiplasma. The sequence continues at coordinate 17,850 of CAKTUU010000021.1, forward strand.
TCGCCGGTAAAGCCCTTGGGGCCAATGTTCAGCCGCGCGTCGTCTCCGGAATAGGTGCTGAGAAGCTGGAACAGGTTAAAGCGAATGCCCTGCTGGGCCGCGTCGTCCCCCTCGATTTGAACATCGCAGCCATCCCAGCGGGCCTTCCAGGCCCCCACATGAGCCTGCCGCAGTTCGTCGTAGCCCAGCTCCCGGGCGCGGGCGGCGGCCTTCAGGGACAGGGTGTTCAGCACCTTTTCATCATAATCCCGGCTGGTGAAAACCAGCGCGTATTTTTCCAGACTGGCTGCTTCGCCAGCGGGCACATCGCCCTCGTAGCGGGTTTCCACATAGCCGCTGTCAGTTTTGCGTCCCGCCATTTCCAGGCCGTCCGCCCAGCAGCTCATGGCCGCGCTGACGGTAAAGCGGGGCGCGTCGAAGGGATTGGCCTTGGTCTGAGTCAGCAGGGCCAAAGCGTCCTCCGTTTCCTCCTCCATCAGCATATCCCAAAAGGTTTCGTCATAGTTGCTGTCCAGATTATGTACATTGGCGTCCAGATAGGGACGCATCACCACATGAGCGTCGTAATCAGGGATAACCGTGTACTTGAGGGCCAAAAGTTCCTTCTGCGCCAGAGAAACAAAGCGCTCGGCCTCCACTTTTACCCCGCCCTTAGCCGTTTGCACCGTAAAGCGGCGCAGGAACAGGCCCTTTTGCATATCCAGTTCCAAATAGTAATCCTTCACCTGCGCCTTTGCCAGGTCCAGATTTTCCCCGTCTATTTCCACATGCACGCCGTTCAGACGCACCGCGTTAATCACCTTGCCAAAATACTGGGGATAGCCGTTCTTCCACCAGCCCACGCGGGTCTTATCCGGAAACCACACGCCGCCGATATAGGTGCCCAAATGGGTATCGCCGGAATAATCCTCGTCAAAATTGCCGCGCATACCCATATAGCCGTTGCCGGTGGAGGTAAGGCTTTCGGCAAAGCGCAAATGCTGCCGGTCTAGCGTGGTTTCAATGACTTTCCAGGGATGAATCGCAAAAGCCATGACAAAGGAGCCCCTTTCTTATGCGCAATCGTTTGTATGGTGCTATCCTACTGTATCTTCCTTGAATTGTCAAGGGGATTTTTCCCAAGCAGGGGGCCAAAAACCAGTACCAGGCAGCACAGGCCTGCCGGCGCGTACCAGCGGTTGACCAGCGATTCAAACCCGATACAGGCCAGCACCAGCGGCAGGCCCAGGCCAAGCCCGGTTTGCAGGGCCGGGCTGCTTACATAGTCTGCCACGGCGCTGCGCAAACCATACAGCACGGCCGCCAGCGTTGTAAAAATGGCCAGATACAGCAGCGTTGCGCCAGTCAAAAATCCACTGCGGCCAAAGGCGGACAGCAGCCGAACCAGGGGAAAGACCTCGTCCGTCAAAGACGGATGGCGCAAGTACAAATACTGGCTGACAAACAGCAGACCGATCAGCAAAAAGCCGAACAGCGCGCAGGTGCGGCTCATGCCGCGCCGGGTATAGCAGCCGCAGCGGCAAACCACCCCTATGGCCAGGGTCACATTCATGGCCCCATAGGCCAGCGCCCGCACCGCCGCCCACACAAGCCGCCAAAAAGAACAGGGGACCTGGGTAACAACCTGCTCCCCCACCGGCGTTACCCCCAGGGATGCCAGTATAGCCAAAAAAAGCAGCATTGTTAACAGACCGCTGACCCAGCTGAGAACGCGCATACGCCCATAACCGGCCGCATACGCCAGCAGCGCCGTGCCGATCATCCCTACCCCATAGGCAAAGCCGCTGGGCCACACCAGCGCCACCATGTGACCGGCGGCGGAAATCATGGCCCCGGCGGTAATGCCCATCATACCCAAAGTACAAGCTTTCGCGCAGTTTCCCTGCCAAGTGGGCAGACCCGCGTACAGCTGGCACCAGCATGCGGAAGCGGACGACCGGCGCATGCACAGCATCATCAATCCCACCATGGCCGCCACCGCCAGCGCAATCAGCCACCAGCCATACGTCCCATACTGGGCAAAAAACTGGTTTACCTCCCGGCCGGACGCAAAGCCCGCGCCAACCACCGCGCCCACGCAGGCCATTGCCCCCGCCAGGCATTCCCGTTTTTTCATCTTGCATATGCCTCCCTATTCTGCCGTTTGGGAACCATATGCTTCAAAAGCCAGGACCATGCAAAAAGGGTCCCGCTGGCTTGGCTGCCACGGGACCCCCATGTTGCGTTAAGCGTTTGCGAATTTGTTGCGCACCTGATCGATTTGCTGCTGCTGGGCCTGCTGAGCTGGATACCAGCCCTGAGCCGCCATCTTTTGATAGATCTGATCCTGCATATCCAGGCTTTCGCCCAGGGCCTGATCAAAAGCCGCGTGCACGTTCTGGGTCGCGGATTCAATGGTTCCGTGCATGTACAAATCGCACACGCCCTTGGTGGTCAGCAGCAGGTTTTCCATAATTTGCTGGTCATTCATAGCCGATTGCCCCCTTTTGGTCATACCAACTGGTACAGCCGCTGAAAAAGCTGCTGGTGCTGGTTGGCAAGCTGGGTCACATAATTCTTCAATTCCGGGTTTTGCAGAGCCTGAGCCGCTTGACGGCATTGGGACTGCAAAAACGTTTCGTGATCCAGAGCATCCTCGATGTACAAGAGTTCCTTGGGACTCATGTCACTCACCTCCGCCAAACAGGTTTCCCAAAAGGTGGCAAACTATGCGTCAGCCGTTGGAACCAGCGCTCGCGTCGCAGGTCAGCCAGAGAATTTCGCCGGTTTGGGCGTTGATGGAAACGCTCCAGCTGGCCAGCGCCTGGTTGCTTTGCAGCCAGAAGTACCACTGACGGCATTCGGGCTCCTGTGTCAGCTCCGCGTAAGCGTACCCGCTGTTCTCAAAAACATCCCTTTCAACGCCATACTGCTGGTGAACGGCCTGATAGAAAATTTCCACAGCCTGTTCCCGGCTTATATCGCCGGGCTGGGGCAGCACATGGTTCAGGGATGGGCTGTCAAACCCCGCGTCCAGCAAAATGGCGTCCAGCGCGGCGTTATCCTCCACGCTGACCGGCTGATCGCTGGCAGGAATATCCCAGCCATACGCATTTTTCGTTACATACCGGCCTACAATTTCGGCCCGGCGCTGAATGGTGTGAAGCAGGTATTCCAGAATAGCCGCGTCAAACGCCTTGGCTCCGGCATAGGTATGCTCGGTAAAGGCTCCGTTTTCCACCCCGTCCAGGGACCAGCTGCACCGGTTTCCTTGACTGTCGTTTGTAAGGACGACCTGATATTCTCCCATCTTTTGTTCGCATTCCACCCACTGGTTCAGCACCTCGCCCCAGCGTTCCTGATGCTTTGGGGTATAGCGCACCGTCCACAGGCCGGTTGTTTCATCTATGTACGCGCTGGCTGTAAACAGCGTCAGCGCCTCCGGACTGATTCCATAGGCCTGCCGCAGCGCCTGATTGGCCTGTAAAACCGGCTGCCGCATGGACTCGTCCGCGATTTGCACGCCGTCCGCTTCCAAAATCGCGGGATAAGCGTTGTACGGGAGTTCTTTATTCATGCTTGCATGAATGGCCTCATCCTGCCGCTGTTTCCAGCTTTGCAGCTGCTTAGCGCCCCAGTACGGGTCCGTCAGCGCTCCATCCTGCCACAATGCCGGGTCAACGCCGTCGTAGCTCCAGGAGGCCTCTGCCTTGCCGCTGCTTGATACAGTGGCCGTATAGCTGCCAGCCTTTTCGCTTACCTCCTGCATCTGGGTCGAATACACAACCCGCCAGCCATCGTTGACAGGCTGCACCCGTTCTTCAAACAGACTTAGCGTATCCGCCGTCAGGCCGTACTTTTGCATCACTGCCGCCCGTCCGGCGTTGGCGGCGTTCATTTGCCGGGACCAGCGCAGCCCCACCGCCAACGCCGTAGCGCACAGAGCCAGCAGTACTAGCGCCAGAGCCACGGCCAGCCGGGTTTTGCGCGTTTTCACCGGCCGGCTCATTCGCCGCGCGGCCTGCGCCGTTTTTTCAACCAACGGCTGAAATGTCAAATCCTTCAATCTCTCATCCGCCATGCCGCGAAAATCATTCATCAAAATACCACCTTTCCAAGCGAGCGCGTAATCTGCCTTTGGCCCGGTTCAGCCGGGAGGTAACCGTACCCTTGGGAATGGCCAGCGCTTGGGCAATCTCCTCCAGCTTTAGCTGCTGGTAATAGCGCAAAAGCACGACCTCCCGCTCCTTTGGGCGCAGGCCCATGACCTCCCGCAGCACCGTGTCGTCCTGGGGCGCTGGCTGCTGCCGGGCGGCCAGCAGTTCCTCCACCGGCTGACAGCCGCTTACATGTTTGCGCCAGGTCCGTTTCAGCTCGTCCTTACAGAGGTTGATGGCAATGCGCGTCAGCCAGGTTTTTTCGCTGCTGTCGCCGCGAAAGCCCTCCATGTGCTGATAGGCGCGGAGAAACGTTTCCTGCGCCAGATCCTGTGCCAGCGCCGCGTCGCCCAGATACAGGGCGCACATGCGCAGAATGCTGTCGCCATAGGCTTCCATCAGGCGGCGCAGCTGTTCCTCGTTCTGTTCCATCGGCCTCACCTCCTTTTTTACTTCTTAGACGAGCCAACGCCTGAAAAGGATCCAAAAATTTTTACGGTATGGCAGGTATCTCCCACTCAAACCAGCCGCACACGCTATTGTCCTTCATAACGCGGCTGACGCCCCGGAACGACCAGCCCGGCTCAAGCCGCTGCTTTTCCCGGCCGATCCAGCAGGGCTCAATCGCGGTGATGGTATCGTAAGCGGCGTAAACGGTGTAGGAGCCGTACAGGGGGTCATTCTCCACCTGAATATCCCGCGCTGTGGAATTGGGCCAGTAGCCCTGTGAAACGCACAGCTTGACAATTTCCTGCCAGCTTCGCTTCGGCAAAGCAATGGGTTCCGTATTTTCTACCACCGGCACGCCGCTGATTTCCGCTTCCAGAAGGGTTCCGTCCGCGTCCACGGCGCATTCCATATGGGATGAGGCGGCATACCCATCATTACCGGCTTTCCAGCTGAATTGGGGCTGCACCGGCATTCCATACAGCCGATATCTGGCGTTCAGCAGGAACACATCTCCCTGCATTTTCCCATAGCTCTGATAAATCTCCTGATACCAGCCGCTGCTGTTTTGGCTGGCGCTGCAATAGGCCAAGCAATCCTCCGCCCGATTGCGGGCGGCAACCATGGTTCCCAAATCCAGGGAAATATCCAACTGACCAGCCAGGGCGGTCAGCTTTTCCATGGCCGGAGCGGCGTCCGGGTTCTGCCAGCCGGGCATCAGGTATGGCTGAAAAAAGCTGTCGCCTTCTTCCGTTTTCTTTGCGCTGTACCGTAACCAGCGGTTTGCCCAACCGTCCTTGTACCCTTGCATCTGATCTGCGTCCGCCGTTTGTCCAAGGGCCTTCATGGCGTTTTGCAAATCTTTTGTGCCAATATCCCGGTAGGTCACATGCAGCTTTGCCTGCTGCTTTTCGGTGAACGTCTTGGGCAGGGGGCAGTCAATACGCAGCACATAAGGATCCTTCTCCCCCTGAGGAATGCCGATTTCCCCCACCAACCGGCCGTTTTCTTCCAGCACGCTGGAAACATCCACCTCCTCCGGGCCGCACCAAAGGGGATTATCCTCCGCCCGCGCGGGCAGGACGCAAAACAGCGCAACAGCCAGACACACCAACAGCATCCGTTTCATGACTTTTCCTCCTTCGCAAAATCATCCGGCGCTTTCAGGGCAACCATCAGCAAAGCGGTTTCATGTGTTTCCGTCCCGTAGACGGAAACGTCAATGGCAACCGTCACCGTTACGGTTCCATCCGGGTTGAACGCCCCCCGCCGGGAAATGAGCCGGGACAAATCTCCTTCCACATAAAAGGTTTCGCCCTGCTGCTGCGGCATCCAGTCCTGACTGGTCGGCAGGCGCACACCGCCCACTTCCATAGCTTGAGGACTGATGATCAGCATCTGCTTTCCCTCCGGCAGCCACTGGTCAAACGAAAGAATCTGCCCATTCCACCAGATGCGGTCAAACCGCTCGCCGTCCGTGCCAATGTCCGTTTCCGCCAGCAGGCGATAACGTTCCGATTCCTTTGGCTCTAAATGAAAGCATACGGCCAGCCGGTTGCCGTCCATCCACAAATCGCGCACATCCGCTGTAAGAAAGTCGCTGTCGCAGGTTTGGCGAACAGGCAGCGCAACGTTTTGTTCCACGATAGCCGCGTCGTGGCCTCCCGCTATCCGCCGTGTCAGAAAATGCAGCACCCCCAGCTTGTCAAGGGCCAGAGCCGTGCCGGCCAAAAGCGCCGCGCACAACGCGGCAATCAGCGCCGCACGCACAGGAAACGCTTTTTTTCTTTGTTCGCCAGGGCTGGTCAACCGCCGCCGCACCGCCTGATGAAAATCATCCGGCGTAGGTTCATAGGCCTGATCCAGCTGGTTTAACATAGCGTCGTCCCACTTCATTCCTCATCCGCCTCCCATTCCGCTTTCAGCATTGCCCGGGCCTTATGCAGCCGTGATTTCACGGTGCCCTCGGCCGTATGGGTCATGTGGGCGATTTCCGCAACGGAAAAGCCCTCCAGATAGTGCAGCGTTAACGGCAGCCGCCATTTTTCCGGCAAGGCGTCCAGCGCCTGCCTTAGTTCCAGATTTGGCACGTCTGTATGTTCCGGCGGTTCTACCTTTTCGCTTACCACAAGGCGTTTGCCCCGCCGCCAGTGGTTATGGCATTCGTTAATAACAATGCGTGTCAGCCACGGACGAAACCACTGCTCCTGAGCGCTGCCGCGCCTGGCCCAGGCCTTGCTCAGCGCCTCCTGCACCACATCCGCGCAGTCCTGCCGGTTATGCAGCAGGCCGCTGCTGACCCGGTAAAGCGTCCGTTCCATGGCCGCCACTTCCCTAAGGAAGGTTTGTTCGTCCACCATCGTCTGTTCCTCACATTCCTGGTTTGGCTGTTGCAACAGGCCTTACACTCTATTAACGCTTTTGGGCCATGCCGGGTTCACGGGACAATCAAAAAAGCAGGCCCGCCAGCTGGCGGGTCTGCCTGAAAAGGATATTGACTTATTCGTCCTCGCCGTCATCGGGCATGTCGGTAAAGAACGGCTGGCCGCAATACTGGCAAACGGGGCTTTCATCATAGTCGATATCGGACGCCTTGACCATAACGGTTTTGCCGCAGTGAGGGCAATCAAAGGAAAGCTCCTCGTCCTCATCGTCGTCGCAGCAGTCGCAATCATCGTCATCGCAGCAATCGCAATCTTCATCGCCAAAGAGGGCGTCCTCCACATCGCTCAGGTCGGAGTCCAAATCCTCTACATAGGCTTCCAGTTCGCCAACGTCCTCGTCCATTTCACTGATCTTCTGGGCCATGTCGTCCATCAGTTTCAGCATTTCCAGCATCAGCCGGTTTTCGTTCTTTTCCCGGTCAATGCCCATGCCATCAGCCAAGCCGCGCAGGTAAGCAGCGCGATCTGTCAATTTGCTCATAGCTTTCTCCTTCAAAATGTTGCGTCAGCAGCGCTCCATGTATTCGCCGGTACGGGTATCCACACGGATATGGTCGCCGGTGTTGATGAACAGCGGCACCTGAATGCTGTAGCCGGTTTCCAGCGTAGCGGGCTTGTAGGTGTTGCTGGCGGTATCGCCCTTGAAGCCGGGCTCGGTATCGGTAACCTCCAGCTCCACAAAGTTGGGGGCAGCCACGCTGAAGGCGCTGCCCTTGAAGAAGCGCACGGTTACGTTGGTGCCTTCCTTCACAAAGGGAATGGCGTCCTCCACCTGGTCGGCGTTCAGGGGAATCTGCTCGTAGGTGTCCAGATCCATAAAGTAGTACAGACCGCCATCGTTGTACACATACTGCATTTCCTTGGTTTCCACGATCGCGCGGGGCATCTTGTCGGTGGGGTTGAAGCTGCGCTCCACCACGGCGCCGGTCATGATGTTCTTAATCTTGGTGCGCACAAAGGCGGCGCCCTTGCCGGGCTTCACATGCTGAAAGTCCACGATGTTCCATACGCCGCCGTCCCACTCGATGGTAACGCCCTTTTTGAAATCGCCAGCAGTAATCATTGTTTTGTTCCTCCTCGTTGTAATGAATCACAGGGTCATTAGAGAATGATCAGTTCACGCTCCGGCGTGGTCAGGGGCTTGCAGCCATTTTCCAGCACCACCACCGAATTTTCAATGCGCACGCCGCCAACGCCCGGCAGGTAGATGCCGGGTTCCACGGTCATGACCTGACCAGCCCGCAGCACATCCGCGCAGTTTTGGCTGAAGCGGGGATTTTCGTGAATATCAATACCCACAGAATGTCCCAGCCCATGGCCAAAACGCCCTTTGTAGCCATGGTCATAGATATAATCCCGGGCAATGGAGTCAATCTGGTTGCAGACCTTGCCCGCCATTACCGCGTCCTGAGCCATTTTCTGCGCGTCCAGAACCGTCTGGTACACCTTGCGCATCTCGTCGCTGGGCTGTCCCAGAGCCACCGTGCGGGTCATATCCGCGCAGTAGTTGCCGTAGCGCGCGCCAAAATCCATGGTAATCATATCGCCCTTCCGGATTTTGTAATCGCCCGGCACCGCATGGGGCAGGGAACCGTGAGCGCCTGCGGCCACAATGGTGGAAAAGCTGGGCGCGCTGGCCCCGTGGCTCATCATATCAAAATCCAGCCGCAGGGCAATTTCCTTTTCGGTAACGCCTTCCTTGATAAAGGGCAGAATGCGCTGGAAAGCGTCGCCGGTCAGGCGGCATGCCTCCTCCATCAGTTCCAGCTCGCCCGCGTCCTTCACCTCGCGCTGCTTTTCAATCGCACCCGCCACGCTGCGCCATTCCACGCCGGGAATGCTCTTGCGCAGGTTTTCAAAGGTGTGTACGGTGATATAGGTGTCCTCGTAATACAGGGCGGTCAGCCCATGCTGAGCGCACAGTTCGCCAGCGATATCCTCGTGGGTTTTACCGCCGCCAATCATGCATACCTGAAAGCCGTGGGCCTCCTTTTCCGCCTGCTCCGTATAGCGGAAGTCGGTAATGATTGCGTTTAGTCCCTGCGCAACCAGCACCAGGCCCTCGCCCTTGTAGCCGGACAGATAAAACATGTTGCTGGGATTATACACCAGCACGCCGGCATGCTCGTCCAGATGCATTGCCTGAAGCAATTTTTGAGCCCGTTCTGTCACAGTTAATCCCTCTCAAACGGTCAATTAGGCATAAAGCCACTGTTGATTGTACCATAAACTTTTCTGTTGCGCCACAACTTTTTGCATTTTTCCCAGCGGAAATTCCAAAAAAGGCTATGGCTTTAGCTCACAGGCAGCAATGGCAAAGCCCATGTTGTCCAGGCTGGTTTCATAAACGGCGTTTTTGGGCAGCTGCATGGCGATATGGGTGGTTTCCATGGGACTGGCTATGATGATATATTTGACCTCTTCTTTTTCCGAAATGGTCAAAACACCAACTCTGTGCAGCCAGTCCAGATACTTTTCCATGGTCAAATCCAGATAGGTCATCGCCATGGCATGGACCCGCCCCACATAGCGAAACTGGTTGGCCTTTTCCCCTTCGCCATTGGGGTATCGCCGAATAAACCCGTACCGCCAGGCCGTACGCAGCAAAAGCCTCCCGCCGGCGCTGCCGTCCAAAGGCTGACCGTCTGATGATCGAATGGACACGGTATATTCCTGCAGGCAATCCCCCGTTCCCGGCCAATCCATTCCATCGCAGGCACGGGAAAGCGCCTGGGACAGCGGCCACTTTTCCAGCAGGGCGTGAGCCTGACCGCTTAGCCGCGACCGCTGCTGGGCGATGCTCATCGTGCCCCGGCATACGCTGAAACCGCTCACCCCATGCCTGCGCAGCTCGCCAAACCATTCGCCAAGCGCCGCAATGGTTTCCTTTCCACTTTTTATATCCAGACCGGCAACGGGAATCATTCCTTTTCCCTCATTGGCAATGCTCAGGGTGTTGGGCGGCGGCACGCCTGCGGGCAGTCCATGGTCCGCGTCCAGCAGCAGCAGCTTGCCACGCAGCAGCTGCTGCCGGGTATAGGTCTGGGGTTGCAGCTCTATCCCCGCAGGCAGGGCGTAGGTAATGGCGGCCACATGTCTGGGACGGTCCGCTTCCTGAACCGGCCGGTCCTGCCAGGCCCAAACCGCCGATGTTTCCGGCATGGGACGCATCAGGGGAAGCAAAAGCGCCGCAATCAGGGAAAGCAGCAACAGGAATGCCCAAAAAGCCCGATCCTTCCGGAAATCCGGCCTTGTTTTAACCGCAAACAGGCATTGAGCGCCCCACCACTGGTGTCTGGGCCTGCGCCTGTACGCCTGCCGGATCCATTCCCGCTCCGTCATTAAACCGTTCATGCCCGTCCCTCCTTTGGGGATAGCATGGCCTGTGTATACCCTTTATATACGTCTTGACATTGCCTTGCCCCTATGGCTATAATAGGGCCCAACGAATAGAAAGGCGGGTGACGCACATGAATGCTTTAACCGATATTGCCATTGCGCAAAGCTGCCGGATGCAGCCCATTTCAGTCATCGCGGCCAAGGCGCATGTAGAGGAAGCCTATCTGGAACCCTACGGCCGCTACAAGGCCAAAATAGACCTGTCGCTGCTGAAGGAAAACCAGCGTCCCAATGGCAAACTGATTCTGGTCACCGCCATTACCCCCACTCCGGCGGGCGAGGGCAAAACCACCACCACCATTGGCCTGGCGGATGGTCTGCGCCGCATTGGCCAGGACGCGGTTGTGGCCCTGCGGGAGCCGTCTTTAGGCCCTGTGTTTGGCATCAAGGGAGGCGCGGCGGGCGGCGGCTATGCCCAGGTGGTGCCCATGGAGGAGATCAACCTGCATTTTACCGGCGATTTTCACGCCATCGGCGCGGCCAACAACCTGCTGGCCGCCATGCTGGACAACCATATTCAGCAGGGAAACGCCCTGGGCATTGATGTGAAAAAAATCACCTGGAAACGCTGTGTGGATATGAACGACCGCCAGCTGCGCAGCATTGTGGACGGCCTTGGCGGACGAACCAACGGCGTGCCCCGGGAGGATGGTTTTGACATCACCGTCGCGTCCGAGGTAATGGCTGTGCTGTGCCTGGCGGATTCCATGGCCGACCTGAAGCAGCGTTTGAGCCGCATTGTGGTGGGCTATACCTATGACGACCAGCCGGTTACCTGCGGCCAGCTGAAGGCCGCGGGGGCCATGGCCGCCCTGCTGAAGGACGCCATGAAGCCAAATCTGGTGCAAACGCTGGAGGGAACGCCCGCCTTTGTACACGGCGGCCCCTTCGCCAACATCGCCCATGGGTGCAATTCCGTTATCGCCACCCGCATGGCCATGAAAATGGCGGACTATGCCGTAACCGAAGCGGGCTTTGGCGCGGATCTGGGCGCGGAAAAGTTTTTGGACATCAAGTGCCGCATGGCCGGGCTTACGCCGGACGCAGCGGTCATCGTCGCTACGGTACGCGCCCTGAAAATGCACGGCGGCGTTGCCAGGGCCGATCTGTCGGCTGAAAACCTGCCCGCGCTGGAAAAGGGTCTGCCCAATCTGCTGCGCCATGTGCGCAATATTCGCCAGGTATACGGCCTGCCCTGCGTGGTGGCGCTCAATCGCTTTCCTACCGATACGGACGCGGAAATGGCTCTGGTGCTGGAAAAATGCCGCTTGCTGGGCGTAAACGCCGTACTGTCCACGGTTTGGGCGGATGGTGGAAAGGGCGGCGAAGCCCTGGCGCGGGAGGTTGTACGCCTGTGTCAGGAGCAGCGGCCCCAATTTGCTTTCGCCTATGAACTGGACCAGCCCATTGAGGAAAAAATCCGGGCGCTGGTGCAAAAGGTCTATGGAGGCAAGGACGTCTGCATCCTTCCTCCGGCCAGAAAGCAGCTGGAACAGTTAACCCGCCTGGGCTTTGGCGGTCTGCCCGTGTGCATGGCCAAAACCCAGTATTCCTTTTCTGACGACCCCGGCAAGCTGGGCGCGCCGGAGGACTTTACCGTCACCGTCAAAAGCGTAAAGGTATCCGCTGGCGCGGGTTTTATCGTGGTTCTCACCGGGGACATCATGACCATGCCGGGCCTGCCCAAATCCCCCGCCGCCGAGCGTATCGATATGGACGACAACGGGCGTATCAGCGGCCTGTTCTGATCTTTGCCAAGTCAAATAGGCAAAAGCGCGGTCTATCTGATCGCGCTTTTGCTTATTATTCCACGGTTTTGGTGGCGATTACATCTACGCCGGTGCCGCACACGTCGGGGCAGATCACATCGCCCATATGGACAGGCGCCTGGATTTGCAGCCTGGCCAGCTGTGCCATACAGTCAAAGATTTTTTCCTTTGAGATGGGGGTGCGTGTTTTTACGCTGACGGGGGTTTTGCGGTTGCAGACCGTCACAGCGGCGGTAACCATGCGCTGGGGAGCCACGCATTCCTGCCTGGCGTAGTTCAAGCCGCGCAGGCAGCCGTTGCCCTCCACCCGGGTCACCTGACCGTTTTCCACCGTTACCTGCATGCGGCAGCCCACCGGACAGTTAATACAAGTAATTTCCATGCCGCCTTCCTCCTTACTGGTCGATGCGAACGGTCACATCGCCGCCGCTGAGGGCTTTGATCTGCTCGGGCTTCAACGTCAGCTCCGCCATTTCGCCGGGAGCCAGAATGCGTTTTTTCTGGCGAATCAGCTCCGTATCGCCATCCAGCACCCGCAATGTGGCGTTTTCATACACCGCCGCCGGGCGGAACATGATCTGCACCGGCTGGGCGTCCCCCTCCGGAATCAACAGCCGCTGGGGCACTACGCCCCGCACGCCGTTGCCGTCTGTCAGGTTGACATAGCGGCCCTTGCGCTGCCTGCCCTGCACAAATTCGGCGGCCGCCTTACCGGCCTTGAAGCTCTCGGCGCTGACAAAGTCCACAAGATCATGGACATGCAGCACATTGCCGCAGGCGAAGATGCCCTCCTGACTGGTTTGCAGGCTGTCATCCACAACAGCTCCCTGGGTCAGAGGGCTCATCTCCACCTGCGCCTGCTGCGTCAGTTCGTTTTCGGGAATCAGGCCTACGGACAAAAGCAGCGTGTCGCAGTCAAACTGCTTTTCCGTGCCGGGGATGGGCTGACGGTTTGCGTCCACCTGCGCCACGGTTACGCCGGACAGCCTTTCCCTGCCCTGAATATCAATGACGGTATGGCTCAGGTACAGGGGAATGTTAAAATCCTGCAAGCACTGCACAATATTGCGGTTCAGGCCGCTGGAATAGGGCATCAGTTCCACACAGGCCAGCACCTTGGCCCCCTGCAGGGTCATGCGCCGGGCCATAATCAGCCCGATGTCGCCGCTGCCCAGAATCACCACCCGCTTGCCGGGCATATAGCCTTCCAGATTGACAAATTTTTGCGCCGTACCGGCGGAATACACACCGGCGCAGCGGGTGCCGGGAGTGGCCAAAGCGCCCCGGGGACGTTCGCGGCAGCCCATGGCCAGAATAATCGCTCCGGCCTGAAACAGCTGCATTCCATATTCGCGGCTGACAGCCGTCACCAGACGGCCTTCCTCAATGCTCAGCACCGTAGTGCCGCAGCGCACCTCAATGCCCAGTTCCTTCACCCGGTCGATGTCCCGCTGGGCGTATTCCGGGCCGGTCAGTTCTTCCTTAAAGCGGTGCAGGCCAAACCCGTTATGGATGCACTGACGCAAAATGCCGCCCATGCTTGCTTCCCGTTCCAGCACCAGTAGGCTTTCCACGCCCGCTTCCCGGGCGGCAATAGCGGCCGCCATGCCCGCCGGGCCAGCGCCAATGACCAGTACGTCAACGTTTTGAGGCTTCATCATTCGGCACGCTCCTTTCCAGCCGCCTGGGCAATGGTGCCCACCAGCAAACGGCTTTCGCCGCCGCATTTGGTCACCTGGGTGGGGTCAATGTGCAATTCCTCGGACAAAATTTCCAGCACCCGTGGGCTGCAAAAACCGCCCTGACACCGGCCCATGCCCGCGCGGGTGCGGCGTTTGACCGCGTCGATGGTGCGCGCGCCTACGGGGCGGCGAATCGCGGCGCGAATTTCCGCCTCGGTTACCTGCTCGCAGCGGCATACCAGCGTGCCGTATTCCGGATTGCGGCGAACCACATCCGCCCTTTCGTCAAAGGTCATGGCGTAGAAGGGCTTTTCCCTCTTTGGGGCAGGCAGCCAGTCCGTCTTTTCCCGCAAGCCGTTTTCGCTGGCGATTTGCGCTGCCAGCATTTTGGCGATGGCGGGAGCGGCGGACAAACCGGGGCTTTCAATGCCGACGGTTTCATAAGCGCCCCTGCGCCCCTCCACCGCGCCAATAATAAAGTCGCCGTTTGCCTCGTGAGCGCGAATGCCCGCAAAGGTGGTAATCACCGTGCGCAGGTTTTCCTTCGGCCAGGTTTTCCGGGCGGCCTCGTTTACCAGCTTCAGCCCCTCGGCGGTGGTTTCCACAGCCGTGCCGTCCGTTACATCCGTCGCGGACGGACCCAGTAGCAGGTTGCCGTGTACCGTTGGGCTGACCAGCACGCCCTTGCCCATTTTGCTGGGGCACTGGAACATGGTGCGGGTAAACTGAAGGGGCTTGGTATGATCCAGCAGATAGTATTCGCCCTTGCGGGGAATGATGGTCAGGGTTTGATCGGACAAAAGGTTATGCAGCCTGGCGGAGTTAACGCCCGCGCAGTTGACAATGATGGGGGCAAAAAAATCGCCCCGGTTGGTTTTGAGCGTATAGCCCCCATTTTCGGGAAGAATATCGTTTACACAGGTTTCCAGATGAAATTCCACGCCGTTTACCGCCGCGTGATCCGCCAGCGCGCAGGTCAGCTCGTAGGGGCTGGTCAGGCCGCTGGTTGGCACGTCCAGAGCGCACACCACCTCCGGATTGGTCTGGGGTTCCATGCGCAAAATCTCATCCCGCTCCACAATGCGCAGGCCGCTGACGCCATTGGCAATGCCCTGGTCATACAGCTTTTGCACGGTTGCACGCTCCTCCTGAGTAAAGGCCAGCACCATTGCGCCGGGGCGACTGTAGGGCGCGTCCACCTGAGCGCACAAATCCGGGTACATGGCCGCGCCTTCCACATTCAGCTTTGCCTTCAGGGAGCCGGGCTTTGCGTCAAAGCCCGCGTGAACAATGCCGCTGTTGGCCTTGCTGGCCCCATCGGCCACATCGCTGCCGCCCTCCAGCAGGGCGATGCTTCCCTGGTATCGGGACAAAAGCCTGGCCACAGCGCAGCCCACCACGCCGCCGCCAATGATGATGATATCTTTTTTCAAAACGAACCCTCCAACCTGCTTTTCGTGCTAGGATCGCCATGGCTATTTTACCATGAAACCCGGCGGTTGAACATCCTATTTTTCGCTTTGGCCCGCCAGAATTTTCTCCACGGCGGCATAGGCCAGGTACAAACCCGCCACACTGGGAACATAGCTGACAGACCCCGGCGCGGTGCGGCCGGTAGCCCTGGTTTCCGCGCCTTCCACCTGACGGGGCGCGCGGGCCGGTTCCAGCGAATACACGCAGGGCAGGGATGTAACGCCACGCTTTCGCAGTTCCCGGCGCATGACCCGGCACAGGGGGCAGTTGGTGGTTTGAAACAAATCCCCCAGCCGAATCTGGGCAGGATCCAGTCGGTTGCCCATTCCCATGCAGCTGATCAGCGGAATCTCCCGCTGATTGCAGCGAACCGCCAGATCAATTTTGGCCGAAACGGTATCGATAGCGTCAATGACCAAGGTGCAGTTTTCCGGAATCCGCACCGGGTTTTCCGGCAGATAAAAAGCGTTGACGCAATGCAGCGCCATATCAGGCGCTATGTCCTTCATTCTTTGGGCAACCACATCGGTTTTGCGCTGTCCAATGGTGCTGACCAGCGCTGGCAGCTGTCGGTTTAAATTGGACGGGGCCACCGTGTCGTTATCCACAAGGGTCATCTCGCCTATACCTGCGCGGCACAGCGCTTCAGCCGCGTAGCTGCCAACGCCTCCCAGCCCCAGCAGCATCACATGAGCCGCCGCCAATGCTTCCATTTCTTCAGGCGTTCTAAGCAAAGCGGTACGGTTCAGCCGTTCCGTTCGTGAAATCATGGCAAAGCCTCCTTTTGCACATTGGATTATACGGTTTTTACGGCGGCTGGTCAATGCAAAAACAAAGTCCGGCTTTTAACATAGAATGGATGAATGACCGGCAAGTCCGGCACAGACACTATGCGGGAAAGGAGACGATCATCCATGCAATCCAAAAAGCCTTTGCCCAATCCGCCCCTGCCCGAAACCAACGACCTGGCGTCGGCCAACGAATGCACCGGCCTGATGCCAGCGGCCGTGCAGACCCAGGAGGAAGCTCAGCACTACACCAGCCTGTATGACATTCATCACCAAAAAACCGCCTGGGAACACCCGGACGATTTGAAGCATTAAAGCCACAAAAAGGGCCGTGCGCTTTGGCACGGCCCTTCGTCATTTCAGTTGTCAGGCAATTAGTACATTCCGCCCATGCCGCCCATACCGGCAGCGCCAGCGGGCGCGGCAGGTTCGGGAGCGGGAATATCGGCCACCAGGCTCTCGGTGGTCAGCACCATAGCGGCCACGCTGGCAGCGTTCTGCAAAGCGGAACGGGTTACCTTGGTGGGGTCAATGATGCCGCGCTCGATCATGTCCACATACTCGCCCTTCAGCGCGTCGTAGCCATAACCGTTCTTGTGGCTGTTCTTGATGTTCTCAACAATCACGCTGCCGTCGATGCCGGCGTTCTTGCTGATCTGGCGCAGAGGCTCCTCCAGCGCGCGAACGATGATTTCCACACCGGTCTTGGCGTCGCCGGCATAGTTGGCCAGTTCAGCCTGCACAACGGGCAGCACATTCAGCAGAGCAATGCCGCCGCCGGGGACGATGCCCTCTTCCACAGCCGCGCGGGTGGCAGCCAGAGCGTCCTCGATGCGCAGCTTGCGTTCCTTCATCTCGATCTCGGTGGCAGCGCCAACCTGGATCACAGCCACGCCGCCAGCCAGCTTGGCCAGCCGCTCCTGCAGCTTCTCGCGGTCATAATCGCTGGTGGTATCGGCAATCTGGCTGCGGATAGCGGCAATGCGGGCGTTGATGGCTTCCTTGTCGCCAGCGCCGCCAACGATGGTGGTGTTCTCCTTGTCAACCTTTACCTGGTTGGCGGTGCCCAGCATGTCGATGGTGGTTTCCTTCAGGTCCATGCCCAGCTCATCGCTGATAACCTGGCCGCCGGTCAGGATAGCAATGTCGCGCAGCATTTCCTTGCGGCGGTCGCCAAAGCCGGGAGCCTTAACGGCAACGCAGGTAAAGGTGCCGCGCAGCTTGTTCACAACCAGGGTCGCCAGGGCTTCTCCCTCCACGTCCTCGGCAATGATCAGCAGCTTCTTGCCGGACTGCACAACCTGCTCCAGCACGGGCAGAATCTCCTGAATGTTGGAGATCTTCTTGTCGGTGATCAGGATGTAGGGATTGTCCAGAACCGCTTCCATCTTTTCAGTATCGGTTACCATGTAGGCGCTGGCGTAACCGCGGTCAAACTGCATGCCTTCCACGGTGGTCATTTCGGTCTTCATGGTCTTGCTTTCTTCCACGGTGATAACGCCGTCGTTGCCAACAGTTTCCATGGCCTCGGAAATCAGCTTGCCAATTTCCTCGTCACCGGCGGAAATGCTGGCGACCTGAGCGATGGACTGCTTGCCGTTGATAGGCTGACTCAGCTTGGCCAGGCCCTTCACAGCCGCATCCACACCGGCCTCAATGCCGCGCTTCAGCACCATGGGATTCGCGCCGGCAGCCAGATTGCGCAGACCCTCGCGAATGATGGCCTGAGCCAGCAGGGTGGCGGTGGTGGTACCGTCGCCGGCCACATCGTTGGTCTTGGTGGAAACTTCCTTCACCAGCTGAGCGCCCATGTTTTCAAAGGGGTCTTCCAGCTCAATTTCCTTGGCAATGGTCACGCCGTCGTTGGTGATCAGGGGAGCGCCGAACTTCTTGTCCAGCACCACATTGCGGCCCTTGGGGCCCAGGGTAATCTTAACGGTATCCGCCAAAGCGTTTACGCCCTTTTCAAGAGCGCGGCGGGCTTCCTCACCATACTTAATTTGCTTCGCCATAAGTCATGTTCCTCCTGAATTTGTTGATGGTTCAAAAGATGCGGCAATCAGTCAACGGTAGCCAGAATATCGCTCTGACGCACGATGATGATTTCCTGTCCGTCAATCTTTACTTCGGTTCCGGCGTACTTGGAGTAAATCACCTTGTCGCCAACCTTCACGTTCATCTTGACTTCCTTGCCGTCCACCAGGCCGCCGGGGCCAACAGCCAGTACCTCTGCCATCTGAGGCTTTTCCTTGGCGGTACCCGTCAGTAAAATGCCGCTCTTGGTGGTTTCTTCCATCTCAACGTTCTTGATGACCACACGGTCGCCCAAAGGCTTCACGTTCATATCTGTATCCTCCCTCGTTTATTAGGATGCTGTTTCCGTTTGTTAGCACTCATGTTATTCGAGTGCTAACAACATGGTTAACTATACGTCATTTCTTTTTTTGTGGCAAGCCGCTATTCTGTCAGAATTTTGCTTTCTATCCAAAATTCAAGTTCAATTCACCATTCACAAATATTTTTTCTTGTTTATTCTTATGATTTTATTTATTCTCTTTGATTTTTGCTATTTTTTGATTTTATCAGGATGTGATACAATAGCATGGCATGGAAAGGAGGAGGCTCATGAAATCTTCAGCGGCCCTCCAGCTGCTCGCCTGGTATGACCAGGTAAAGCGTGATTTGCCCTGGCGTCATACACAAAACCCTTATGCCATATGGCTTTCCGAAATCATGCTCCAGCAAACCCGGGTGGAAACCGTGAAGGGGTATTACGCCCGCTTTTTAACCCTGTTTCCCACCGTTCAGGCGTTAGCCGCCGCGCCGCAGCAGCAGGTATTGAAGGCCTGGGAGGGGCTGGGCTATTACAGCCGCGCCCGCAACCTGCAAAAGGCGGCCCAGGTGATGACGGAGCGGTATAACGGCCAGTTTCCCAAAACTTATGAAGAAATTCTGTCCCTGCCCGGAATTGGCCCCTATACCGCCGGGGCCATTGGCAGCATCGCCTTTGGCCTGCGTGTCCCGGCGGTAGACGGCAATGTATACCGGGTGGCCAGCCGCTTTTTCGGCGTGCGGGAGGATGTGGGCATTCCCAAAGTGCAAAAGCACATTCGCAGTCTGGTGCAGGACAGCATGCCCATTGACCGGCCAGGCGACTACAATCAGGCTCTGATGGAGCTGGGCGCTACGCTATGCAGCCCAGGCACGCCCAATTGTCAGGACTGCCCCTGGCAGCAAACCTGCGACGCCTGTCAGGAGGGCGACGCCGACCTGCTGCCTGTGCATGAAAAAAAACGCCCGCCCAGGCAAATGGACATGGCAGTCTGCCTGCTGACCCTGGACGGCCGTATTCTGGTTTCTCAGCGCAGCGAACGAATGCTGCACGGGCTGTATGTGTTTTACCTGATGGAGGATACAACCGACCCGGTCATGCTTACCCAGTTGCTTCATGAAAGCGGCCTGCCCTGCCGTTTTGTGGAAAATCTGGGCCACGCGCGGCATGTGTTTACCCACCGGATTTGGGAGATGGAGCTGCTTTATTTTGAATTAACCAGTCCGCCCACGTTGGATGGGGCGCGGCTGGTAGACGCGGCGGAGTTAAACGCTCTGCCCTTTCCATCTGCTATGAAAGCTGCGCTGCAGGCGGCCCAAAAGCTGATCAGTCCGTCCGCTTTGAAACAGTAGCCCCCGGCTTTGCGCCTGTTGAAATTAAAAACAGCCGCGTGATTTCTCTGAAAGATCACACGGCTGTTTTCATGTTTCCGATATCCTTACGCCTTCTTGACGGTTTCGGAAATGTCGCTGGCGCAATGGGGGCAGCGGGTCGCCTCATCGTCCACATCCATTTTGCAGAAGGGGCACTTGCGGGCCTTCTTTTCTTCCTGCAGCTTGCTCATGCCCTTGACCAGCAAAAACACGCAGAACGCGATAATCAGGAAATTGATAATCGCCTGCAAAAACGCGCCGTAGTTCAGCGTGCCCACACCGGCGGCCTGGGCCGCCTCAATGCTGGCATACGCGCCAAAGTCCAAATCCAGCGGAATAAACAGGCCGCTCAGGTTAATGCCGCCGGTCAGCAGTCCGATCAAAGGCATCAGCATATCGTTTACCAGCGACGTTACAATCGTGGAAAACGCGCCGCCGATCATAACGCCGGTAGCCAGCTCCAGAATGTTTCCCTTGGAACAGAACTGTTTAAAATCCTCGAACAGCTTTTTCATGGTCGTTTTTCTCCGTTTCTTCTGTAATTTTATCGTGAAAAATGCGGCAGGGATTGAATCATCTGTTCGTAACCTTCAATCACCTGATCGCACCAACGATCAAATTCCGGGTCCGGGCGCTGGCATTCCGGGTGGCTGTATACATAGGCAACCGCCTCCCGCACGCCCTGATCAAAGCGAATGGTTGTGGCAAACTGGGGAACGGCCCGCTTCAGCTTTGTGTTATCAAACAGCACCGTGTTGCTTTTGTCCCCAAGCAGGCTTCCACGGCAATCCGGCCAAAGCGCCGCAAGGGTTTCGCTGGCGATATGGCACAGTTTGACGTCGGTTCCCAGGGCCCTGCCGATGGCCTGATAAATCTGGTTCCAGGTCAGGTTTTCATCCCCGGTAATCTGGAACGTTTCGCCCAGGGCATGCAGGTTTCCCATCAGCCCCACAAACCCCACCGCAAAATCCCGGCTATGGGTCAGAGTCCACAGGGTTAGCCCATCGCCCGGAACAATCACCTTTTTGCCCTGACGCATCCGTTCCAGAACGGCAAAGCTGCCGTTTGGGCCATGCAGGCACACGGGCACGCTGCGCTGCCCATAGGTATGGCTGGGACGCACAATGGTAACGGGAAAGCCGCTTTCGTGGTAAGCCTGCATCAGCAGCCGCTCACAGGCCATTTTATCCCGGCTGTACTGCCAGTATGGATTGTGCAGTGGCGTGCCCTCCGTAATCCAGGGAGAGGACAGCGGCTTTTGATACGCCGATGCGGAGCTGATAAAAATATACTGTTCCACTCGGCCCTGCAACAGACGAATGTCCCGCTCCACATCCGCCTGAGTATAGGCGATAAAATCCACCGCCACGTCAAAGGTTTCATCCTGTAAACAGGCCCGCACACCGGCTTCGTCCTGCGTATCGGCAACCCATTGCCTGACGCCCTTTGGTGCGGGATGATTTCCACGGTTCAGCAGGGTAACCTGCCAGCCCTTTTGGACGCAAATGTTCGTAATCTCCTGGCTGATGGTTCCCGTTCCCCCGATCAGCAACGCCTTCATAAGCTCATTCCTTTCATAGGCGTTTTCGTTTATCCTATCACAGCTATGGGCTGCCTGCAAGGTGGTTTGCATAAAAGGGAGTGTCCAAAGCAAAGATATTGTGATAGAATAGAGAAGATAAAAAAGCTAACAGAAGCGGCACGGAAAAAATGCCCGAAATATGGTAAAACAAAGAACCAGATCAAAGCAGGGTATAATGCTTCAGGAAGTCAGCGCTGCCAATATAAGGAGTGCGGCGTCTACTACACCATTAATCCGAAGCAGCATGAGTAGCCGGAAGAAGTCAGCCAACTCGCAATAAAAATGTACTACAGCGGGGTCAGTGGGCGCGGAGCAGGAAAGATTCTGAAGATGAACAAATCCAA
>CAKTUU010000022.1 GCA_934621505.1 uncultured Clostridia bacterium
CATACTCATAAACCTCCAAACTGATATTTCTTATTCTACACCAGCTTGGAGGTTTACACTATTCTTGGGATAGTCTCGCGCATCTCGCTCAAAAACGGTCTTACTCCCGTTGAAATCAGAAGCAAGACCGCGTTATTCTATGAAATTCTATGATAGCCCCTTATTTTTGTGTCTGTTGCTTGGGGAACAGTCCACCCTTTACCGTTCCTTTTGTTTTTGGGCTTCCAGCATCAGCCCTTCCACCGCGTCCACAATGGCGGGCAGTTCCCTGGAGATGGTGCATACATGCGGTACGCCGTGCAGCCACAGCTTTTGCTTCCACTCGCTGCCCACGCCCTGCAAAATCCGGTCCGCGCTTCCGGGGTCCACCGCCTGGTCGCCATCGCTTTGCACACACAGCAGCGGGCATTGCACGTTAAATAAATTTTGCCTTGCCAGACAAATCAGCTTATACAAATCCGCCCCCTTGGCGGTAGGAAAGCCGTCATATCCAAAGTCGTAATTCTGGTCCAGCTGCTCCAGCCGCTCCGGCGGGTTGCGCCAGCTGACCCGGGGCAGAAACGGAGCCGCCAAACCGGCAAGCGGCAAAAATTTGTTTTTGGATCCCATAGGGGCGGAAATGGTCACGCAGCCGTCCACCTTCATTTGCTGTGCCACCAGCAGGGACAGCACACCGCCCATGGAAAGGCCGCCTACGGTAAAGGTTTGCAGCTGCCCCATCATTTCCAACGCGGCCTGCTTACAGGCTTGCAGCCATATCTGCCAGTCGGCCCGGCCCATCTCCTCCTCGGTGGAGGCATGGCCGGGCAGGTTGATGGTGCGCACGGTGTAGCCCCTCTCCGCCAGCCCATCCGCCAGCTTGCGCATATGGGCGGCGCAGCCGGTAAAGCCGTGAATCAGCAAAATGCCGTTATCGCCGCCCTGATGAAAAAAAGGCTGGCATACCGGGCTGTCAAAACGATTCATAGACCATTCCTCCTGTACAGGATGCATATGCCTTTTGAAACGGGATTATGCGTCCAGCTTTTCAATGTCCTCCCGCTTGCCCAGCACCAGCAGGGTATCGTCCGCCTCAAACAGCATTTCGGCGGCGGGGGCCACCAAAAAGCGCTCTCCCCGGTGAATGGCCAGCACGTTTACCCCGTACTTCTGCCGCACGTTCAGCCCCAGCAGGGTTTGGCCCGCCCATTTCTGGGGCAGGCGAATGTCCAGAATCTGATAGTCGTTGCTCAGGTTCATCAAATCCAGCACATTGGGGGTAATGATGGACCGTGCCAGCCGCGCGCCCATATCCCGCTCCGGAAAGATGACCCGGTCCACGCCGATTTTCCGCAGCACCTTGGCGTGCAAATCATCGTTTGCCTTAGCCACCAGATAGGGCACGCCCTGTTCCTTCAGCATCAGGCACACCAGCACGCTGGCCCGCATATCCGTGCCAATGCTGACGATGGCAGCGTCAAAGTGTTTGACCGCCAAACCGGCCAGCAGGCTTTCGTCCGTCACATCCATTTGAATGGCCTGGGTGATATAGTGTGCGATGGCGTCCACATGCTCCTGGTCGGAATCCACCGCCAGTACCTCCTGGTCCATTTCGCTTAAGGTTTTGGCCACGCTGGCTCCAAAGCGGCCCAGGCCGATCACCAGATACTGCTTGCTTTTCATGGATGATTCTCCTTTAGCCAATCATAATCTTTTCTTCCGGGTAGTGAATGTGGTTCGCATCATCATTCTGCTTGGCCAGGGCAAAGGTCAGTGTCAGCGGCCCCACCCGGCCCAGGTACATCAGGGGCATCAGCAGCCATTGGCTGACGGGACTCAGGTTGGGGGTGTTCAGGGCGCTCAGTCCTGTGGTGCTAAAGGCGGATGTGGTTTCAAACAGCACATCCATCATGGAAAAACGGCCGTTTTCCATGGTGCTGATGGCACAGGCGGCCCCCAGCACAACCGTCAGACCAATCACGCAGATGGTAATGGCCCGGCGCACCGTATCCACGGAAATTTCCCGGCCAAACGCGCGAATGTGATTGCGGCCCCGGGCCACGGCGGCAACCAGCAGCACCAGCAGCGCCATGGTGGTGGTTTTCACGCCGCCGCCTGTGGAGGCGGACGACGCGCCGGTAAACATGAGCAGGCAGTCCAGCAGCTTGCTGGCGTCCCTTAGGGATCCCTGATCCACGCTGGCAAAGCCCGCCGTGCGCAGGGTGGCCGACTGGAACAGACTGTTGGTCAGCTTATCGCCAAAGGTCAGCCCCGCCAGCGCATGGTCCCATTCCAGCGCCAGCGTAATCAGCAGACCAAACAGCAGCAGTACACCGGTGGAGGTCAGCACCAGCTTGGCATGCAGCGTCATTTTTTTCAGATGGGTGCGGTTGTGCAGCAAATCCAGCAGCACCGGAAAGCCCAAACCGCCCAGCACAATCAGCGCGCACAGGGTCAGCAGCACCACCGGCTCCCGCTGCATACGGCCCAGGCCGCCAAAAAGGTCAAAGCCGGCGTTGCAAAAGGCGCTGACGGCGGTAAACACGCTGTTCCACACGCCCCGCTTCACGCCCAGAATGGGAATCAGCCGGGTTGCCAGAACAGCCGCGCCCGCCAGTTCAATGCAGGCCGCCATTCCAAAAAACGTCATGGACAGCCGTACCATACCGCTTAGGGTGGTCTGGTTCATGGACTCCCGCAGCAGCACCCTGCTCTTCAGGGAAATGCGCCTGCCCAGCGCCACCATAATCAGCGTGGCAAACACCATAAATCCCAGGCCGCCCACCTGAATCAGGCACAGCAGCACAATCTGCCCAAACAGGGACAGCTCCGCTCCCACATCAATCAGCGTCAGGCCGGTTACGCATACGGCGGATGTGGCGGTAAACAGCGCCTTCCGCACGCCGATGGACCGGCCGCCCGGCGCCGCGGCGGGCAGGGCCAGCAGCAAACCGCCCGCCAGAATCAGCGCCAAAAAGCCGAGACACAATATGCGTTCCGGCTTGATGGGCCGCTGCTTGAAGCCATTGGATTCCTTCACAGGTTGGCTCCTCCTTCACAAAGGTGATCAGCGGGTATTATACCATTTTTTCTTCCGTTGCACAAATGATCATGCGGTCGCATACGCCGTCCACCATCAGCTGGATGGCCTGGGGATAGCGCTCCCCCGCCTCGTCCTGCATGGTCAGCGAGCTTAGAATCAAATGGACAATGGTGCAGGCTGTATCCATATCCGTGCGCAGCCGCACGTTGGCCTTTTCCAGCAGACGGCGAATCCGCTCGTCGTCGCTGATATAGCGTTCCCGAAGCACGGATTGGGGCAGGCGCTCCATCATCAGGGGAAAATCTCTGCGAATAAACGTAACGGCATTGTACTTTTTGGCTACGCGCACCACATCCATAATGGCCTGCTTGCCCCGCTGGCGAATATCGCCCTGACCGTGGCAGAAGGTTTGCTCCGCCTGGCCGTACATTTCATTATGAACCTGCTCCAGAGCCTGAAGGAACAGTTCCTCCTTGCTGCCGTAAAAGTGGTAAAAGGCTCCCTTGGAAATGCCCGCCCGGCGGGCCAGCCAGTCCACGGTCACGCCGCGTATGCCGTCGCCGGCCATGCATTCCAGCGCCGCGTCAAGCAGGCCCCGGCGAATGGTTTCCCGCTCCTTTTCCGAAAAGGCGGCAGCCATACTTATTCCTCACCTCGGTCAGTTCAGCCGAACGGTAGCGTTCATGCCCGGCAGCAGTTCCAGCATGGTAGACAGACTCAGGGTCACGTCGTAATAGGTGGCGTTTTGCTTTTCCACACCCAGACCAGCAATTTCCGTTACGATGCCGGTTACCTCCGTATCGGGGTAGCGGTCCAGCTCCACCGCCAGGCTGTCGCCCACATGCACCCGATCCAGGTCCACCTCGTCCACCTGGGCCACCACATGGAAGGCGCTCAAACCATGCACCTTGCCAAGCAGCTGGCCACGGTAAACCTGCTGGCCGGAGGTCGTCAGCACTTCCAGCGCTCCATCCGCCGGAGCGGTCAGCGCGGCCTGTGCGTCCATCTGGGCGTCCTGGCCCGCCAGTTCATACAGCAGCTGTCCCTTTTCCACCTTGTCGCCTTCCTTGACGGCGCAGCGCAGCACACGGCCTGTGCCGGTAAAGGTCAAATCGTCCGCGCGCCGCACCGTGCCGGTGCCAATGGCGGTTTTGGTGCCCCGCTTCTCGTCCCGGTACAGCTTTACGCCGTCGTCAATCTCAAAGTCGCCGGCGGTTACCTCCACCACATAATTGGAGCCGTCCACGGAAATCACCCGGCCCTCGCCCTGATTGTCCTTATCCGTGTTCTGTTCAAAATACACGGTTTCACCCACATGAATCAGCCGGTTATCCGCGTCGTTATAAGCGCCGGTGGTGCTGGCCGTAATCGTCTGGGGCAGGGTGCGCTCCATCACGCCCAGGCAGCCGTACTGGCTGACGACGTCCGCCGCCAAATCGCCCTCCCTGGCAAACAGGGCCCGCACCGTTCCATCGGCGGGGGCGTATACCTTGAAGGTATCCATGGTAAACAGGGTTTCGCCCTTTTCCACCCGGTCGCCGTTATCCCAGTCAAAGGCGGTCAGTACGCCGGAATAGGGGGCGATCAGTTGATAGGTCGTATCGCTTTCCACCGTCCCGTTGGCGGTAATGCGGCTTTCGTCCGCCAGAGCGCACAGGGGAAGCGCCATTACCAGAGTCATCAGCAGCACAAACCATTTTTTCATTGTTTATAACCTCCCGTTATTCAACGCTCTTGAGCGCTTCCACCATATCGATGGATTTTACCTTGCGCGTCAGGAGCCAGGTAATCAGCACGGAAAACGCATAGGTGGCCACGCAGGCAATCAGGATGGACGTGGGCTTTACCGTGGAAGCAAACACCATGGTATCGCTTTCGCAGGACGTGAGCACCTGACCGGTAAGCCACCATCCGGGAAAGATACCCAGCACAATGCCCAGCAGGGTCACCAGATCGTTTTCCACACGAATCAGCCAGCGAATTTCCTTCTGGTGATAGCCCAGCACCTTCAGCGTAGCGTATTCCCGGTAGCGCTCCATAAAGTTAAGAATGCCCATGTTATACAGCACCACAAAGGCCAGACCCAGCGCCGCGCCGCTCATCAGGCTGAAAATGCTCTTTACGCTTTCCATCAGCTTCAGCATTTCCTTTTCCTGCTCCGGCGGGTATTGCAGCTCCTGCACCTCGTCCAGGCTGTCCAGCTTTTCAATCGCCTGCTCGGTGGGGTTCAGCACCAGCAAGGCGGTTGGGGTAAAGCCGCCCTTCTTTTCGGTCTTCCACATGCTGCGGGACATATACACGGTTTGTCCCACGGTAACGGAGGCGATGCCCGCCACCGTGGTGCGGATGGGGGTATCGTCCCCGGCAAACCACAATTCCACCGTGTCGCCGGGACCGGCGTTCAATACCTGGGACAGCTTTTCGCTCAGCAGCACGCCGTCCTGGGGCAGGGCCATCCAGGTTTCGTCCGGTCCCAGATACATCAGCTGCTGGTCATCCTCCAGCACGGTCAGCTGGGTGATGCGGTCATGGGTATTGCTGCGGATGCTGACGCTTTGGTCCATCACGCCCTCCACCCGGTCGGCCTGGATGCGGCTGCGGTAGCTTTCAATGTCTCCGGCGGTGCTGTCCAGCTTGGCCCGCACGGTATAGCGCAGCGTGCCCTCATAAAACTTGCTGACAAAGTAGTTGACGCTGTCCTGCAAGCCCAGGGAGGTAATAATCAGCATGGTGCAGCACAGCACGCCGATCAGGCTCATCAGGGTGCGCAGCTTGTTGCGGAACAGGTTGCGCACAATCATTTTGCCATTAAAGCTGATTTTGCCCCACAGCCCGGGCAGGCGCTCCACCAGCAGCTTGCGTCCCGCCTTGGGCGGCTTGGGCCTGAGCAGCGCGGCGGTCTGCTCCCGGGCGCTTTTGCGGTAGGTGCGCAGGCAGATCAGGCAGGCCAGCGCCACGCCCAGCGCGCATACCGCCCATTGAGCCGCGGAAACCGGAGCCTGCAGCTGCTCCGGGAAGGAGAACTGCACTTCCTCCAGCACCCACAAAATATAGGGAAGGGTGATCCGGCCCACAAACAAGCCGATCAGCGAACCAATCAGCGACGGATAAAAGGCGTAGCTGAGGTAATGCAGCAGCATGGGCCGGTTGTGGTAGCCCAGCGCCTTCAGCGTTCCCATTTGGGTGCGCTGGTTTTCCAGCATACGGGTGATGGTGGTCAGCACAATCATGGCCGCCACCGAATACGCCAGCAGCGGGAACAGGTAGCTGAGGTTGCGGAACATGTTCACATCCTTATACACCCCGTGGGTTGCAGAATGGGAGTTGTGGTCCACAATCAGCGCCTCTGGGTAGCGGTCCATCACGGCCTGCTTCACCGCCGCGCCATCCGCCCCCGGCTGAAACGTAACCACCAGACTGCTTAGGGGCAGCTGGGGCATGGACCGGCTGTTCATCAGTACAAAGCCGTATTCCTTGGGGTCACGGGTGGTGTTCTTGCTAAGGGCCAGATATTCAGGCTCCAGCGCCAGCCCCCGCACCACATAAGTGTATTCCGTGCCCGCCAGCTTCAGCGTCAGCCGGTCGCCCACGGACAGCCCGTTGGCATTGGCAAAATCCCGGTCCAGCACACAGCCCCGCAGGTCGCCCGGTTCCAGGGCTTCGCCGTCAAAAAGCCGCGGCTGATTGATGCGGATGGCCCCATCGTAGGCGGTTACCATCAGGCTGGGTTCATCCGGCAGGGTGGTTTCCAATTCCGCCGTGGCCCGCGCCTGCACATCCTGCACGCCGTCGATGTTTTGAATCTGCCGCACGGTATTGCGGTCCACCCCCTGCAGGGTAATCCATAAATCCGCCAGATTCTGCTGCTCAAAATAGGTGTTGGCGGACAGGTCGATCATGCGCCAGGCCGCGTCCAGCCCGCTGAACACCCAGGTGCCCAGGGCGCACAGCAAAACCATGGCCACAATCTGCATGCGGTTTTGCCACAAATCCCGACGCAGCTTGCGGTTTAACATGTTCTTTTTTACCATGCAATCTCCTCCACAGACGCGGGGTGATCGTTCATGGTCACGCTTTCAATCTGTCCGTTGCGCACCCGCACCACCCGGTCAGCCAGCGGAGCAATGGCCGCGTTATGGGTAATAATGGCCACGGTGGAATGGTACTTTTGACTTACATCCTTCAGCAGTCCCAGCACCTGCAGGCCGGTTTTGCTGTCCAGCGCGCCGGTAGGCTCGTCGCACAGCAGCAGGGCCGGATTTTTGCACAGGGCCCGGGCGATGGACACACGCTGCTGTTCGCCGCCGGACAGCTGGGCGGGAAAATTATTCATCCGTTCTTTCAGGCCCACCCGGGTCAGCACCTCCACAGGGTCCAGCGCGTTGGGGCACACCTGACGGGCCAGCTCCACATTTTCCAAAGCCGTCAGGTTGGGCATCAGGTTGTAAAACTGAAATACAAACCCCACATCCAGCCGGCGGTATTCGGTCAGTTCCCGGCCGTTAAGGCGGGTTACTTCCTTATCCCCCACCTTGATGGAGCCGGACGTGGCCTTATCCATCCCGCCCAGCAAATTCAAAATGGTGGTTTTGCCCGCGCCGCTGGGTCCCAGCACCACGCAAAGCTCCCCCTTTTCCATTTCAAAGGAGGCGTGGTTGGCGGCCAGCACGGTTTCGCCACCGGTGTGGTATTCCTTTACCACATCCTGAAAAGTAATGTAGCTCACGGCGATTCCTTTCCAAACGGTTTGTGATTCCTTTCTGTGACCAAAACCGTTCATTCGGTCACAGCTCACATTATAGAAAAGCCGCGCCGGGCTGTCAAGGTCCGGCGCGGCCAGGATCAAAAATTCACAGTTGCGTCACAACTATTGCAGCAGCGGGCTGTCGTAGGTAATCCATTCCCGCTTGTCCTTGGGAATGGTATAGGAATATTGCAGCTGGCCGTCGTTATCGTAATAGCCGTCGGCGCATTCCCAGCCGGTAATGCAGAGGCTGACGCTGGACATGTTCTCCGGCCTGCGATAGTGGATAAAGTAGAAATGACCGTGCCGGGTTTGCGCGCCCGGGGCCAGCTCGCCATAGGTGCCGGTAAGGGTATCCCCCTTGGTGCTCAGCTGAATGGGCTGGAACTTGCCGTCCTTGGCGGTAATCTGGTAGGTAATGGACGTAATCAGCATATTGCTGCGGTTTTTCAGCACAATGGAGGGCTCGCCGCCTTTGATGGTCAAATCCTCCACGGTAACGGCGTTATTCAGGGACCCTACGTTTACATCGATGGTGGCGGTATATCCGCCGTCCTCGGTGGTGCCCGTCAGCTGGCAGCGGCCCCAGCGGCGGCCGGTGATTCGCGGCTTGTTGGTGTTTCCCTTCACCGTGGCAACGCTGGTATCCGAGCTGACCCAGGTCATGTTATGATTGGTGGCGCCCTCCGGCTCCAGCACGGCGGTCACATGGGCGCTCATCCCAACGCCCACGCGCATGCCCGCGCGGTTAAAATGCACGCCGGTTACCGGCACAATCACCCGCAGGGTAAAGTAGCCGCGGCGCTTGGACCCATCCGCCGTGTAGGCGGTAATGGTCGCCTTGCCGCCGCGGTGGGCGGTAATAACGCCGTTTTCATCCACGGAGGCCACCTTGGGGCTGCTGGACTTCCAGGTGACGCTTTTGTCGCTGGTTTCCTCCGGCAGCACAACGGGGTCCACCGTCAGCGTTTCGCCAATCAGCACGGAATACTCCTTTTGCGCAAAGGAAACGGACTGGGCCAGACGGATGCAGCTGATGACAGCGCTGGCGCTCACCTCTCGATTGTCCTCGCAGACGGCGGTAATCACCGCCTCGCCCTTGGCCAGCGCCTTGACCCGGCCTTTCTTATCCACGGTGGCGATTTTGGGGTCGCTGGAGGACCAGATCAGCTTTTTATCCGAGGCGTTTTTGGGCAGCACCGTGGCCTTCAGAGCGGCGGTTTTGCCTATCGCCAGGTTAACGTCCTCCACATTCAGGGACACGTCGGTGGGCTGCTGGTTTACCTTTACCGTCAGCCGGGTTTTGGCGCCGCCGTCAGCGGAGGTAACGGTAATGGTCGCCTGGCCCCGGCCCACTGCGGTAACCACGCCGTTTTCATCCACGGTCGCCACGCTTTCCTTGCTGGACGCATAGGCGGCGGATTTCAGGGTGACATGCTCCGGCGAATAGTCGCACACAATCTGCGCGGTGTCGCCCACATGCAGCGGAGAGTGGTCCAAAACCGCCGTAATCCGCTTGGCCGGCACAATCACCCGCACCGGCACTTCCAGCCGCACGGTTTCGTCCTGCTTGCAGGTAATGACGATTTGGCATTCGCCTTCAGCAACGCCTTTCACCTTGCCGCTGCGGTCCACCGTCGCGACGGATTCATCGGTGCTCTGGTAGGCAACGCCGCCCTTTTTCAGCGAGGCAGGGGCGACGGTTACCTTCAGGCTGGCCGCTCTTCCCACGCCCACGGTCACCTGCTCCTGGGCGCAGGTAATGGAGCCCTCCGCCATTGCGGGCAGCGCGGCAGGCAGGAGGCAAAGCAGGGTCAGCAGCAGGCAGATCCATTTTTTCATGCGATTCTCACTCCTTTTGATCCAATATTTCCATCCAGCCTGACAGCTTCGCCGCCAGCTGGGGATACGCAAATTCTTCCGCCCGGTTTTGGGCGTTCAGCAGCGACTGCCCGGCCTTCCAGCGGGTCAGCAGTTCCTGCAAATACGCGCGCAGCTTCTGCCGGTCCCCTTCCCCCGCGGCCTGCTCGCAGCACAGGCCCACGCCGGTCTGGTCCAGCAGCCGGGCCAGAGGACTGCCGGTCAGGTCGCCCGCCATGCAGCAGATAATGGGCTTATCCATCATCATGTATTCAAACAGTTTTCCGGTCATAATGCCCTTCTGGCTGGACATGTGCCAGCTGGCCATCAGCAGAATATCCGCCCCCTGCTGCAGACGGATGGATTCCTGGCGGGACACCAGGCCGTGGTCCTCCACGCAGCCGCCCAGTCCGCAGCTTTCCGCCTGGGCGCGAAACAGGCCGCTTTCCCGCCCCGCGTAAACCAGCCGAATCTGTTCCTGATGCAGCAGGCCCTGCCCCGCCAGCGACTGTAGGGCGCGGAACATGGGCGTAATGTCCCGGTCCGCCACATGCCGACGGCCCTCGCTGACCTGTCCGCAATACGCAACGCGCAGGGTTCCATCCGGCTGGCGAACCGTCCGCCGCTCAGGCAGGTCCTCCCTGTCGTAGCCGTTGGACAGCACACGGCCGTCCTGCTGACGGCCCATCATTTCCAAAAAGCCCTGGGAAACCGCGCAGCAAATATCCGCGTTTTCCTTGACCATTTGATAAAACCGGGGAATTTTGCCCTTCATCCAGTCAAAGGGCACGGTTACCTCATCCCGGTAATCGGCAATCCAGCGTTTGGCGACGCCCAGCCGCTTGGCCCGGCAGGCGGCCCGGTGAACGCTCATGGGCGCATAGCTGGAAAAAACCACGTCATAGGTCTGGCTCAGCCCTTTGCATTCCCGAATGGCCCGGCGGCGAAAGCTGGCGTCCGCCCGCCAGCGCAGCCAGCGGTATACCGCGTCCCCGGCCTTATGGACCCTGCTTTGCCGCGTGTCGGCGGCCTTGGGCGCGGTCTGGTTGCCAGCCTTCCCTGTCGCAGGCTGGCCCCTGCGCTGCTTCATCCAACGCAACCAGTTGCGTTCCTGAATCACATGCACATCCCGCATGGCGGCCATATCCCGGGCCAGGGTGGGGTCCTGCATGCCGTCCATTCCCCCGCCGCAAATCACCGTCACCTGATGGCCCATGCGTTCCAGATATTTTGCCAGCTTGGTGGGACGTACCGCGCCAATGGCGTTTTGCGGCGCGAAAAAATAGCTGATGACCAAAATTTTCATGGGTACAACCCTTTCCTTAGCGTTGAAACAGTCTGGGCAGCAGCGCTGCGCTGCAATAGTCCCGTTCCCAGCGTTCCCTGGCGGCACGGCGCATCTGGTCCGCCTGGCCGCGGGTCTGGCCTTCCAGCGCCCGCAGCGCGGCCAAAATGCCCTGTACGCCATCCTCCGGCGCATACAGCCAGCCCACATCCGGCGTAATCAGTTCAGGAATGCCGCCCACCCGGGGCGCGATGGCGGGCACGCCGCAGCGCATGGCCTCCATGATGGAAACCGGCACGCCCTCCTTGCGGCTGGTATTGATAAACGCGTCAAAGGGATGGTCCTCGTAAAAGCGCGCCACATCCTGACCGTTCATGGGACCTTTCAGGTCATAAACCACATGCTCCATGGGGGACAGCTTTTCATCCGCCAGGGCGCAAAGCTCGTCAAAGCCCTCGCCGCCGCCAATGTGGGTCCAGTGAACCGGCATACCCTGCCACTGGGCCAGCGCCTCCACCAGCAGCGGTACCTGCTTGATGGGCAGCACCGCCGCGCAGCTGACCAGATGCATCACCCCGTCCGCAAAACGCGGCGGGGGCTGAACAGCGTCCACCGGCATACCGCCGGAGCCCACCGGCAGCACATGCACCCTGCTCTCCTCCACATGGCCGCGCATATAGCTCATGTACTGCTCATACGCCGTCCGGCTGATCAGCCAGACCCCATCGGCTTCCCGGGCGATATAGCGCTTCATCAGCCAGGGGTTCATGGGCGTGCGTTCCACATCGACGTCAAAGGCGTGGCCCCGGCTGACAAACGGCATGGACGGCCGCCTGTGATGGCACAGGGCGGCGGCATAGCCGTCAAAGCTCTGCCAGTTGGAATACAGGGTGACGTCATCCTGACCGTTCAGCAGGGGCTTGGCGTATTCATACATGCGCAGCCCCCGCCAGGCAAAGCGCCACAGGCGCAGAATATTGCCCGGCGCAGCGTGCCCCGACCGAATCAGCCTCGCCGTTTCCGCCCATACCTCGCCGCGAAAAGGCAGCGCCAGCGCGGCCCGCAGGGCGGCAAACCGTGGCTTTTGAAAACGCAATGCTTCCGCCGGTTCTTTTGGCAGCACTGCCACGCCCAGTTCCCCCACCGCGTCCACACGGTCAAAGTGAGCGGTCAGCCAGGGCCATTCCGCCACCAGAAAGGGATCGATATACCCGGCGGGACGAATCAGACAGTTGCAGAAATAGATCAGTCGTTTCACAGGCCCACCCTTTCCAGCACGCTTTGCATAATCGGGTCCCAGGTCATATACCGGGCCGCGTGGGCCCGCATCCGGCGGCTGATGTCTGCGTCCGCCCGCACCCGGTGAATAAACGCCGCTACCCGGGCCATGTCAATGGGACTGTCGTCATTGGACACTTGCAGGCTGAAGGCTTCTTCCCAGGGCACGTCCGTTTTTTCTACCGTGTATAGAAAGGGCAGACCTCGGGCCATGTACTCCCGCAGCTTCAGGGTAATGACATTTTGAATGCGCCGCTTGTAAATGGCCAGACTGCCCACGCCTATATCGCACCGGTCCACCAGCTCGTCCAGCTTTTCGCCATGCAGTTCGCCTTCATAAACCACCCGGTCGCCCAGGTTTTCCTCCTGAGCCAGCTTCATCCAGGCGGCCAGCGAGCCGTCCCCTTCCGATCCCGCCAGATGCAGAACCACCTTTTCCGGCCCCGGATAGGCCGCCATGGCGCGAATCAGCCGGTCATAGCCCTGCCAGCAGGACATGCTGGCCAGCGCCAGCATATGCAGATCCGCCGGTTCCTTCAGACCCTGATGCAGGGGCAGAGCGTCCACATCCACGCCGTTGGTGATGCTGATGACCGGCCTGCCCAGCAGGGTTTGGGGCGCGTCCCCCATGACGGCGTGCAAATCCACCAGCGGAGCGATGCGGTCAAACACCCGGTCGTTATACCAGAAGAAGGGCTGCATCCACAGGGCGCCGGAACGGGCGTAGCGGAAGGGAAAGGTATGGTGCTCCACCACCAGTCTGGCTCCCCGGCGCCTGCACTTTTTCAGCGCCCGGGGCGCGCCCGCAAATACCGGCATGTAGCGCATATAAACCAGATCATAGGCGGTGTCCAGATTTTCAAGAGCGGCCATCAAATCCCTATACAGCAGGTAATGGGAATAAGCGGGCAGACTGGCTCCATGGGCCCTGCGCACCAGCCGGGGCTGGCCGTCTCCGCACAGCCACAGCCCCCGCCTGTCCCATGCCAGATGATGCACCGTATGGCCCAGCCGCCTCATCGCGGCCATCTGCCCCGCAAATTTGGCGTGCAGGTTATCCTGTCCATCCAGCGGAGTCCGCACCAGATACAGTATCTTGGCCATCAGCGGCCCTCCAATTCACGCCGGTACAGCGCGGCCATTTCATCCAGCACCGCCTGCAGGCTGTACTTTTGCATTTCCAGGCGGTTGCGCCGCCCCATCTGCTCCCGCAGCTGCGGGTTATCCAGCAGGGTTTGAATCCTTTGGGCAAAGGCGGCCGCGTCGTCCGGGGCGCACAAATAGCCCCCGTCCCCGTCGGCGATCAAATCCCGGTTGCCGCGCACATTGCTGACCACGCAGGGCAGCCCGGCGGCCATGGCCTCCATCTGGGCCACCGGCAAGCCTTCCTGCCATGATGGAAACACAAAAACATCCGACGCCGCCAGCAGCTGGGGAATATCCCTGCGAAAGCCCAGAAAATGCACCTTTTCCCCAATGCCCAGTTCATTGGCCAGGGCTTCCAGTTCCGGCTGTTTTTCCCCCACGCCGCAAAACAGCACATGGCTGCCGGATGCCCGGGCCGCGGCCCGAATGACCGTTTCGTGGTTTTTGCGCACGCTGTGCTCGCCTACGCAGATCAGCGCCGGGTCTTCCAGCCCAAGGCCCAAACCGGCCCGTACCGCCGCCCGGTCTACCGGCTGGTCAAAGCGGCTCAAATCCACGCCTACGCCGCTGACCAGCGCCGTCCTTTTGGCGTGAAACTTCTGCGCCCGGGCATAGTCCTCCCGGTTAATGGTAATCAGCAAATCGGTAAAGCGGCTCAGCCACCGCTCCACCGGGTAAAAAACCAGCCAGTTTTTCAAAGACGCGCCGTCAAAAAAGTGAAAGCCGTGAGCGGTATAGACCACCCGCGTGCCCTGTTTGCGGCTTGCCCGGGCCGCCAGGCGGCCCAGCACGCCTCCTACCGGGGTGTTGCAGTGAATCAGGGCATACTGCTCCGTATCCATCAGCTGTTTCAGCTGGCGGTACACGGCAAGGTTGCCGCGGGCAAAGGGCGACCGTTCAAAGGGCAAATCAATATAACGGTCGCAAAAGGGCGGGTCAATGGGGCCGTCCGTATCGTTGCGGCAGCACAGGTGCACCTCGTACCCCTGCTGCTGAAACCACTTCATATACGGCAGGTGAAACACCATCATGTGCATCCGGTAAACCGTGCCCAAAAACAGCACCTTTCGTTTCACGCGCCCACCTCCGTCTGCCGGATGGTGGCGGCAAAATCCATCTGCGGCTCATCTGCGAAATCGGCCGACAGGGCCCGGTCATAGGTCAGGGAGCCAAACAGCTTATCCACCGTACCCACCCGCCAGGCCAGCAGGTTCACCAGCCAGCCAAAGCCGGGAACCAGCCGCAGCTTTTTGCCATGGCAGAGGGCAATCTGTTTCGCCATATCAGACGTACACACATACGCCTGGTTTTGGGGAAAGAAAAGCCCGCCCCGCCCGCTTTCAATCAACCGGCGGACAAAAGCGCACAACGTATCGATATAGAGCATGCTGCGCTCATTTTTGACCTGGGGAAAGAACGGCAGGCTGCACGCCAGCGCCGCCAGACGGGGATAATTGCCCCGGCAGCCTCGCCCGTAGACCATCGGCGGCCGCAGTACCGCTACCTGAAAGCCGTCGCTTTGCAACGCGCAAAGGGCCTGTTCCGCCTGCCACTTGCTTTGGCCGTAGTGGGTAACAGGGGCAGGCTGGGTTTGGGCGGTAATGTGCCCATGGGTTAAGCCGTATACGCTCATGGAACTGAAAAAAAGAAACTGCCTGACCCCCTGCTGTTTGGCCAGCCGGGCCGCGTTCAGCGCCAAATCCCGGTTTACCTGGGCATACAGGGGCGCGTTTTCGGGCGTTTCCTTTTGATGGGCAATTCCCGCCACATGCACCACCACATCCCAACCGGCAAAATCGCCGGCGCTGAAGGGCTTTTGCACATTCAATTCCGCCACCTGATAGGTTTGGGGAAACCGCGCCAGATGGGCGGCGATATGCGTGCCGATATAGCTGCCCGCGCCGCAAATCAATACCCGCGTCATTTCTGATCCTCCGTTTGGGGCGAATCGGTCTGCGCGCCCTCTACAATGCCCTGACGGTTAACCACCTTGACCAGCGTCAGCAAAAAGACCTTTATATCAAACCAGAAGGTAATATGACTGGCGTACTCGCCGTCACGGCGGGCCTTCTTTTCCAAATCCCGGCTCAGGTAGTCCCGCCCGTTTACCTGGGCCCAGCCGGTCAGGCCGGGACGGATGTCGCTGGCCCCATATTTGTCCCGCAGTTCCATCAGGTCGTACTGGTTCCACAGGGCGGGCCGGGGGCCGATCAGCGCCATATCCCCCTTTAGAATATTCCACAGCTGGGGAAGCTCGTCCAGGCTGGTTTTGCGCAGCACCTTGCCAAGGGGGGTGATATAGCTGCCAGCCCCCCGCAAGTCGTTGGTGGGCACATCGCTGGGGGTATCGGTTCGCATGGTGCGGAATTTGTAAATTTCAAACAGCTGCCGGTGCCGTCCATACCGCTTTTGGCGAAAGATGACCGGGCCCCGGCTGTCCAGTTTAATCAGCAGCGCAATCAGCAGAAACAGGGGGCTGAGCGCAATCAGGCTCACCAGAGAGATCAGCACATCCAGCGCTCTTTTGATATACCGTTCGTACATAATGCCTCCTACGGTTGCAGCAGATAGCGCCGCAGCTTTTCCAGGGTTTTGGGGCCGATGCCCTTGACGGAAAGCAAATCCTCCAAATGGTAAAACGGGCCGTTTTCCTGTCGTTCCAGCACAATGCGCCGGGCGGTATCCGGCCCGATGCCCGGCAGGGCCGCCCAGTCCGCCTCGCCGGCCAGATTCAAATCCAGCCGGTAGACCGGCGCCCGGGTGGGAACGGCAGCGGGACGGGCCGCAAGCAGAGCCAGTCCTTTAGGCGCTGGCAGCGCATGCCCCGCCGCTAAAACGGCAAAGCTCACCAGCAATGCCGCCGCCAGAATCCAACCCAGCAAGCGCCTCCCATCCATCGCGTCAGGCCTTGCGTACTTTCTGTCCGGCCTTGGTGTCCTCCAAAATGTAGCCCATGGCCTTAATAGCGTCCCGCAGCTCATCGGACCGCTTCCAGTCCTTGTTTTTGCGGGCCTCCGCACGCTCGTCCACCATGGCCTGCACATCGGCGGGAATGGCGTCCTCCTGCTTCATCAGCAGACCCAGCACGCCGCAAATGGCGTTCATCTTCTGCTGGCCCATTTCCACAGCCGCCTTGCACACGCCGCTCTGGGGCAGCTTGTGTACGCCGCGCACCAGTTCAAACAGGGCGGCCAGCGCGTCGGCGGTGTTCAGGTCGTCATCCATGGCCTGAATGAATTTTTGTTCAGCCTTTTCACATTCGTCCATAAAGGCCTTTTCCGTCTCGTTGGGCTGACGGTCCTGGGACGTGGTCGCCAGGAAGGCCAGCTGATCCCGGGCAATGTACAGCCGCTCCAGGCTGCTGGCGGCGGCCTCAATCAGGTCGCGGCTGAAGTTAATAGGGCTGCGGTAATGGGCCGACAGCATAAACAGGCGCATCGCTTCCAGATCAAACTCCTTGGCGATGTCACGCACGGTAAAGAAGTTGCCCTTGGATTTGGACATTTTTTCGTTATTGATATTGATAAAGCCGTTATGCATCCAGTAATTTACATAAGGCTTGCCGGTAGCGCCGGTGGTCTGGGCGATTTCGTTTTCGTGGTGCGGGAACAGCAAGTCCTTGCCGCCACCGTGAATGTCAAAGGTGTCGCCCAAATAGGTGGTGCTCATCGCGGAGCATTCGATATGCCAGCCGGGGCGGCCCATGCCCCAGGGGCTTTCCCAGGCGGGTTCGCCGGGCTTTTGCGCCTTCCACAGGGCAAAATCAAGGGGATCCTCCTTCTGCTCGTCCACGCTGACCCGTGCGCCGCTTTCCAGATCCTCCAAATTCTGGCCGCACAGACGGCCATATTCGGGGAAGGCCTTGACCCGGTAATACACATCGCCGTTGGACTCGTATGCCAGTCCCTTGTCCACCAGCTTTTGAATCATGGCGATGATCTGGGGAATGTGCTCGGTGGCGCGGGGATGCACCGTAGCGGGCCGGATGCCCAGAGCTTTGGCGTCGGTGAAATACTCGCCAATATACTTGTCCGCCACTTCCTTCACGGTGATGCCTTCCTCGTTGGCGCGGCGGATCATTTTATCGTCAATATCGGTAAAATTCTGCACAAAGGTTACGTCGTAGCCGCGATATTCCAGATAGCGGCGCAGCACGTCAAAAACGATAAAGGGCCGGGCGTTGCCGATGTGGAAGTAGTTGTACACCGTGGGACCGCAGGCGTAAATGCCCACCTTGCCGGGATGAATGGGCTTAAATTCTTCCTTTTTGCGGGTCATGCTATTGTAAATCTGCATATTCTTATCTCCTCTATTTTTTCTGGCTGCAGTCGTCGCAGTGACAGTCGCTTTGCGAATGCAGCAGGCATTCCTCGTAGCCCAGCTGCCTGGCATGGCTGGCCAGACAGCTTTCCAGCTGGGTCAGGCGTTTGACCAGGGCTTCCATCCGGTCCATGATGGGGTCGGGCAGGTTCACCTGGTCCAGGTCCACCCCGTCTGCGGGCTGCGGCTGCTTCTTTTTCACAATGCGGCCCGGGTTGCCCACCACGGTACAGTTGGGCGGCACGTCCTTCAGCACGATGGACCCGGCGCCTACCTTGCTGTGGTGACCGATGGTAATGGGGCCCAGCACCTTGGCCCCCGCGCCGATGGTGACGCCGTCCTCAATGGTGGGATGGCGTTTGCCCTCGTCCTTGCCGGTACCGCCCAGCGTAACGCCCTGATAAATGGTTACGTCGTCGCCGATAATCGTGGTTTCGCCAATCACCACGCCGTCGCCATGATCGATGAACACCCGTCGGCCAATTTCCGCCCCGGGATGAATTTCGATGCCGGTTTTGTGCCGGGCCCGCTGGCTGAGCCAGCGCGCCAGCACCACATACCCTTTTTTGTACAGGGCGTTAGCCCGGCGGTGAGCCTTCAGCGCCTTCAGCCCCGGGTAGCACAGGCGCACCTCAAGCATGCTTTTGGCGGCGGGGTCACGCTCCAATACCGCCTGACGGTCCTCCCGAACCATTCGTTTCCAATCGTTCATGCGTTTCCGTCCTTATTCAGCCATGGTTTCGTCCTGATGGTCAAGGTATTTGCCTTCAAACACGCCCTGAATATCCTTCAGCATGGTTTCCTGCGCGTTCAGGCCGCCCATGCCCCGGCGGTACAGCACATACTGGCCGTCAGACCGCCGATGGCTGCACTTTTCCGTATCGTTCCACTGCAAATCCAGCACGTTTTCCACCGCCTGGCGCAGCTTTTCGTCCTTTATGGGGAACATCAGCTCCACCCGCTTATACAGGTTGCGCTGCATCCAGTCCGCCGACGACAGGTAAACCTCGTGGTCGCCCCCGTTTTCAAACAGGAAGGCCCGGGCATGCTCCAGATGGCGGCCTACAATGGAGCGCACATGAATGTTCTCCGTCTTTTGCGGCACCTCGGGAATCAGGCAGCAGATGCCGCGGACAATCAGGTTGATTTCCACGCCGGCCTGGGCCGCCTGCTTGAGCGCCCTGATGATTTTGGGGTCGCACAGAGAGTTCATCTTGGCCACAATACGCGCCGGCCGTCCGGCCTTGGCGTGCTCCGCCTCCCGCTCAAACAGGCTGATCAGCTTGGGCTGCAGCATATCCGGCGCCTTGACCAGCTGGTGCATATCGCCCTCCCGGCCCTGCAAAATGTCAAAGAAGGCGGCCGCGTCGGCGGTCAGCGTTTCATCCGCGGTCAGCAGGCCAAAATCCGTATACAGCTTGGCCGTGCCATCGTGATAGTTGCCGGTGCCCAGATGCACCTCCCGGCGCGGCTGGCCGTCCACCACACGTTCAAACAGGGTAATCTTGCTGTGAACCTTCAAATTGGGCAGACCATACAGCACATGACAGCCCGCCCGGCGCAGGCGCTCGCCCCAGTACAAATTGTTTTCTTCGTCAAAACGGGCGTGGGCCTCAAACAGCACAGTCACATCCTTGCCGTTTTCCGCCGCCTGGGCCAGCGCCGCCACAATGGGGCTGTTGCCGGACACACGATACAGGGTCTGTCTGATCGCCCGCACGGTGGGATCCTCCGCCGCCCGCTGCATCAGATGCACCACCGGCGCAAAGCTGTGGTAGGGATGGTACATCAGCCAGTCCTGACGGTCAATCTGGTCAAACACATCGTCGCCCATCAATTCGGCAATTTCCACGGGAGCAGCCGGGGTATACTTGAGATCGGCCCGTTTCACAATCCCGTACAGGCCCATCATCATCTTATTCAAATCCAGCGGGCCGGTGACCCGGTAGCGGCGCTCCCGCTCCACCTGAAACGCTTTCATCAGCAGGGTCAGCATTTCCTCGCTCATGCATTCCTCGGCTTCCAGCCGCATGACCCGTCCATCGGGGCGCTTGCCCAGCATTTCCCGCACGGCGGGCTCCACGTCCTCCTCGGTGCGCTCCTGCACGGGAAAGTCCTGGTTGCGCAGGATGCGGAAAGCCGCCGCGTGCTCCACCTCGTCCCGGGGAAACAGCCGGGGCAGATTGTGGCGCACCACGTCCTCCAGCCGAATCAGCCGTTGCACATCCTTGTCATGAGAAATATCGAACAGGCGCGGCAGGGCCGTGGGCAGGGCAATCAGCTTAAACTGCGCGTCCTTTTTGCGGCCATGGGTCAATTTGACGCAAAAATACAGCTGTTTCTGGCGGCGGCGGCTTTCCTGAAAGTCCTCCACCTTCAAGTAGGGGCGAATGTCTTTTTCAAACAGACGCTTTTCCCGGGCGGCGTCCTCCGCGTCCAGGGAAAAGGCGGGATACAGCTGCACCCCTTCCAGATACAGTTCGCTGCGAAGCCCCTCGTACAAAATATACTGCACGTTATTCTGCCGAAGAATTTCTTTATTGATTTTGCGGTACAGCTTTACCGCTTTTTCATGATTTTTGCCTTCCCGGCGGCGGCCGTGAGCGTCCTCATATACGCCGTGATAGCGAACCTGCATGAACTCATCCAGGTTGGAGGTAACAATGGAAAGGAATTTGGCGCGCTCCAAAAGAGGATTATCCGGGTTGTCCGCCTCCGCCTGCACCCTGCGGTTAAATTGCAGCCAGCTAAGCTCGCGGTTCTGCGTCGTTTTTTTCTTTCCCGTGTGCGCCGTAGCCATGGTGCATCTTCCTCTCGTGCAAAGGTATCAATCATTATTATAGCACAGGTTTCAGCCATCGTAAAGCGCCAAACAACCTGCGCAAAGCCTTTGTGTTTTTGCGAATTTTGCTACTTTTGCCAAGACAACACTTGGCAGCGTATTTTGCCGCCGCGGGGTCAAAATAGCCATGAACCGATCATGAGGAGGTGAACGACAAATGGCAAACCAGCAAAACGCCAATCGCCCCGAGCTGCCCCAGGCCCGCGAAGCTCTGGACAACATGAAGTATGAGATTGCCCGGGAACTGGGCATCAACCTGAAGCAGGGCTACAACGGCGACCTGAGCGCCCGGGACAACGGTTATGTAGGCGGCTACATGGTCAAAAGACTCATCGAGCAGGCGGAGCGGCAGATGGCCTCCCAACAGCGCTAAGGTTCCCAAATTAAGAATGAGGTGAAGGAAAAATGTATCAGAATCAGCAGAGCAGCACCCAGCGCACCATGGTACCCGAAGCCAAGCAGGCCCTGAACAACATGAAGTTTGAAATCGCCAACGAACTGGGCATCAACCTGAAGCAGGGCTACAACGGCGACCTGCCCAGCCGTCAGGCCGGCTACATCGGCGGCTATATGGTAAAGCGCCTGATTGAAAACGCCGAGCGTGCCATGAGCGGCGCGCAGAAGTAAGCGCCACAACCGGAGCGGCTGCGGACGGCA
Source organism: uncultured Clostridia bacterium (assembly GCA_934621505.1). Lineage (GTDB taxonomy): Bacteria > Bacillota > Clostridia > Christensenellales > Aristaeellaceae > Limiplasma. Next base: position 21,155 of record CAKTUU010000022.1, read on the forward strand.
TGTCTACAGCCGCTCTTTTTTGGCGCGTTTCTTTTTCACAAATGCAAAATCCCCTGTTTCAGGCAGGAAAAAGCCGCTGTCCGGGCGAAAATTTATAGGCTGTATCCTGGCAAAAAGGCGGTGTGACGTATGAAGCAATTTCCCATGATCGGTATTTCCGGCAGTATAACCAAGGAAGAAACCCAATATTATATTCTGCGTTCCTATACCCGGGCGCTAACGGAATCCGGCGCGGTGCCGGTGCTGCTGACGGCGGACATGACGGATAGCCAGCTGCTTTCCTGTGCAGACCGGCTGGACGGCCTGCTGTTCGCCGGGGGCAACGATCTGGCCCCGGATTTATTCCACGAAAATCCCCATCAGGCCATCGGCGAGGTGAACCCCCTGCGGGACCAGCTGGAGCTGCGGCTGACCAGGGCCGCCATGGACCGTCAGCTGCCCGTGTTGGGCATTTGCCGGGGCATTCAGCTGCTGAACGTGGCGCTGGGCGGCAATCTGTGGCAGGACCTGCCCAGCCAGAACCCGTCCTCCTTCCGTCATCAGCAAACCTGCCCGCCGCAATACCCCAGTCATGAGATCCATGTGGAGCCGGGCACTTTGCTGCACCGCCTGCTGGGCGAGGAACAAATCCGGGTCAACAGCTTCCATCATCAGGCGGTGCGGGAAGCCGCGCCGGAGCTGTCCGTGTGCGCCTATGCCAACGACGGCGTGATCGAGGGAGTAGAACACCCTGATCTGCCCTTTTTCCTGGGGGTGCAGTGGCATCCGGAGCGCACCTTCCATCAGGACGCTTCCTCCCGCGCCATTTTTGCGGGCTTTGTGGAGGCCGCCCGTTCATGAAGCGTTTTCTTCTCATGCTGTTGGTCTTATGCCTGCTAACCCCCTCCGCCCTGGCGGCTGGCAAGGGCTATACCGTGCGAAACGGGGACCGGGACACGCCCAGCGTGGCCCTGACCATTGACGACTGCATCAACATGGACCAGGTGCAGCGGGCAGTGGAGCTGTGCAGGCAGTACAATGTGCAGGTTACCTTTTTTGTGGTGGGAAAAAGCCTGCGTACCCAGGACCGGCAGCTGTGGCAGGACGCGCTGGACGCGGGCTGTGAAATCGGCAACCACACCTGGAGCCATTCCATGCTGCCCGCCCTTTCCACGGACCTGATTCATTATGAGATGAAGCAGACCCAGGTGAAGCTGGACGAGGTATTGGGCTATCATTATCCCATGCAGGTGATGCGTCCGCCCTGGGGCAAGCTGACCCAGCGGCAAAACGCCATCAGCGACAAGCGGGTGGTGGACGCCATCGAGGCCGAGGGCTACCTGCACGCCGTCAAATGGGACGTCAGCCAGACGGACGCGGAAAAGGCGCTGAAAAAGGTGCGAAACGGCAGCATCCTGCTATATCACGCCAACCAGAAGGATTTGGACTGCCTGGAAACACTGATCCCCGCCCTGCTGGAGCAGGGATACGCCTGCGTTACCGTCAGCCAGCTGCTGGGGCTGGAGGCTGTAAAGGCGGAATAAAAGAACGGCTGGGGCGCATCATTGTCCCCAGCCGTTTTACGTCAATCAAACATCTTATGGTAAACCGGATCCATATCCAGGGTGGCAAAGTAGTCTCGTGGCTCCTCCGCCCGGCGAATCAGCCGGAAGGAGCCGTCCATGCAGCGCAGCACTTCCTTGCAGCGCAGCTTGCCGTTGTAATTGTATCCCATGCTCAGCCCGTGAGCGCCGGTATCGTGAATCACCAGCAGATCGCCCACGCGGGGATTGGGCAGGGGGCGGTCAATGGCAAACTTGTCGTTGTTTTCGCACAGGCTGCCGGTTACGTCCGCCACATCGTCGTGGGGCAGGTTTTCCTTGCCGGGCAGGGTAATGTGGTGATACGCCCCGTACATGGCCGGGCGCATCAGGTCGCAGGCGCTTGCGTCCAGACCCAGATAGTGCTTGTGGGTGCGCTTCTCGCTTAAAATGTGGGTTACCAGCCAGCCGTTGGGGCCGGTCATATAACGGCCCAGCTCCGTCTTGATGGCAACCCCGGTAACACCCCGTTCCGTAAACGCCTTGTGATAGTTTTCCGCCACGCCCTGGCCGATGGCCTGAATATCCGCCGCCTTCTGCTCCGGCCGGTAGGGAATGCCAATGCCGCCGGACAGGTTGATAAAGGACAGCTCCAGACCGGTTTCATCCATCAATTCCAGACCGGTTTGAAACAGCAGCCCCGCAAGGGTCGGATAATACGCCGGGTCGGTGGTGTTGCTGCTTAAAAAGCTGTGCAGACCAAACCGTTTTGCGCCATAGCCCTTCAGCGCCGTCAGCGCCTGGGTCAGCTGCCGGCGGGTCATGCCAAATTTGGCCTGGCCCGGGTCGCCCATAATGGTGTTGCCGATGCGGAACAGGCCGCCCGGATTAAACCGCAGGCAGATTTCCTCCGGAATGCCTCCGTTTTGCCGCAGCAGCTCCACATGGGTCAGGTCGTCCAGATTCACATACGCCCCCAGCTTGCGGGCCAAGCGAAATTCCTGAGCGGGCACATCGTTGGCGCTGAACATGATATCCGTTCCGTGAAAGCCGCAGGCATCCGCCAGCATCAGCTCCGTCAGGCTGGCGCAGTCCACGCCGCAGCCTTCGTCCTGCAAAACGCGCAGCACGCTGGGGTTGGGCAGAGCCTTTACCGCGAAATACTCCCGAAACTCCGGCACGCCGGAGAAAGCGGCCTTCAGTTGTTGGGCCGTCTGGCGAATGCACCGTTCGTCATACAGATGAAAGGGCGTGGCAAACTGCTTTGCCGCTTTTTCAAAGACCGTATCGTCTAACGAAAAATTGGGCACGGATGAATCCTCCCCCTCATTTTCTAATTGCGCAGGCTGTGCAGCGGCGCGGGAATGCGGCCGCCCCGCTGAATAAACTCGTCGTTGCAGGCAGTGTTTACCGGCATAATGGGCGCGTAGCCAAACAGGCCGCCAAAATTAACGGTGTCTCCCGCCTTTTTGCCCGGTGCGGGAATAACGCGCACGGCGGTGGTTTTGTTGTTGACCATGCCAATGGCCGCCTCGTCGGCGATAATGCCCGCAATGGTGTTGGCGGATGTGTCGCCGGGAATGGCAATCATGTCCAGCCCCACGGAGCATACGCAGGTCATGGCCTCCAGCTTTTCAATGGTCAGGCAACCCGCCTGGGCCGCCTCGATCATGCCAATATCCTCGCTGACCGGGATAAACGCTCCGCTCAGGCCGCCCACATGGCTGGACGCCATAACGCCGCCCTTTTTGACCATGTCGTTCAGCATGGCCAGAGCGGCGGTGGTGCCGGGCGCCCCCGCCATTTCCAGTCCCATCTCGCTGAGAATATAGGCCACGCTGTCCCCCCGGGCCGGGGTGGGAGCCAGTGACAAATCCACAATGCCATAGGGCACGCCCAGACGCTTGGCGGCCTCCTGGGCCACCAGTTCGCCCACACGGGTAATTTTAAAGGCCGTGCGCTTGATGCACTCCGCCAGCACGTCAAAGGGCTGGCCGTGCACCTCCTTCAGGGCACGCTGCACCACGCCGGGGCCGCTGACACCCACGTTGACCACGCACTCCGGCTCCCCCACGCCGTGGAAGGCTCCCGCCATAAAGGGGTTGTCCTCCACCGCGTTGGCAAACACCACAATTTTGGCGCAGCCAAAGCCGTCGCTGTCCGCCGTCAGCCGGGCGGTTTCCTGAATGACATGGCCCATTTTGCGCACAGCGTCCATATTGATGCCGCTGCGGGTGGACCCAACGTTTACGCTGCCGCAAAGCCGTTCGGTTTTGGCGAACACCTCCGGCATGGCGTCCAGCAGGGTTTCCTCCGCCCGGGTGGAGCCCTTGTGCATCAGCGCGCCGAAGCCGCCGATAAAATTGACCCCGACCTGCGCCGCCGCCTTGTCCAGCGCCACGGCGATCACCGCGGGATCGCTTCCGCTGATCATGCTCACCGGGGTTACGCTGATGCGCTTATTCACAATGGGCACGCCCAGCTCGCTTTCCAGTTCGCAGCCCACCCGCACCAGGTTTCTGGCCAGACGGGTCACCTTTTCATAAACGGCCTCGGCCGTTTCGCGGTCGGTATTGCGCCTGCAGTCCAGCAGGCTGATGCCCATGGTAATGGTGCGAATGTCAAAGTGCTGCTCATGCACCATCTGCATGGTTTGCAAAATCTCGTTTGTCTCAATCATGTGCCGTCACCTCAAATGCGGTGCATCGCGTCAAAAATATCGGTGCGCTGGATGGAAATGGCCTCGCCCAGCTCGTCGCCCACCTGGTTCATGCGCTGGGCAATCTCCTGAAAGCTGGCCTGGGCGGCGGTGATATCCACAATCATCAGCATGGTAAAATAACCGTCCAAAATGGTTTGGGATATTTCCAATACATTGATATTCATTTCAAACAGCGCGGTGCTTACCTTGGCGATAATGCCGGGCCGGTCGATGCCGGTTACGGACACAAGAGCTTTTTTCATAGCGGCCAACATCCTCCTTCGGGTGAAATATGACTTTCCTACCATAACGCGGCGGGGGACGGCTGTCAATGGGCGCGGCTCGGTTTTTTGCAAAAAAACAAAAGGAAAAAATGTGAGAATGCGCCGCAAAGGCAAAAAATCTCTTGCAAAAGCCATACGGCTATGCTATAATCGGTTTTGCGGTTTGATGAAAACCCACAGCATGCGCAAAAGAGGTGAAAATGCGTGAAAGAAAAGATCCATCCCAAATATGGCAAGTCCATCGTCCGTTGCGTATGCGGTGAGACGTTTGAGACGGGGTCGGTCAAGCCCGAACTGAAGGTTGAAATCTGCTCCAAGTGCCATCCTTTCTTTACCGGCAAGCAGAAGCTGGTTGATACCGGCGGACGTGTTGACCGTTTCAAGAAGCGTTTCAACATGGAATAAGCCATTCAAAAGAGCGCCCAAGGGCGCTCTTTTTGATTTTTTGAAAAGCGTTTTGTGAAGGATGTGTAAACAACCGTTCTTCCCCGCCCCCTCGGCAGGAAAGCCCTTTTGTTATGTCGAAATACAATCACAGCGCATTGGGCGCTAAGAAAGGAAACGATGCACATGAGCAGTAAGCAGACGCAAAAGCGTGTGGATATCGGCGGCCAGGCCGTCATGGAAGGCGTTATGATGAAGGCTCCCGACGCCATCGCCGTATCCGTGCGCCGCCCGGACGGCACCATTGTGACCAAGCGCCGGGAATATATTCCCCTGTCCCGGAAACACCGCTGGATGGGCTGGCCCTTCATTCGCGGCATGGTCAATTTTGTTACCATGCTCAGCATGGGCATGGGCGTTTTGCAGGAAAGCACCGATATGCTGGGCATTCTGGACGAGGAACCCACCAGGTTTGAAAAATGGCTTGCCAAAAAGCTGGGCAAGGGCATTGATAAAATCGTTATGGGCACAGCCCTTGTGCTGGCCGTTGTGCTGTCGATAGGGCTGTTTTTTGTCATTCCCGAGCTGGTGGCCCAGCTTCTGCGCAAAGGCATCAGTCAGAATTGGCTGGTCAACCTGCTCAGCGGACTGGTGCGCATTTTGATTTTGATTGCCTACATCCTGTTTTGCGGCGCGGTTCCCGATGTGCGGCGCACCTTTGAATACCACGGCGCGGAGCACAAAACCGTATACTGCAACGAGCATAACCTGCCCCTGACGCCGGAAAACGCCCAGCAGTTCACCACCCTGCACCCCCGCTGCGGCACCAGCTTTTTGCTGATTGTCTTTGTCATCTCCATCGTCATGTTCACCCTGGTGGGCTATCAGGGCAGCAACTACTTCCTGCGTTTGGGCAGCCGATTGCTGCTGCTGCCGGTGGTGGCGGGCATCAGCTACGAGGTGCTCAAGGGCCTGGCCCATTCGGAAAGCACCTTTGCCAGGGTGCTGCGCTGGCCCGGTATGCAGATGCAGCGGCTGACCACCCGCCAGCCTACCAACGAAATGCTGGAGGTGGCCATCGTATCCATGAACGTGGCGCTGCATGGTCTGCCCGAGGGCTGCGAAACCACTCCCGAAGGCTACACCATCATTCACGACTACCGGGTTGCCGACCCTGAACTGCGCAAGCAAATTCAGAAGGACTGAACCATGACCATCAAAGAGGCCCTTTCCCTTGGCGAAAGCACCCTTTCCCAGGTGCCCGATCCGCAGGTGGACGCGCGGCTGCTGCTGGCCCATGTGACCGGCAGAGACGGCCTGCGCCTGCTCCTGTCGGGCACGGACGAACTAACCCCTCAGCAGGAGCAGCGTTATACGTCGCTCCTGCTTTGCCGTGCCCAAAGGACGCCTCTGCAATACCTGACCGGCAGCCAGTGCTTTTACGGACTGGATATTCAAACGGATGCCCGGGCGCTGATTCCCCGTCCTGAAACGGAACTGCTGTGCGAACTGGGCCTGCGTTTCCTGCGGGGCCGTTCCTCCCCCATCGCGCTGGATTTGTGCACAGGCAGCGGAGCCATTGCCGTTACCTTAAAGCATGAATGTCCCGCCGCGCAGGTACACGCCGCCGACCTGAGCCGGAACGCGCTGGATCTGGCCCGGGCAAACGCCCAAAAAAACAACACGGATATTGTCTTTCATCAGGGCGACCTGTTTCAGGCCGTGCCCGGCCTGCGCTTTGATCTGATTTTGTCCAACCCGCCCTATATTCCCAGCCGGGACTGCCGGACCCTGCAGCCGGAGGTTCTGCGCGAACCGCTGATGGCTCTGGACGGCGGCGTGGACGGGCTGGATTTTTACCGCCGCATCGCTGGCGAAGCGGCGGCTTTTCTGCTGCCCGGCGGTATGCTGGCGATGGAGGTTGGGGACGGCGAGGCCCGGGCCGTCAAAAGCCTGCTTGAAGCCGCCGGTTTTCATAACGTGGCTGTGCATAACGACCTGGCGGCATTGCCCCGCATGGTATCCGCCAATTTCACATAGCGCCGCTGGATTCTCTTTTTCTCAGCAGCGCTAAGGAGTGACGAAAACCGTGTTTGAAAAATTTGATTGGATGATGGGCCGTTATCAGGAGCTCAGCGAAGCGGTCAGCCAGCCGGATATCATCGCCGACCAGGCCCGCTGGCAAAAGCTGCTGAAGGAACGGGCCAGCCTGGAGCCCGCCGTAGAGGCTTACCAGGCCTACCAAAAGACCCTGAAGGAGCTGGAAGAAGCCAAAGAGCTGCTGTCCCAGCCGGAGATGGTCGATCTGGCCCAAATGGAAATCACTGAACTGGAAGAAAAACAGGCGGAGCAGGAGCATCAGTTGAAAATTCTGCTGCTGCCCAGGGACCCGGACGCGGACCGCAACGTGGTGATGGAAATTCGTCCCGGAGCGGGCGGCGATGAGGCCGCGCTGTTTGGCGCGCTGCTGCTGCGCATGTACACCCGGTACGCCGAGCGTCACCGCCTGAAGCTGGAAGCCGTCAGCTATAACATGACCGAGCTGGGCGGCGTAAAGGAAGCCGTGTTTACCATCAGCGGCCAGGGCGCCTACAGCCTGCTCAAGTACGAAAGCGGCGTGCACCGGGTGCAGCGCGTTCCCTCCACCGAGGCGGGCGGCCGCATTCACACCAGTACCTGCACCGTGGCGGTGCTGCCCGAGGTGGAGGACGTGGAGGTGGACATCAACCCCGGCGACCTGCGCATCGACGTGTACCGTTCCACCGGCCACGGCGGCCAGTGCGTCAACACCACCGACAGTGCCGTGCGCATCACCCACCTGCCCACCGGACTGGTGGTCACCTGTCAGGATGAAAAAAGCCAGATTAAAAACCGGGCCAAGGCTTTGCAGGTGCTGAAAAGCCGTCTGTACGACAAGTTCCGGTCCGAAAAGGACAGCGAATACGCCGCCAACCGCAGGGGCCAGATCGGCACCGGAGACCGCAGCGAGCGTATCCGTACCTACAACTTTCCCCAGGGCCGGGTTACCGACCACCGCATTGGCCTGACGCTGTACCAAATCGACAGCATTATGGACGGCGATCTGGATGAAATCATCGAGGCGCTGACCCTGGCCGAGCAGGCCCAAAAGCTGGAGGAACTGACCCAGGCTTAACAGAAAGAAGGCGTTTGCCATGGAAACCAAACTGATGCAGCCCACGGACGACGCGCTGCGGGAGGCCGCCCGTATTTTGCAGGCAGGCGGGCTGGTGGCCTTTCCTACGGAAACGGTATACGGCCTGGGAGCCAACGCGCTGGACGAACAGGCCGTTCGCGCCATCTTTGCCGCCAAGGGCCGCCCGGCGGATAACCCGCTGATTGTGCATGTACCGACCATTGAGGACGCGGAGCCCCTGTGCTACATTGACGAGCGGTCCCGCCAGGTCATGCGGCGCTTCTGCCCCGGGCCATTGACCCTGCTGATGCCCAAAAAGCCCTGCATTCCCGAGGCTACCAACGCCGGTCTGGCCAGCGTTGCGGTGCGCATTCCCTCCCATCCGGTGGCCCAGAAAATGCTGCGGGCCTGCAAAGTGCCTGTGGCCGCCCCCAGCGCCAATACCTCCGGCAAGCCCAGCCCCACCACCGCCCAGCACGTCTACCATGACCTGCATGGCAAGCTGCCCCTGATTCTGGACGGGGGCGAATGCCAGGTAGGGCTGGAAAGCACGGTGGTGGACATGAGCGGAGACATTCCCACTGTGCTGAGGCCCGGCGGCGTTACGCCGGAAATGCTGCTGGAGGTGCTGGATCAGGTACGGGTAGCCGACAGCGTGCTGCGTCCCCTGCAAAAAGGCGAAAAAGCCCTGTCGCCCGGTATGATGTATAAGCACTACGCCCCCGGCGGCGAGCTTTGGATGGTGCGGGGCCAGCCCCAAAACGTGCAGCGCTGCTGTCTGAAGCATTACCGGCAGGCGCTGGCGGAGGGCAAGAATGTGCGCATTCTGGCCTTTGAGGAGCATCTGCCCGCCTACGCGGGGGCCAAAGCCCTGTCCATCGGCTCTCTGGCCCAGCCGGAAACCGTTGGACATAAGCTGTTTGCCCTGCTTCGGCAGATGGACGACGAAAAAGTGGATACCCTATTTTGCGAAGTGCTGCCCGCTCAGGGCTTTGGGCTGGCCATTATGAACCGCCTGTGCCGGGCGGCGGCCTTTCGCACCATCGAGGCGGATGAAGAATGAAAACAGTCCTGTTTGTCTGTACCGGCAATACCTGCCGCAGCCCCATGGCCGCCTGCCTGTTCAATGACCTGGCCCGCCGAAGCGGTCAAAAAGCGCGTGCCTTATCCGCAGGTATCGGGGCGGTGGACGGTCTGCCCGCCTCCCAGGGAGCCCGGCGGGCCATGGCTCGCCGGGGGCTGAGTCTGGAAGGTCACGCCTCCCAGGAGCTGACCGAGGACCTTTTGCAAAAGGCGGACCTGGTGGTGGGCATGACGGACCGGCATGTGGCTCTGGTACGGGCCATGGGGGCAAAATCGCCCCTGTATGCCTTTGACGATCCGCCCATTACCGACCCCTATGGAGGCGGCGACGACGTATATGAACAGGCGGCCCGGGATATTCAGCGGCAGCTGCCCGCGCTGATGCAACAATTAGAATCCTAAGGAGGTACACATGAAGCTGACATTTTTGGGCGCGGCCCACGAGGTAACCGGCAGCCGTTTCCTGCTGGAGGCCTGCGGCAAACGAGTGATGGTGGACTACGGCATGGAGCAGGGCGTGGATTTGTACGAAAACGCCCCCCTGCCCGTGGCGGAAAATGAAATTGACTTTGTCTTTCTCACCCATGCCCACATTGACCACAGCGGCTACCTGCCTCTGCTGTGCAAGCGCGGGTTTAATGGCCCCATCTTTACCACTGATGCGACAACGGACCTGTGCCGCATTATGCTGCTGGATTCGGCCCACATTCAGGAAAGCGACGCGGAATACAAAAACCGCAAGAACCAGCGCAGCGGCCAGCCGCTGGTGGAGCCGCTGTATACCGAGCAGGACGCGCTGCGGGTATGCGAGCATTTTCATCCCTGCCATTACGATGAAAGCGTGCAGGTGTGCGACGGCATTGCCATTCGCATGGTAGACGCGGGCCATCTGCTGGGCTCCGCCTCCATCGAGGTTACCGTTACCGAGGACGGTGAGGAAAAGGTCATCGTTTTTTCCGGCGACATCGGCAACCTGAATCAGCCCCTGATTCGGGACCCGGAATACCTGCACCGGGCGGACTATGTGGTGATGGAATCCACCTACGGCGACCGCTCCCACGGCCCAAAGCCGGACTATATCGCCGAACTGACCCGCGTTTTGCAGCAGACCTTTGACCGGGGCGGCAACGTGGTCATTCCCAGCTTTGCGGTAGGCCGCACCCAGGAAATGCTGTACTTTATCCGCCAAATCAAGCAGCAGGGGCTGGTAACCGGCCATGAGGGATTCCCGGTCTATGTGGACAGCCCTCTGGGCATTGAGGCCACCCATGTCTTTAACGAAAACACCCTGGAATGCGCCGATATCGATACCATCGAGCTGATTCGCAAGGGCGTCAACCCCATCAGCTTTGACGATTTGAAAATCGCCTCTACCTCCGAGGAAAGCAAGCTGATCAACGACGACCCCACGCCCAAGGTGATTCTTTCCGCCAGCGGCATGTGCGACGCGGGCCGCATCCGCCACCACCTGAAGCACAACCTGTGGCGGCCGGAATGCACCATTCTGTTTGTGGGCTACCAAAGCGTGGGCACCCTGGGCCGCAGTCTGGTGGACGGAGCCAGGCAGGTGAAGCTGTTTGGCGAAACCATCAGCGTGCAGGCGCAAATTGGAAAGCTGGCGGGCATCAGCGGCCACGCGGACGATCAGGGCCTGCTGCGCTGGGCCTCCGCCTTTGACCCCAAACCCACCCATGTCTTTGTGGTCCATGGGGACGACCAGGTCACCGACCTGTTTGCCGACCGCCTGTATGACGAACTGGGCATTCCCGCCCACGCCCCCTATAACGGCGAAAGCTGGAGCCTGACGCCCCTGGAAAAGCTGTGCGACGGCAACGAGGAGCGCCTGAAAAAGCCCGCCAGAGACGTGGCCGCTATGGACGCGGCCCAGCCAAGCCAGGCCCCGGCCTATGCCGCTGGCAAGAAGCAGATCAAGCAGGCCCACAAGGCGGTCAACCGCAGCACCGCTTACGGCCAGCTGCTAACCGCAGGCGAAAAGCTGATGGACGCGATTCGCTCCATGCAAAACCGCAGTGCCAAGGAGCAAAGCAAGCTGACCAAGCTGATTGGGCAGCTGCTGAAGCGGTTTGGATAAGCCGGCAAAAGATAAAAAAACCAGCCCGAAGAAGTGTTCTTCTTCGGGCGGCTGCTTTAGAGCGTTGATAAACACCGGCTTGATTGCCGCGCCCGCGAACATCGCTGCGCTGGTTCGCGGGAAAAGAGCTGTGGCACAAGGCTTAGGGGCGCTGCCCCTAAAACCCCGGCAGGAGGCAGTGCCTCCTGCATCTCCACTTTTTCAACGCACTGAGCCCGAAGAAGCATTCTTCTTCGGGCTTTTGCTTTATAAAGATTTGCGGCGAATTCAGGCTTGCGCTCAGCCTTCCACCCGCAGCAGGCTTTCCACCGTGGCCACATCCGGCGACAGCGCCGCCAAAGCCTGCCGCATGGCCGCCTCGGCCGCCTTGTGGGTAATAAACACCAGCGTCGCGTGGCCGCCAGACCGCTGGTCGGTCTGCTGCATGGCCTTAATGCTTACGTCATGGTCGGCAAAGGTCTGGGCAATGTGGCTTAGCGCGCCGGGACGATCCTGCGCCAGCACCCGCACATAAAAAGCGCTTTTCCAGTTGGTGTTGTTCTGCAGGCCCACCGCCGGGTTGGGCTCGTTATCAAAGGTAGGGTACAAATGCTTCTGGGCGCTAGCGGCCCGCACCAGATCGCTGACAATGGCGCTGGCTGTGGGCAAATCCCCCGCGCCCCGGCCCATGAACATCATCTCCCCGCAGGCGTGTCCATGCAGGAATACCGCGTTAAAGGGACCGGAGATATTCGCCAGCGGATGATCGTTGGGAATAAAGGTGGGATGCACCCGGGTTTCCACCTGCAAGCCGTCCCGCTTGGCAATGGCCAGCAGCTTCAGGGTATAGCCCAGTTCCTGTCCATAGCGGATGTCCTCGGTCTTTACGTTGGTAATGCCCTCCACATACACGTTTTCAAAGGGCACCCGGCCATGAAAGGCCAGACTGGCCAGAATGCTCAGCTTATAGGCCGCGTCCAGCCCCTCCACATCCGTGGAGGGATCCGGCTCCGCCAGTCCCAGACGCTGCGCGTCCCGCAGCACGGTATCATAGTCCGCCCCCTCCTGACTCATGCGGGTCAGAATATAGTTGGTAGTTCCATTGACAATGCCGTAGATGCGGTTGATGCGGTTGGCCTGAAAGCTCTCCTCCAGACTGTGAATAATGGGAATGGCCCCGCACACCGCCGCCTCGTAATACAGGCCCGCTCCGCTTTTTTGGGCGGTTTTCTGCAATTCGTGCCAATGCAGGTCAAAGGCCACCTTGTTGGCGGTTACCACCGTTTTGCCGTTTTCCAGCGCGGCGGTCAGCCAGCGGTGCGCCGGTTCCTCCCCGCCCAGAAATTCCAAAACAATGGAAATATCCGGGTCGGTAATCACATCCTCCACCCGGTCGGTCAGCAGGGCGGCGGGCATATCAATTTCCCGCTTTTTGGTTACGTCCCGCACCAGCACCCGCTTTACCTGAAAGCGAAGCCCCGTGCGGTGGGCGATTTCCTCGCCAAAGCCGGACAGCAGCTTCCATACGCCGCTGCCCACGTTGCCGCAGCCCAGAAACCCAATCTTGATCAGCTTGTCCATGTTTCTCTCCTATTGATTTCGTTCGTAAATCAGACGCAGGCCCTTCAGGGTCAAAATGCCGTCCAGCTTGTCAATGATACCGGCCTCCTCGGCCACAAGGCGGGCCATGCCGCCGGTGGCGACAACCAGAGCGTCCGGCGCGCCCAGCTCCTTGCGAAAGCGCTGGACCAGATAATCCACCTGGCCAATGTACCCGTAAATCACGCCGGCTTGCAGATTGGTCACGGTAGTGCGGCTGATGACATGGTCCGGCCGTACCAGTTCAAACCGCGGCAGCTTGGCCGTACCGCTCACCAGCGCCTCGCTGGTCAGCTTGATGCCGGGGCAGATGCAGCCGCCCACAAAGGCTCCCTGCTGGTCAATAGCCCCAAAGGTTGTGGCTGTGCCAAAGTCAATAAAGATACAGGGGCCGCCATACTCCGCCTGGGCCGCCACGGCGTTGGCAATCCGGTCGCTGCCCAGTTCCCGGGGATTTTCGTACTTCAGGTTGATGCCGGTGCGAATCCCCGGCGCAACAATCATGGGCGTCAGGCCAAAATAATTGCTGCACATATGTTCCAAAGTAAAGTTAATCGTGGGCACCACGCTGGACATGACAATGCCCTGCACGCAGTCCATGGATAACCCGGCATGCTGAAACAATCCCACCAGAATCAGTCCGTATTCGTCAGACGAATAGGTTTTGCTGGTGGAAATGCGCCAGTACTGCTTCATTTCCCTGCCGTCAAACAGGGCGGTTTTGATGTTGGTGTTGCCTACGTCCATGGTCAGGATCATTGGCCTTCATCCTTTCATTTGGACCGGCTGCGATGCAGCACCGCGTCCACGGCGGTTTGAATCACCGGCACCACCAGCGCGGCCACAATGGCCTCGGCAATGCCGTTGGGCAGACCCACGGCGGCTACCAGCCACGCGCCCGCGTGGTCCAGATAGACCGCCTCCGCGCTGCCAGCGGAGATCATTTCATTCACAATGGTGGTCAGCTGGGGCTCATACAGCAGCACGATCATCCCCAGCACCACGACCGTATTGGTTACAGCGCCCAAGGCGGCGGCCAGCGCCCCGCCCACCTTATCCAGCGCCTTATTGCGGGGGACAAAGCGCTTCCACAGCCAGTACGCGCCAAAGGCGGCCAGAGGCACAATCAGTCGGGGCAAAACGCTGACCAGCGGATTGCGGAAAAACAGCGTAAGCCCCACCATGCCTGTTTCCCAGGCGCGGATGAAGCTGCACAGGCCGAATACCAGACCCACCAGCAGTCCTACCCCCGGTCCCTCAATAATGGCGGCCACAATGACGGGAATATGCACCGTGGTTACGCTCAGCAGGGGCGGCGGCAGGGGAATCATTCCGATGGGGGTAAAGGTGAGCACGGCGGTAATGGCGCCCAACATGGCGGAAACGACCATTTTGCGAATGGCGGCGCTTTGCTTTTTCATTTTCTTGTCCTCCGTTCGAGTTCTTGTGTGGGATACCCGACGATACCAGGATTGGCATGGGTTGAACCGGAAAAGCGGCGTCTGCCTCCCCTCTGGGATGGCAGCGGCTTTTCTCTATGGATTATAAAGGGTAACGGATCGAAAGTAAAGGCGAAATCACGCTTTCTTTTTTCCAAGGCGGCCAAAAAAGCCAAAGGTCATGGGCCATACGCCCCCGGCCAGCAGCGCCATCAGGAAATAGCGAATCGCGCTGCTAACAGGTGCATCCCCCAGCGCGGCGTTCAGCACCGGTTTCAGGCCCAGCCGCACGGCCATCACCACGGCTGCGCCGCCCAAAGCCTTTAAGATCTGGGCCCACCACACAGCCTTCGTGTCAAAATGCACATAACGGTCGTCCAGCCACCAGGCCGCCAGCAGTCCGGCGGTTCCTCCCAGAATGGTCCACGCGGACTTTACGCCGTGACCGTCAAACTCGGCGATGTTCCGTTCCCCCGCGGGCATCCAGGTTACAAAGCATACCAGCGCCGCAGAAAAGGCCAGCACCGCCAGGCCCAAAATGACTTTCCCACGGCGGTTGTTTTCCAGCTTTTCAAACAGCCAGGCAAACAGCGCAACCGTCAAAACGCCTGTTACCAGAGACACCCCCACGTCCAGCGGCGTATGCACGCCCAGATACATGCGGGAAAAGCCCACCAGCAGAGTCATAACCGCGCAGACGATGGTCACCCAGGTTTTCTTTTGCCATACGGCAACGGTGCCGAGCACCACCGCCGCCGACTGGGTGTGCCCGCTGGGAAAGGAATAGCCCGTGGCCGCCGCCCGGGCGGATTCCACAATGGTAAACTGAGGGTCCAGCACCCAGGGGCGGGGAATCAGAAAAATTCCCTTCAGCAGCTGGTTCAGGGTGGTGCCTGCCATGCCCGTCAGCAGCAGCCGAAAGCCCCATTTTTTATCCAGGCACCACAGCAGCACCATGCCCGCCAGCATAAAAAAGGTTTCCTCGCCCAAACGGGTCATCAGTGCCGCCGCCTGCGCCCCAAACGGCGTGCGGATAGATTCCAGCATATACAAAAAGCCCATGGTGCTTCCTCCCAATCAGATACAGATGATTGATTGTATCATAATTATCCTGAAAACGCAAAAATCCCTTTCCGCAAGCGCGGAAAGGGATAGGCAATCGCCGAAATTACTTGATTTCCACGGTGGCGCCCACTTCGGCCAGCTTGGCCTTGATGGTCTCGCACTCTTCCTTGGAAGCGCCTTCCTTGATGGTCTTGGGAGCGGCTTCCACGAAATCCTTGGCTTCCTTCAGGCCCAGGCCGGTCAGCTCGCGGATAACCTTGATAACCTTGATCTTCTCGGAGCCGGCTTCCTTCAGGATCGCGTCGAACTCGGTCTTTTCTTCCTCAGCAGCGGCGGCAGCGCCAGCAGCGCCGGGCACGGCCACAACAGCGGCGGCGGCGGAAACGCCAAACTTTTCTTCCAGAGCCTTTACCAGGTCATTCAGCTCAAGCACAGACATTTTCTCGATCTCGGCAATAAATTCCTCGTGAGTCATGTGAATAGCCTCCATTCGTTTTTAAGATTTTTTCAATGGTGGGGAAGAAACCAATCAGGCTTCCTCGGCAGATTCGCCATTCTTCTTTGCGATCGCGTCCAGAACGCGCACAAAGCTGGCAATGCTGCTCTGCAAGCTGCCAAGCAAACGGGCCAGCAGTACTTCGCGGCTGGGCACTTCGGCCAGGGCCTTGATCTGCTTCTCGTCCATCAGTTCGTTACCCAGCAAACCGGCCTTGATTTCCAAAGCGCCAGTCTTGTCCTTGTTAACGAAATCATTGATGATCTTGGCAGGGCTTACGGGATCGTTCATACCGAAAGCGAAAGCGGAAGGGCCGTTCAGCACTTCGTCCAGGCCTTCGATGTTCAGCTCATGCAACGCACGGCGAACCAGGGTGTTCTTCAGCACGCAGTAATCCACGCCGTTGGCACGGAACTGGGCGCGCAGACCGGTCACCTGTTCAACGGTCAGGCCGCTGTACTTGACGATCACAACGCTCTGGGCATCCTGAAATTTCTTCACGATGTCGCTGACAACCTGCTTTTTGATTTCCAGATTCTTGCTCATTGGGGTTGCACCTCCTTTTTGAAAATCTGACCGATTCCAAAAAGAAAACCCTTGCAGGCGCAAGGGCGAACATGTCGCAGGGGATTTCTCCCGCCTTACACCTCGGCG
>CAKTUU010000023.1 GCA_934621505.1 uncultured Clostridia bacterium
TAGACCTCCTGTCGCAGTTTTTATTCTACAACAGGAGGTCTCTTTTTTCTATTGTCCGTTGGGCGGGGAACAGTCCACTTTTTTACGCCCGCTGAAGCGCCTCCTGAATGAAGGCTCTGGCGGTGTGGCCCAAATATTTTTGTTTGTGCCAGATCAGGTAGTTGCAACGCACAAAATCTTCATCCGTCAGGTGCAGGGCGGCTACCCGGCCGGCGGCCACGTCCGCCTGTACCAGTTGCTCCGGCAGGATGGACACGCCCAGTCCCGCCGCTACCGCGCTGACCAGCGCCTGGGTGCTGATGCTTTCCCACAGGGGCTGAACCGTCAGGTTGTGAAAGGAGAAAATGTGGTTTAAAAAGGTGCGGCCCGCGCTGCCGCTTTCCCGCAAAAGAAGGGGACAGACGGCCACATCGGCAAGGGCGGCGGCCTTTTTTTGCAAAAGGGGATGGCCGGGGCACACGATGGTTTGCAGACGGTTTTGGGACAAAGGCTGGTATTGCAGGTAATCAAAGGATACCTCGCCCTCCACCAGACCAATGTCAACCGTATCCTTCAGCACAGCCTGACGAACGGTTTCCGTATTGGACACGTTTACCTGAATGCGCAGCTGGGGGCGATCGGCCTGAAAATCCCGGATAAGCCCCGGCAGCAGAAAGCTGCCCAGAGTAAGGCTGGCTCCAATGCGCAGAACGCCGTTTTCCTCCCAGGTTTTGGCGCCCTTTTCCAATTCATCAAAGGACTGCACAATGTGCAGGGCGCGGGCATAAAAGTCCTCGCTGCCGGGGGTGCGGTGCAGACGGTTGTGCAGCCGCTCAAACAGATGAATGCCGTAATGGCTTTCCAGCTCCTGAATGGACCGGGTTACCGCGGGCTGGGTCATGTGCAGCTTTTCGGCGGCGCGGGTAATGTTCATCTCCTGATACACGGTTACAAAAACCCGCATATGCTTAACGGTCATGGAAGTATCACATCCATATCAAAAAATATATGGTTACAATGAAATAATAGCATTTTCTTTATTGCCTTGCAAGTGATATACTAAATCCAAAAGGAGAAAGGGGATGGCAGGGTGAAGAAGGGAAAGACCCTACTCAAGCTGTTTTTGAGCATGCTGTATATCAGCACGTTCACCTTCGGCGGCGGTTTTGTGATTGTAACCTTTATGAAGCGCAAGTTTGTGGATGAACTGCACTGGCTGGAGGAGGACGAAATGCTGGATATGACCGCCCTTTCCCAGTCCGCGCCGGGCGCTATCGCGGTAAACGCGGCCATTCTGGTGGGCTGGAGAGTGGCGGGCTTTTTGGGCATGGTGGTGGCGGTAATTGGCACCATTCTGCCGCCCATGGTGATTTTGACGGTTGTCTCCATCTTTTACCGGCAGTTTTCGGAAAACCGCTATATTGCTTTGCTGCTTCGGGGCATGCGGGCGGGTGTCGCCGCCGTTATTCTGGATGTGGTGTGCAACCTGGGCGGCAAGGTGATAAAAACCCGCCGTCCGGTATTGATCGGGCTGATGGTGGCCGCGTTCATCGCCAACTTTGTGTTGAAGGTAAACGGCAGCATCGTTATTATGGCGGCTGTGCTGGTGGGCGTAATGCTGGAGGCGTGGTCCAGACGGAAGGGGGCGGCGGCATAATGTACTGGCAGCTGTTTTTGAGCTTTTTGCAGGTGGGCCTGTTCAGCATCGGCGGCGGCTATGCGGCCATTCCCATGATTCAGAGCGAGGCGGTGGTAAAGCACGCCTGGCTGAGCATGAGCGAGTTTACAGACCTGATTACCATTGCGGAAATGACCCCAGGACCCATTACGGTCAATTCCGCCACCTTTGTGGGCAGCCGGATTGCGGGCCCCCTGGGAGCGATTGTAGCCACCCTGGGCTGCATTTTTCCATCGCTGATCATTGTGTCTCTGCTGGCCTATTTGTACTATCGCTATCAGAAGCTGTCCGCCCTGCAAAACGTGCTGGCCAGCCTGCGCCCCGTGGTGGTGGCGCTGATTGCCGCGGCGGGCCTGTCCATCCTGAACACGGTGGCCTTTGAGGGGCAGGCTTTTGCTCTGAACAACGTGCGCTGGGTCGGCCTTGGGCTGTTTGCCATAGCCTTTGTGGTGCTGCGCAAGTGGAAATGTAACCCCATTTTGCTGATGGTGCTGTGCGGCGTTGCGGGCATGGGGCTGGATTTATTGTTGGGTATGTAAAAAACCGTTTCAAAGAAGGAATCCCGCCGGTTGAACGAAGCATCAACCGGCGGGATTTTCTTTTCCATTGAGTTTTATTGCGCTTTTTCCACAGGCAGGTGCATCAGGCTGTCCGCCTGGTCCCAGTTGACCAGATAGCCCGCTCCGTGAGAGCAGAAAACGCTGCCCGGCGAGTTTTGCACATCCGCGCCCACGTCATAGGCCATTTCGGCGATGACCTCATCCGGGTTGTGGCACAGGTCGTACCCATCGCTTTCCAGCTGAATATCGCCCTTGCCATGGGTGTAGGCGCGCACCTGCGTGGGGTAATGCATCAGGCTGCGCACAGGGCCTCGCCCGGTAATGAGCACCGTATCGCCCAGGGTTTGGGGCGGATCATAGCTGCCGCACAGGGCGGTGATATCGGTCATGGCCCGGCCCAGACTGTCTGACGGCAGGGTCAGGGTAAAGCGGTAAAAGGGTTCCAGAAGCAGGCTTTGGGCCTTCATCAGGCCCTGCCGGATAGCCCGATAGGTGGCCTCGCGAAAATCGCCGCCCTCGGTATGCTTCAAATGCGCCCGCCCGGATAGCAGGCTGACCCGCACATCGGTCAGGGGCGACCCGGTCAGCACGCCCTTGTGAGCCTTTTCCAGCACATGGGTGCGAATCAGGCTTTGAAAATTGACGGCCAAATCATCCACATGGCAGCGACTGTCAAACTGAATGCCGCTGTCGCGTGGCCCGGGGGAAAGCAGCAGGTGCGCCTCGGCATAGTGACGCAGGGGCTCGTAGTGGCCGCAGCCCACCACCGGCGCGGCGATGGTTTCCCGGTACAAGACCAGCGGCGGCAGAAAGGAGACCGCCAGTCCAAAACGGTTTTGCAAAATTTGAGCCAGTACCTCGGTTTGCACAGCGCCCATGACCTTCAGGGTGATGGAGCCATGCTCGCTGTCCCAATCCACGCCCAGCATGGGATCCTCGTCCTCCAGAATGCGCAACTTTTCCAGCAGCTGGGCGGAAGCTACGCCCTTGGGCGGCAGCGCCCGCACCGCCAGCACCGGCTGGGTGTGAAAGTCCGCCGCATCCCGCACAATGGAATCACGAAGCAGCCGGTCGCCGCAGCGGGGCAGGCTGAGGCCTACAATACCAATGGCCTCTCCGGCCCGGGCCTGATCCACAGGGATAAAGGACGCGCCCTGATAGCGGCGCAGCTGATAGATTTTTTCCGTTGTATCGCCCAGATGAAAAGCGTCCCGGGGGCGCAATACGCCGCTTTGAACCTTGGCAAACGCCACCCGGTCCCCGTTGGCCTCCCGGCGGATTTTGTAAATCAGCGCGTCCGTTTCTTCTTTCGCAGGAACGGAAAAAACGGAAAGGCGCGCCAGCGCGTCCAGCAATTCGGTCACGCCCTGTCCCGACAGGGCCGCCCCACGCAGCAACGGAAAGGCCTTTCTGGATTGAAACAGGGCTTGCAGGCTTTGCCAGGCCGCTGCTTCGTCCACATCGCCCGCCAGATAGCGTTCGCAAAAGGCGTCGTCCAGCAGGGCCAGCTTTTCCATATCCGGCGTGCCGTTTTCAATGGGCACGGCGGCGTCCGTCAGTTGGCGCTGAATTTGCTCGTCCATTTGCTTTGGGTCATAGGATGGCAAGTCCGTTTTGTTAACGAACAGAATCACCGGCACGTCCCTGCTTTGCGCCATGCGGAACAGGGCCAGGGTGTGCCCCTGCAGACCCGCGCCGCCGTCAATCATCAGCACGGCCATATCCAGCGCCAGCAGGGCCCGCTCGGCCTCGGCGGCAAAGTCCACATGGCCGGGGGTGTCGATCAGGGTAAAATGCCGGTCATCAATTGTAAAGCAGGCCTGCCCCGCAAACACGGTAATGCCCCGCTGCCGCTCAATCTGGTCGGTATCCAGCGCGGTATCGCCATGGTCCACCCGGCCAGGGCTGCGAATGGCCCCTGCCTTGTACAGCAGCTGTTCAGACAGGGTGGTTTTGCCTGCGTCCACATGGGCCAGAATGCCTGCCGTAACCGGGCGAATCACTTGAACACCTGATAGATGCCGCACTTCAGGTACTGGGTTTCCGGCGCGGCGGGCAGAATGGGATGGTCCTTGCCCTGGGTGCGCCATTCCACCTGACGCAGGCTGACCCGCGCGTCCTTTTGCGCGTCCAGAAGCATGCTTTGGAACAGATGGGGCAGCACATGCTGGCTGCAGGAGCAGGTAACCAGGAAGCCGCCGTCGCGTACCAGCTTCATGCCCCGCAGATTGATTTCCTTATACCCCCGCAGAGCCCCCTCCACGGCGGAACGGGTTTTGGTAAAAGCGGGCGGATCCAGAATCACCACGTCAAACTGCTCGTGATTGTCCTGAGCGGCCCGCAGGTAATCAAAGGCGTTGGCGCACTCAAAGCGCACCGTGTTTTCCAGCCCGTTCAGGCGGGCGTTTTCCGCCGCACATTCGCAGGCGAAATCGCTGATATCCACACCAATGACCTCACGAGCCCCGTAATGCCCGGCATGCAGGGCAAAGCTGCCGGTGTGGGTAAAGCAGTCCAGCACCCGGCTCTCCTTCACAAAGGGGGCGATGGCGGCCCGGTTCTCCTTCTGGTCCAGAAAAAAACCGGTTTTCTGGCCCTCTTTTACATCCACCAGAAAGCGCACGCCGTTTTCCACCATTTCCACCTTATCAGGCACGGCGCCGTATAGCAGGCCGGTGGTTTGCTCCAGCCCCTCCAATTCGCGCACGGGCACGTCGCTTCGCTCGTAAATGCCCTGGGGGTGCAGTTCCTCCACCAGCGCGTCCACAATATCCTGCTTAAAGGCCTCCATGCCCAGGCACAATACCTGCAAAACAATTACGTCCCCAAAGCAGTCGGCAATGACGGCGGGCAGCTCATCGCTTTCGGCAAAAATCAGGCGGCAGCTGTGCAAATCCGCGAATTTGCGGCGGTAATCCACCGCCCGTTTGACCCGCTGATGAATAAAGTCGCTGTTGATGGAAATATCCCGCCGGCTGAGCATACGCAGGGTAATCTGGCTGCGGGGATTATACACAGCCATGCCCAGAAATTTGTGGCGGCTGGATAAAACCCGCACCACGCTGCCGTCCCTGGCCTGGCCCTCCACATGATCTATGTCGCTGCGGAACACCCAAGGATGTCCCCCGTAAACCCGCTGCTCCCGGTTCTTTTGCAAATAAACGTTTGCCATGCTGTCCTCCTGCATAATCGGAATAAGGAAATTATACCATAGAAATAACGCTTTGGCACGTCCGGAGACGCACAAGTTGAGGCAGGGATTTTTCGATTGCGCGTTGAAGCGAATAATCCATGAAACAAATTGGTAAGTGAATGGACTTTTTGTCCAAATAAGCGTATTCTAAAACCAATGAACGACAGGTTAACCATAGGAGCGTTTATATGAAGAGCATTGAACTGGCCAGCTTGCGTAGCCAAGACTATGCATTGCATCATGTCATTGCCCATATGCATTATTGGAGGGAAGGCAGCAACTGGATTATCCAGGATGGTGGCAGGTCCAACACGGCCCTGATGGCGCTGTTGAGCGTGGGCGCGGATTATATGGACGTAAACACGCATGAACTGATCGCTTCGGCTTGCCCGGGAGATTTGGTGATTACGCCCCAATGCGTCCGGTACGAATTCCGGGTGCGCAGCGCCCAGGACTCCATCGCAAACATCTCAAACCTGCCCAACGGCAGTTTTTACTGGGACGGCGTTAAGCGTGATACCGTGACGGAGGGGCAGTTCGCCAACGCAGTTTTTTTGGGGTTTGAGATGAAGACCGACCAGTGCGCCCCCATTACTATCGGAAAGAGGATCGAGGTGCTGCGCCTGAAGGACGCCAATATGCTGTTTAAACGGGTGGAGCATATCGCCCGTATGTCCGCCAACGGGTTTACGCCCCCGGCGCTGATTAACGCTAAAACCTATGAATTGCTGACCACCCTTAGCGAGATTGCTTACAGCAAAAAGCCCCGGTCTGGTGCGTACCGCAAGATTGAACCCGCGCTGGAATATATCGCCAGCCAGCCCATTGGTTCCATCTCGGTCAGCGAGCTATCGGAAATTTGCAACCTGTCCCCCTCCTGCTTTCGCAAATTATTCAAGCAGGAAATGGACGTGTCCCCTGTGCGCTATATTCAGGAGCAAACCCTGAACCGGGCACAAACGCTTCTGATGGGAAGCGATTTATCTATTTCCGAGGTGGCGATTGAAAGCGGTTTTCAGGACGCGTTTTATTTCAGCCGCTTCTTTCGCAAAATGACGGGCATGTCCCCCAGCCGGTGGCGGTCCGCGGAAAACGATATTCAGCATGAAGAGACGTTTCATGCTTGATATAAGGAACCACCCAACGACAAAAGGAGGCATTTTCAATGAAAAAACTGGTATCCGTGATCCTGGCTGTCGCCATGTTGCTGAGCTTGACCACCCTTGCCGTGGCCGAGGAAAAAATCACCATTGCCGGTATAGTGTTCAAGGATGAATTTACCATGAAGATGGTGCAGCAAGGCTATCAGGACGCCGCTAACGACCTAGGCGTAGAGCTGTTGGTGGGCAACTCCATGGGCGACGTTGCCAACGAGCAGCAGCTGATTAACAGCTATGTGGATATGGGCGTAAAGGGCATTGCCATTACCCCCTACAGCGAGGAAGCGTCCGTGCCCATGCTGAAGGAAGCCCATGACAAGGGCGTGGAAATCGCCGTGGCCAACATCAAGCTGAATAACGCGGATTTCATCTGCGGCGGATTTACTTCGCAGGATTATCTGAACGGCCAAAAGCTGGGCGAGTTCATGGCCCCTGTGTTTGAGGAACGTTTCGGCAAGGAAAATCCCCTGAAGATCGCCATCATTGACTTTGACGCGGCTATTCCCGAACAGTCTCAGGCCCGTTACAACGGCTTCCTAGATGCGTTGACCGCCGCTGGCTTTACCTATGACATCGTGGCCCAGCAGTCCTCCACCTCCAAGCAGGACAACGTGCCCATCATTGAGGCCATGCTGACCGGCGCGCCGGATTGCAACGTATTCTACAACACGTCCGCCGCGTTTACCTCCGTGGCTGTGCAGGTGGTAAAGAGCATGGGCCTTGCCCAGCAGGTTTGCGTGGTGGGCTACGACATGGGCGAGCAGGTTGCCATGCAGCTGCAGGAAGAAGGCACCCCCCTGTACTGCACCCTGGAGCAGGATATGTACACCATGGGCTACAAGGCGGTTGAGCAGCTGGTAAAGACCATCCGCGGCGAAGAAACCGAATGCAAACCCGGCGAAACCGTCTACCTGGCGGGTATCGTTCATTCCGTGCAGGACCTGGACGAGGTCAAGACCTGGCTGGACAACTACTATGCGCTGTCCTCCAAATAAAACGGAACGCTCCTATGTGAAAGGCTGACGCGGCTTTTCTGAATCACTCTTTTCCGGGCAAACATTCCATATCCGCAAAGCGGCTGAGGAAGTTTGCCCGGATGTTACTTCAAAATAGTAAGTGGTGAACGCAATGGGTACGATTTCTGCCAAAAATATCACGAAGGATTACCCGGGCACCCGTGCGCTGGACAACGTAACCGTCACCTTTGAAAGCGGCAAAATCAACGCGCTGCTTGGCAAAAACGGCTCCGGCAAGTCCACGCTGATGAAAATTTTTGCCGGCGCGGAAACGGCCACCAGCGGTCAAGTTTTGCTAAACGACCAGCCCCAGCGCTTTACCAACACCATGCAGGCCGCCAAAGCGGGCGTGGTGATGGTGTATCAGGAAACCAGTCTGGTTCCTACCCTAAGCGTGGTGGAAAATATTTTTCTGGGCCGTTTGCCCAAAAAGGGCGCGCGCATCGACTGGAAAGCCGCCAGGGAAAAGGCGGCACAGCTGCTGGCCGGTATGGGACTGCAACTGGATTTGAAGCTGCCTGTGCAGCATTTGCCCATGTGGCAGCGCCAGGTTGTGGAAATTTGCAAGGCCCTGAGCCACGACCCCAAGGTATTGATTTTGGACGAACCCACCTCGGCGTTGGCCAAGGCGGAGGTAACCAAGCTGTTTGAGGCCATCCGCAAGGTCAAGGAAAACAACGTGGTGATTATTTATATTTCTCACAAACTTGCGGAAATTCATGAAATCGCCGATACCGTAACCGTCATCCGGGACGGGTTGTTTATCGGCAAGAAAAATATTGATGAGCTGACCAACGCTTCCATGGTGAAGATGATGTTTGGTGATGTGGAAGCCAAAAAGCGTCCTTTGGACTCCGCCCCCAGCAGGGAGGCGGTGATGGAGGTGCGGCATTTAACCCGCACAGGCTGGTATCAGGACGTGTCCTTTTCCCTGTATAAGGGCGAGGTGCTGGGCATCGCGGGGGTGCTGGGATCCGGCAGAACAGAGCTGCTGAACGGCATTTTTGGATCCATGCCGGCGGACAGCGGCAGCGTGATGGTAGACGGCAAGGAATACCGCCGCCGCAGCCCCACCCTGATGAAGGAAGCGGGCCTGGGGCTGACTCCGGAGGACCGCAAGGTAAACGGTTTGATTCTAATGCACTCCATCGAAAGCAATCTTTGTTATGCGGGCATGAAAAAAACCACCGTGGGTGGCTGGGTGGAAAGCGCCAAAAAGCGCCATGATATGGCCCAGCGGCAGGTGGATGAACTGGCCATCAAAATCAGTGGCCTGACAGCCAAGGCCAGCAGCATGTCCGGCGGCAACCAGCAAAAGGTGGTTGTGGGCAACTGGCTGAACAATTATCCCAAGGTGATGATTTATGATGAGCCAACCCGCGGCATTGACGTAAACGCCAAGCAGCAGATTTTTGAAATCATGTGGGAGCAGTCCCGCCAGGGCAACGCCAGTATCTTTGTATCGACGGAAATTGAGGAATTGCTGGATGTATGCCACCGCATTCTGATTATGCGCGGCGGACGCATCGTGGATGAGCTTAGCGGCGAACGCCTGCGGCAAACCCATGTGCATGACCTGTACACACTATGTCTGGAGGGCTAAGCAAATGAGCCGAGAAAAGAAAAAGAAGATGACTCTTTTTATTTTAAACCATGTAACGGAAATTGTGCTGGTTCTGGTGGTCGTTGCCCTGTGGATTGCCGCGCCCAACTTTATGCGGCTGAATAATTGGATGAATCTGCTGCGGTCTGGCGCGGTAAAGGGAATCATTGCCCTGGGCGTAACCATGATTTTGATTGCCGGCAAAATTGACCTGTCCACCGGTTCCCAAGTGGCCCTTAGCGGCGTGATTGTGGCTGTATTTGGTAAACACATGACGGCCTCCGGTTATCCCTTGGGTCTGGCCTGCGTGCTGGGTATGGTCTGCTCGTTGCTGGTAGCTGCGGCCTGCGGCACCTTCCATGCGGCAGTGCAGAACAAGTATAACATTCCGCCCTTTATCATTACCCTGGCCACACAGTATGTTTTGTTTGGCCTTGGTGCCACCATCTGCAACAACTATCCCATTCCCAATATGTTCCCCCAGTGGTTTGTGCAACTAGGTATGGGGAGGCTGTTTGGGGTAATTCCTTACCCGGTGATCATCTTCCTGGTGATGTGGGGCATTTGCTACTTTGTAATGGAGCATACCACCACCGGCCGCACCATCTACGCCATTGGCGGCAATCAGGAGGCGGCGCGTCTCAGCGGCATTAACGTGTTTAAGGCCAAGCTGGTGGTGTTTATCACCGTGCAGGTTTGCGCTACCATGGCCGGCTGGGTAAACTCCGCCATGGTTATGAACGCGGACTGGACCTATGCCAAGGACTGGCCCATGGACTGCATTACCATGGCGATTATCGGCGGTACGTCCATGACGGGCGGTTCCGGACGTATTTGGGGCACTTTGGTTGGCGTGGTGCTGATTTCTGTACTGATTAACGGCATGACCATCCTGAACTGGAACATTTACCTGCAATACATTGTGCGAGGCGCCATTTTGCTGGGATCGCTGCTGGTGATGACCTATCGCGATAAGCTGCGCGACTAAAACGGATGGAGAAAAATATGCTTCACCAACCTTGGATTCTGATACAGAACGAGATACGGGCCGAGGGAGGACGCGAATTGGAACGCTTTCGAGGCCTGCCAAACCCTCGTGATACCCAAAACGGCGCGGAGGCCTGGATTGGGTCGGTGACCAGCGCCAATGGCGCAACGCCAGATCATCCATTCCTGGGCCAATCAGAGGTATGTCTGCCAGATGGCAGCCACCGCTATTTATCTCAGGTGATTGCGGAGAATCCGTCGGAGATACTGGGGCCAAAACATATGGCGGTCTTTGGCCATGATTTGGGCATCCTACTGAAAATGCTGGATGCAAAGGCTCCCTTCCTGCTGCAATGCCACCCTTCCCGAGAGGTGGCGAAACGGCTGTGGAACAGCAATTATGGCAAGGAAGAATGCTGGCATGTGCTGTCTGTGCGCGGCGATATGGCGGAAAAACCGTATATTCTATTGGGCTTTCGTCCTGGGGTTACCCGTAAGGCCTTTGAGCAAGCCTATCACGCGCAGGATATGGCTGCTATGGAGCAAATGTGCCATAAAATTTGCGTAAATCCCGGTGAAACCTGGTTTGTGCCTGCGGGCATGCCCCATGCCCTGGGCGCTGGCTGCTTTGTGATTGAGGTGCAGGAGCCCAGCGACCTGACCGCCGTACCGCTGCCCCAGCAGGCGTTATTAGCTTTTCGCCGCCGGGCCAATCCCAAGGGTGTGTTTTATCCCATGGACGAAGTCCTGTATGAAAGGCGCACACTGGAATCCTTTGATTACACGGGATACACGCTGGAGGAAATTCGAGACCGCTGCCTGAGCCTGAACCCGGTCGTTGACCGGGAAGATTGGGGTGAGGAGCGGGAACTGATCGGCAAAAGGCAAACGCCTTATTTTACCTGTACAGAAATGCGGGTGAATGGCCGCGCTCCCCTAAAAAACGACGGCATGATTCGCATCGGCCTGGTTACCGCTGGGCAGGGCGTATTGTCAACGCCTCGGGGACAGATACCCGTAAAACGGGGGACAGAAATCTTTTTCCCTTACGATGTGCCGGACGCTGTGGTGCAGGGACGTATAACATTGGTGCTTTCCAGCCCGGCAAAGGTATAAGCAAAAGGCCGCGCAAGCATGCGCGGCCTCAGGCCGTCAAAAAAGCTCGTCTGACGACGATCTTTTCTGACGAAGGAATGGAGGAATGTTTTCGGCAAAGCCGAAAACTCCCCGCCCGACCGGGTGCTGCGCACAGCAAATGAAACGGTTTCATTCGCTGACCGCAGGTCAGCCGTTCGATACGAATCCAGTCAGAGGGGCTGCGGCCCCTCTGACAACTCCCCGAAAAGGGTTTTTCGACAGGCTGAATCGGAGAACTGCGGCTCTCCGATTTTTTGACACGATGATGGGAGAATACTTAGCCCTGCTGACTGGCATCGGCTTCCGCATCGGCCTTCTTTAGCAGATCCATAAATTCCGCGCCGGTGATGGTTTCCTTTTCCAGCAGATAGCTGGCCAGGGTATCCAGCAAATCGCGGTTGTTTTCCAGAATATTGACCGCTTCTTTGTGAGCGTCGGCAATCATCTGGCGAACCACCTGGTCCACCTTGGCGCTGCTGTCCTGGCTGCAAATCAGGGACGTATCGGCGCTCAGGTAAGGATTGTTGACGGTTTCCAAAGCAACCATGCCAAATTCGTCGCTCATGCCATAGCGGGTGACCATGGAACGGGCGATGGAGGTGGCTTTTTCGATATCATTGCTGGCGCCGGAGGTAATGGAGTGGAACACCACTTCCTCGGCGGCGCGGCCGCCGGTCAGAATGGTCAGCTGGTCCAGCATTTCCTCCCGGCTCATCAGCACCCGCTCGCCTTCCTCAATCTGCATGGTGTAGCCCAGCGCACCGCTGGTGCGGGGGATGATGGTGATTTTGTATACGGGACTGGCGTGCTTCAGCCGGGCCGTCACCAGAGCGTGACCGATTTCATGGTAGGCGATGGTGCGCTTGTCCTTTTCGCTGATGACCGCGCCCTTGCGCTGATAACCGGCCACCACAACCTCTACGCTTTCTTCCAGATCGGTTTGCGATACGGTGCTGCGGCCCTGACGCACGGCGCGCAGGGCGGCCTCGTTGATAATGTTGGCCAATTCCGCGCCGCTGGCGCCGCTGGTGGCGCGGCCGATGGTATCAAAATCAATGTTGGCATCCATCTTGACGTCCTTGGCATGCACCTTCAGAATGGCCACGCGGCCCTTCAGGTCGGGCAGTTCCACAGGGATGCGGCGGTCGAAACGGCCGGGACGCAGCAGGGCCTTGTCCAGGCTTTCGGGCCGGTTGGTAGCGGCCAGAATGACCACGCCCTTGGTGCCGTCAAAGCCGTCCATTTCGCTGAGCAGCTGGTTCAAGGTCTGCTCCCGTTCATCATTGCCGCCCATGCCGCCAGCGCCGTCGCGCTTTTTGCCGATGGTATCAATCTCGTCAATGAACACAATACAGGGGGCTTTTTCCGCCGCCTGCTTAAACAGGTCGCGCACCTTGGCAGCGCCCATACCCACAAACATCTCTACAAATTCGCTGCCGGAGATGGAGAAGAAGGGCACCTTGGCCTCGCCTGCCACAGCCTTGGCCAGCAGGGTTTTGCCGGTTCCCGGAGGGCCCACCAGCAAAACGCCCTTGGGCAGGGTAGCGCCAATGCTGGTGTACTTTTCCGGGTTGTGCAGAAAGTCCACAATTTCGTTCAGGGATTCCTTGGCTTCGTCCTGGCCCGCCACATCGGCAAAGGTCTTGCCGGTCTGGCTTTCCACATAAATTTTGGCGTTGCTCTTGCCAAATTGCAGGGCGTTGCCGCCCATGCGCTTGGCCATCATATTGCCCAGCAGCTGGCCGACAATCACAAAGAATACAATGGGCAATACCCAGGTGGTCAGAAAACTCAGCAGGGGCGAATCCTGGGTGGGAATGGCGGAGGCAAACTCCACGCCCGCGGCGTACAGCCGGTCCACCAGGCCGCTGTCCTCCATGCGGCCGGTTTTGTAGATGATGGGCTTGCCATCCTCGCCCTGGGTGGTAAAGATAATCTGGTCGTCCTCAACGGCTACTTCCTTTACCTGCTTGGCGTCCACCATTTTCAGGAAGTCGTTGTAGCCCACCTCCTGCACCTGGGAGGAAAGCAGGTAGGGGAATACCAGCGCGTTCAGCAGCAGCATCACCAGCATCACAATCAGGTAATAGAAAATAAGCGGTCTTTTGGGGGATTTGTCCGTAACCTTCATAGGTCTTCCTCCTTGGGAGTAATGGAGAATGAAATTCTGGAACCAACTGCAAAATCCTTCCCGAATTTTGCCGGATTCACAAAACGTTCACGAATCAGCCCTTTATTTCTGGCTCATCAGGGCGACCAGCATGCGGGTGCAGGCTTCCATATCCTCCACGGCGATAAACTCATAGGGGCCGTGGAAGGCATGGCCGCCGGTGCACAGATTGGGGCAGGGCAGACCCATATAGCACAGCTGCGCCCCGTCGGTGCCGCCGCGCACGGCGGAGTCAAAGGGCTCAAAGCCCGCGTCACGCATGGCCTTGCGGGCGTTTTCAATCAGGAAGAAGCAGGGGTCGATCTTCTCCCGCATGTTGCGGTACTGGTCCCGAATGGTCAGCTTGACGCTGCCTTCGCCCCAGCGGTGGTTCAGGATTTTTTCAATGTGGCGCAACTGTTCCTTGCGGCCGTCAAACCGCGCGGCGCTGTGATCCCGTACAATATATACCAGCTTGGCCTTTACGCCGTCCCCTTCCATGGATTCCAGATGGAAAAAGCCCTCGTAGCCGTCGGTATCCCGGGGCGTTTCCGTGCCGGGCAGCAAACCGGCAAATTCCATGGCCAGCAGGTTGGCGTTGACCATGATATCCTTGGCGCTGCCGGGATGAACGCTTACGCCGGTAAACTCCACCGTGGCTTCGCAGGCGTTAAAGTTTTCATAGCTGAGCTCGCCCAGCTCGCCGCCGTCCACGGTATAGGCGTAGTCCGCGCCAAAGCCCTGCACATCGAAGGAATGCACGCCGGTGCCCACTTCCTCGTCCGGGGTAAAGGCCACCACGATTTTGCGGTGGGGCGTACCCGCCTTCAAAATCTGGTCGCAGGCGGTCAGAATTTCCGCCACACCGGCTTTGTCGTCCGCGCCCAGCAGGGAGGAACCGTCGGTGGTAATCAGGGTTTTGCCCTTTAGCGCGGCCAGGTCTGGAAATCTGGCGGGGGACAGCGTTTTGCCGCTGGCGGGCAGCAGCACGTCGCCGCCGTCATAGTTTGGGTGCATTTGCGGCTTCACATGCATGCCGTTAAAAGCGGGAGCGGTGTCCATGTGGGCGATCAGGCCCAGCACGGGCAGGCTTTCCATACCGGGGGTGGCGGGCAAATCGCCGTAAACAAAGCAGTTGTCCGTGCGGCGCACGTTGGCAAAGCCAATGTCCCGCATGTCCTGGGCCAGCAGGTCCGCCAGCTCAAACTGGCAGGGGGACGAGGGCGTATGCTCCGCGTTTTGCTCGTTGGAAGGGGTGGAAATGGCAATGTACCGCAGGAAACGTTCGCAGGTGTTCATGGGGAGTACTTCCTTTCGTATTGTTCTTTTACAGGTAAATAATGGTCAGCATCATCAGCCCCAGCAGAGCAACCATGCCCAGCAGCAGCTTGTCCCCCAGCAGCACCTCCACCGGGTCGCCGTCGGAGGGGCCGTCAATGGTCAGGTTGTACTTCATACAAATCAGAATAACCAGAGGCACGGTCCATACCAGGGCGTTGCTTTGCACCCGGGCAATGGTAACGCTGTCCACGCTCCACAGGGAGTAAAATACAATCGCCAGGGCCACGCACAGGTACATATTCTTATCCAGAAAATCCCGGGTATACGCCCGGAGTACCGGGCGGGACTGCCCGTCCGGCGACTGCATCAGTTCGTTGCGGCGCTTGCCCAGCCCCAGGTAGAACGCCATGGACAGCACCGTCAGGTACAGCCATTTGGAAATTTCAATGCCGGTAACGGCGGACCCATACAGCATCCGCAGCAGGAAGCCGGAGGCCAGAATGGCAATATCCACCACCGGCACATGCTTCAGCCCATAGCTGTAGCCCAGATTCAGCGCCAGATAGGCGGCCAGAATCAGCCAGCTGAACAGCCCGCCGCCGCACAGAACATTCAGCAGGCAGACAAGCAGCAGCAGCGCCGCGGCGATGAGCCACGCGGCGGGAATGGCTACCTGCCCGGCAGCGATGGGGCGGCGGCATTTGGTGGGGTGGCAGCGGTCCTTGTCTACATCCTGAATATCGTTAATGATATAAATCACCGAGGACAGCAGGCAAAACGCCGCGAACCCACAGACGGTTTGCAGCAGCGGCTGCCGCTCCGTCAGCCGTCCGCTGAAAATCAGCGGCAAAAAAACCAGCAGGTTTTTGATGTAGTGCTTCATCCGAAGCAGACGAACCCAAACGGATGGCCTCAACCCGATCCCCCCTCTATTACACCTTCCATTATACAGCCAAAAGCCGCCGCTTACAAGCGTTGCATTTGCCGCGGGGACCGTGTATAATCAAACATAATTCCGTCCCGGGGGGCATAGCCTTGGGCATGTGCAGGACGGGAGGCGTTTGGGTCATGGAGCAAAACAGGCGTGTTTACCCGGCGGAGCGGGGCGGCAGGGCGGCGCGGTATGCGCTGCTGCTGCTGGCGGTGGTGCTGCTGATACCCGGGCTGCTGGGGCGCGGGCAGGAGCTATCGGTCCAGCCGGTGGTTCAGGAAACGCCCATGCCTGAAGCCTTTGACGAAACCATGGCCCAGAAGGATATCACCCTGCCGGAGGCCCGCTGGTACGCCTTACAGGTGGGCGCTTTTGAAAATGAGGAGGCAGCCCGCGCGTTGGCCGCTCAGTTCGCCAAGCGGGGCGCGGCGGGCTATGTGTGGACGGATGGACGTTGCCGGGTGCTGGCGGCGGCCTATCCCAGCCGGGAGGACGCGCAATTGGTGCGTCAGCAGCTAAGCCAGCAGCATCAGGTGGAATCCTACCTGTATGAGATTGACTTTCCGGCGATACAGCTGCATATGAAGGGAATGCAGGGCCAGCTGGATATCTGGGAGGCCGCGTTTTTGCACGGGCATGATCTGGCGGCACAGTTGCAAAACATCAGCGTGGCCATGGACCGGCAGGAAATGTCGGTGCAGGAGGCGGCGGACGCGCTGGCTGCCCTGGCGCAGCAGGTGGAAGGGGTAAGCCTGCGGCTGAAGCAGCGCTTTCGCCTGCCGGGGCATGAGGCGGTTTCCGGCCTGATCGAGCTGTTTGACAGCTATGGAGATTTTGCGCCCACCGTGGCGGAGCAAAGCGCCTCAGCCGCGGGAACGCTGGTCAAGAAGGAACAGCTGGAGGTTTTATGGCGGCTGAAGCGGATTTACGCCCTGTTTGAAGAATAGGAGGACAAAGGATGACCGTACAGGAACTGGCCCGCTGGCTGAACGCGCGCAACGCGGCGCCGGGGACCGATGAAACGGCGCAGGTGCATTGCGGCTACGCCGGCGATCTGCTCAGCTGGGTTTTGGGCCACGGCCGGGCGGGAATGGCATGGGTAACCGTGCTGACCCATGAAAATGTGGCGGCTGTGGCCGTGCTGACAAAGGCCGCCTGCGTCATTTTACCGGACGGGCTGCTGCCGGACAGGGAACTGCTGGAACGGGCCAGGCAGGAAAACCTGCCCATTTTGACCGCCGGGCAAAATGCTTATCAGGTTTGCCTGCGGATGGGTCAGGCGGGAATCGATTCAACGATTTGAGATACAACCATCGAAAACCAAAAGGAAAGCCAGCGGGGCCGGCAAACGCCGGTTCCGCTGGCTTTCAGATTGTTGAAAAAAACTCTCCGGGAAGTTGTCAGGGGGCCGCCGGCCCCTCTGACTGGCATCGAGTTCGTTTGCTGCGCGCAGCACCCCGGACGGGGAATCTTTCGGCAGAAAAGATTGCCGCCAGGCGAGCTTTTTTGAAGGCCCCGCTGGCTTATCTTCCGTTATTCTTCTTCCTGACCGGCGGCGGCCATAACGCTTTTCAGGCCTGCCACGCTGCTGACCGGCAGGGAAAACATCACCGTGTGAGCCGGGCTTTGAATGCCCGCCTGATCCATAATGGCCCGCATAATGGCCTTTTTCTGCACGGCGGCGGTCAAAATCATCAGCATTTCCTTTTCATCCGCAATGGACATGCCAAAGAAGCGGGACGCGCCCTCCGGGCTGGTGCCCTTGGCGTGCAGCACCGTGCCGCCCATGGCCCCGGCCTGGCGCGCCACGTCCATCACGTCGTCCACATGGCCCCGGTTGACAATGGCAATCATCAGTTCATATGCAAAGGACATGTCCGTCACCTCTCCCAAAATAATCTCCTGTTTTTCGGTCAGATAGTTCAGACTGCTGGCCCCGGCAACGCTGGCCACCGGTATGGTAAAGGCCACGCCGCCGCCGGGCATATTCAGGCCGATTTCGCTGACCAGCGCCCGTGTCAGCCGCTTGGCCCGGCCGAAGGTGGTCATGGCGTAGGCAAGAATTTTTTCGGTTTTTTCCAGCCCCAGCAGGTTCAGCAGGCTCCTGGTGGCCGTTCCCTGGCACAGCACGCTGAAAAACGTGCCGATTTGGTGCTGTTCCCAAAAGACGGCCAGCCGGTCGCTTTGGTCACGCGGGACAATGACGCTTAGCAGGCAAAGATCGTGCATAAGGCATCCTCCTGTTTCATTCGATAATTTCCTCCATGGGCGACTGTGCGGGCTTTTGAACGGCCCTGCGGCGGGACGCCAGCCCCAATAACTGAATGGTAATCAGCGGCGTCATGGCAACCATGGCCACCACGCCAAAGGCGTCTGTGGCCACGTCGCCGCCCACCGCCGCGCAGGCGCCCATGGCCAGGGGCAGCAGAAAGGTGGCCGTCATGGGGCCGCTGGCTACGCCGCCGGAGTCAAAGGCGATGGAGGTATAAATCGGCGGTACAAAGAACATGAGAATCAAGGACAGCAAGTAGCCGGGCACCAGCAGATACAGAATGTTCAGCCCGGTCAGCACCCGCACCATGGCCAGCCCCACGGAGGCGGACACACCGATGGACAGGCTCAGCATCAGCGCCCTGGGGGGAATGGCTCCCGCGCTGACCTCGTACACCTGCTTGCTCAGCACGTGCACGGCAGGCTCGGCGGATACTACATAGTAGCCCATCAGCATACCGATGGGCGCCAGCACCCAGCGGCAGGGCAGCGAGGCCAGGGCCTGTCCCAGATAAGACCCCATCGGCATAAAGCCCACGTTTACGCCGGTCAAAAACAGGGTTAAGCCCACATAGGTGTACAGCAGACCCATGAGAATGCGCACCACCTCCCGCAGGGGCAGGCGCAGGGCAAACAGCTGAAACAGAAGAAAAAAGACGGCAATCGGGGCCAGGGCCAGCGCCACTTCCCCCAAATAGTGGGGGAGCGCTTTCAGAAAGAGCAGGCTCATGGCCTGAGTATCGGCCGCCTCCGCGGCGGTAGTAACGCTGTAGGCCGTGTCCTCCGGCTGGAAAATCAGGCTTAGAATCATCACCGCCAAAATGGGCCCCACCGAGGATAAAGCCACCAGACCGAAGGAGTCGTTCTCCGCGTTTTTATCGCTGCGGATGGAACTGACGCCAAAGCCCAGGGCCAGAATAAACGGTACGGTCATGGGGCCTGTGGTAACGCCGCCGGAATCAAAGGCCACCGCAAGAAAGTTTTTGGGCACAAATAGGGCCAAAAGGAATACGGCGGCATAGCAGCCCAGCAGCAGGTAGGCCATGCGGATGCGCAGCAGAATGCGCAGCAGCGCCACCACCAGAAACAGGCCCACGCCCGCCGCCACCATCAAAATCAGCGTCATGTTGGGAATGCCCGGCACCTGGCTGGCAAGCACCTGTAAATCCGGCTCGGACATGGTAATCATAAAGCCTACCAGAAAGGAAATCAGCAGGATGACCCACAGCTTTTTGCTGCGGGTCATGGCCGCGCCCACTTCCTCGCCGATGGGGGTCATGGCCAGCTCCGTGCCCAGCGTAAACAGGCCCGTACCGATGATCAGCAGGGCCGCTCCCAGCAGAAAGCCCAGCATGGTGCTGAGCGGAACCGGCACCACCACAAAGCACAGCGCCAGCACAATCAGTACGATGGGCAGCACAGAGGATAGGGCTTCCCGCCACTTTTCCCGTAAAATGGTGTGATAGGTTGTTTTTTTCAAGTGGTTCTTTTTGCCTTTTTTCATTTCATCCCTCTTTCTGTGTTTTTTCGCCAAGGCACGCCATCCAGCGCGCGCCCAGCAGCCCCAGCGTCAGGGCCAAAAGGTCCGCCAGCAGCATCCAGCCGTTTTCAAAGCCGGGAAAGACCAGCGCCACTGATACCAGCAAGAATCCAAGCACGCCATAATAGGCGTACCCTGTGAAGCGGTCAAACAGCCATTTGACCGCCTTCATGCAGGCCACAGCCGATAAGCCGAAGCCCGCCGCAGCCAAAGCCAGGCTGCCTGCACGCAGGGTGGATAACGCCTGCAAAAAGGCCTGATACCAGCCCAGACGAATCATCACAAAGGAGGTGGACAGCCCCGGCACCACTGTGCCCACGCCCTCCAGCAGCCCGCAGGCAAAAAATTGCAGCGGACTCAGCTGCGCCAGCATGGGTCCTCCGGCGCCCGGCAGGCATAGGGGCAGAGCCAGCAAAACGCCTGCCGCCAGGGCCGGCAGCCAGCGCCGCTGAAAGGGTCCGTCCTGCCGCGCCTCCTTCAGCAAATCCGGGATTCCGCCCATAATAAACCCGATAAACAAAAACAACGTCACAGTCTGATACCTTGCCAGGGCGGCGTTT
Organism: uncultured Clostridia bacterium; assembly: GCA_934621505.1. Classification (GTDB taxonomy): domain Bacteria; phylum Bacillota; class Clostridia; order Christensenellales; family Aristaeellaceae; genus Limiplasma. The sequence continues at coordinate 20,046 of CAKTUU010000023.1, forward strand.
AGGCCCCAAGCTCCCAGCACAACCCCCAGCCCGCCGCCCAGCGCGATGGGCAGCAGAAAACGGATGTGCCGAACCGGATGATGGAAAAAATCCAGCACCGCCTCCAGCATGGGGCGGTATAGCCCAAAGGAAACAGCCATTACGCCGCCGCTGACCCCCGGAAGAATACCGCCGATACCCATCCAAATACCCGCAAAGAACCTGCGCCATCCATCCATTCACAGCGCCCCCTTTGGGATAAAGCCTATGCCGCTTATCTTCAGTATAGCATGACCCATCCATGGACGCAATTGGGTAAAACGGCCTTTTTGTCTGTCTTAACGCTTTGTTAGCGGAAAGAAGCCGCCCCGGGCTTTCCAGACCGGGACGGCTTGAGAATCCATGATGCAATGCTTTTTCAGCGCTTCCAAACGGGCAGGTCTTCTGGACGGATGGGCAGCTTTGGGGAATTGCCCTGGGTAGTATCGTCGTTTTCCACCACCAGAACGGATGCGTCGTCGGTGACCTCAATGGCGTGCCACACGCCCTGGCGCACGTTGTACACCTTGCAGGGCTCCAGGTTGAATACCTCAATGTGTCCCGCGTGGCTGGCGTCCCCATCCGCCACATACAGCGCGGCATGGCCTTTTAACAGAATAAAAGCCTCGTCTGTCAGCAGGTGGCGTTCCAGCTGGCACAGGTTTTCCCGGCGAAAGCGTGGGTGGCAGTTCAGCACCGCTACGCGCCATGCCTGAAAGCGAATAACGGGCAGATAATTTTCGCCGGTATGCTCAACGATTTGCAGATATTTTTCATCCATGGAATTTTCCCTCCGTTTTGCTGCTGGTGTTTCCAGCATAAACGCAAACCCGGCGGCGTGCAAGACCAACAGAATCTATTTTCCTGGGTGGGTTTGGTATTGCATGTTTTTGCAGAATCGGGTATAATATCTGCCTCTTTTTGCTGTTTCATGAAAAAAACGTGTTTTGTTTGAACATGGTCGTTCTTTCTGCTATACTAAAGCACGGAAATCGTATAAGCGGTGGAGTCTGTCATGAAAAGCGATGGCGCTTTTCATTTATCACGGTTTCCCTTTGTAGACAGATTCCTCCATCTGAAAATGGGAGGAAGCACAATGCGTAAAACCAAAATCATCTGTACCATCGGCCCAGCCTGTACCAACGAGGAAACCATCCGCCGAATGTGCCTGGCCGGCATGAACGTGGCCCGGCTGAACTTTTCCCATGGGTCCCATGAGGAGCATCTGGAAAGAATCAACCTGCTGAAAAAGGTGCGGCGGGAGATGAACCTGCCCATTGCCATCATGCTGGATACCAAGGGGCCGGAATACCGCATCGGCTGCTTTGAAAAAGGCAGGGTTGAGCTAAAGGAAGGCGAGCCCTTCACCCTGACGGCCGAGGATGTGCCGGGGGATGAAACCCGCGTATCCGTCAGCTATAAGGGCCTGTGCGCCGAATTGCACCCTGGCGACCGGGTGCTGATCAACAATGGACTGCTGATTTTGGAGGTGCTGGAAGCCAACCCCAAAGAGGCCCGCTGCGTGGTGGTAACCGGCGGCACCCTCAGCGACCGCAAGAGCATGAGCGTGCCGAACCGGGTGTTCCGTCAGGAGTACCTGAGCCAGCGGGATAAAGAGGACATCCTGTTTGGCGCGGAAAACGACGTGGACTTTATCGCCTGCTCTTTTGTGTCCTGCAAGGAGGATTTGCTGGCCGTGCGTCGCTTCCTGGAGGATAACGGGGTACAGGATATTGATTTGATCGCCAAAATTGAAAACCGGTCCGGCGTGGACAACATTGAGGAAATCTGCACCGCCTGCGACGGCATTATGGTGGCCCGGGGCGATTTGGGGGTGGAAATTCCCTTTGAGGAGCTGCCCGCCGTGCAAAAACAGCTGATTACCCAATGCCGTCTGCTGGGCAAGCGGGTCATTACCGCCACGGAGATGCTGGAATCCATGATTACCAATGTGCGGCCCACCCGGGCGGAAATTTCCGATGTGGCCAACGCCGTATACGACGGCACCAGCGCCATTATGCTGTCCGGCGAAACCGCCGCCGGCAAAAACCCCGTGCTGGCGGTGCAGACCATGGCCCGCATTGCCGAGGAGACGGAAAAGCACATTCATTACAGCAGCCGCTTCCTCAAGTCGGAATTTCAAATTCGCAACGTGGTGGACGCGATTTCCCACGCGGTATGCGGCATGGCCATTGATATTGAGGCCAAGCTGATTGTGGTATGCTCCCTGTCCGGCCAGACGGTGCGCATGGTGTCCCGCTTTCGCTCCCCGGCGGATATTCTGGGCGTGACCACCAATGAAAAAACCTGGCGCAAGCTGGCCCTGTCCTGGGGCGTAACCCCCGCCCTAAGCGAGCATTTTGATTCCACCGACGTGCTGTTCTTTAACGCCAAAAAGCTGGCCCGGCAGATTTTTGACCTGCAGCGGGGCGACCGTATCGTCATCACCGGCGGCCTGCCCAACGGCAGCTCCGGCAATACCAACATGCTGAAGGTAGAGGTTGTGTAAGCGGCGGAAAAAGATACGCTTTGAGCGAGCCGCCTGTGAAATCGTATCAAGAGGTAAGCTGGATTTACGCTCTGAAGGCAGAAGGACGTTTTGCGGCCGCGTCTGCCGTTGCCCCGGCCGGGATAAAACGATACCCGGCTGGGACAAGGTGATTTCCATGTATGCTTTGCCGGAACAGTTTCCAACAGGCGCCCAGTCAAACGACAAAGAACACCCGCCCGATTTCCCTTTTGGGGGAGATCGGGCGGGTGCGTATGGCAGAAAAAGGGACGTATTAGCCAACCGCCGAATCCATTTTCCACTACAACGGGCGGGTTACCGTGCGCTGGCCTTCCGTCCGGTCTACCCGGTAAAAGCCAATCAGGTTGGATGGCCGCAGCTGGTTGTATACCTCCATCACCCGGTTGGCGTCGCTCAGTTCAAACCGGATGCTCAGGCCGCACCCAACAGATACGTCCCGCGGCGTGGTAATGACGGAAACCCGCACGCCGCTGCGGCGCAGAGCGCCTTCAAATTTGAATACCTGCTGGCGTGACCGAAAGGACGCTATGCCGAAAACTTCCTGCTGCATGGGTTCATTTCCCCCTTTCTTTCCTCATACAGTATACGGAAACGGGGACGCTTGGTGTAAAGCGCGGGAGGGGGATTTTATGATCTATTTGGATAATGCCGCCACATCCTTTCCAAAGCCGCCTATGGTGATTCAGGCCATGGCGGGTACGCTGCAAAAGCTGGGCGGCAATCCGGGCCGGTCGGGTCATAAGCTGTCCCTGTGCGGCGGGCGAATCATTCAAAACTGCCGCGAACTGCTGGCGCAGGCGTTTCACGCGCCCGCGGCGGAAAATGTGATCTTTACCTCCGGCTGTACCGAGTCGCTGAATATCGCCATACGAGGCATGCTTCATCAGGGCGATCAGGTGCTGTGTTCCCATGGCGAGCATAACGCGGTGATGCGGGTGCTGAAGGGATTGGAGGCTGACGGCGGCATTCAGGTAACGACGCTGCCGCCCAACAGTCTGGGCTTGGTTACCCCCGAGGCGGTTCAGGCGGCGGTTACCAGCCATACCGCGCTGTGTGTGATATGCCACGCCAGCAACGTAACCGGCGTGGTGCAGCCTGTGAAGCGGATTGCGGACGCGCTGAAGCCCTATGGCGTGCCCCTGCTGGTGGACGCGGCCCAGACCGCTGGGGTGCTGGATGTGTCGCTGGACGGACTGGGAGCGGACATGATTGCCATGCCCGGCCATAAAGGACTGCTGGGCCCTCAGGGAACCGGCGTGCTGGTGCTGGGACGCGGTATGCGGCCAAGGCCGCTGATTGCGGGCGGCACCGGCTCTCAAAGCGAAAGCATGCTTCAGCCGGAAACCCTGCCGGACCGGTATGAAAGCGGCACCATGAACCTGCCCGGCATTGCCGGTTTGCTGGTGGGGGCGCGCTTTGCCCTTGGCCACAGGCAGGAAATTCAGGAATACGAGGCGGATTTGGCTGCGCGTATGCGCAAGCGGTTGATGGAAATTCGCGGTATAAGGGTCCTGGGTCATTCCGGCGTGGAAAAGGTAGGGGTGGTCAGCTTTGTGCCCAGCCCCATGGATCCCGGAGAGCTATGCGATACCCTTAGCCGCCAGGGCTATGCCCTGCGGGCCGGGCTGCACTGCGCCCCGTCCATTCATCAATGGCTTGGCACCCTGGAAACAGGAGCCTGCCGGGCCAGCGTTGGCATTTACAATACGCGGCAGGATGTGGACGCTCTGTGCCGGGCCGTGCAGGCCTGCCTGCTCTGAATTCTGTAAAAAAGCAGGCGGCTTCTTTACCATGGGCAAAGGGTTATGCTATAATACGAAGGAATCTATGGCTCTGGCTTTGGGAAGGAGCGCGGCTTGTGTACTTGGAGAAGCGGTATGTTCGTAAGGTCGCCCATGCGTTTCAAATGCTGCGCATTCCGCTGCGGCTGGTGGATGCGGAGGGAAACTGTCTGGTTCCTGAGGACGGGAAACGGGCGGAGGTGGAAAGCACCGGTTTGGCGGCGGGCGTCAACCACCGAAAGGATGGCTGGCTGATACGTCCGCTGGACGCAAAGCCTCCGATGGCGCTGATGGCTCCGGCTGGCGAGGCGGGCGCGGACGATGTGCTGCGCCTGGCGGACGTTATGCTGATGAGCTTTCTCAAAGACGGCTTTACGGCAAGCGATAGCGACGTATACCGTCAGGCGCTGTGCCAGGAGCTGACCGGCGCGGATTTGCTGGCCCAGGCGGCGGAAAAGAAAATTCCCCTGGAAATGGACCGCTGCGTGCTGCTGCTGCAGCTGGACGATGCAGGGGAAGCCGGCGCCTACAGCCTTTTTAGCGAAATGGTACCGCTGACGGACCGGGACGTGCTGGTGGAGATGAGCCGGTGCGCCGCGGCGCTGATCAAGGACATGGAGGATATCGATGGGCTGGACGAGCTGAAGCAGTTTGCCGGAGCCGTTCAGGAAACGGTTCTGGAAGAAACCGGATTGCAGGCCTCCATTGGAATAGGCGAAGTCAGGCATACCCTGGCCCAGCTTGGCGAAAGCTATTCCCAGGCCTGCACCGCCGTGGAGGTGGGGCGGGCGTTTGGGCCGCAGCAGGGCGTTTACGCCTTTGACCAGCTAAGGCTGGAACGCTTCTTGATGACGGTTCCCAGGGAAGAAGGTCTGCGGTATCACCGCCTGCTGTTTAATGCCCAAACCGCCAAGCTGTTTAATGAGGAGATGCTGCAAACCATTGAAATGTTCTTTCAAAAGGACCTGAATTTGTCGGATACCGCCCGGCAGTTATTTATTCATCGCAATACGCTGGTGTACAGACTGGACAAGGTGCAGCGTCAAACAGGGCTGGATTTGCGCCATTTTGACGACGCGGTGACCTTTCAAATTTTGTATCAGCTGAAAAAATGCGGATTGGAGCCCTGAAAATACAAAGTCAGAAATGGGGGAAACGAAACATGAAACGGAACGGAATGAAGCTGGCGGCGATGCTGGTGCTGGTATGCATGCTGATGACGGGCTGCGCCCTGCTGCCCACCACCGTCAGCGACAGCGCAAACAGCGGCGTCAGCGTGGACGGCGATACGGTAACCATCAGCCGCGAGGAATACGACCGCCTGATGAAATATGCCGAATTGGAAGAAATCAAGCAGACCGCCGAAACCTACTATTATCAGGAAACGGATGAGCAGGCTATGCTGGACGGCGCGGCGGCGGGCCTGCTGGCCGGTTTGGATGATCCCTATACCTTCTACTATACGCCCGAGGAATACGCCAAAATGTGGGAGGATGACGAGGGGGACTACGCCGGTGTGGGTATGCAGATCATGGGCAACTATGCCACCGGCATATGCACCATCAGCCGGGTGTTTCTGAACAGCCCCGCCCTGGAGGCCGGTATTCGCAAGGGGGATATCTTGACCCGGGTGGAGGATATCGACGTTACGGCCACAACCCTGCAGGATGCGGTAAACGTTATGCGTGGCCAGGAAGGCGAGCCTGTGCAGATTCAGGTGCTGCGAGGCGACCAGGTGCTGGACTTCAGCGTGGTGCGGGCGCAGGTGCATGTGAACTGGGTCAATTCCTGCATGCTGGACGACCAGGTAGGCTATATCGCTTTGTATGAGTTCAGCGGCGACTGCGCGCCCACCTTCTCCGTACAGCTGGACAACCTGGTGGCGCAGGGGGCCAAGGCGCTGGTCATCGACCTGCGGGATAACCCGGGCGGCTGGGTGGACGACGCACAGAAAATCGGCGATATGTTCCTGGAGGAGGGTATGCTGGCCTCGCTGAAGTACCGGGACGGCACGGCGGAATATTACCGCACCTATACGGACGGCAAGGAAAACACCCTGCCGCTGGTGGTGCTGGTAAACGAAAACTCCGCGTCCGCCAGCGAAATTTTGTCCGGCGCGTTGCAGGACCGCAGCAGGGCCACCATTGTGGGCGTGCAAAGCTACGGCAAGGGCGTGGTGCAGTATGTGCTGCCTGTGGGACGGCGCGGCGCCGGAATGCAGCTGACCGTGGCTCAGTACTTTACCCCCAATGGCAATGAGGTACACAAAATCGGCATTACGCCGGATGTGATTGTGGAAATGCCCGAGGGCGACACCACCATGTACGAGCTGGGCGATTTGGCCGATACCCAGCTGAAAAAAGCGTATGATCTGGCTTTGGAGAAGATTCAAAAGTAAAAAATGCCGGATTATGGAACGAGGGATGGAAGAAACAGCCATCCCTCGTTCGTTTATGTAGGCAGAAAAGGAGGATGACCTGTCTATGAAACGACTTTGTGGGCTATTGGTTCTGCTGCTCCTGTTTGCGCCGCCGTCCCGGGCGGAAAGGGTAAAGGTGGAAACCCCTGTGTTTTCCTGCGATTTGGAGGTAACAGGCACCCTGACCCCGGACGATGAATACCGGGTTGTTACGCCGCCTGAAAAGCAGGCGTTTACCAATCAGGACTGGCTGAAAACCTATACCCTTGCCTATGTGTCCTTTTATGATGTGGATCGGGACGAGCATGAGGAGGGATGGATCATTACCGGCTACCTTCCCCAGCCGGTAGGCGTAAAGCCGCGGCTGCTGCATGGCGGAACGCTGGTGCAGCCCAAAGGAATGGAATTGTATTTTGAAGGGCTGGATAGGATGAAAGATGATTTCAGCGCCGGCTTTGGCAAGCCTGATCCGACGCTGGACATGCCCATGGAGGAGGCGCTGGCCATCGCCATTAACGCCATTAAAGAAAAGTATGGCGAAACAGACGCAACCATGGCCCGGTTTCAGGTAGTGGATTATGGTATGCAATTTGAAAGCAGCTACGTTTCCCTGCCTTATTGGCAATTTGATTTTGAAACCGACCTGAACCAGCTGGATGGGTACGAGGTATTCGTTCATTCCCCGGACGGAGCGGTCATGCTGCTTTGCGGCCCGGGCGAGGGCAACGGCTGACCCGTTTTTGTCCCTCCTGTTTGGATTTTTGTCCTTTTCTTTTTGCGGAAGATCTGATATACTAAGTATGGATATGGCAAAGCCAGGCGGCAGCGTGCGGCGGAGGCGTATTCCAAAGAAAAAAACTCCTGATTGCGGATGCGGGCCAGCCTGCCTCCAAGATTGGAAAGGAGGCGCTTCTGGATGCGAAACAGCAATAAAACGTAGCGGCTGAACAGGCTTTGCTGCGTTTTTTATTTGGGAGGATTGTATGGAGCAGCGTTTGGGCTTTGTGGGCATTGTGGTGGAAAACCGCCAGTCTGTGCCCATGGTTAACGAAATTTTGTCATCCTTTGGCGGCATTATTCAGGGGCGTATCGGCGTGCCCAATCACGAAAGCGGCGTCGCCGTAATCGGCCTGATTGTAAACGGAACCGGCGACCAGCTGGGGGCCATGACCGGCCAGCTGGGCAATTTGCCCGGCGTGCAGGTGAAAAGCGCCCTGACCGCCGCCAAAAAGAAAGAAAAGGAGATGGAATCACGATGAAAAGAATCGTTTTGTTTTTGCTGACCCTGTGCCTTGCGTTTACCGGCGCTTCCGCCATGGCGCAAACCAATGTGGCCGCTTTGAAGGGTCCCACTGCCATGGGAATGGTGCAAATGATGCAGGCCGGGGAATATAATTTTACCATTTCGGCGGCGATTGATGAAATCACCCCCAAGCTGGTAAAGGGCGAGGTGGACATTGCCGCCGTGCCTGCCAATCTGGCCTCCGTGCTGTACAACAACACCCAGGGGCAGGTGAAGGTGCTGGCCATTAATACCCTGGGCGTGCTGTACATTGTGGAAAACGGCAGCACCGTTGCGTCGGTGCAGGACCTGCGGGGACGCACCATCTTTGCCAGCGGCAAGGGCGCAACTCCGGAATACGCGCTGAATTACATTCTGCGGGGCAACGGCCTGAATCCGGAAAAGGATGTAACCATTGAATGGAAAAGCGAACACAGCGAATGCCTGGCCGCGCTGGTCAGCACGCCGGGCAGCGTGGCCATGCTGCCCCAGCCCTTTGTAACCACCGCCCAGATGAAGCAGGAGGGCGTGCAGATTGTGCTGGACATGAACCGGGAATGGGAACGCCTTGCGGATTCCAGCCGCCTGATTACCGGTGTGGTGGTGGCCCGCGCGGAGTACATCAGCCAGCATCCTGACGAGGTATCCGCTTTTCTGGACGCATACAAGGCTTCCGTGGCTTTTGTAAATGAAAACAACGATGAGGCCGCCGCACTGATCGGCCAGTTTGACATCATTCCCGAGGCGGTGGCCCAAAAGGCGCTGCCCTACTGCCGTATTGTATACATTGACGGACAGGAAATGCAGACCCAGCTGTCCGGTTACCTGAAGGTGCTGTTTGACCAAAACCCCGCCGCTGTGGGCGGCGCGCTGCCGGATGAAGCGTTCTACTACCAGCGCTGAGAAAAAAACGCCGCTCTGGGCGGTCGTGGTATGGCTGCTTGTGTGGCAGGCGGCCGCCTGGTGGGTAGACGCGCCCATTTTGCTGGTTTCTCCCTGGACGGCCATTTGCCGCTTCGCGCAGCTGGCCGTCCGGGGGGCTTTTTGGCAAAGCACAGGCTTTACCGTTGGGCGGATTCTGCTGGGCTTTGCCATGAGCGCTCTGCTGGGCATAACGCTGGCGGCGCTGGGCTACCGTTTTGTTTGGATTCGGCAGCTGCTAAACCCTCTGGTGGCGGCGGTAAAGGCTGTACCGGTCGCCTCCTTTGTCATTCTGGTGCTTTTGTGGGTGCCCAGCCGGAATTTATCCGTGGTCATCAGCCTGCTGATTGGTTTTCCGGTGATTTACGCCAATGTGTTGACGGGCCTGTGCAGCGCCGACCCCAAGCTGATTGAAATGGCCCGGGTGTTCCGCGTACCCTTTGGCAGGCAGCTTCGGGCCATTTACCTGTACGCCGTCATGCCGTTTTTGCGCAGCGGGCTGACCATCGCCATGGGGCTGTGCTGGAAAAGCGGCGTGGCGGCCGAGGTAATTGGCATTCCCAACGGCTCCATCGGCGAAAAACTGTACAAGGCCAAGGTCTATCTGGAAACGCCGGATTTGTTTTGCTGGACGCTGGTGATTGTGCTGCTGAGCGCTGCGTGTGAAAAACTGGTGTCCGCCGGGATGGCGGCTTTGACCAAAAGGATGGAAAGAGCATGGAAGCAATAAATCTGTGCAAAAGCTATGACGGCAGAACGGTTTTGCAAAATGTGTGTTTTCAGCTGAAAGCAGGCGGTCATTACGCCCTGATGGGCCCCAGCGGCAGCGGCAAAACCACGCTGCTCAGGCTGATGATAGGGCTGGAAAAGCCGGATAGCGGAGAAATTCGCCTGCCTGCCGGTACACGGTTCAGCGTGGTATTTCAGGAGGACCGGCTTCTGGAACAGCTGACGGCTGTGGCAAATGTGCGGCTGGTCAGCCCCGCGCCGGTGGAAACCATTCGGGCATTGCTGCTGGAAACGGGCATTGCGCCGGACAGCCTGCCCAAGCCGGTAAGCGCCTACAGCGGCGGCATGAAGCGGCGCGTGGCCCTGTGCCGGGCCCTGCTGGCGCAATACGATGTTTTGCTGCTGGACGAGCCCTACAAAGGCCTGGACGAGGACACCCGGCGGCGGTCCATGGATATTGTGCAAAGGGAAACTCAGGGAAAAACGGTGATATTGGTGACCCATGACCCCAGGGAAGCGGCATACTATGAAAAAATTTCCTGGTAAAAAAGGCCCGGCGTCCTAGCAGGCGGACACCGGGCGATCTCAAGTCGGACAAAGGAACTGCTGCTCCTCAGCCTGCTGAAAAACCGGAGGTGCAGGAGGCACTGCCTCCTGCCAGGGTTTTAGGGGCAGCGCCCCTAAGCCTTGTGCCACAGCTCTTTTCCCGCGAACCAGCGCAGCGATGTTCGCGGGCGCGGCATTCAGGCCGGCGTTTGTTAACACTCTAAGGAGCGGCCGCTCCTTTTTTGATGACTGGGTTTTAGTCTTTCATTAACCCGCAGCAATCCAGCTGATTCAGGGCCTTAAACCCCTGCTTTTGATAAAACGAGATGCTTTCGTGCGTGTTGTCCGTGGTCAGCTGAATCTGGCGCACATGGGCGTACCGGTCAAGCACGGCCCGAAGCAGCGCCGAACCCACGCCCTTGCGCTGATGCTGTGGATACACCAGCAAATCCTGGATAAAGACGACGGTATGGCCATCGCCCACTGCGCGAACCAGTCCCAGCAGCGCATCGCCTTCATAGGCTCCCAGAGTCAGCAAAGAATGGGCAAAGCCCTGCCGAAGCGTGTCCGGTTGGCCGGTGTAGGCCGTCCAGCCCACGCTGGCATACAGGCTTAAAATTTCCTTTTCGTTATAGGGACTGTATTTTCGAATTTCCATCAGCGGGCCAGCGCCTCCTCCATGGCGGCAATGACGCAATCCAGCACCTTGATGCGGGCGAAGTGCTTATCGTTGGCCTCCACAATGATCCATGGTGCTTCGGGGGTGGAGGTTTTTTGCAGCATATCGTTGACGGCTTCTTCATACTGCGGCCATTTTTCCCGGTTGCGCCAGTCCTCGTCCGTGATTTTCCAGGCTTTTTCCGGGGTGCTCTGCCGTTCGTGGAAGCGGCGCAGCTGTTCGTCCGGGTCAATTTGCAGCCAGAACTTGCGCACAATCATGCCGCTGTCGGTCAGGTCCTTTTCAAACAGGTTCATTTCCTCATAGGCGCGGTTCCATTGGGCCTGGGTGCAGTAGCCCTCCAGCCGCTCCACCATGACCCGGCCATACCAGCTGCGGTCGTAAATGGTGGTGTTGCCCGCACTGGGCAGGGTGCGCCAGAAACGCCACAGATGATGATGCTCCTTTTCCTCGGCGGTGGGGGAGGCGATAGGTACCACGGTAAAGTTGCGGGGATCCATCGCGCTGGTCAGCCGGCGGATGCTGCCGCCCTTTCCCGCCGCGTCCCAGCCCTCAAAGGCCAGCGCCATGGAAAGGCCCCGGCAATACATTTCATATTGCAGCTTGCGCAGCTTTTTTTGGCGTTCCTTTAGCAGGGCCTTGTAATCCGCGCCCAGGGACTGGTTGGGATCAACGTCGCAAAGCAGGGGCATGGACAGCAGCGGAAAGGAGGGACTGTCCGGCAGCGTGCGCGTGTCCCACGGCCGGCCGCCGGTCCGGCACTGCTCGATTGCTCGCTCAAATTCAGAAAGAATGATTTCGTACATCTGCTGCTTGCAGGCTTTTTTGTCGTCGCACCGCAGCACATGCCAAACGGCTCCGTTTGTGCCGGTGGCGGAAATCATGCCGTTATAGGCCGCCTGCCACTGGTCATAATGGTCGCACTGCTTCCAGTCGTTTTTGGTAACCAGATGGCGGGTGGCCTTTTTTTCTTCCAGAGCCTTCAGGCGGTGCTTTTGCTCGCTGTGGGTCACGTTCAAAAAGAATTTCAGCAGCAGTACGCCGTCGCACAGGAGCATTTGTTCCATTTGATTGACGGAGGTCCAGTCCGCCGCCTGATGGCCGTGAACCGCCTTTGCGCACAGGTCGTGATACCAGCTGCCAATGAACAGCGAAATGTTTCCCTGCCGGGGCATACGCACCCAGTAGGGGTGAAGCGGCGGAAAGCCGCGGCCCTCGTGAATGCGTTCCGGCACATAGACGTTGTAGCCTCGGGGGTCCAGACCTTCCAGCAGCTCACCCGCCATGGTGCCCTTGCCAGCGCCGCACCAGCCTTCCAGCACAATGACCACCGGAATTTTCAGCGCGCGAATTTGCTGCTGAAGGGCCAGCAGCTTCTTTTCAGCATCGGAGAAGGAGAATTGGCACATGGAAAGGCCTCCTTTGCAAAACCTGTCAGAAGGAAATCAGGGTAAAGTCCGTAAAAACGCTGTCGCCGTAAATGTCCGTCAGGCAGAAGCCGTACACATAATCCGCGTCCGTTTCCACCGCGTCAATGGCGAAGGGGATGCCGCCGTCCCGCCCCACAGTGATGGGATCCCCCTGAAAGGGTTCCTCCTGCTGCTCGTCATCATCATCCCAGTAAATCAGGGAATACTGGGGAATAACCACATCGCCTTTTTCCAGATCCCACACCTGACGGGCGGGCAGACCCGCCTCCGTGTAGCCGTCGGTATAGCCCGCCACACGGCCGCCGGGGGTGCTTTCGTCAAAGATCACCAGCAGATAGGTGTTCCGCCCGTTTACCGTAACGGGAATGAGAGAACGAATATAGTTTTCGTTGGCAATCTGGTCATACATACAGACCATCTGTCCGTCCAGGGTGGCCCAGGTACCGTCAAACAGGCCGTAGATTTTACCGTTGTTCCAATCGGTAATAACGTCCTGCACATAGCCCAGCTCCACATAGCATTCAAAATCCGGATCACTGACATCCAGCATCAGGTTGGCTTCTACCTTGCCCAGGCTGTTCAGCTGATCCCGGGTCAGGGTGACGGTATAGGCGTATTCGCTGTCCGTACCGGCAAAGGGGTTGTCCAGCGTTACGTCGCCGTCGCCGGTCTGCACCGTAACGGAAGAAGCGCTGCTATCCTGTTGGCTGTCCTCATCGCCCAGCAGGCTGTTGATGAAGTCGTCCAGCGATGGGGTGGAATCCGAGGTAAAGCTGGTATCCGTATCATCGTCCAGATCGCCCCACAGACTGGAGGCGGAACTGTCGTAATCGGTATTGTAGCTGCTGTCATCCTCGCTGAACAGGTAGCTTAGAAAGCTGCCCAGGGAAAAATCGGAGGATTCCTGGGTGTCGCTGCCATACCATTCATCCCACAGGGAGGAGGCGTTTTCAGAATAGGCCTCCTGGTCCTGGGCGTACTGGCCGAACCAGTCCACCTGGGCCTCCTGAATGCTTTGCTGGCTGACGCTGATGTTGCCCCAAAGGCCCGACGTGCTGCCGGAGGCCATCTGCCGGGCCATTCCCTTGACAAAGGCGGAATAATTGGGCGACAGGTTTTTGGTTTCGTAATAGGGCATGTAGGTGGAAAAATCGCTGCGGGTGGCGTAGGGCACAAGAATACTCATGCCGGACACATTGCTCAGGTTGCTGGTATACCGGGAATACACCACCACATCGTTCAGGGCAGACTTCACCTTTTTAGCCGCCGCCGCGTCGTAGCGGCCGTATACGTCCGCGAACACGGTCAGATCGATCATGTCGCTGGCCACGTTGCTGGATACCTCGCCAAAGGAGCGCATGTTCTGGCGCAGACGGGAGATGCCGGTAAAATCGGTGTTCAATTCACTGGTCAAAGACGCGCCCAATTCCTCCACGGCGGCCTGCAAAGTGTCCAGCCGGTTCAAATCGCATACGGACAGGGTGGCGTAATCGCCCCGGAAAAAGCCGCTGTTGCTTCTGATAAAGCTGTCCACGATTTTTTTGCCCAGGGTGGGAATGTCCATTCCCGGGTTTTCCGCCAGGTCGCCCAGCCATTCGTCATAGGCCCAGCCGCTGCCGGGTTCCAGCTCCTCGCTGGCAATCATGTAATCGGCAAAGGGGGCCAGATGATTGGCCAGCTCATAGGAGGCCATCAAGCAGGCGTCAAAGCCGATAAAGGCGAATTTCTGGCTGACGCCGGACCGGCTGCGGGCTTTTTCCAGCCCCTCGTAAATTTCCGGGTAGTAAAGGGGATCGCCGGTCATTTCGTCATAGCAAAGGCCGCCGGAAGCGCCACTGCCGTGATCCCACATAATCAGCCCATAGCGGTCCGCCGGATAATTGTCAAAGCCGTAGACCAGAAAATCAGCGAAGGTGGATACGTCGCCCATACTGGCGCTGCCTACGCTGTCAACCTTGCTCAGGCCCTTGCCGCTAAGCGTCCAGCGTTCCACCTTGCGGTCGGTGATGCCGCGGGTCTGCCAGCTTTTGGTTCCGCCGGTCTGGATGTAAACGGTTAAATCGCCGCCCTTGGGCACGCCTGCCGCCACCATTTCCTCCAAATCCGCCGTGGCCGCGCCGCCGTCGCTTTCCAAATCCGTACCGCACAGATAGACCATCAGGGTAAAGGTTTGGGATTTGGCGTCGGCTTCAGGAACCAGACACAGCGAAAGAACAACGCACAGGATCAGGGGGAGCAGTTTTTTCATCATGGCTGTGTCGTCTCCTGTCAAATATCGATAAACTCACGAAATTCCCGCATGATGCCGATGCCATCGGGATAGTGGGCGGCAAACTGAGGCACCGCGTGGCTGGGGAAGCTGTTGCCCTCGATAAACACGGGGCCTTTTTCCGTAATGGCCACGTCCCAGGCCACAAAGCGCATTTGGGGTACCTTTTGCGCGGCCTTTAAGCACATGGCCTTGGCTTCCTCAAAATAGGGAATTTGGAAGCCGATAATGGGCGTGTGGGTAATGGGATGCTCCGTATAGGTATTGCCCTTTTTATCCGCGCCAACGGTCAGCAGCTTGCCGCTGGCCAAATCCACCCGGGCCGCCATGCCGCCCTGGTCCACGTTATCCATCACATTGCCGGTGCCGATGCGCAGAAAGGCGTACACAATGCCCTGCTTTTTATCGCCCAGCAGCGTGGCGATGCGGATGGTGTTCACGGAGGTGGGGCACATTTCCATCATCTTGGGATGCTGGATGACCCGCTCCTCGATGATGCCGATCTGCTTGTCCTTCAGCTCCTGCAGAAAGTCTGCCTCACGCCCCTGCCAGTGCTGGCTGGTAAAGCGCTCGATGCCCACGCCGCTGGAGCCCTCCAGCGGCTTCGCGATAATATCCGGATATTTTGCCAGAAAGGCCTTGAAGTCGTCCAAGCTGATATCGTCCCCGATTTTGAGCCAGCCGCGGCCTACTTCGTCCTTAAACAGGTTATTAAAGGTGGATTTATCATCGAACAGGTACCAGTAGGCCTTATCGTTCATGCGGCGCACAATGGTATTGCTCAGGCCGCGGGTAATCTGGGTGCGGCGCTGGGCGTCGTTCAGCCGGTAAAACTCGGCAATCTTATAATCCACATAGCCCGCGTTGTATTTCAGCGCGCAATGGAGCATGTCGCACAAAAGCCAAAGGCGGCTTTTGCCGCTGCGCTCCTTTAAAATGGCCGTGGTCTGCCACATGGCCTTCCAGTCCATGCGCACCAGTCTTTTGAAGAAAAAAGAAAGCTTGGACATAAGAAGCGCCCTCCTTGCTGTTTATACGTTGAAGCGGAACAGCACGATGTCGCCGTCCTTCATCACATAGTCCTTGCCCTCGCTGCGTACCAGCCCCTTTTCCTTGCAGGCGGCCATGCTGCCCAGGACCTTCAGATCGTCAAAGGCGACCACCTCGGCCCGGATAAAGCCACGCTCAAAATCGGTGTGGATTTTGCCCGCCGCCTGGGGAGCCTTGGTGCCGTTGACAATGGTCCAGGCGCGGCATTCATCCGCGCCGGCCGTCAGGAAGGAAATGAGCCCCAGCAGGGAATAGCAGGCGGTAATCAGCCGGTCCAGACCGCTTTGCCCAAGGCCCAGTTCATTTAAAAACTCCTGCTTTTCCTCCGGATCCATCTGGACGATTTCTTCCTCAATCTGCGCGCTGACGGTAAAGACCTGCGCCCCCTCTGCCTGGGCCACTTCACGCACAGCCTTGACATAGGGAATCTCGTCCATATCGGGGCCGATATCGCTGTCGGCAATGTTGGCGGCATAAATCACCGGTTTGTCTGTCAAAAGGAACCAGCTGTCCACAATGGCCTTTTCATCGTCGGTCATAGGGAAGGTGCGAACCGGCTTTCCAGCTTCCAGATGGGCTTTCAGCCGGGTGCCAAGCTCCACCTCCTGGGCTACGCGCTTATCGCCGCCCTTGAGCATGTGCTGCGCTTTGTCCACCCTGCGTTCCATGGTTTCCAGATCGGCAAAGATCAATTCCAGCTCAATCACTTCAATATCCCGTTTGGGATCGATGGAACCGTCCACATGGATGATGTTTTCGTCCTCGAAGCAGCGGACCACATGAACGATAGCATCCACCTCACGGATATGGGATAGGAACTTGTTGCCCAGGCCTTCGCCCTTGCTGGCGCCCTTGACCAGACCGGCGATATCCACAAACTCAACGGTGGCGGGAGTAACCTTTTTGGGGTGATACATATCCGCCAGTACGTCCAAACGGCTGTCCGGCACAGGCACAACGCCGGTGTTAGGCTCGATGGTACAGAAGGGGTAATTGGCAGCCTGTGCGCCCGCGCGGGTGATGGCGTTAAACAAAGTGCTCTTTCCTACGTTGGGGAGACCTACGATACCTAATTTCATAGTTTTCTCTATCTCCTTAAAATGTCTTGATTTTCAAGAGTTTCCGGGATCCGGCGCGTTTGGCTTACGCCATTTTTACGCCATTTTCGCATGGACTTATATGCTAGGAAACCCTGCCTGATTCAAATTGCCGCACAGCCTGATCCAAGGATTCAGATGTGACATGGACGTATCTGTCCATCGTTGTTTTTATACTTGCGTGACCAAGCAGCTTTTGCAGCACTTTGGGCTGTACGCCGCATTCAATCGCTCTTGTGGCGTAGGTATGGCGTAAAGCGTGCATACAGAATTTTTCAATTCCTGCTTCGTCGCATAGCTTGTAAAGGTGGGTATCATAGGAACTGTTTTTCGCCGGTTCCCCGGTACGCCAGTTGATAAAGACAAGATCACGCAT
>CAKTUU010000024.1 GCA_934621505.1 uncultured Clostridia bacterium
CTGCACGCCGCCTCGATCAACTTTGATTCTTACACCGGCTTTTGTAGTTTACACAGAATTGGGGATAGATCCAAAGCTTTTCGGAGAAATTCAGCATCACATCCACGGCGGACTCGTCTTCATCGGACAGAGAACTTCTTCTGGCGGTCAATAGCTTCCTGGACCGCTTGAAATACTTGCGAGTTGCCGGTTGAAGCGATTTCTGGACGCTTCTTCTCACGTCATCCATAGCCCAGGCGCAATAGCGGATCACATGAAAACGGTCAATCACGATCTTCGCCTGAGGCAGAGAAGCCTTTGCAATATCCCAGCGGCCCCGGTTCATGTCCATGATCACATCCTTCACATCGCAGCGGTTTGAGAAGACTTTTAAGTAGCCCTGTATGGTGGAGATTCTGCGGTCGGGAAGGATATCCAGGATTCTCCGGAGCGGTGAGGACGCATTGGAATTTCTCGCCGTTGGCTTTCCCTTTGAACTCATCAAAGGACAGCACTTCGGGCCGCTTCTCAGGTCTCCCCTGAGGCGCCAGCTTCAGGCAGCGCTGCACACCGCTGACAGACGTGGCGATATCCTGGGCAATGTCTTTCATGCTCTATCGGCGATGAAGCAGTTGAATGATCTTCTCCGTTACCTGGTACGTGAACCGCTGGTACCGGCCCAGAAACGCACAGCTTTCGGGAAATCTCTTGCCGCATGCGGCACACGCGTATCTTCGCTTTCGGTAAAGCGACTTCAACGGCTTTCCGCGAACGCTCACATCCCGTACTGTGCGCGTATGATCATCATGCGCCTGATTTGTTTGCTTTCCGCAGCAAGGGCATGCATGGTACTTATGCTTCAACCGTATCTGCAATATGATTTCCCATTCGTTCTCCTCCATCTTTTCGATTTGCGCGTCTTCCAATTTTTCAGTAATTCTGCTGTATACTCTTGCTTGGACAAGTGTTTTGCCTCCTGAGTGTTTTCTAAGCAATTACACTTTATCCGTTTGCGAATCATTTGTCTTCTCTTTTTGCAAAACTTACCCCAAACTTTTATTATATAGAGCCCAAAAAAGAGGTTATACTTTTGCAAAGAGAAACCCCGCAAACCGTTTGGTTGCGGGGTTTTCTTGGTACGCCCGGTGCGATTCGAACGCATGACCTTCAGAGTCGGAGTCTGACACTCTATCCAGCTGAGCTACGGGCGCATATGGACTCTTGCGAGCATGGGGTATGATACCACGAATTGGAGACGTTGTCAACCTTTTCGGGATTTTGGGGCGGGGAGATTGGGAACCTTTTTCGCGGCAGAAAGGAAGAAAGTTTTCCACATTTTAGAGTGTTTTTAACGGAAAAGGGAGAAGTGGTATAGAAAGTGGTAGAAAAGGGCGGCTTTACCATCACTCAACCCCTTGATTGGCAAGGGATAGCACGTTTTGAGGGTGGTATAGTTCTGGTATAGTCTCCCCTCCATACATCCCCTGAAGGGCTTCCCCCGCCGCCATAATTCTGTCCCTCTGCCGGTGGGCATAGCGGTGGTGCTGATGTCCGCATGTCCGGCAATGCTTTGAAGAGTTTTGACATCCACATAGGGAACCGCCGCCGTGATGAACGAATGCCGCAGAATGTGGGGCGTTGCTCCATAAAGGCAGATGGTTTTATTCATACGTTCCCAAGCCCGCAGAAATTTACATTGGGTGATGGGCCGTTCTCCGCCGAGGATGAAGCCTTCTTCCGCTTCAAAGGGCATCAGGGTTTGGGCCAACGGATTGGCAAGCGGGATGTAGCGAACGCCCGCCTTGCTTTTCGTGGTTCCGATAACGGGCGAGTTTCCGCTGAAACTGACGGAACGCTGAATGAAAATCAGCCGGTGCCGCCAGTCAATATCCTCCCACCGAAGCTTCGCCCAGCGTGTTTCTTTAAAAGGCCATCACTCAAACAAAAGGGTCATTCCGTTTTGTTTCTCCGCGTCCATGGCCAGCCAAACGGCATTTTGACTGGTCATGGGGTCCAAAATGCCAACGGCTATGCGCTGGCGGCGGTTTTTCCCCAGCCCGTCAGACCCCAACGAAACCTTCACCTCGGTTTCTTCGCCCGGCAGCAGCGTGGATAGCCGCAGAGGCACGAGGCGCGCCTCCTGCACAGCGCCGTTTTCGTCCAGCACATAGGCATAAACCGGCCAGTCCCAATAGAAGGGCGCCATGCCATCGTTGCGCCAGATCATGCTCAGCTGCACGCCATGAATGCTGGGCCGAAGCCGCGCCTGGCGAATCCACAGCCGATAGCCCAGCCGTCCCAAAACCGCCTGATACCCTTCCTGATAGGTATCGTCGGCAATTTGGGGCCCTAAAAAGGTCATATGAGACGCCTGGATCAATTCCAGGGTATCCTCCAGATTGTTCTGCAGCAGTTCCTTCATGGACACAGAACTGGTCAATTCTCCTCCGATGGGGGCTGTCTGCCAGGCGTTTGGCATGGCGGATAAAGCCTTTTCTTCCTGGGCCTGCCAGTAATCGCCGCCGTTTTCTATCCATTGCAGCCAGTCCAGGGTGGCCTGCTCATGCCCCGCCATATCGTTGTACAGGCCCAGGTTCTTTTGGGCCGCAATGGTAAAGGGCCTGCGCATCAGCAGCTTGGCATTTGAAAAGGCGTCCAGATAGTGCTGCACATATTGGTCGCGTACCTTTTCCCTGGGCATGGGGATGATGCCGTCCTCATATTTCACATGCCATTCCCCCCAGTGGCCCAGACTGCCCAGTTCCACAAAGCTGGCAAAGCCGTCAAAATACCCGGCCAAAGCGGCGATGGCCCGCTGATGAGCCGTCAAAAAATCCGCATTGTTGTAATCCGGCGAATATCCCCTGCCATAGGACGTGTCATACCAGGTGCCGTCGCCGGTGCGCTCATACAGCCAATCCGGTATGTCCATATGCTCCTCCTCGCGGGGAATATCGCACACAAAACGCAGCACCAGATGGACGCCGGCGTTCTTCAGCTGGCTCAGGTGATATTTGTCCTCAAGGGCTTCCCAGTCAAATTTGCCTTCTTCCGGCTCCAGTTCCCGCCACGTTACGTCCACATAGCGCAGCTTTGTATCCAGCTGGCTGGTATTGTCCGCCCGCAGGGCATACCCCATCACCGCGTTGGCAGCCGGCCGGCCGTCCATTTCATAAGCGTGCGTTTCCACATTGCCAAAAAACCAGCAAGCCCCGCCTGCCAGGGCCGCCAAAGCCAGCATGCCCAGCGCCCTTTTCAGCCATTTCTTAGCCATGATACTCTCCGTTGTACTGAATCATCGTTACATCCTTTACGCCGGGAATGGCGCATAGCTTTTCCGTAAGCGCCTGCTCCTTTTTTCCGCAAAAGACCTCTACAGCCATTTCTGTTTCCTGCCCGCGCACGGTTGTGGATTTTACATTGTACTTCATCCGGCCAAAGGCGCGTATAATCTGGTCGCCCACGCTGGCAGACTGATAATGCAGCACCACAACGTAAATTTTGCCACTTTCCTGCCTGTAAAAAAACAGGGCGATCAGCACAATCATCACCAGGGCCGCAAGCAGCGCCAGGTCGTACAGCTTCGCGCCGGTTGTAATGCCCGTTGTAATGGACCAGAACAGGTATAGCAGATCCATCGGGTCCTTAATGGCGGTGCGGTAGCGCACAATGGACAGCGCCCCCACCATGCCCAGGGAAATGACGATGCTTGTGCTGATGGCCAGCGTTACCATGCAGGTAAGCACGCACATGCCTACCAGCGTTACCGCAAAGCTGCGGGAGTACACAACGCCGGTATAAAACCTGCGATAGATCAGGTAGATCAGACACCCCAGCAGCAGCGCCGCCAGCAGCGGCCAGATCAATTCGGATAATGGAAGCTCCGAAAAAACCCCCGATTCCAAAACCGATTTTTTGATTGCGTCCTTTACGCTCATTGGTTTTTCCTCCCCCGCTTCATTGGTTGTCCCAATAGGTAAAGCCGTGCATATACGCCGTTTTGTCGCAGCACAGCACATATTTGGATACGGCGGTCAGCTCCTGGGCCCTGGGCGGCAGCAGCGTGCGCACAATTTGCGGCAAAAATTCGGTGAATTTGACCTCCATCACCAGCTTGCCCGGCTCCAGCACCGGCAAGGCCGGCAGGCTCGCGTCAAAAAGATCAAAGCCGCCAACGGCCGCGCGCACATCCATGTCAAAGGTCACGCGCACCGTCCCCTGCTTTAGAATCCACGGTTCCCGCTCGTAGTCCACAATCACCCGGGGCCGCATCATACGGCTGACACATTCGTAGTAAAACTCCCGGCAAAGGGGGTAGGGGCTTTGCAGCAGAAAGCCGTAATTTCCCGCCAGAATTTCTTCAAACTCCCTGCGGGTCAGGGGCGCGTCCTCTTTATAAATCCAGCTGCCAAACTTTTTCTTTCTCTCCAGCTTGATGGATGCGTCGCTGCAGTTATAGACGCGAACGCGGTATTTCTTCCGCAGCAGCACGCCCGCTTCCTTTTCCTGATAGGCCGTGTTCCAATAATCGTCAAAGTACAGGCTGCGTATCATATAGCCGCCGTTTTGGGCGTGAGGATCCAGCTGAAGGACCGGGCCCATTCTGGCCGCCAGCGATTCCTTTTCGCCAGGGGTAATCAGGTACTTCAGTTCATGGCGGTACGGCTCAGTTTTCGGCATAGGTATCCTCCACAATTCGCCCGTCCCGGGTCACATAGAAGCAGCGCATGCCGTACCGCTTGCCGCCCTCCGCGCTGTAATAGTCAAAGGCGTCCTGGGTATAGCCGGAGGCGTTGGTGGCGCGCACCCGCACAAAATACTGTCCCGGCGGCGGCACAGCGGTTTCCGTTTCCGTCAGGACCAGATTGTCCTTCTGAAACAGAATGGTGCTGAAATCATAGTTATCGGAAACTTCTACCGTATAGCGGATATCCTCGGCCTCAAAATCGTAGGAAGCGTCCCAGACAAAGCGCAGCATGCCGTTTTTGATCTCCGGCGCGCCAATGTAAAAGGGCATGGGCCGCTTCAGGCTTTCCAGGTACAGCTGGTAATTTTCCTCAATCTGCTGGGGAAGGTTACCGGCGACCTGGTCATACTGCTCCGGCGTCAGACGGGCATAAACAATATCCGGCGTCCGCCACAGATAGGGCTCCACAATGGAACGATAGTGGGCGACCAGGCTGCCAATGCGGTCCTGGTTCAGGTAGGCCCGCAGCTGGTTTATCACGCCGTCCAGCTGCGCGCGGAAAGTGTCCGATTGCAGGCAGCGTTTGAAAAGCTGGTTGTTCCAATAGTTGCTGATGCCAATTTCCCAGCTGTCAGCGTCCCGATAGTCCAGCAGTTTGTTTTCCAGGCGGGAAAAGGACGCGTCGTTATCCCAGGACAGCAAATACCAGGTTTTCAGGTTGCGGGGGCTGTACAGGTACAGGTTCCGGCTGGTGGTGTCAATGTTGCCAATCAGGATATGAAACGCCAGCCAGTACTGAATGTTTTCCCGGTCAAAATAAACGTCCAGCACCTCGTCTATGGGAAGGCTTGTATCGTTCAAGCCGTTCAGCATTTTGATCAGCTTTCGGTGGTCGTGATCGCCCTTGGTTTCCAGGGTATCCTCAAAAGCCGTCGCGTCATAGTCCGGGTCGTCCATCGTTTTGATGATATCCTCATAGCGGAAAAACTCAAAGTATTCCACTTTGTACAAGTGTCCGCCGGAATCCAGCCCGTGGGCCTGCAGGGCGGTTTTGTTCAGCTGCTCCACCTGGGTATACAGGCCGTAGTCCTCAAAGCCGTTGTCCACGCCGCCGGTCAGGTCCCGTACGTACAGATGCACAAACTGGGTACGCAGGGACATCATCTGCGGAATGCCCCGCATCAGGTCGTAGGCCAGCTTGTTGCGAAAACGCAGGCCGTCCTCCTGGTGCTTGTTCAGGGCGATGGTGCGCTGTCCCCGCCAGCTGCCCTTGTCCTTTTTCAGCTTGATTTTATAATTTTTCTGGTTGTATTTACTGGACGTCTGGCCGCGAACCTGCACGGTGGCGTTAGGCGCTTCCTCGCCATAGCCCAGTTCGCCCTCCAATGGGCCGTTTTCATCCCCCACCTGCAGCAGCGCGTTCACCTGGTAGCGCGGCACGCCCATGGCCTCGTAATCATAAACGGAATAATGGTTGATCTCGCTCCAGCTGTGGTTGGTATTTTCCGCATCGTTTCCCCGGCTGACCGTCAGGTACATGGTAACCACGCCGCTGTCATCGTATACAGTATACAGTTCGTCGTTATCCCGCAAATGAGCGCTGCCGGAGGGATTCTTTTCAACGCTGGCAGAACTGCCGCCGCTTTGCCGCTCCACCGTTTCCAGCAGCTGCTTTTCGCCCTGTTCCCCGCCGGTCAGCACGCTGCCCGCGACCAGCAGGCCAATCAGCAGCACGCATACCAGTACGATCATCCAATTGGAACGTTGCTTGTTAGGCTCCATGGCTCTCCTCCCCGTTCTTATGACGAATGGCCGCAAACAGCAGCCGATCTATCCTGTCCAGCGCCAACGCCAGCCCCGTGGGCTTTTCTCTGTCGTCGTCAGCCAGAAAGGGCTGCTGGCCTAAAATACGGTAGGGCAAATTGCGGGTAAAGACGTTCAGCCTGCAAACGGCCAGCAGCTGAAACACCACAGCGCCGGCCAAAAAGCCAAACCCGTAAAAATTGACGTCAAACCCCAGCGACACAACCGTCAGCCCGGTTGAAACCATCGCGAAGGCCAGCGTGGATACAAACGCGCCCCAATAATCCGTAAAATACAGCAGGATCAGCATCACCGCGTTGCCTACGGCGTAAACGCTGTACCCCACGCACAGCGTCCGAAAATAGCCGTGCATCAGATTGTTAAAGCCCAGGGGCAGCAAATCCAGCAGCGACGTTTCCAGCGCGATAACGCAAATGGAGACAAACAGCTGCTTCATGGCGGTATAGCGCAATTCCCGGCTCAGCACAGCCAGCATTTTTTCGCCGGCCACCAGAATATCCCCCACAACGCCGCCATCGTTAAACAAACCGTAATAGGTGCGGTATGTCGGGTAAAAGTTTACCTCCACAGAAACCACAAAGTTGACCGTTGTTACCAGCGATACCAGAAACGCCAGCAGCGCAGGCACGTCATGATAGGGCGCGCCGTAAAACAGGCCCTTGACCTGCACCCCGATGGGGCCGGCCCAGATAATGACCAGATGGGAGAACAGGCCGATGTTGGTAAACAGGCCCACGCCCATCAGCCGCCATTCCCGCTTGGCCCAGGAAAGGAACCGCCAGGGACTGCCCTCCCCTGTGGGAAAGTATCGCTGCAGCAGCCGCACATCCCAAAGCAGCATAACGCCATAGCCCAGGGAAACGCCGCACAGCACGCCCTCCACCGGCGGTGTTTCCAGGTACAGCATCAGCCACGACGCGGCCAGCGCCACCCCGATACCCGCCACAAAGGCAAGCAGCAAATTGCGGTAATCCTTGATAGCGGTCAAATAGCTCATGCCGTTCCAGGTTACAATCAGTTCCGCAAACAGCCACAGACACAAAGCGCCCTGCAAAACTGTGGCGCCGGAAAAATACAGGAACACGCCGTACAGCGGGCAGCCCGCCGCCAGCATCAGGGTATTGGAACCCCAGAAGGAGGGCAAAACCTCCCCCTCCCGTTCCTCAAAAAGCATATCGGCAATAAACCGCGTTACAATCAGCGACAGCACGCTGGTAACCAGCAGGGACGCAAGCAGCGTATAGGTGATCATGCACACCAGCAGTTCACGGTTTTGCCTGTCCACGCCCATCATATCGCAAAGCGTCATTACGCCCAGCAACAGCAGCACGCCCAGCAGCATGGGGCCCGCGCATACAACGCTGGCATAGCCATAGGCCCGCGTGCCCGCCAAAAGGCCCTTGCGGCGAAACAGCTTTTTCAGTTCAAATCCAATGCCCGCCATGTTTGCCGCCTTTCTTCGTAAGCCTGGGTATCGTCATAAAGGGCGCGGTAGTTTGTAAGCATCTGTTCGTTGCGGTAATAGGCCTCCACCCGTTTTCGGCCAATTTCGCCCATTTCCAGCCGCCGGGCCCGGGACGAACACATGCGCTCCATCGCGTCCGTCAGCCCCTCCCGGTACATGGGCGGCACACAGTAGCCCGCCGCGCCGAAGGTATCCCCAGGCGCGCCGTTCAACAATTCGCGGCAGCAGCCCACCTCCGTGGTTACGCAGGGACGGCGCGCCGCAAGGGATTCCAGCACCGACAGCGGCTGCCCCTCAGAAACGCTGGTCAGGATGGTAAAGTCCAGCTTTTCCATATATTGCGCCACATCCACACGCCCGGTAAAAAACAGGTTTTGCATGCCCAGCTGCCGCACCAGCGCGTAGCATTCCTCCGCGTATTCCTCATCGTCCACGCCGCCCATAATGTGCAGCCGCACATTGGGCACCCGGGCGGACAATTCAAAGAACGCGTAAATCATGGTTTTGATGTCCTTGATGGGAGCCATGCGCACCGCCGCGCCAATATCCACAAAGCCGTCGTCCTGCTTGAGGGGAATCCGGCAAAAGCGCTCGTAATGAATCCCGTTGGCGATGATCAGGCATTTTTGCGGGTCGCAGCCCATCTCAATCTGTGCGCGGCGGGCAATGGTATGCAGGCAGGTAACCCGAAAGGCTCTGCGGTAAATTTCCTCGGACAGCATGTAAAAGAAGCGGATCCAGCGCTGCTTAAACGCGGGAACGGCCCAGGCGGCCCGAATGATTTCCTCCTCCCTTTCCCGGGTATAAATGCCATGCTCGGTCAGCAGCACCGGCTTATGGTACAGGCTTGCGCCCAGGCAGGCCAGCAGGCCGCCATAGCCGGTGGAAATGGCGTGATACGCGTCCGCCCTGGGCGCGGGGCCGCTGATCAGGTACAGCAGCGGCAGCAGCATGGAACGCATGGTATGGAAGGCGTCCGCGTAAGCGACGTATGGGTACTCCTTTACGCAGATGTCCGTAAAGGTATCCAGGCAGACCTGGCTTTGCAGGAAGGCAAGAGGGTGGACGGCTTTCTTTTGGAAAATCTGAAACAGCTGGTCCCAGTCCGGATGGTTCAGCATCACCAGCTGCCGCAGCGTCTCCGCTTCCCTTTTGTTAAAATGGTATTCCGCCTTTTCTCCATGCAACTTCAGCGCCTCGTCCAAAAAGACCTCGTGAACCTCCGTCACATTTCCGGGAAGCTGATACACAAACTTTCCCCGGTCCTCTCCCTTCGCGCCAATGACCCACAGCACAAATTCATGCTCCGGCATCTCCTCAATGTAGCTGTGCATCCAGGTCGATACGCCGCCGTATACATAGGGATAGCAGCCCTCCAGCACCAGACAAATCCTCATATGCTTTCCTCATTTACGCTCAATGGTCACCGTGTCGCCGGTCGCCTGAATCAGGTACAGGCTGCCGGTCAAATGGCTGATGGAGCCGCCCTTTACGCTGCCCGGCGTGCCGTTGTTGGCCCGAAAGAACAGCCACGCTTCGTCCGTAAAGTTGCCCAGCCGCAGCGTCCATTCATCATCGCCGGTTTCCAGGGCGACCGTTACCGGAGAAAAGCGTTGAATGGCGGCGGCCAGCTCGCTGCCGGTAAGCATGAGCAGATCCGGCGCGGAGGCGGTCAGCCACTGGATATAATCCGTCAGATTCCGCTTATAGGCTTCCCACCCCAATTCCGCGCCCCGGTCCACATCCAGCAGGTCGTCCGGGTGCATAAAATGGGTGCTGACAAAGTGCATATTCAGTTCGGCAAAGGCGGCAAGGCGCATGTAATCGTCCAGCACGCCGCCGGAAATCACGCGGGGCTGTTCCACAATGCCATCGTCAGCCACCTCAAATTCCTGCTCATAGGCCAGCCCGGTATAGTCGTAAAAATAGGTGCTGGCAATGGTACGAATCTGCGGAAATTTTTCGCTCAGCAATCTGCGTCCCTCGGCGGAAAGAATATTGCTGGGCGGCACATAAACCCGCCCGTCTGCGTTGGGCAGCACCTCCTGCTGAAAACGAATCAGCTCGCTTACCGCGTTTTCCATAGCGGATTCCGTGGGCCAGCTGCGGTAGCCGTAATGGTCGCCATAGTCCGTATTGGGCAGGCACAGCGGCTGGTGGTTGTAGCCATGGTAGCCGATTTCGCCGCCCAGTCTAAGCAGCAAACCGCCGTAATACCGAAACTGGGCCAGGTCGGTTTGGCGCGCCGTCCGGTTCACTTCATCCTCGTAATTTTCAATCATCACCCCGGTAAAGCGAATTCGATAGGTTTCGCTCAGCCTGGCCACATCCGGCCACCATACTCTGGAATAAAAATCGGCAACGCTCATCTGGTAATCCCTGCGCACATATTCGCCGTCGCCTCCCGGAACCGGGGACGGAAAATCATCCAGGTAAAACGCCGCCCCGTTGATGACCGGATAGGCGCATGCGTCCCCCAGCAGGCTGTAGGACGCGGCGTAAAAACCGCGCATGATTTTATCGTAAATGCCGATGTTGTCCACGACAATGCGCCCCGCGCCGTAATCGTTGCTCCAGATCAGCGGCGTGCCCTTATCGCCCGACGAGGCGTATACCCGAGCCCGCTCATTCAGCGTCAGGCTCAGGGAGGAATCAAAGGGATCGCTCAGGTTATAGCGGCCCGCCCCAAGCATAAATCCATCCGCGGGCACAATGCTCTCCGTCACTTCATAATCCCAGCCCGCTTCCTGAATGCCCAGCCGTTGGGCGATAACGTCAAAATACGCCGTGCGTTCCGGGGTCATGGGCATCAGCAGCCCGCCGCCCTGCCTGACCCAGTTCATCAGTTCGACGATGCTTTCCTCCAGCGGGTCGATATTGGGCATCAGCAGAATTACCGTGCTGAACCGGTCAAAGGCGGGCAAATCCTGTGTCTGCGCCACGTCTACCGTTTGGTGGGCCACCTTCATATCCAGCAGAATGCGGTCCCACTGAATGGCAAAATCCGAAACGCCGCTTTGCCGGCTGTCCATCAGCAGCATACAGGAAACCGGCTCGTCCATCAGCGCCAGCCGCGCGGTTTTTACCTGTGTTTTGTCCTGATAGGGAATGGTAAAAGCCGTGGAGGAGTAGCGGATGCCGCTTCGCTCGGCAAACAGCAGCGCCGCCATGGCCACAAATACCGCCAATATGAAGAACAATCCGCCAAAACGGGCCTGTTTTTTTCTAGGGTGTGTCAATTGTCCTTTCCTTTCCAAAACGCGAGCGTTTCACTGGCGGCGGCGCTGATATAGATCTGGGCGCGCTCCATCTCGTCCAGCGTCTGACGAATACCGGCGCCGTCCTTTCTTTGGGCATAGTACCGAATCAGCAGAAGCCACGGAGCCTCCTGCTGCGGGGCGGCGCGCATCAGCCGGTCGATCGTCTGCCGGGCCTCATCCAGGCTGCCCGCGTCCAGCAAAGCCTGCGCCAGCCTTTGCATTTCGCCCGGCTTGGGCGGATGGCTCATCTGCTTTTTCAGCAGTTCGATATACTGGTTCCTGCGAATCGCGGCCGCCTGGCCCTGGGCCAGGCCCTGATCCAAATACGCGCTCAAATGGTTGGCGTATTCCCGAATCACCCGTTTGTTATTGGGCATGGAGGCATACCGCTGGGCAAGCCCCACCAGCTTGTCGTCCTCTTCCTTGGCTACCTGCGCCATGGCGGTGGCGGCATAGTGAACCACCTCCGCGTCCTCATCCATCCGCGCCTTTTTCAATAGCGGCAGATAGGCGGCGGGTTCCTCATTCAGCATGGTCATCACCAGCCTGCGCCGGTCGGACGGGTCGTTTATCAGCAGCGCTTCCTCCAGCGGAATGACCTGCGGCACATCCTCCCGGCCCTCCACAATCATGCGCTTGTAAATTTCCTCGTTCATGCGCAGCTTTTCCAGCGTAGAGGTCTTGCGCCTACGCCGGTTCATGCTGCCCAGATGAATCATCATGACGCAAGCCGGGCCAAAAAGCGGCACCATTACCATAAACGGCGTCAGATAGCCCTTTACCCTTAAAACGCCCAGCCGAATCAGCAGCCACAGGACGAAGCAAACCAGCAAATGCGCCAGCAGCGCCCATTTCACAAGCGTTTTCATCATGCGCCCGCTTCCTTTGGCAGACACGCCAGCGCCAGTTCCTCCTGGGGCGTAACAACCTGCATGGAATAGCCGGATTCCCCCAGCCGTTCCAAAATCAGGGGAATATTTTCTTCCTGGGCCTGGTTCAGCAGCAGATAGCACGCACCGTCCGGGCCGAAGCCCGCCGCATCATTGGCCCGTATGCGCCGGGCAATGCGTTCGTGTATCTGCCGCGCGCTGTCGTCCCGGGTAACCAGACGCAGCAGCACATGGGAGGCGATTTTCTTTTCCTGCATGTCCCAGGCCACCCGCAGGCGCTCGCAAAAAGCGTCCGGCTTCAGCAGGCAGGTATCCGCCGCATACCGCTCGCCCCTGGCCATACGCTGGTATTCATAGGCGCGCAAAAGCGCCGTTTCCAACAAGCCGCACAAAATGCGAAACAGGTTTTGAACATACAGGTTCATCTGCTCCGCCTCGGCGTCGGCCACCATAATCAGCACAAGCAGCCTGCCCTCCTGCCGCACCCCGGCGGCGTACATGGGCAGTGCCGGGTTTAATTGCCGGTTTACCCAGATGCCCTGCCGCTCGATGGCGATAGCTACCTCCTGATAGTCCTTCATAGACAGGGACCGGGGCGCTTTAGCGGCAACGGCGGCGCTGGATACCTCCAGCCGGGCGTAGGCCTGGTTACCGTCGATGGAATAGATGGAAACCGTGCGGTTCTCCAGCACATTTTCAAGCACCTGCACAGTTTTGCCAAACAGCACGCCGGGCTGCAGGCTTTCCAGTTCCCGGGTGATGGAATAAATTTTGCCAAAGCTGTCCTTCCTGCCCAGCAGCTGACGGCGGTACATCCGCTTGTCCGCCAATGTATCCTGATAAATGCCGCGGATGAACGTGACCCGCTGCCGCAGCAGTTGATTTTCTTCCTGAATAAAGCGAATGTTTTCGTTGTTGCGCAGCTTGATATACCCGCAGGCAGCCCCCGTGATAAAATAGGCGATAAAGGCCAGCCAGTTTGCCGGCTCATAAAACAAGGATACCCAGGATACCCCTTCCGCCCCATAGGAAACCATCAGCGCGGCCGTTGCCAGGGCGGCCGCAATCATGCCGGGAGTCATGCCGTGAACCGTGGCGATAATGACCACAAACAGCAGCCGAAAATCCACCGTGCGAAACTGGATCATTCCATGGTCCAGGGCGGTCAGCGCCTCGGCCAGAGCAAACAGCAGGACTGTTTCCAGGCCGATCACCCATTTGCTGTCGCTGACCAGCTTTTGAACCAGACGCTTGGGCCATTTGGCCTTGGGACTGCGGGCGGCCTTCCAGTTTTCATATATTTGGGGCAGATCCTGCAAAAGATCATACCGGGGAAACCAGAAAAAGCGGTCGCGCAGCTGCCGGTCGCCGGCCGGCAGGGATTGCAGCCGGTCGCAGCCATAAGAAACGTCCAGTTGGGGCCGTAAGTCCTTCAGCCGCTCCGCCAGGTCCTGCATGGTATGGGCAAAAACATCCGGGATCTGCCATTCCTCGTAATCCGGCGTCCAGTGGTCGTACAGGCGGTAAAGCAAAACCGCCAGGTCCTCGTCGCAAAGAGATTCCATGGCCTGGTTGGGCTGCTCGTCCAGATGGAGAACACCCTCCTGCACCTGCTCAAACAGGTTGGCCAAATAGCGCGGCGCCGGAGAAAGCGTATACAGGTATGGCGATTTGACCACTTTGATTTCGATAGCGCCAGCCTGGGCATACTGACGGCACAGCTCCAGGGCGCTGCCGGCGATGATGGTTTTGCCGGTGGTCTGCTCGTAAAAGGCCTCCGGGCCAGCCACATAAAGCATTTGCACATTTTGCTGATAGCAGCATTGCAGGACGCGGCGCAGGCCTTCCATCTCGTAGGTTTGGGGATTATGCGGCTCCAGATAGGCGGAAAAATAAACCACCTTATCAAACACATAGGTGTGCGCCACCTCATGCAGAAGCGTCTTGTCATCCAGCGCTACCGTCTGTACGGCAGGATCCGGAGCGCCATAATCCGGCAATTGCGCCACCAGCACATGGTCTCCTGGAAACGCCGTTTCAATAAACCGCTGCGTCAGAAACGCAATATTCCCCGTCAGCAAAACTTCCATAGTCTTGGTTCATACTTTCTTTGGGCGGCCTTAAACCGCCACATATCATTACTATCCACACCCATTTTAGCATAGAACGCTTCTCTCCACAAGATTTTTTTGGCTCTGGTTTCTAGCTTTTTCCATCCCTGCGGGCTAAAAACGGGGTATGGATGAGCAAGGATTTGGTCTTTTCTTTCCCCCGCAAAACAGGTATGCTTATGGCAACGCCAAAGGCACTAAATTGAATGATCAGGAGGTTTTTCCCCTATGCGCAGTGCAAAAATCGCCGTTGAGACGATTACCATTCCCACTTATCCGGAAGGCGTTTTGGAAGATATGCCCATGTTTGTGGAAAACCGCGTGCATCAGCGGTCCACGGGCCGCGTATATCCCAGCAAGGTTTCCGTCAGGGTTCAGCGGGACCAGCGGCTGGACAGGCAGTATACCGCCGTTCATCTGGAAAACGACTATCTGGACGTCGTCATCCTGCCGGATATCGGCGGCCGTATCTTTGCCGCCCAGGACAAAACCACCGGGTATGACTTTTTCTACCGCCAGCATGTAATCAAGCCCGCCCTGATCGGCGCGCTGGGTTCCTGGATTTCCGGCGGGGTGGAGTTTAACTGGCCCTACCATCACCGGGCTTCCGGCTTTATGCCCTGTGACTTCACCACCGAGGAATGCGCGGACGGCAGCGTAATCTGCTGGCTGAGCGAGCATGAGCCTGTGGACCGCATGAAGGGCATGGTGGGCATTGTGCTGCGCCCGGACTGCGCCTACCTGGAAACCCGGGTCAAGCTGACCAACCGCACCCCGGAGCAGCACTCCTTCCTCTGGTGGGAAAACGCCGCCGTGCCGGTGAACGAGCAGTACCAGATTTTCTTCCCTCATGATGTGACCTATGTCAACTTCCACTATCTGGATTCCCGCATCTCCTACCCCATCGCCGGCGACAACGTGTTCAACGGCATCGATATGACCGAGCCCCGGGACATTTCCATGCACAAAAACACCCGGGACGCCACCTCCTACTTTGCCTGCGCGTCCCGCTATGATTTC
Organism: uncultured Clostridia bacterium; assembly: GCA_934621505.1. Taxonomy (GTDB): domain Bacteria; phylum Bacillota; class Clostridia; order Christensenellales; family Aristaeellaceae; genus Limiplasma. Next base: position 15,237 of record CAKTUU010000024.1, read on the forward strand.
TTCGGCGGCTACGATCATGGCAGGCATTGCGGCGTGGTGCATATTGCGAATCATCATCTGTCCCCCGGCAAAAAAATGTTTACCTGGGGCTACAACCAGCTGTCCAAGTCCTGGGAGCGGGCTTTGACCGATACCGACGGCCAGTATGCCGAATTGATGGCGGGCTCCTACACCGACAACCAGCCCAATTTTTCCTGGCTGGAGCCCTATGAAACCAAGGAATTTTCCCAGTACTGGTACCCCATCAGCCAAATTGGCACGCCGGATTATGCGGACCTGAACTGCGCCATGAAGCTGGCGCAGGATGAACTGCACATTCAGGCCACCGGCTCGCTGGGTCAGTGCCGGGTTGTCGCCAGCGTGGCGGGACAGGCCTTCCTGGACGTTCAGGCGGATTTGCAGCCCTGCAGGCCGGTCAGCCTTGGCTGGAACCGTCCCCAGGGGCTGGTGGAGGTTTGCGTCTACAACGCCCAGGGCGGACTGGTGGCCCGGTATCAGGAGCAGCGAGAGGATCAGCTGAAAATGCCCCCGGTCAAGGACTCCATGCCGCTGGCTGCGGAGGTTGCCAGCGCCGACCAGCTGTACCGCGCGGGCGTGCATGTGGACCAGTACCGCGACCCCGCCGTTATGCCGGACGCTTACTGGCTGGAGGCCCTGAAGCGCGACCCCAATCACGCGCCCTCTCTGCTGGGTATGGCCCGCTACAGCTATCATATGCTGAATCTGGAAGCGGCCAAAAAGTACGCCGAAAAAGCCATTCATGTACTGACCCAGTTTAACGAACGGCTGGAAAACACCGAGGCTTATTATCTGTACGCCCTGATTCTGGAGGCGCTGGGCCAGGATGGCCAGGCCTACGACTATTACTACAAGGCCGCCTGGTGCGGGTCCTATGTGGCCCGTTCCGCAACCCGGCTGGCCTGTCTGGACCTGAAGCGGGGCGACAGTGCCGCCGCCCTCAAGCACGCCGCCTGGGCCTTACAGCATGATACGCTGAACCCGCTGGCTCCCGTGGTGCTGATGCTGGCCCAGCCGGAGCACGCGGACGCGGTGGCTCATGTGGCGCTGGCCAACGACCCGTTAAACCTGCTGGTCTGCTGGCTGTCCGGCAGGAAGGATTTCTTTGCCAGCCTGCGTTCCGAGGCCAGCCAGTCTGTTTTGGACATGGTATTTGATCTGGCGGGCATGGGCCAGTATGCGCTATGCGTGCGCCTGTTGGAAGAACTGCTTGCCGCCCGTCCGGATCAGGCCCACGCCATGGTCTACGGCGCTCTGGCCTGCTACCGTCACCTGCTGGGTCAGGCTTTCGATTTGCAGCCGCTGGAAACCGCTCCGCTGGGCCATACCTATCCCTTCCGCAGGGAGGAGGCGCAGGTGCTGCGTTTTGCCATGTCCCAGGGCAGCCAGCGCGCCGTTCTCCTGCTGGGCTGTCTTTTGTACGACAAGCGGCACTATGCAGAGGGCGGCAAGCTGTTTGAGCAGTACACGCAGGCGGTTCCCGGCGACTATCTGGGCTGGCGCTGCCTGGCCATTGCCTGCTTCAGTCATCTGGGCCGTCAGGACGAGGCGCTGGCGCTGATGAAAAAGGCGGTAGACATGCAGGACAGCCAGCAGCTATTATTTGAAACGGTTTCCCTGATGGACAAGCTGAATGTGGATCCCGCTGAAAAGATCGCCTTCCTGACCAGCCATCCCATGGAGATGGACAACCTGTTTACCGAGCTGGCCAAGGCTTACAACCAGTCCGGCCAGCACCAGAAGGCGCTGGATACCCTGCTGGATCACCGTTTCATTCCCTGTGAGGGCGGCGAGCATGCCATTGCGGACCAGTACATCTTTGCCCACTATGCTCTGGGCATGGCCGAAATGGCGAAGGGCGACTATACCGCCGCGCTGGCGCAGTTTGAGGCATCCTTTGTCATTCCTGATTCCACCGGCGCGGGCATCTGGAACCGCTGCAAGAATGTTCCCTGCCAGTTCCGCAAGGCGGAGTGTTTGGAAAAGCTGGGGCGCAAGGCGGAAGCGGACGAGATTTTCCGCTACATCAACGGCATTCAGGTGGATTTCTTCTCCAACATGCACCTGCGGGAACTGCCCTATTATCAGGCGCTCAGCAGCCGTCATCTGGGTTTGGATTGCCATGCCCAAAACCTGATGACCCACTACAAGCGGGAATGGTCCGCGCAGCTGGACCGGGTGGACAACGGCTATTTCGCCACCACGCCGTTCTTCATTTCCTTTGTGGAGGATGCGTCCAGGCTGCGCCGGGCGTACTATCTCTATCTTTGCGCTCTGGTGGAGCGTTTTGACGGTCACGAGGACTCAGCCCGCGCCATGCTGGCGGAAAGCTACGCCCTGAACTCCGACAATCTTTTCGCCGGGGGGCAAGGCTCCCTCTGAACCGCAGGGGGCAAGGCCCCCTCTGGACCGCGGGGGGCAAGGCCCCCCTCTGGACCGCTTCGCGGAGACTTGGGTTAATCCCTTGACGCAGAACAGCCGGTTTTTCTGGACACAGAAAAACCAGCTGCCTTGCGTTCGCCGCTTCCGGGGTGGGGGCAAGCCCCCCTCTGGACCGCTTCGCGGGGGATGGATTAATCCTTGGGCGCAAAACAGCCTGGTTTTCTGGACACAGAAAACCAGGCTGCCTTGCGTTCGCCGCTTCCGGGGGACAAGGCCCCCGCTTTACTGCTTTCGCTTTTCTCAAAAAGGGTCTGTATTCCATTGAAATCGACAGAACCGTATAAAAAAACTCGTGCGAATTTTTCTGATTCTGCACGAGATTTTTTTACCATCAAAAGGGCTTGACCAGCTCCACCGTTTCCAGCACGTTCAGCTGGTAACGTCTGGCGATGGCCTCCCCTTTCGCCAGGGTTTCCGGATGCCACACCTGCTGGGTTTCATGAGCGTCGCAGCCCAGCACCACGCGGCAGCCCTCCTCACCGGCAATGCGCCAATAGGTTTCGTTAGGGTAGCTGCGGTTGCCGCTGATGCCCAGGAAGTTGATTTCCACGGGCATATGGCAATCGTTAGCGGCCCGGCACAGGCGGCGCATCTGTTTTTCATACAAAGCGTCGTCCCCCACATAATGGATCACGTCCGGGTGCGCCAAATAGGTAAACAGACCGGTTTGCATCCCGTCAATCACCTGACCCACATAGCGGTCCAGAATCTGCGGGTCGCTGGTGCGATGGGCGCTGGCGGGCTCGCCCTGCTCATCCCCCAAAAAGTGCTGTCCCAGCAAAATATACTCAATGGGAAAGCCCTTCAGGTAATCCATCAGCTTGCCAAACAAATGGGGATAGAACTCTACCTCCAAGCCGATATGCAGCTCAATCCGGTCCTTATATTCCCGGCGCAGTTTCTCCAGCGTTTCCACATAATCCGGCAGCTGATCCGGGAACATGCGAAAATTGGAATAATAATCCCCCGGAAACAGGTAGGGCGTGTGATCGGAAAAGCCCAGAATCTTCAGCCCACCCTGCAGGGCTCTTTCAACATATTCCCGCTCCGTCCCCTCCGCGTGGCGGCAGCGGGTGGTATGGCTATGGTAATTCGCGATCATGCCTGACGCTCTTTCTGCGCCTTTTGCACGGATGCAATCACATACGCAATGCTGCGCTCAATATATTCCTTACCCAGCTCCGCCGTCGCGTCCCGGGGATCGTTCTGCACGTCATGATCCGGCCTGCCTCCCTGGAACAATTCGCTGTCCGCAATGCCCCAGTCGCAGGTTTTCAGGGTTACATCCCGGGGCGGCAGCGCGTCCAGGCGCACGCAGTCCGGGCTTACATACATCTGCATGGAGGTTTCGCTGATATTGGCATGGCCCCGGGGCAGCTTTTCGCCGCCAGCCATATCAAAGCCAAAGCAATACAGCACCTTCGTGGAGGTGGTGGCGCTCAGTTCCCGGGCCAGCCGCTGGCAGGCAGCCACCTGGCCATCCGCGCCGTGACCGTTTACCATCACCACCACATCAAAGTCCATCGCCAGAATTTGCAGCAGGTATTCCCGCAGAATAACGCCAAAAACCTCCTCGGGAAAATAGCAGCTGCGCACGGTATTCTTGGGCACATCCATGCCCACCACATATTGGTGTTCGTCCTCAAAGCCCATCCATTTGACCTGTTCAGGCGTGCGGGCCCGCTCCGTACCGCAAAACAGGGTCGGAAAAACCACGCCGCCCAGCCGCTTCGCGGCGCCCAGTGCAATGGCCTGCGCATTCAGCGGGTCGGTGCCGAAGGGCATATGGGGGCCGTGCCATTCCACAGGGCCCATCGGCAGATAAGCCACGGAGCATTCCTTTTTGGCGGCCAGAAATTCCTCCGGACGCATGCGTTCAACCTGTACAGTACGCATTGTTGTTGCCTCCATCTCGTTGCTTTCCGGCGCCTTTCGCGGCCCGGAAAATAATTGGGAACAAGCAGAGCCATGGGAAGGCAAAGCCCTCCCATGGCCCACTTATTGCAAGGCTTTGCTGCGATTACAGCATGATGTCCTTGTAGTTTTCAGGGGTAACGATCACAGCGGGGGTAGCGTATTCCGCGGGAATCTCGGTGCCGTTCAGCAGGTAGTCGCACACAGCCAGAGCGGCGGCCTGGCCCACAACCTTACCAGAGAAGTAAGCGGAGGAGCGAATCACCTCGAAGTTGCCTTCGTCCCACTGCAGGGCGGTAGCGTCGGTGCCCAGCGCGTTTACGCAGGAGCCTTCCACCAGACCGGCTTCTTCCAGAGCGGCGGCAGCGGTGCTGGAACCGGTCTCGGAAGCGCTCATCACCAGCCACTTGGTGATTTCGGGATGGGCGGCGATAACGGCGGTAGCGTTGGCATAAGCCTCAGCCTCGTCGGCACCCAGGTAGTCGCAGAAGTAGGTGCGGTCGCTCAGAGCGTCGCCCACCTTGTCAGCCCAAGCCTGCTTTTCGCCCTCGGTACGGGGCACGCAGGAGGACACGGTATCCATGGTCATGTACAGCAGAGCGCAGGCCGGATCGTCCAGCAGGTTGTTTTCCTTGGCGTAGTCAGCCATCCACTCGCCGGCGGCGTAGCCGATGTTGTAAGCGTCAATGCCAAACCAGGGAGCGATCTTGTTGCCATCAGCGTCGATCAGGCCGTCGTCCACAGCCACAACCAGCACGCCAGCGGCGTTGCACTTCTCCACAACGGCCTCAGACATGGTCTGATCGGGCACGCAGATGAAGATGGCGTCAGCGCTGTCAGCGATAGCGGTGTCCACGGTGGTCAGGCACTTTTCAGCGTCGCCGTCGCTGGACAGGTAGTGCCACTTGTAGCTGACGCCGTTTTCCTCGGCCCAGGCAGCGATGGTCTTTTCGATGGAAGCGGCTTCGTTGACGAAGTACATGGACTCGGACTTATACAGGCCGTAGAAGTTGTACTCGGTCTTCTTTTCCTCAGCCAGGGCAAACGCGCAGGTCAGCACCATGGCCAGCGCCAGGATCAGGGCTACGATTTTTTTCATGGGTTTTTCCTCCTTGTTTATTTTTTCTACTCCGCTGTGCAGCGGAGGGAAAAACGGTTTTACAGGTTCTTCATCGTCTCGTTCAGCAGGCGTTTCTGGTGCTGGGTCTGGCGGTACACGTCAATGGCCAGGGAGGCGAACAGCAGCAGGCCGCGGGCCACATACTGCCAGTAGGAAGAAACCTGCGCCATGTTCAGACCGGAGTTGAAGGCCTGAACCAGCAGCACGCCCAGGATAACGCTGGGAATGCTGCCCACGCCGCCTACCATGGACACGCCGCCCAGGTTGGCCGCGGTAATGGCGTCAAAGTGCAGGTTGGGGCTGGCGGCGGGGTTGCCGGAATTCATACGGCCCGCCAGAATCACGCCGGCCAGACCCGCAAACACGGAAGTCATGATGTAGGTAATCATGCGCACCCGGTTGGCGTTGATACCGGCCAGACGGGCAGCCTCGGCGTTGCCGCCGATGGCGAACACGCTGCGGCCAAACTTGGTCTTGGCCAGAATGTAGGCGAAGATGATGAAGAACACAAACATGATGATGACGCTGATGGGAATGCCCTGATCGCCAAAGATACGGCCCTTGGCAAAGAACTGCAATCCCTTGTCGCTGATGGCGATGGGCTTGCCGCCGCAGATCAGGTACGCCACGCCGCGCCAGATGGACTGGGAAACCAGGGTGGCAATAAAGGGAACGATCTTCATCCTGGTAACCATCCAGCCGTTCAGCGTGCCGCCCAAAGCGCCCAGGCCCAGGCAGATGAAGGTCAGGGCCACCCAGCTCAGGTTGGTGTTTTTCAGACCCCAGGCCATCAAAACGCCGCAGGCGGCGGACAGGGCGCCGGCGGACAGGTCGTTGCCGCCGGTCATGATCAGAAAGGTGATACCAATGGCGGTCAGGCCGATCAGCGTGGAGGAAACCAGAATGTTAATCAGGTTGGTATAGGAGAAAAAGTTGGAGTTGATCAGGGAAAACACCAGGGTAATCACCGCGATGGCGATGATCAAAACCAGCTGGTTACCGGAAATTGGAAGTTTCTTTTTTTCTTTCATGGTTTTATTCCTCCATCATTGCCATGGTCAGCAATTTTTCTTCGGTGGCTTCACTGGCGGGAATCTCGCCCACAATTTTGCGGCGGTGCATTACAATAATGCGGTCCGACAGGCCGATGACCTCCGGCAATTCGGAGGAGATCAGGATAATGGCGATGCCCTGCTTGGCAAACTCGCAAATCATATTATAGAACTCGGACTTGGCGCCTACATCAATGCCCTTGGTAGGCTCGTCCAGAATCAGCACCTTGGGCTTGGTTTCCAGCCAGCGGGCAACGATGGTCTTCTGCTGGTTGCCGCCGGACAATTCTACAATCAGCTTATCCAGATCCGGGGTCTTGATGTTAAAGTTCTTTTTGCCGTCGATGCCCATCTGGGTTTCGCGCTTTGCATCAATGGTCCCCATGAACCCTGCCAGAGAATCCAACGAACCAACGGAGATATTTCTGCCCACGCTCATGCGGGGAATAATTCCCTGCAATTTGCGATCCTCGGGCACCATGACCACGCCGTTGATAATGGCGTCATGGGGCGTTTTGCACTTAAAGGGCTTGCCCTCCAGCAGCACCTCGCCGCCGGTCATGGGGTCGGCGCCGGTAATGGCCCGCACCAGCTCGGTACGGCCCGCGCCCACCAGACCGGAGAAGCCCAGCACCTCGCCCGCACGAATGGTAAAGGACGCGTCCTTCAGGTAGGGGGACTGCACATGCTTGGCCTCCAGCACCACATCGCCAATGGTCTTGTTCTTGTCCAGGCTGGAGAACACATCGCCCAGGTCGCGGCCTACCATTTTGGTAATCAGTTCTTTGTCGGTAATTTCGTTTACCGGGTAATCGCCCATGTAGCGGCCGTCCTTAAAGATGGCCACCCGGTCCGCCACCTGACGGATTTCCGCCATGCGGTGGGACACATAAATGACGACCTTGCCCTCCGACTTCAGCTTCTGAATGATGCGGAACAGGCTCTCAATCTCGGCGTCGGAAAGGCTGGCGGTGGGTTCGTCAAAGGCGATCATCTTCAGGTTTTCACGGCTGTATGCCTTCATGATTTCAACCATCTGCTGGTAGGCCACGCTCAGGTCCTTCACCTTATCGGTGGACCGCATGTCCAGACCAAACTCGTCGATGATCTTCTGGGCCTTTTCATGAACCTCGTTCATCTTGATATGGCCCAGGAAACCGGTAGGCAGGCGGCCCAAAAAGATGTTTTCGCCCACGGTCAATTCCAGCATGATCTGGCGTTCCTGATAAATTACGCCAATGCCCGCCGCCACAGCCTCGCTGGGGCTGTTAAAATGGCAGGGCTGGCCGTTTACCAGGTATTCGCCGTCGGTTTGCTGGTAGTCGCCGTTCAGGATTTTCAGCAGGGTGGATTTGCCCGCCCCGTTTTCACCCATCAGCGCAAGCACCTCGCCGCCGTTGGCCACAAAGTTGATGTCGTCCAAAGCCTTTACGCCGGGGAAGTATTTAGTGATATGACGAAATTCTATCTGGTTTGCCATGGTTACAACCCCTTTTGCGTAACATCAACCAAACAGGCCCTTCATCGGGCGATACTGTTTCGGCTGTTTTTATGATGGATTTATTGTATCAGATTCCACCACTGAATCAAAGGCTAAAATTCTTGTGAAAAAAACACTCTTTTCAGACCAGAAGAAAAGTTTAGAAATCGCCGCCCTCCGGTACATATCGCCGCAGCAGCGCTACCAGCTGGCTTCGGCTGGTCAGGCTGCACAGGGTCAGCATTTTGCGGATGCGGTATTTGACGGTGCTCAGGGTCAGGTAGCACTTTTCGGCGATTTTTTCATTGGAATCGTTTTGCAGCATGCAGCGAATGATGCCCCGGTCCGTTTCCTCGCTGCCGTACAGCAGCTTTTCCAGCACCATCATCTCGTTCAGCTCCGGGTCCTGATAAAAAGCGTCCAAAGCGCTGGGCAGGGCGATGGGTTCAGCCGCGGGACGCTTTTGCGCCTCCGGGGGCAGCTGGGCGGTCAGGTCGCTTAAATCCCAGTTGACGGCCATCACCACATGGGTCAAATACGGGTTCTTTTCCAGACATTCCATGGCCATAACGGCGGCTTTGCCGTATTCCTGAAAGTTCAGGTGCAGGCGGTAAATATCTTCCTTATACAGTTCCGTCAGGCGCACCTCCTGGTAGCCGATGATGCGCATGCGTTTCAGCCGCTGCGGGTCGTCCCGGCGCAGGCGGCGCACCAGCGAAATGGCCAGAAAGCAGTTGGCGCACAGCACCGCGTCAAACCGGTCGCCGTACTGGATAAACCGTTCGTAGCACTGCTTCATGGAGCCCATATTGTAAAAAACCGCCTGGCTGCCCATATCCATCAGGCTTTGATAGCACTCCATCCGGCTGATATCCGCCACGGACTGGGGGTTTACGCCATACAGGGCAATGCGGCCGCATCCCAGCTTGCGCAGCTGCTCGATCACCTGACGGGTGCTGCTGGCCACATCGGAACAGACCGAGCTGTAGGTGCAGTGAAAATGATGGGACGACTGGCTGCACAGCAAAATCGGGTAGACCCCCAGCTGGTTGCAGCCCACCAGCGCCGCGTTCACCCACGCGTCGTCCGATCCAACCAGAAATACATATTTGCAATCCTCGGCAATTTCCTTCAGGCTGCCCGCTTCCTTATAAGGCAGGCGTTTTTGCTTCAGCTGCCCAATCAGACCGCTCAACACGCTGGTACACCAGACGCTTTGGGAATAGCTTGGGTCCACCAGAATGCAAATCACATCGCTTCACCTCTGCTTCCTATTATACAGGCACACCGCCTGTTTTTACAAGGGGACGGACGCGGTGCAATTTTCATGTTTTTTTTTCACGAGAATTGCTCTTGTGTTTTCCCGTGCCGCCGGTACAATGGGTATGTACGATCCGGTCGGAAAAAATACAAACGCGAGGTGAACGTTTCCATGAACGAAGTGAAGGCGCAGAAGCATCCGCTTACGATTCCTACATATATCCCCAAAAAGGCCAACGAGCTGCCCATGTTCTTTGAAAAGAAGCCCTACCAGGGCGCCACGGGCCACCTGTACCCCCTGCCCTATTCGGATGGCATTACCGATGTGAAAAAGGACGTGGACTACGAAACCTATACTCTGGAAAACGAATATGTCATGACCCAGGTGGTTCCCGCTCTGGGCGGAAAAATTCTACGCGGCTGGGACAAGGTGGGCCAGTACGATTTTATCTATTATAATGAAGTGGTGAAGCCCGCTCTGGTGGGCATTGCCGGGGCGTGGATTTCCGGCGGCATCGAGTTTAACTGGCCCCAGCACCACCGCCCCACCACCTTTCTGCCTCTGGAGGCAACGCTGGAAGAAAACCCGGACGGTTCCAAAACCGTATGGACCGGCGAGGTGGACCCCCTGTACCGCATGAAGGGCATGGCGGGCATTACGGTGGATCCCGGCCGCAGCTACATCAAGGCCAAAATTCGGGTATACAACCGCACCAACGTGCCCCAGGTATTCATGTGGTGGGCCAATCTGGCCGTGCCGGTGAACGAGAACTACCGCACCATCTTCCCGCCGGATGTGGAATGGGTCAACGACCATGACCGCCGGGCCGTATTGTCCTGGCCCATGGCCAAGGGTGTGTACAAATCCGCCCGTCCCTTCGATTATGGCGACGGCACCGATCTGTCCCGCTATGACTCCGTCAAGGTGCCTTCCTCCTTCCTGATTTCTCAGGGTCAGTCCGACATGGACTTTGTGGCGGGCTACGACGAGGGCATCCACAAGGGCATTGCCACCATTGCCGACCATCACATTGCCCCCGGCAAAAAGATGTGGACCTGGGGCCATGGGGATTTTGGCGAAATGTGGTGCTCCAACCTGACGGACAAAAACGGCCCCTACATTGAGCTGATGACCGGCGTTTACACCGATAACCAGCCGGACTTTACCTGGATTGCCCCCTATGAAACCCGGGAATTTGAGCAGTACTGGTACCCCATCCGGGACATTGGCGACGTGAAAAACGCCACCGTGGACGCTGCCATGAACGTGGAGCAGCGGGGCGGCGACCTGTTCTTCGGCTTTAACGTAACCGGCGTGTTTGACGGCTGCACCGTCAAGGTTGCCGACGGCAATGACGTGCTGTTTGCCGATACCGCCGACCTGACCCCGGACAAGGCCTATCTGAAAACCATTCCCCTGAACGGCCGCGTCTTTGACAACCTGACTGTGTCCCTGACCAGCAGGGATGGCAAAACCCTTGTCAGCTACAAGCCCTATGTGCGGGGCCAGAAGCAGCCCATTGAGGTGCGCCAGCCCGTGCGCCGTCCCAGCGAATACGACAACATTGAGGAGTTGTACATCAACGGCTACCATTTGGAGCAGTACAAGCAGCACAACTACGACCCGCGGGACTACTACGGCGAGGCTCTGCGCCGCGACCCCGGCGATATTCGCTGCAACACCGCCATGGGCCGCCTGGCCCTGAAGGACGGCAAGTTTGAGGAAGCAGTCGCCTATTTTGACAAGGCCATCGCCCGCCTGACCAGCCGCAACCAGCACCCCACCGATACCGAGGCCTTCTACCTGAAGGGCCTGGCGTTGGAATACCTGGGCCGCTATCAGGACGCCTACGAGTCCTTCTTCCGGGCGGGCTGGAATTACGCGCACCGCAGCGCCGCCTACTATCAGCTGGCTGTGCTGGATTGCCGCGAGGGACGCTATGCCGACGCTCTGGACAAGCTGGAGGTATCCAGCGGGCTGAACAAGGGCCATACCCGCGCCGCCTGCCTGCGCTGCGCCATTCTGCGCAAGCTGGGTCAGACGGAACAGGCCGCCCGGGAAAGCGAAGCCGCCGTGAAGGACGACCTGCTGGACCTGTGGGCCCGCTTTGAACAAAGCGCCCATACCGGGGATGTTTCCGCCATTCGTCAAATTTTTGGCGGCAAGCCGGAAAGTTTCCTGAACGTAGCCAGCGATTATCTGGAAGCCGGGTTTGTGCAGGACGCTCTGCGGGTTTTGGACAGCGCCGATGAAAACGCCCTGACCCTGTACTACCGCGCCTACTGTCTGAGCCTGCTGGGTCAGGACTATGCCCCCGTGCTGGCGAAGGCCGCCGGAATGGAAACCGGCTATTGCTTCCCCGCCCGGCTGGAGGATATTGCCATTCTGCAATTTGTCATCGCCCACAGCCCTGCGGACGCCAACGCCTGCTACTTCCTGGGCAGCCTGTACTATGACCGTTTCCGCTACGAGGACGCTATCGCCCAGTGGGAGCAGGCCATTGCCCGCGACCCCAACCATGCCAAAGCACTGCGCAACCTGAGCATCGCCTACTTTGACAAGCGGGGCGACCAGCAGTCCGCCCGCCAGTGCATGGAAAAGGCGCTGGCCAACCGCCACGACCCCCGTCTGCTGTTTGAGTATCAGCAGCTTTTGAAAAACATGAACGTTAGCCCCGACGAGCGTCTGGCCATATATGACCAGCACCCCGACCTGCTGGCGGAGCGGGACGACTGCTATCTGGACCGCATTGTGCTGCTGTGCCAGAAGGACCGTTATCAGGAAGCCATCGACGCAGCCCGGGCCAAGCACTTCCACATTTACGAGGGCGGCGAGGGCAACCTGACCAAGCAGCACGCCTGGATGCATGTGCTGTACGCCAACGAACTGGTGCAGGCCGGCAAGCTGGCCGAGGCGGAGCGTGTGTTCCACAACGGCGTGGATATGCCCAAGTCCTACGGCGAGGCCAAGACCTGGTTTAACCAGGAGGCGCACATCTTCTACTACCTGGGTTGCCTGTTGCAAAGCCAGGGCCGTCAGGAGGAAGCCGTCAAGGCCTTTGAGGAAGCCTCCATTTACAAGGCGACCGTATCCGAACTGAGCCTGTTCCGCGCCCTGGCCCTGCGCAAGCTGAGCCGTTTCACCGAGGCCTATCAGGTGCTGGAGGAAATGGTGCAGGCCGGCGACCAGCTGATTGCCAACAAGGACTTGCGCACCTACTATGGCGTTGGCTCCCCCACCCCCATGCCCTTTGAATACGACATTGAAAAGCAGAACGTGGTGGCCGGACAGATTCTGCGCGGCTACGCCCTGCTGGGCCTGGGCAAGAAGGAAGCCGCCGACGAGGCCATGGCGCAGGTAAAGGTGCTGGATCCCTACAATTTCCGCCTGTACGCTTACGAGCAGATCAAGGGAACCTTCTAATCACACACGGTATATGTCGATGGGGCCGCTTCGTTGGGAAGCGGCCCCATTTGCTTCGGACCGCCCTTGACGGCCGCAAAATGGATATGTTACAATTTTCGTCAGTAAGGAGGCGAGCGTTTGCTGTATTTGATGGTAGAGGAAGGATACACCCATTTTCCCTGGTTTCAGCGCAGCCTTCGCAGTATCTATAACGCATCCCGAAAAAAGCGCATTTCCATTCAGCGTATCGACAGGGTGGACCAGGTGTCCCCATCCAACCAGGACGCGGGCGTTTTGCTGCTGGGCGCCACGGAAAGCTGGTTCAACCGGCAGATGACGGCGGTAAACGCCATCGGCGCATGCCCCATTTCCATGACCAACCGGGGCGACGCCGTTACCGACAAGCCCTACAGCTCCGTATCCATGGATCTGCGGGACAGTCTGCGTCTGGCGGTGGACTATCTGCACAGCATCGGCCGCAAAAAGCTGGCCATTTACGGCGTAAATCCCTATTCCTCCTCGGACCCATGGCGGGCGGAGATTTTTGTGCGCGCCACCGGGCGGGAAAAGGACGTCTATTACAACCGGGTCAATCTGGCGGAGCTGTTTGCGCAGTTTCAGCCCCATGTAAAGGAATATGACGGGGTGATTTGCGTCAACGATTACGCGGCGGTTTCCCTGTCCCGGCACTTGCAGGCCATTGGTGTGGATCCCACCCGTGAGCTTTATATCGTGGGCGGCGGCAACATGAACCTGACCCAGCTGTGCAAGCCCAGCATTACCTCCATCTCCGACGATTATGAGCATTTTGGCGACGCGGCCATTTCCATTTACCAAATGGCCGTAAAGGAAAAAACCATTTTGTCCGTCAAGGTGCTGATGCACAGCTGCCTGCACATCCGGGAAACCACCGGCAACGAGCCCTATGTGCCCAAGAAGCAGTCGCCAGTTCCCATCGGCACCCCGGACTACAACCCCTTTTATCAGGATGAGGAAGTGGCGGAAATGGCCCGTCTGGAATGGATGCATCACTTGTGCGACGACACGGACCTGCTGCTGCTGGACCATTTGTTAAAAGAGAACCTGTCCTATGCGGAGCTGGCGGATCAGTGCTTTATCTCCGTCACCGCCGCCAAATACCGTATGAAAAAAATCGAGGGGCTGTGCGGGGTTCAATCCCGCGCGGAATTAAGGAATTTTCTGAAAAAATACATTTCGCTGTAATCCCGCCTGACAGCCAGGGCCGCCGCATTCAAGCGGCGGCCGTCTTTTCATTTGGCGGCCAGTTGGGCCAGCCGCTTCATCCTTTCATAGCTGTACGCGAAAAAGTCCTGATATACCTGACACCAGCGGCTGCGCCCGTTCTGCCGTTCCCGTTTGCAGCCGTTGCGGCACAGGGACAGCCACCGGCACTGGCGGCATTCCTCCGGCAGGGGAATGGATTCCTCCACAAACCGCAAACCGATCGGGCTTTGTGCCAGCTGGGCAAAGCTGCTGTCCCGGATATTGCCCAGCTTATAGCCATCCAGCACATAAAAATCGCAGGGGTACACATCGCCGTTGCTTTCAATCAGGTAATAATGGCCGCAGCGTCCACTCATGCCGCAGTTTTCCGGCGGGCGGCCCAGCAGCATGGCAATGTAATTGTCAAAATTGCGCACGCTGACCGGTTTGCCCTGCCAAACCGACCGCTCATATAAATCAAAGGTGGTTTTCAGAAAAGCCAGATAGCTTTGCGGCGTCAGGGAAAAGGACGTTTGCTCCTGATCCAGCCCGTCCAGACAGGGAATAAACTGAAGATAGCCGTAGTTTCGCAGGGTTTCAAAGGTTTCCAGCGGGCGGCGGGCCACCTGCTCCGTCACCACGCACAAAATATTCATCTCCACCCCCGCCTGCCTGAGCCTGCGGCAGGTTTGCCGCACCTTGCGAAAGGTGCCCTGTTCCGCCCCGTCCAGCCGCAGCGCGTCGTGGGTGGAGGGGCCTCCGTCCAGGGAAACGCCCAGCAGGTACTTTTCCCGGGCAAAAAAAGCAATCATCTCGTCCGACAGGACGTAACCGTTGGTTTGCAGGCTGTGGTATACCTTTACGCCCCGGGTATTCCAGCGCCTTTCCGCATCCGCGAAGGCCTGAAAAAAGTCCAGCCCCGCCAAGGTGGGCTCGCCCCCCTGAAAAACAAAGGACACGCTGCCCCCAGCTTCCTCCATGGCCCGGCGTACAAGCGTTTCCATGGTTTCCCGGCTCATGGGGGGCAGCATGGATTCCCTGCGGCGCTCCATCTCATCCCGGTAAAAGCAATAGCGACACCGCATGTTGCACAGCCCGGACACAGGCTTTATCATCATGGAAAGGTTTTGCATTCTACGGGCCTCCTGGTTTGGATTTCATGCTATCTTAGCATATTTCGACCCGCCGGGCAAGAAAGCTGTCAGGATTCCGCTGGGGATTTAGACTTGTTTCCAGCGGTTTTCTAAGCTATATTGATAGTATCAGTTGCCCGTTCGCGGGCAGGGAGGGACAAAGAACGATGAAGCCGAATATTCTGTTTTATTTTTCCGACCAGCAGCGGGCGGATACCTGCGGCTGCTATGGCCAAAGGCTGAACATTACCCCCAATCTGGACCAGCTGGCCGCCGAGGGCGTTACCTTTGACTACGCCTTTACCCCGCAGCCGGTTTGCGGTCCCAGCCGCGCCATTTTCCAGTCCGGCCTGTACGCCACCCAGACCGGCTGCTTCCGCAACAACATCATGCTGCCCCACAACATCAAAACCCTGGCCAACTACATGGAGGAGGCCGGTTACGAAACCGCCTATGTGGGCAAGTGGCACCTGGCCAGCGACGGCGATTTGGAGGCCAAGCCCCGCATTGACCACACCATCACCGCCGTACCGTTGGAATACCGGGGCGGCTACACCGGCTTCTGGCGTGCGGCGGATGTGCTGGAGTTTACCTCCCACGGCTACGATGGCTATGTGTTTGACGAAAACAACCGGCGCCGGGATTTTAAGGGCTACCGGGTGGACTGCATCACTGACTTTGCCCTGGAGTTTTTGGACGGCTACAAGGGGGACAAGCCCTTCTTTATGACCGTATCCCATATCGAGCCCCATCATCAAAACGATCATAACCATTACGAAGGCCCCAAGGGGTCCAAGGAGCAGTTTGCCAACTATGAGGTTCCCGGCGACCTGGCGGCGCTGGGCGGCAACTGGAAGGAAGAATACCCGGATTACCTGGGCGCCTGCCACAGTCTGGATACCAACCTGGGCCGTCTGGTGGCCAAGCTGAAGGAAATGGGCATTTACGACAACACCATTATCATTTACATTTCCGACCACGGTTCCCACTTCCGCACCCGCAACCGGGACGAGCACCTGAACGGTTATGACGATTACAAGCGTTCCTGCCATGATTCTGCCCTGCGGGTGCCGCTGGTGATTCGCGGCGGCAAATACCTGGGCGGCAGGCACATCCAGCAGCTGGTCAGCACCGAAAGCATGCCCAAAACGCTGCTGGCCATGGCGGGCGTGGATGTAGGCGACAAAATGATCGGCGAGGACCTGGCCGATGTGGTGGAGGGCAAAAACCCCAACCGCCCCAACGAGGTCTTTGCGCAGATTTCGGAAAGCCGCTGTGGACGCGCCGTGCGCACGGACAAATATCTGTACTCCGTCTACGCCCCCCATGTGGGCGGCGGCGACCAGGCCGCCAGCGACGTGTACGCCGACGACTTCCTGTATGACCTGGAAAAGGATCCCTACGAGCTGAACAACCTGATCCACGACGAAAGCTACCGCCCCGTCAAGGAGGAGTTGCGCAAAAAGCTGCTGGCCTGGATTGAAAAGGCGGAGCACGCTCACCCTGCCATTATCGACTGATTGCGGGAGGAATACGCGATGCTGACCCAAATCAATTTTCAGGGGGCGGACGGCTGGGCGCTGGAAAACGACCGGGTGCGGGCTGTGGTGCTGCCCGGCCACGGCGGCAAGGTCGTCTCGCTGCGCTATGTGCCCAATGGCTTTGAGTTTTTGTTTCAGAACCCCAAGAGGGTCTTTCGCCCCGCCAAAACCGGCGACCATTTTGCCGACTTTGAGGCCTGCGGCTTTGACGACGCCTTTCCGGCGGTGGACGCTTCCGATGTGGAGGTAGACGGCCGGGTGGTAGCCTATCCCGATCACGGCGAATTGTGGTCCAACGCCTTTGACGCGGCCCCTGACGGGGACGGCCTGAAGCTGTCCTTTACCAGCCCGCTGCTGGGCTACCGGTATGAAAAGCGGTATCACCTGGAGGACGGCGCTCTGGTGTGCGATTACCACATCTCCAACCCCACCGGCCACGGCTTTCCCGCCCTGTGGGTCTGCCATTGTCTGGCCCGCATGGAGCCGGATATGCGGCTGATGCTGCCGGTCACCCGGGTGGTCAGCACCAATCCGGGCGGCTGGCTGGCGGAAAAGGGCCAAACCATGCCTTATCCCAACGCTCAGGGACCCAAGGGGCCTATCGATCTGTCCCGGATGCCTGAAAGCGGAGCGATAAAGTTCTACGCCGACGGCCCGGTCAGCGAGGGGCACTGCGGCTACCATTATCCCCAATCAGGGATGAAGGTATGGCTGGACTATGACGCGGACAAGCTGCCCTATCTGGGCTTCTGGGCCACCAGCGGCGGCTTCCGGGGGGATTACAACTGCGCGCTGGAGCCTGCCAACGGCTTTTACGACAGCATTCCCTGCGCCAAGGCCCATCACGCCTGCCCCATTTTGCAGGCGGGGCAGGAATGGCGGTTCCGTCTGACCCTGCGTATGGAACAGGACGCATAAGCCAATCGGACCCATGCAAAGAACGCATGGGTCCGATGTTTTTTAAATGGAAACCATCAGCAGGCCCTCCTGACCCATGGGCAGGGCGCTTGCCACGCGGCCGTTTTCAAAGAAGAAAGCGCCGCCAAACGCCTTTTTATCGCAGAGGGAATTAACCATCAACGTTTTGAAACAGCACTTGGCCGCCTGCTCAGCGTATTCCCCCATGGCCGACGTCTGCCATTCTTCCGGGGAATAGTCAATGTACACAGGCCACAGCAGCACATCCGCCCCCAGGGCAAAGCGGTCCGGCATGTCCCACAAATCACCGCACAGGCCGATCAGGCAGGTTTTGTCCTTATACAAAAACGGCGATACCTCCGTCCCCTCCCGGTAATGCCCGTCCGCACGGGTCCATTCCTTCCAGCCCCGGCTGGCGCGCCGGTACAGCCGCCGCAGTTCTCCCTGAACCATCAGCGCGCAGGAGGAATACAGCTTTTCGCCGTCACGTTCCAAAAAACCAAACAGCAGGTCCACCCCTGTGTTTCGGGACAGGCCGCGTATGCGGTCAAAGCAGGGCGAGTCCGTAGACACGGCCATTTTTCGATCCGCGTCATACCGCCAGACAAAAGCGTCAAAGCCCTGCAAAAAGGCTTCTCCAAAACAGAGCAAATCCGCGCCCTGATTTTGAGCCAATGCTGCGAAGCGCTCCATCTGGGACAGGTTAAATGTCACATTCCCATTTGCAAAGCGGGCGGACGCCAGGGCAACGTTCATAGCGCCTCCTCAGGGCTGCTTGGCGAAATACCGGGCCACCGCCTCGTTAAAGCAGTCCATATAAAATTCTCTGGCCTCTTTGGATTCCTCCGACCGGGGAGCCATCACGTCAAAGGCGTGGTAGCAGCCTTCAAAGGCCTTAAACCGGGCCGGAATGCCCGCCTCCTGAAGGGAACGCATATACTGGGCGGTTTCGTCATAAAAGGGATCCACCGTACCCACAAAGGCGCAGGCGGGGGGCAGGCCGGTAAAATCCTTCACCCGCGCCGGGGCGGCGTAACAGGGCACGTCCTCCGTGCCATACAGGGGGCCCAGATAAGCCTTCCACGCTTTTTCATTGGAGTCGCTGTCCCACACGGGCATCCGGTTGTTTTGGGAGGAAGGGGTCGCCATGCGGTCGTCCAGCATTGGGAAAAACAGCATCTGAAACGCCACGGCCACTTCCTTCTGGTCTCTGGCGTACAGGGCCACGGCCGCCGCCATGCCGCCGCCCGCGCTGTCGCCGCCCACAAACAGCTGGTCGGTATGAATGCCAAAGCGGGATGCGTTGCCCCGCATCCATTTCAGCGCGGCATAGCAATCCTGCAAACCGGCGGGATAAGGCGCTTCGTAGGAGAGCCGGTAATCCGGCGTTACCACGGTGCAGTTGGCCGCCGTGCAAAACCGGTCAATGTAAAAAAAGTCCTGCTCCGGCACGCCGGTGCCGTAACCTCCGCCGTGAATCCACAACAGGCCGGGGCCGTCCGGCGTGGTATCTTTGGGCTGTATCACCAGCAGCCGCAGCCGGGTGCCATCTGCCCGGGGCAGATATTCCTCCTGCAAAGCGGTATTTTTGCCCAGCCATTTTCCTCCCAGCAGGGTTTTGCAAATTTCCACCTCGGCCTTGCTTTTGCGCTGATCAAACGGCGGAATCAGCAAATTTTCCACCTTGCCAATGGCGCGCATATCCGGCGCGATGCGTTCGATATCTTCTTTTCTCATGCCGTGTCACTCCTTTGTCAATCATCCGCTGTGATTGGCTTTTGCGGTATGCCTGCTGATTATACCATGCTTCTTTCCCGGTGGACAAGGGGCAGTTTGCGGGCGGCCCGCTCCTTTAGAAGGTGCTCCGTAGGGATTTTTCATTGAGGATTTCTATTACGCCAATGGTGGTGTAGATAATCCGAATGCACTGCTGTCTGTAACCGTCCACTTTTTCTGCCTTGAACACGATGATCTTCTCTACAAACTCGCGGATGCTTTCGCCGGTCAGCTCTTGAATGTCGGTATACTTCCGCGCCAGTGAAAGGAAGGATTCCACGTTCATGGACTTTTGTCTGATGGGGCTGTGTTTCCTCCAATTTTCGGTTGGAAGTTGGGAAAATGCCGCCCGCATAACACAGACGGCACCATGTTTACTTCAATTCCACGGGAAGCCAAACCTCATAGTACCGATTCTTCTGACGGAGCTCGTGGTCCGTCCTCAGGTGCAGAATTTCGACTGCAAGATCATATTTCTGCTTGTACTCCGAGGTGGGAAGCCACGAAGCGAAGATCACTCCTGCAACGAAGGGCTGGCATGGTAAGCGGAAAAAATGTCGAAATTCAAAGCGGAGATGGAGCGTCTTCAGGACTTGCGCGATAAACTGATCGCGCTTGTTGGTGAGGAAAGAACGTGTAAATTGATTACCTCTGCTCATGGTGCGAACGCGCCCATTTATGAGCATTGCTATCGTGTGGGGCTGGAGGTCGTCTAAGCAGAATGATCGAGCGGTTGAAAAAGTCATAAGTGACATACCACGCCCATCTGATAAAAAGCCAGAATGTAAATGTAGGGTGGGTACAGAAAAGGCACGGAGAAAACTTTTCTACCGTGCCAGTCTATGGATTTAGCATAACGACAAAATCACCGATGAATCAGCATTTCTGTTTTTCCATCGGCGGTTCTGTTTTGCCGTTCAGGAAACGCACTTAAAAATTTAATCTCTTGAAATTTCCAAATTTATGTTTTTGCAAGCCACCCACAAAATGCAGTCAGAGGTGCCGAAGCCCCTCTGACAACTTTCCCAAATGGGTCCTTAGACACGCTGAGGGCCCCTCCTTGCGGAGGGGCCCCCGGACGGTTCCATCAGAAGCCGCTTCCGGCTTCCCATTCATAGGTTTGCGTTTCATCGGAGGCGTCATTGCTTTCGCCCGCATTGCCGGAGTCATTGGTTTCGTTCGCAGGCTCCTGAGGCACGCTGAACACAACCGGGCTGGTGGAAATACTGTCCGGGCACGTAAATTCCACCCAGTCGCTGCTTTCCAGCGTTTCGCTGTTATTGACCTTCGCCCGTACCAGCAATTTCTTGCCTTCATAGCCGGTAAAGTCCACATAGCGCTGATCCCCGCCACCGGCAGTGCCCTGTTTAGTCACTTCATCGCCGTTTTTGAACTGGTATTCATACACATCCGCTCCGGCAACGCCGTCCCAGGTGATGTGGCTGGGGTTGTTTGCGTCCACATGGATGTTCTGCAGCACCAGCTTGGTTTTGGCAGGCGCATCGGCCTCAAAGTTGGCGGTCAGGGTGACGGCGTTTGCGGGCATCTGGAAGCTGATGGGATTCAGCTTGTTATCCGCAACCGTCACGCCCTCCACCGTCCAGCTGACAAAATGCTTGCCGGTGATGGTATCGGCGCTGGCCTGCACAGCCGCGCCCTGGGCAAAGCTGTCGCTGGTCGCGCCGCCATCCAGCTTGCCGTTTGTCACCGTTACGGTGTAGGCGGCGGGAGGCGTGGGATCATCC
>CAKTUU010000025.1 GCA_934621505.1 uncultured Clostridia bacterium
ACTTCATTCTACCAGAGCCTGCAAGCTATGTCTTCTTTTATGCTCTTTCCAATTTGCGCAACTTATTGTACATTATCGTACATTATCAACCGCTCAAATCCGGCAATCTGAGCAGAAATATAAAAAACGCGCCGGCAAAGCTGGTGATTCCCTTTTTCCAATCATAAAACGCACACCTGCCGGTCAAAGGACAGATGTGCGTCAGGATTATATTCAGTTTCGTGCAGTTTTCTGTAAAGAACTGCATTGTCCGCAGCCGTTATTCCCGAACGGTTCTGCCGATCATTTCATTGAACTGTTTCTCGGTGATGCACGTGACCCCCAGCAGAAGAGCCTCTATACTCTTTGTCGAGCCGGAATTTGGCGTGTTCGTGATGAGGTAGTCTACCTTCTGTACAAACATTTCGGTCAGCGTTGCGCCGCAAGTCGCCAGACATTCCCTCAGCTCGTCGTGGCTGGTAAAGGTCTTAAGCTTGCCGGCGACAGCGAACGTCTTGCCCCTAAGCACTTCCGGCTTTTCAGTATCGAAAACGAATTTGGCTACGTTGGTATCGCGCTTTTCTTTTTTCATCTTTGCTTTGGCCTTGTCTTTTTCAGGAACGGAGCTGTTGCCGTATTCCAGCATCGCAGCGCTCAGCTCTGTATTGCCGCTTTCCAGCACAGCATTTGTCACCGTTTCCAGGTCTTTGGCGGTAATCAGCTTTTCCCGGATCATCAGGTACAGCAGCGCGGGATGCTCAATGGCCATTCTGACCAGCATCGAGGCGTTTTCCTTAATGTACTTGGCATACTTCTTGCCGCTTTCATCGGAGCAATCGCGGTTATCCTCAGCAAAACCAACAGCGGCGGCGGGACGAAACTTTGCGTTGATGGCAGAAATATCTGGGATATGAATGGTAATGGGCGTTTCCGTCTCAGGCAAAATTGTTTGCAATTGTTTGGCGAAAGTAGAAGGGCATGTGAACTCTTTCAGATTCGTACATTCAAATGGGCGCTTCCCGACGAAAGTGACGGAGTCGGGAATGGTTATACTCGTCAGTTTTTTGCATCCGGAGAACGCCCCATCCCCGATGGAAGTGACAGAGTCGGGAATTATTATACTCGTCAGGCTTTCACACCCATCGAACGCCTGCTCCCCGATGGAAGTGACGGAGTCGGGAATCGTTATACTCGTCAGGCTTTTGCACCATCGGAACGCCCGCCCCCCGATGGAAGTGACGGACTCGGGAATGGTTATACTCGTCAGTTTTTTGCACCCACTGAACGCACCATCCCCGATGGAAGTGACGGAATTGGAAATTATTATATTCGTCAGTTTTTTGCACCCACTGAATGCCTCGCCCCCGATAGAAGTGATCATACTGGGAATTTCCACTTTTGCTGCCTTACCTTCATAACTATAAAGAACGTCACGAACAATAACCAGTCCAGTTTGATCGGCTATCCCTTTACAACCCCGGAACGCCATATCCCCGATGAAAGTGACGGAATCAGGAATCATTATACTCGTCAGGCTGGTGCACTCACCGAACGCCAAATACCCGATGGAAGTGACGGAGTCAGGAATCGTTATACTTGTTAGGCTCATGCACTCGGAGAACGCCTCGTCCCCGATGGAAGTGAGGAAGTTGGGCATCGTTATACTCGTCAGGCTTTCGCAACCGCAGAACGCCATATTTCCGATAGAAGTGACGGAGTCAGGAATTGTTATACTCGTCAGGCTGATGCAATCGTAGAACGCCTGCTCCCCGATAGAAGTGACGGAGTCGGGAATTGTTATACTCGTCAGGCTGGTACAATCGTAGAACGCCTCCTTCCCGATGGAAGTGACGGAGTCGGGAATCGTTACATTGCTGCAACCTCCACGATACTTCACCAGTACGCCATTTTTAATCTGAAATTCACTCATTTTACTTTTCCTTCTGCTTCTTTATTTTATTTTTTCAAATCCTCAATTACGGTGGAATCAAACATATTATACTGCTGGACGCTTTCGTTTCAGTCTTTTAACAGCGTCATGTCGGATATTTTCATGGTTTCATCTCCTTCATTTCCTCTTTTGTCAGCACAAGCTTCATTGCCCATGCGGGCACTTCAGGAAGCTCGTATCCCTCCTCCACAAACACAAATGCCGTTTTATAGGGCAGCATCTGCTCCGGGAAGACGCCTTGACCATCCGTGAAATAGATCCGTCCCTTTAGGTTGACAAACTCTTTCGCCTGCAGCCTTTCATTCGCGCGCTGAAACACCGGTCGAAAGTCCGTGCCGCCCATCCCTTCATCTTTTGCAGACGATGGTCAAATTCCTCCTGTGAGGCGATTTTCACATTCTCTTGAATTACTGCTTCACACTGGATGATGTGAACATTGATCCGGCTGAAAAAGCTCTCCGTGCTTTGAGGAATGCTGTAGGTCTTTTGCAAAAACGCCTGCACCTGTTCGCCCTGCACTGACCCGGAGGTATCAATGGCAATAACAAACTCACGGATCGATTTACATCCTTTTATTCCAGCCTCTCAATCTGCGGCATCTGTTTTTCAGGAAACAGCTTCATGCCGTAGGTGTAGAACACATAGTCGAACTCATCCTCGTTGATGCGCATGACCTCGCCCATCACCGCGAATTTTTTCAGAAGGGCTGCATAGTCATGCTTTTCACGATTAACGGTGCACAGGTTTTGCATCATGCTGGCCGCCGCGTCGCCCCACCGCTTGCTGAAGGTATCCAAGTCCATCTGAATGCCTTCTCCAATCCACCAATAGCTCCTGCTGCGCAACCGCGGCGGTTTTGTCCGTAGCAAGGCGTAGCGTTTTCAATAATAAAAAAGAGCAGAGATGAAAGGAGGGCTTTAGCGATTCGTTTTCATGTTCTGCACGGCGGCTGTAAGGAAGGACTGTTCGAGCATGTTGCGAAGTCCGAGTATATGCGCCTATGGCAAGCTTTTTTGACGGCATGGCAAACGTCATGCCGCCTTTTTTCATCATTCCGCCCCATAGGTGCAAAACGCGCCAATATCCAAATCCGCAATATTCATGACGCTCACGTTTCCCTGCAAATCCTCATACAGGTACATCAGCGCGTATCCGGGTTCGGCGTCCGGATAGACGACCGTTGCCTGGCACAAAAAGCAATGATTGGTTCCCGCCACCACCTGACTGCCCAGATAGGCCACAGGCACATAGTCAACGCCTGTTAATCCTTCCGTTCCTTTTTCAAAAACAGCCATGACCTCGTCCGTTATGGACGGGTCGGCGGCCGGAGTCCAGCCGCCAACCTTTTCTTCGGCGGCAGCCACGCCAGCCAGCAACAGACAAAACGCCAACAGTACAGCAAACTTTTTCACTTTCATTTCCCTCTTTCTTACGGATGTTTTTCCCTCATTGGGGAACACAAGAAGAAACGAGTCAGGCGGCAAAAAGTTCCACCCTTTTTTAAATGCCCCTGATGGCTGACGCGTCCAGCAGATTCACCGTCTGAAATTGTCCATGATAAAACACGGTCCAATTATTGAAAACGCAGGGCAACGCCTTGGCCTGCTCCAGCCTTTGGTATGTATAGGGACATTGCAGGTCGTAATAGACGGTTCATTCCGGCTGAGCGATGGTCATCCGTTTGGCGCTTTCCGCAAAGCGGGAAACAGTTCCGGCAAAGGAAAGCGCCAGCCATTGCCGTTTGGCCTCCACGCCCGGGTGGGGCTTTTTCGACCGGATCATGCACCGTCACCAGATGATCCGGGGTCAGGGTAAAAAATCCACCATGGCCTGCCTTCCTCATTTCATCAAAACAGCGGCATGGCAAAAACCATACCGCTATTGGGGTTTTATTTACGAGAAGGCCTTCTCAGGAAAGCAGGCACACCCAGATTATCCCGCTCCACCGTGGTTGGCTGGGGAGGGGGAGTAGGCTCCGCCTGCTGTACCGGCTGCTGAGGCGCGGTGTTTTCCATCGCGGGCTGCTGCTGCATGCTCTGGTACTGCTGGCCATATTCCATCTGCGGTACCTGGGGCTGCTGCATACCGCCCATGGATGGATACCCCTGCTGGGGCTGCTGCTGCATACCATAATCCATGCCGCCGTACTGGGGTGTCTGGAAGCCCTGACCAAAACCGGAGCCGTACATCTGACCGCTCTGGCCCAGCTGGGGCATCGCCGCCGGGGTAGGAATGCCGCTCATGTAGCCGCCGCCAAACTGGTTTTGTTCTTCCGGCATGTTAAAGCTCATATCCTCAAAGGAAGGGGTGGGATAATCCTGCTGAGACGCAGCGCCGCCAAAGCCGCGGCCGCTGTCGCCGGAGAAGCTGCGGGTCCAGTCCCGTTCGGTGCCCGCGGCTTTTTTCTTATCCTCCTTCTTGGGGAAGGGGGTCTTTTCAAAGCCGGTGGCAATGACGGTAATGCGCACTTCATCGTCCATATTTTCATCAATTCCGGCGCCGAAGATGATGTTGGCTTCGCTGTCCGCGGCCTGCATCACCAAATTGGCGGCCTCGTTGATGTCGATAATGCTCATGTCCTCGCCGCCGGTAATGTTAATCAGCACCGCGCGAGCGCCGTCAATGCTGGTTTCCAGCAGGGGGCTTTGAATGGCGTTCTTGGCGGCCTCCACCATGCGGTTTTCACCCTTGCCAACGCCAATGCCCATGTGGGCCATGCCGCCGGATTCCATAACGGTCTTTACGTCCGCAAAGTCCAGATTGATCAGCGCAGGCACAGCGATCAGGTCGCTGATGCCCTGAATGCCCTGACGCAGCACATCGTCCGCGATGCGGAAGGCCTCCAGCATGGAGGTTCCCTTGGTTACCACCTGCAAAAGCCGGTCGTTGGGGATGACCACCAGGGTGTCCACCCGCTGTTTCAGGTCGATTACGCCCATTTCGGCGTTTTTCATGCGCTGCTTGCCCTCAAAGGCAAAGGGCTTGGTTACCACAGCAATGGTCAGGCAGTTCAAATCCCGGGCAATTTCCGCCACAATCGGCGCTGCGCCGGTGCCGGTGCCGCCGCCCATACCGGCGGTTACAAACACCAGGTCCGCGCCCTTCAGCGCCTGGGCGATTTCCTCGCGGCTTTCCTCCGCGGCGCGGCGGCCCACGTCGGGCACAGCGCCCGCGCCCAGACCCTTGGTCAGTTTTTCACCAATTTGGATGGTGGTGCTGGCCTTGCTCATGGCTAAAGCCTGACGATCCGTATTGACGGCGATAAATTCAACGCCCTTGAGCCCCGCGTCCACCATGCGGTTAATGGCGTTGTTGCCAGCGCCGCCGCAGCCGATGACCTTAATGGTTGCAAAGCTCTGTTGATCCTCAATCTGATATTCCAGCACAGTGCATCCCCCTACTTTCTATCTTGCTTCCGTCGCAGCCCGTTTGGCAGGTCAGCTGCCCAGCAGGCTTCTGAAAAAGTCCTTAATCACGCCGGACGGCCCGCTGGCGGGCGCGTTGCGTGCCTCGATGGTGTCAATGATCAGATCCATCAGGCCCATCGCGCTTGCGTAAATGGGGCTGGACAGCTTGATGGTGCGCTTGACCGTATCGCGCACGGGCTTTTCCAGCTTGGCCGCCAGGTAATCCCTGCCGCCCCGGTTCAGGCTCAGGCCGCCGCCGGTCAGGTAGATGGTGGACCAGTTGCCCAGCTTGATGCCGCTTTCGTCAATGCAGTCCTTAATCATTTCGGCAATTTCATCCACCCGCGGCTCCAGCACCTGGGCAACCTCCTCCTGGGAGAAGGTCTTGCTCTTTACAGCGTCGCCATCGGATACTGTATAGGATTGCGAAATTGTAGAAATTCCATACACATATTCCCGCTTGATCTGCTCCGCGCTTTCCAGCGGAATGCTCAGGCCCTCGGCAATATCCGCCGCGATATGGCCGCCGCCCACAGGCAGCGTTTTCTGGAAGATGACGGCGTCGCCCTCCACGGCCATCACGTCGGTGCAAAGATAGCCGATATCGATCAGCAGTGCCGTGCGGTCGCGGTCCTCCTCCAGCAGGTACAGCATGGCTTCGCCGGTGGAGCTGGAGAAAAAGCCGCTGACGGTAATATTCATATCCCGCAGGCGGGCCATGACATCATCCAAAAAGAAGGTATCGGCCACCACAAAGCTGACCAGCGCCTTCAGCTCGGTGCCCTTCAGGCCCACAGGCTCCAGCGTTTTTTTGCCGCCGTCCACCATAAACCAGGCGGGGCTGCGGTGCACCACCACGCCGCGCACAGGGGACAGCTGCTTGTCCGCCTCGGCAAAAATCTTTTCCACATGGCGGGCGGTTACCCGCGGGTCCGCTCCCTGAATGGTTACGCTGGTTTCCACCGCATACACGCGGGTAAACTCGCCGGGCACGCCCACGTTGATTTCCCGGATTTTGCGTTTGGACTGGGTTTCCGCCTCGGTAATGGATTTTTGAATGGCCTCGTTCAGCAGCATGGTATTGTTCCATTCGCCTTCCAGAAAGCCGTCGTAAGCGGAAATGCCCGCGCCAATGATATCGCAGCGCTGCGTTCCGCTGGTTTCGGCAACCAGCGTAACAATCTTGCATGTGCCAAAATCAATAGCCGCAATCGTTGATTTCATACAAACCTTTCCCCTGTTCATCAGCAATCAGCCGCCCACGGCAGTGCCGGGCGGCAGGATGAGCGCGCACACATAGCAAATGCAAAGCACCCAACGTACCATTATTTATTGTAACCGTTTTGCCATAAAAGAGCAAGCATATTCCTGCTTTTTTTTCATGTTTTTGAGAATTCTTTTGTAACGATTTCTATTTTTCCGGCATAAACTTGGCGTCCTCGGGCAGGGTCACGTCCAGAACGCCGCTGCATTTGCCAAGCTGCCGCAAATAGGCCATGTAGGTGCGCACCGCGCCGATTTTGGCCCGCATGTAATCAGCGTTGCCCATGCGCACGGTAATGCCCTCCCGGGTAATCAGGTAAATATCCTCCGGATCCGCCAGGTTGATCTCCGAAACCTGGTCGCCGTAAAGCTGCTGTTCCAATTCATACATGATTTTGCAATAAGCGTCCAGCTGGTTTTGGGACCGAACCATCAGCTTTTGCCCTACATAAATATTGCTGGCGCGAAAGCCGGTTACCACCGGCAACCCCTCCGGCAGGTCGGACCCGCTTTGCTGCTGCATCACCATGCCCTCGCCGTCCAGCAGGTACAACACCCCCAGCCACTGCATGGCCGCCACGGTTTTGCGTTCCTCAATGTACAGGTAGATGGTGCCCGGGTATTCCTTTTGCATGCCTTTGAAAATAATGGTATGGTCCTTACTGATGGCCCTGGCCACATCCTGTTCCTCAATGCCCAGCATGTTGCGCCCCTGCACCAGCCCGCTGGCCGCCACCACCTGCTGGGGCGTTTTGGTTTCATTGCCAATCACATAAACCGTTTTCAGCCTGAAAAACTTTTCCTGCACCACCACAACGGTCACCGTTAAAATGGCCAGCACAACCAGAAACTTGAAAAAGCCCTCGGTCTTGCGCCTGCACCGGCGGGCCTTGGCCGCCTGCACCGTCATGGGCTTTTCCGTCTCCGGGCCAGGAGACGCCTGTGGCTCCTGGCCGTCCGGCTGATGCACATAGTCGTAGGTATATTCCCCATATGCCTGAAATTGCTCCCGCTGTTCCTCAGGCAGCTTTCTGATACGCTTGCTCATGTATCTTCCCCCTTTTGCACCCGCCGTACATCGGCCCCCAAAGCGCACAGCATCGTTTCCAGATGATCATATCCCCGGTCGATCAGCTCCGCGCGCTCCACCACCGTTTCGCCCTGGGCGCGCAGTCCCGCCAGCGTCAGGGCCGCGCCTCCCCGCAGGTCCCGGGCCTCCACACGGGCGCCATACAGCCTCTCCACCCCGTTAATCACGGCTGTGCGGCCGTTGACCAGCACATGGGCCCCCATCCGGTTCAGGTCGCCCACATGGGTAAAGCGGTTCTCAAACACATTCTCCACCACCACGGATGTTCCTGCCGCCACGGTTGCCAGCGCCAGCATCTGCACCTGCATATCCGTTGGGAAGCCCGGGTGAGGCTGGGTTTGCAGCATCTGAAACGCCTTCAGCCTCTCCGGGGCCGTCAGGGCGACGCTGTCCGCCTTTTCCAGAATCACGCAGCCCATTTCCCGCAGCTTGGAAAAAACAGCGCCCATGGCGTCGCAGGGCACGTTGCGCAGCCGCACCGAACCGCCGGTTATGGCTGCCGCGGCCAGCAGGGTTCCCGCTACGATGCGGTCCGGCATGGGCCGGTATACCGCCCCATGAAGGCGCTTCACGCCCTCCACGGCAATGGTTTGCGTGCCCGCGCCGCTGACGCGCGCGCCCATGGCGCACATAAACTGCTGCAGGTCCTGAATTTCCGGCTCCCGGGCCACATTGTGCAGCAGCGTCCGGCCCGGCAGCAGGGCGGCGGCCATCATCACGTTTTCGGTCGCGCCGACGCTGGGGTAATCAAAATGCACAACTCCAGGCCGCATGTCGCGCCCATCGCAATAAATCATGCCGCCTTCTTCCCGTATGTCCACCCCCAGGCTTCTAAGCCCGCTGAGATGCAAATCAATAGGCCGCAGGCCAATTTCGCACCCGCCGGGAAAGGTGACCGTGGCCTTGCGGAAACGGGCCAAAATGGGCCCCAGCATAAAAATGGAGGAACGGATTTTCTTGGACAGGCCGTCCGGCATTTCATACCGGGTCAGCCCCAAAGGGTCAATCTCCATTCCGCCGTTTTGCCAGGAGGTACGGCAGCCCAGGGTTTCCAAAATATCCGCCATATAGCGTATATCGCTTAATTGAGGGCAGTCCGTTAAAAATGTGCGCTCCTCCGTTAAAATGGAAGCCGCCATGATGGCCAAAATGGCGTTTTTGGCGCTATGTACCGTCCATTCCCCTTTCAGGCGCTTGCCGCCCGTAATCTTTAAGGCGTCCATCTTTCCACCTCCGTCATGCAGTCCATGCACCATCCTATGACGGCGTTGACGAAGTGTGAAAAAGAAGGCTACGAGCGGGATACGCTTAAAATCATGCCGGTGGCCGCCATCAGCAGCGAGATGGACGTGCCGCCCGCGCTGAAGAAGGGCAGGGGCAGCCCGGTGGTGGGCATGACCCCAATGACGACGCCAATATTGATGATGGCCTGCACGGTAATCATTGCGGTCAGTCCCGCCGCCAGCAGGCAGCCGTAGCGGTCGTCGCAGCTAACGGCAATGCGCATACCGGCAAAGGCGAAGGCGGCAAACAGCAAAATGACCACCGTGCAGCCAAACAGCCCAAAATCCTCCCCCACAATGGCAAAGATAAAGTCGCTTTCCGGATAGGGCAGATAGCTGAATTTTTGACGGCCCTGCCCAAGTCCCCGGCCAAACAGGCCGCCCGACCCAATGGCAATCAGGGATTGGGCCAGCTGGTAGCCCTCGTCGCTCATCTGGGCGAACGGGTTGCGGAAGGACAAAAGCCGCTCCCGGCGGTAGGGCTCTATCCAGGCATAAGCCATGCCCACGCAGCCCGCCGCCACGCCCAGCAATCCCAAATGCCGCCAGCGGGCTCCTGCCAGCAGAATCATCACCAGCGCCACAATCATAATGCTTCCGCCGGTAGACAGGTTGGGCTGCTGAAGCACCAGCAAAAACATCACGGCAGGCACAATCAGCAAGGGAATCACGCCGGTCAGCAGCTTATCCAGCTTTTCAGCGCGGTAGCTCAGGGTGCTGGCCAAGTACAGCACCGAGGCGATTTTGGCCAGTTCCGACGGCTGAAAGCTCATGCCGGCAATGTTCAGCCACCGGCGGGAGCCGTTCAGGTACACGCCAATGCCGGGGATAATCACCAGCACCAGCAGCACAAAGCTGACGGCCAGGGCCGCCACCACCACACGAGGCTGCTGCCAGAAATGGTATGGAATGCGGCTGGTAATCAGCATCAGCACCGTTCCCAGACCCACGCCGATCAGCTGCTTTTTTACCTCCATCAGCGGGTCGCCGTGGTCGACCGCTTTATAATAGGTGGCGCTGAACAGGGCCAGCAGGCCGCACATCATCAGCAGGGACAGCACCAGCAGCAGCGTGCCGTCCACCCGTTTCCTGCGCCGTTTTAAAAACCGGCCGGTGGTGACTGGTTCCATCTAAAAAGCCCTCCCTTCACTTCGATGCTCCTCTTTGGTGCGCATCTCTTCCGCGAAGGAAGGGCTGATTCATTCGTGCAGTCCGTTTACAATTTCTTTAAACACACGGCCCCGCTGTTCGTAATCCTGGAACATATCAAAGCTGGCGCAGGCCGGGGACAGCAGCACGTTTCCGCCGGGCACGGCCAGCCTGCGGGCCTTGTCCACAGCGTCCTGCATGCTGTACGCCTGAGTGATGGCGGTATAGCCCGCCTCCTCCAGCTGCTCACGAATCTGCCTGGAGGTTTCCCCCATGACCACCGCGTGGGCGATCATGCCGCTGGTGATCATCTCCCGGCACAGGGGCATGAAGTCGGTGTGCTTGTCATAACCGCCCAGCAGAATCACCGTGGGGACCTTCATGCTTTGCACCGCCTTGATGGTGCTGTCCACATTGGTGCCCTTGCTGTCGTTGATGTAGGTAACGCCCTCAAACACGCGCACCTTTTCAATGCGATGCTCCACCCCGGTAAAGGATTGCAGGGTGTGGCGAATCACCGGCGCGGGCACACCCAGGGCGCAGGCCATAGCCGTTGCCGCCAGCGCGTTTTCCAGGTTGTGGGGGCCGGGAATCAAAATCTGATCCGCGTCGCAAATGGCCCTGCGCGCGCCCTGCCACTGCCACACAATTTTGCCGTTATCTACAAACGCGCCGTTTTCCACCGGCTGGGTGCGGCTAAAGAACGCCACCTGGCTTTTGATTTTGGGAACCATCTTTACCAGCGTGGGGTCGTCCATGTTCAGCACCGCATAGTCGTTTGCCGTCTGGTTTTCAAAAATGCGCTGCTTCAGGCGGATATACTGGGCCATGGTGCCGTGGCGGTTCAGGTGATCCTCGGTAATGTTCAGCAGCGCCGCCACATGGGGATGAAAGGTTTTGATGCTTTCCAGCTGAAAGCTGGACACCTCCACCACCGTCATATCCTCCTTGCGGCTTTCCAGCGCCACGGCGGACAGGGGATAGCCGATGTTTCCGGCCACATGGGTTACCCGGCCCGCGTTTTCAAAAATTTTGCCAAGCAAGGTAGTGGTGGTGGTTTTGCCGTTGGTGCCGGAGATGGCCACCATATCGCCATTCAGCAGGGAAGCGGCCAATTCCAGTTCGCCCACCATGGGCACGCCGTTTTCCCGGGCGGCTGTTACCACCGGCGCGTCAATGGGCACGCCGGGGCTGATGACCAGCCCGTCCACGCTGTCCAAAAGCACCACCGGGTCCTCGCCCAGACCAAATTCGCAGGCGGTGCCCTTCAATTCGTCCAGTTCATGGGTAAAGGCGTTTTCCTTTTTGCGATCCGACAGGACGGGAATCGCGCCGTTATGCATCAAAAGCTGCGCCGCGGCCACGCCGCTGCGGGCCATGCCCACCACCAGAATGCGTTTTCCTGCCAGTTTCATCATCAAGGTCACCTCCAAAGAATCAAAAAATCAAAATGGGTTACATCAGCTTCAGCGACAGCAGCGCCACCAGGCACAGCAACCCCTCTACCAGAGCGTACATGCCCACAATCTGCATCTCGCTCATGCCGCTAAGCTCAAAATGGTGATGAATGGGAGACATTTTAAAGATGCGCTTGCCGTGGGTCACCTTAAAGTAGACCCGCTGGATAATGACGCTCATGGAAGAAGCGAAGGGGGGAAACATGACCAGCAGCATGAAAATGGGCATTCTCAAAAGCATCGCCATGCCCACCATGGCCCCGCCGATAAACATGCTGCCCGTATCCCCCATAAACACTAGGGCGGGATAATGGTTAAACCGCAAAAAGCCCATGCAGCCGCCCGCCAGCGCCATGGCAAAAATGGCCAGGTACTGATAGTTCTGGCTGAGAGCGGGAGCCATAGCCGTGGCGGCCATGACCACAAACAGGGCCATCAGGCCCCAGGTAGCGCTGCCAATGACGGTAACGCTGCTGAGCAGGCCGTCCAGACCATCCTGCAAATTGGCGCTGTTGACCATAAAAATCATCACGCAGGTCATCAGCGGCACATAAAACACGCCCAAATCCCATTCTACATTGGCAAAGGGCACAATCACGCTGCTGCCCACATAGGGGTTCAGGTAGCAGTACAGCGAAAAAGCCACGGACACCACCACCTGGCCGACCACCTTTTGCCACCACACCAGACCCAGGTTGCGCTTTTTCACCACCTTGATATAATCGTCCACAAAGCCGATCAGCAGGTTCAAAAGCGCCACAAGCACCAGCGCCAGGCCAAAGTTCCAAACGCCCAGGCTTTCGCCGGGGGCAAACACATACACCAGCAGCAGCGTTACCACGCAGGTAACGGCGGCAAACATCAGCCCGCCCATGGTGGGCGTGCCCTGCTTGACCTGATGGCTCTTGGGGCCCAGTTCATATTCCGTCTGGCCAAATTTCAGTTTGCGCAGCACCGGCAGCACTTTGGGTCCGATCAGCAGCATCGCGATGACCGATATCACCAGCGCCAGAATCAGCTTCAGCATTGCCCATCACTCCTTGGTATGATGCATTTCGTCCAGCAATTCCCGTACCACGACTTTTTCGTCAAAGGGCCGCTTTACGCCCATGATATCCTGATAGGTTTCGTTGCCCTTGCCCGCCAGAATGATCACGTCGCCCTCCTGCCCCATTTCCAGGGCGTAACGAATGGCCTCCCGGCGGTTTTCAATCACCACATACCTGCCGTCAGTTTTCTTCATACCCTCTTCAATGGATTTTAAAATCAGGTTGGGGTCCTCAGTGCGGGGATTGTCGCTGGTCAGAATGGAGAAGTCCGCCAGCCGGCCCACGATTTCACCCATGATGGGCCGCTTGCCATGGTCCCGGTCGCCGCCGCAGCCAAACAGCGCAATCAGCCGCTTCTTGGTAAAGGCGCGCACGGTGGTCAGCACATTCTGCAACGCGTCCGGAGAATGGGCGTAGTCCAAAATAACCTTGTAGGGAGTGCGGGTATCCAGCACCTCCACCCGGCCAGGCACATTCAGCACGCTTTCCAGCCCTTCGCGGATGGCGTCCTTTTCAATGCCCAGAATCATCGCCAGAGAAGCCGCCGCCAGCGCGTTATAAACGTTAAACATGCCGGTCAGGTGCATGCTGATGGGCATTTCCTCCAGCCCGCGCAAACGGATGGAAAAGGCCACGCCGTTTTCCGAAATTTCAATATCCCGGGCAAACACGTCCGCGTCGGCGCTGATGCCGTAGGTCAGGTAGGGAATGTTCAAATCCCGGATAATATCGGCGCTGGTTTCCTCGTCGGCGTTCAGGGCCGCATTGCGCACGCCACCGCCGGTAAAAAAGCTCTTTTTGGCCTGAAAATAGTTTTCCATGGTGCCAAAGTAATCCAGATGGTCCTGGGAAAAGTTGGTATACCCGGCCGCTTCAAAGGTAATGCCGTCCAGCCGGTGCATATCCACCGCGTGGGCGCTTACCTCCATGCTGACCACCTGCACGCCCTCGTCCACCATCTGCCGCAGGCAGCGGTGCAAATCCACCGGGTCGGGGGTGGTCATATTGCTGGGCAGATGCTTATCGCCAATCATATTGCCGGTGGTGCCGATCAGGCCGGTTTGAAAGCCCGCCTTTTCCAAAATGGCCTTCATCAGGTAACTGGTGGTGGTTTTGCCCTTGGTGCCGCATACGCCCACCATGCGCAAATCCTTGGCCGGATTGCCATAGAAGGCCGACGCGATATACGCCATGGCGGACCGGGCGTTTTGCACCCTTACCTGGGCGGCAGGCGCGTCCACAAACCGCTCCACCACCAAAGCCGTGCAGCCGTTTTGGCACGCCTGTGCGGCAAAGGTATGGGCGTCAAAGCGCAAGCCGCTGATGCAGAAAAACAGGCCGTTTTGCGTCTTTTCCCGGCTGTCCGTAATCAGGTTGTCAATCACGGTATCCATATCGCCCCGTGTTTCCAACACGCCGGGAACCTGTGCCAGCAATTCCTTCAGTACCATCTGTATTCCTCCATCCTTTATGGATTGGGCATTTCAAAGGTGACCGTCACCCAACTGTCCGGGGCCGCAAAGCTGCCCGCGGCGGGCTCCTGACGGGTGGCGTAGCCGGTGCCGTCAATGCGCATATCCAGTCCGCGCTGCCGCAAAAGGGACGCCGCTTCCGCAATGGGCAGACCCTGCACATCCGGCACGCAAACCAGCGACTGGGTTTCCGGCAGCTGATCCGTATAGGTGTACAGCATCGTCTGGCCGCCTACCGGCAAACTTGCGCCCGCGCTGGGCATCTGGGCGGTTACCGTATCCCCCGCGCCATCGTCCAGCACGCGAAATCCGGCCTCCGCCATGGTTTTGCGGGCCTGCCACAGAGGCTGCCCCACCACGTCCGGCACGGCGGCCTCCTGACGGGGCTCGTCGCTGTCAGGCTTGCAACCCAAATAAGGTAACACATCCGCCAGAATTTGTCCAGCAAAAGGCGCGGCGGTGGTGCCGCCATAGTCCACGGGAGTATCGGCCTCGTCCACAATCACC
Organism: uncultured Clostridia bacterium; assembly: GCA_934621505.1. Taxonomy (GTDB): domain Bacteria; phylum Bacillota; class Clostridia; order Christensenellales; family Aristaeellaceae; genus Limiplasma. The sequence goes on from CAKTUU010000025.1 coordinate 14,608, forward strand.
AGCAGGGCGATGCGCGGGTCGTCCGCCGGGGCAAAGCCCAGAAAAGAGCCGATATGCACATCCCGGACGATGCGCCCCTCCTTGTACACCTGGGCGGTGCCGGTTTTGCCGCCGATGCGGTAGCCGGGAACCGCCGCGTTTTTCGCGCCGCCCTTATCCACCACATCCTGCAAAAGCCGCCGCATGGTCTGGCTGGTTTGCTCGCTGATGGGATGGCCCACCACCCTGGGCTGGGTGCGGTACAGCACCTTGCCCTCCGGGGAAAGGGCCTCCTTCAGCAGGTACGGCTGCATCAGCCGTCCGCCGTTGATAACGGAGCAGGCCGCCGTCAGCAGCTGAATGGGCGTTACCGCCACGCTCTGGCCAAAGCCAATGCGCGCCAGGTCCACATTCTTGACGGATTTTACGGGTATTAGTATACCACTTCCCTCCCCCTGTAAGTCAACATTGGTTTTAGCTCCAAGGCCAAAAGCATGTAAATATTGATACATGCGCTGGGCGCCCAGCCTGAGGGCCAGCTCCACAAACACGGGGTTGCAGCTGTTTTGCAGCCCCTGGGCCATGGTTTCCGCCTGATGGGGACGGCCCCAGCAGCGAATGGTATCGCCGTCCACGGTAATTTTGGCGGAGCAGTAAAAACCGTCCTCCGGGGTGGTTACGCCAGCGTCCAGCGCCGCGGCGGCGGTGAGCACCTTAAAAGTAGAACCCGGCTCATAGGCGTCGCTGATCAGGCGGATGCGCATCATCTGCTGCAACGCGTCCGGCTGCTCCCGGGGCGGGCTGTTGGGGTCGTAATCCGGTTTGGAGCACATGGCCAGAATCGCCCCGGTATAGGGATCCATGGCAATGCAATGCACCGCCTGCGCCTTGTTGACCTGATAGCACTCCCGCATGGCCTTTTCGCAGATTTCCTGAATGGCAGCGTCAATGGTCAGGCGCACGGTGTTGCCGTCCTGTGGCTCAATGTACAAATTGCCGCTGTCGTAAATGGGCTGGGCCTTGCCGTCCACGCTGCGCATGGTACGCCCGGCCTCGCCCCGCAGCAGGGTTTCGTACTGCTGCTCAATGCCGGATTGCCCCACGCTGTCCACATTGGTCAGCCCCAGGGTTTGGGTCAAAAACGCGCCCCGGGGATAGACCCGGCGCACGTCCTCGTCAAAGATCAGAGCGCCCATCTGACTGGCCACAGCCGCGTCGTCCGATGTTTGCAGCCGGCGCAGCTCATCCGCCTGGGCGCGGGGGACCTGACGCTTCAGCGTTACGGAGGCCTTGGATTTGTCCTTCAGCTTGGCGGCCACGTTTTCCTCCGATAAATCCAAAATCGGACATATCGTTTGCGTAAACAAAGATATGTCCGACACCTTTCGCGGGTCCACGTTAACGATATAGGCCGTCGCGCTGAGCACCAGAGTCTGGCCCTTGGTATCCTGAATGCTGCCCCGCCGGGCGTATACGGTTCCCTCCCGGGTCCATTGGCGGATGCCCCGCTGGGTCAGGCTGGCGGACTGGGCGGTTGTTAAATAAACCAGCCGAAGAACCAGCACGGCAAACAAAAAGCCCAGCAGCACCAGCATGGTAAAAACCCGTTTGCGTATATGAAGCTCCGCCTGCATACACGTTCCCCCCTATGATCAGATAGGAACATGTATGCATTTCATTTGGCAGGTATGTCCTTTTCGACGTTTTCTGTCAATGACTGGCCAACATCGGCACAGGCGTGGTTTCCGCGTCCTGTTCAGGCTGGATCTGGGCGGTGGCGATCCCGGTTTCCAGCGGACGGGTATTTACGCCCACCAGCTGGATGGCAGGCACGGTGTCCGCCCGCACCATGTTCAAATCCCGGGCGGCGGCATAGCAGATGGACGCTTCGTCGGACGCTTCGTCAATCTGGGTTTGCAGCAGGTCGTTTTGGGCGCGGCAGTCGGCAATGCTGCGTTCCAGCCGGTTAATGTCCTTTTGCCGCTGCACGATGGTGCTTTGCTGCACCAGCACGCAAAGCCCGCAGGTAAACAGCAGCAGCGCAATCAAAAAGATGCCAAGCCGCCGGGAAATACGCACGCCGCCCTTTTGCATCTCCCGGTTCAGGGATTCCTGAAGCACCTTTTCCTCCCGCTCCAGCCGCTCCATCTCCAGGCGTTTTCCCTGGGTGCGGCACCGGCGCTGGTAATCCGGCTTCAGCTGGCCGGTCATCATGTCCATATCTCCCCCGGGTAGAAAAACCCCATAGGACACATTCATACGATTATTGGGAACAAAACGGGAACCCTGGGCAAAGCTGTCATAAAGGGGTTCATACTGTGACATGGAAATTTCTCCTTTCCCGGCTACTCATCCAGGTTGCCAATCTCATCCAGAATTTCATCCCGGTGTTCCCGGTAATACTCGTCCTCACGCTGGGCCGCCGCGCTGTCCACAATGCGCACATGGTCCAGCGCGCCGCTGATTTCCACATCTCTGGCGTCGCCCAGCACATACTGGCGCAGCTTTACCGGCAGCAGAATCCGCCCCTGGTTATCCGCCTGTACACCGGGATAGCTGTATTTTGCCACGTGGTCCAGCTGCTTTTGTACAGAGGGCTTGCGCCGGTTCATAGCATACAGTTCGGACACCATGGTATCAAAACCGTCATCCGGATAAAGGGCGATAGCCTTATCGTCCAGAGCGATGGTGATGGTAAAGCTGTCCCCCAGCGCCTTTCGATAGGCCGTAGGCACAATGATGCGTCCCTTTGCGTCGATAGAGTGATCATAGCTGCCAAAAAAAGTAAATTTCTTTTTGGGCTGAGCGCCAGCCGTGTTCGTCAAAGACTGGTTGTCATCCACGACCTTCACGCTCCTCTACTTTTTCCTCCACTATTCACCCTTCTTAGGGATGCCTCACCATTATGCCCCACTTTTTGGGAAAGTGCAACGAAACAGCTATTCCATTTGTTTCCAAATTGCAATATTTGCGAAACCAAAAAACCTTTCTTGTAAGAACAGCCGTTCGCCACAATTTGTTTCGTAAATAAAAATATCCTCAAACCGTTTTATCATAACGGTTTGAGGATGTGCGAACATATGTTTTATTCGAATATGTTTCTTATATATTACGAAATCGTAATAAATTATTAAGAAATGATTTGCTTTGGACAAAAGCCCAATGCATCGCAGGAAACCAGATGATAGGCAATGCCTTTCCGCTCTCCCTGAAACCCAATGCGAATGCCGGATCCATGCAAATGCCCATACACCACTCGCCGGATGGGGTATTGCTCCAAAAGGTCGGTAAAGGCGGTGCTGATTCCATCCGCAAACAGGGGCGGATAATGCAGCATCACCGTTATATCCTGGGTGGAAAGCTGACAGGCCCTGTCCAGGGACATGCGCAGGCGCAGCAGCTCCCGCTGGTAGATTTTTTCATCCTCCGGGCTTAACGCCGCCTGCTGGGTAGGGAACACCCACCCGCGGGTACCGCAAAACACATGCCCATCCATGGTGACCGCGTCATTTTGGATAACCGTCATGCCAGCGGGCAGCACGGCCTTGATTTTAGCCAGAGAACTCCACCAATAATCGTGATTTCCGCGCAAAAGCAGCTTGCGTCCAGGCAAAGCCGCAATGTCGTTTAAATCATCCACTGCCTGCGCAAGCTGCATCGCCCAGCTGATGTCGCCGGGAATCAGCACAATATCTTCCGGGGCGATCAAACGTCTCCAATTTTCGCTGATGGTTTCAAAGTGGCGATTCCAATGGCTGCCAAATACATCCATAGGTTTTTGCTGATGCCCCGGCAGGTGCAGGTCGCCGATTGCAAATACGGCCATGTTTCCTCGCTTTCGGTCGGTTACAGGTCCTCGTTATCCTCGTCATTTTCTTCCGCTTCTTCGTCCTCAATGACGCTTTCCAGGGACAGTTCGTCCTCCATATCGGCAAACTCGCCCCCCGGCATATCCTCGTGAATCTGCGGAATAATCTCGTCCATTGTGCTGACGGAGTTAATGCCGATTTTGCTTTCATCCACCACAGGCGGACGCTCCTCAATGGATTCGTCGGTGGTATCGTTGGCCATTTCCTTCAGGCAGCTCAGGCACACGTCCCGTCCGGGCAATGCGGGAGCGGCGTTGCATACGGAGCACAGCTCCATTTCATCCTCCGTTTGCGACCCCTTCAATTCACGCTGGCATACCTTGCACAGCTTTTCGTTTTCCTGAATATAATTCAGTTCGCAACGGGGGCATTTGATCAGTTTCATTGATAGCTCCTCCTCTATTATGCCGTTTCCCCTTGGAAACATTCCCATGGAAATGCGCTGGAAAATCGTTTGCCTGAAAAAGCAAATTATATTACAGTTATGTTACGTCATATGACGAAATTATTACATTCGGAGGTGCCACATGAACCGTAAACAAAAGCTGACCGCTATACTGCTGACTATGCTGCTGGCTGTAAGCCAAAGCGCCCTTGCATCAGCCCCCACTTCACAGTTTGGCTTCAAGGGGTGGCCCTATCGCAACAACAGCTGCCAAACAGCTGCCGAAACGCCCGCCACGCCTTGTCCCACCAGGGAGTCCTGTCCGGCCACGCCGCAGCCCACTCAGGAAGCGCCGCTGCCAACGCCCACTGTTATTCCGGATACGCCGGAGCCTGCGCCTTCCGCCACGGCAACCGCAACGCCGGAGCCGACTCTGACGCCTGAGCCCACAGCGAAGCCTGCGCCAACCGCCGCTCCCACCGTATCTCAGCCGGCCGCCACGGCGACGCCAGCAGCACCGCCGGTTTCGGTAACGCCTGCCATCAAACCAACGGCTTCCCCGAAGCCCACCAAAGCCCCGGAAACGACCAAAAAGCCTGTGGAGACAGTCCTTCCCCCCTCCACAGACGGTGATTATACTACAGGTTCCATAACGGCGCAAGAGGAAAATGCATTTCTTCTCCTAAACCAGGATCGCATTTCCAACGGACGCTCCGCGCTGACGCTGGACCCGGCGCTGTGTGAAATTGCCCGCAAAAAAAGCCAGGATATGTACGCGAACCATTATTTCGCGCACAACTCCCCCACCTATGGCAGCGCCGCCCAAATGCTGAAAACCTTCGGCTATTCCTTTACGTCCGTTGGCGAAAACATTGCCCATCACGCAAACGTAGCCAAAGCCCAGGCCGCCTTTATGAGCAGCGCCGGGCACAGGCAAAGCATCCTTGGCAGCCAATGGACCAAGGTAGGCATCGGCGTTTGCTATGACAGCCAGGGCTATGTCTATGTGACCCAGCTGTTTGTCCGGTAACGCACAGGTTGGCCGCGCCGCGCGGCCAACCTGTTTTTTTCAGCGCACGCGAATCCGGCAGGAATAGGATGACGGGTTGCGGCCAGGCCCGGCATACTGTGGGTAGGATCTTACGGTATAGGGGTTGGCGCTTACGCCCGCGGCGCGCAGCACGCCGCGGCCCGCCATGCTGCCGCGGGAACGTACATAAGTACTTAGCGCCAGTTCTTCCAGCGGCCGTCCGTCCGGCGGCAGCGGCTGAAAGGGATCCTCGGCCGCCTGTGCATAGGCATAACGATCCGTAAAGCGCCGGTCTGAACCGGTAATTCGGGGCAGAGCAGGCAGCAAAACCGCCTCGCTGATTTGCAGGGCCGGGCGCATCCAGGGAGCAGTCTGCATGAATGGTCCTCCTTTCCAAAGGGATGATTCACTGCATCTTATGCGCCCGTTTGGAAGGTGTGACAGCAAAAAGCGAAGCCGCTTGGGCTTCGCTTCAGTCCGTCTAAAAAAGCTCGTCTGACGGCGAGCTTTTCTGACGAAGGACTTGTTTTCGGCAGAGCCGAAAGTTTCCAGCACGCCTGGGTGCTGCGCACAGCAAGTGAAACGGTTCCATTCGTTGACCGCAGGTCAGCCAGGCGATATGATGATCGTCAGAGGGGCTTCATCCACCTCTGACAACTCCCCCGAAAAGGGTTTTGCGACAGTCTGAAGCGAAGCCGCGTTGGCTTCCCTTATTGATTCAGAAGCATTTCCGTCAGTTCCGGCAGGCTTTTGCAGCGCCGGTCCACCTGAAAATCATCGTAATACCCCTCCGGATCAAACAGGATTCCCTTCATTCCCGCGTTCCAGCCCGCCTGCACGTCAATGGGCCGGTCGCCAATCATCACGCACTCCGCCGCAGACAAGCCATTGCGCGCCATCATGGCCAGCAGCGCGTCCGGGGCCGGTTTATCCGGAAAGCCGTCCGTGCGCAATACCGTGTCCGCAAACAAACGCCACAGGCCATCCTGCTTCAATTTGTCCACCGCCGCGTGGTCACGATGGGTGTACAGGTAATGGCTGCATCCCGCATCGTGCAGGCTTTGCAGGCACTGTGCCAGTCCGGGGTAGCCCTCAAAGTTCATATCCGCCGCGTGGTAGCGGGCAAAAGCGGCCATCAGCCGGTTCACATCCGCCTGACCCCGCCGGGCGCATTCGCTGGCGGCGTGAAAAACGGATACCTTCAGCAGGCGCCGCTGTTCCTCCGTTGTCATCAGGCCGCCCAAATGCATATCATCCGCCGCCTTTTGAAAGGAACGCAGCACCTCCGGATAGGAGTTGTACAGGGTTCCGTCAAAATCCCAAAAAAGGCGGCGAATCATTCCCCTTCCTCCTTCGCGTCCGTTTCCGGCGTTTCCACCTTGCTGACCAGCGCTTTTTCCACCCGGTGGTCGCAAATGCTTTCCACCCGGATGTGCAGGCCGTACATGGTAACCTCCGGATGGGTCCCCTCCTCGGGAATACTGGAAAAGGAGCTGAACACCATGCCGCCAAGGGTATCGTATTCCTGGTCCAGGGGCAAATCCACCCCCAGGGCTTCCGCCAGCGTTTCCAGTTCCACCGTTCCGTTCACACGCCACAGGTTTTCGCCCAGCTTTTCAATTTCGCTGTCCTCGCTGGGGTCAAACTCATCGTAAATATTGCCCACAATTTCTTCCAGCAAATCCTCCATGGTGACAATGCCGCTCATACCGCCGTATTCGTCCACCACCACCGCCAGGTGGATTTTTTGCTTTTGCATGTTGGAAAAAAGCGTATCCGCAGCCACTGTTTCCGGCACCATGTATACGTCCCGCAGCAGCTGACGCAGGGGCCTGGGCTGCTGCGACTGAGCGTTCAGCAAAAAGTCGCGGGTATTCAGAATGCCGATGATATCGTCGATATCGCTGTCATAAACCGGAAAACGGCTCAGGCCGCTTTCCCGAATGGTTTTCAGAATTTCCTGGTCGTCGTCCTCCACATGAATGGCCACCACGTCCATGCGGTGTACCATGACATCGGCGGCGGTGGTGTTGTTAAACTCAAAAATGTTTTCGATCATGGCGCGTTCATCCTGCTCAATCGCGCCGGTTTCGCTGCCCATGTCCACCATCATGCGGATTTCCTCCTCGGTTACTTCCTCCGAGGCTTCGTTGGGGTTGATGCGCAAAAGGCGCAGCACGCCGTTGGTACTGGCGCTGAGCAGCCACACCAGCGGCGAAAAGATTTTGGACACCACACGAATGGTTCCGCAGGCAAAAGAAGCCGTTTTTTCCGGATTTTGCAGCGCAACCCGCTTGGGCACCAGTTCGCCCAGCACAATCATAAAATAGCTGAGAACCAGGGTAATCAAAATCACACAAATGGTATGCAGCGCAGCAGGACTGATCAGGGTAAATCCCGCGTTGACAAATAAGCCCACCAGCAAAGCGGCAAAGCTGTCCGACGCGAAGGCGCTGGCCAGAAAACCGCTTAGGGTAATGCAAACCTGAATGGTAGACAAAAAGCGGGTAGGCGACTCAATCATTTTCAGCAGCTGTTTTGCTTTCAGGTCGCCATCGTCAGCCTGCTTGCGAATTTTGTTTTCGTTTAAAGACACAACCGATGTTTCGGTTGCCGCAAAAAAAGCGTTAATCAGAATCAACAACAACTGAACCAGAATCTGACTGCCTATGGGGTCGTCCAAGAAAAAGCCCTCCTTATGGGTACGGCAAAGCCGCAAGATACTTTCTTTATTATAACACAGCTTTGCTAAAAATGCATCAGTTTTTATCGGACGTACTCATAATGGCCATATTCAGGGTAAAGGTATCCTCGCCGTCACGCAGCTTGCGCGCCATAACGATCAGCCGCTTGTTTTCGTCCTCACCCACGCAGGTGGACAGGGTCAGCAGCCGGTCGCCCGGCTCCACATCCACATTGCAGCGGTAATGGGACAGGCTTTGAGCCTTTTTTACATATTGGGTAAACGCGTCCGCGCTGGAAAAGCGGGCGTAGTACCAAAAAGGCAGATAATCCGACCGGCCGGAGCGAATATCCACTTCGCACACGGCAAAAATCACATAGGTGCCGTTTTCATACACCGTGTTAAATTCGATAAACGGATGGGCGCGGTAAAAGGACGCGTCCTTAACCTTATACTTCTTCAGCGCGCCAAACATGGCGCCTTCCTTCATGTTATGGCCATGCACCACCATTTGGGTGGGCACGGTTTTCAAATCGCAGCTTTCATCCAGAAACAACGCGCCGGTCAGGCTTTTCTGACCCACGGCGTTATGGGTCAGATAAAAGCTGTTGTCCCGCTGCACCACGCATTCCGCCACCACGCCGTCAATTTTCAAATAGGCGATGATGTCCTTATTCTGCTTTTGCAGCTCATAAAAAGAGGAAGCCACCCGCAGCGCCTTATTGCCGGCATATTCTCTGGGCCAAAGCTCCTCGGCGGTTTTTTCCCGTTCAGGGGTTGGCTGGGGCGTATGCGCAACGGCGGCGGCCACAGGCTTGGGGGTGGGCGTAGCCGTAGGTTCAACCGTTGCCGTAGGCTGCTGGGCCTCGCTTTGCTCATACAAATCCGTCAGTTCCCGCGCCACCTGCTTGGACGCGGCAATGTTGGCGTAATAGCGAATCAGCAAACCTGCGCAGGTAACAAACACAATTCCGCACGCCGCCATGCCCAGCCAGAACAAACGGGTATGCGCCCGGCGAACTTTCCGGCGTTTTTGCGGTTTGGAGGATTTGGGAGAAAGCTCAGGATAATTTTGCGTAGGAAAATAGCCCGCGCCCTGCCGCACGTTGGAAGGCTTCAAAACGAATCCTCTCCTTCGTAAAAAAACTGATTTTGTTTATTATATGCCAAAACCCAGGCAAAGTCAAAAAGAAATGGAAATTAATTGAAAAATAATGTACAGCAAATGAGAATCCCATGAAAAAGCATCCTTTTCTCTTGTGCTTTGCCGCATCTGTGGTATACTGGCGGCGAGGTGAAAAAAATGTCTTTTCCGGGCAATGTTTTATGGTTTATCTTTGCGGGTTTTTGGCAGGGACTGGGCTGGTGTCTGGCCGGTCTGCTCTGGTGCGTGACGATCGTGGGCATTCCCATTGGCCGTCAATGCTTTAAATTTGCCGCCTTATCCTTCTGCCCCTTCGGCAGGGATGTGGTTTGCGGCGGCGGGGCCGTCAGCACGCTGCTGAATCTGGTATGGCTGCTGGTCAGCGGGCTTTGGATGGCGATTGGGTGTGTGTGCAACGGTCTTGTGCTGTGTCTGACCATCGTTGGCATTCCCTTTGGCCGGCAATGCTTCAAAATGGCCAAGCTGGCGCTGATGCCCTTTGGCGCGCAGATCATTGTGAAATAAGCGTTTTCACTTTACCAAAAAGGTCGGGAAAATTTTTCCGGCCCAAACTGCTGAAAAACCCCTGGTATGACAGTGTTCGTCCATGAACATGACCACGCTGGTTCACGGGAAACGCGTTACGCTGCATGGCTTAGGGGCTCCGCCCCTAAAACCCCGGCAGGAGGTACTACCTCCTGCACCTCCCCTTTTTCAACACTCTGAAAGCCGGGAAATTCCCCCGGCCTTTTTTGCGCAATCAGAGAATAGCCTTTCCCAGCCGCATGTCTTTTCGCCACTGGGGCGGCTCGCCGTCGTCCGCCCAGTATTCGTCCAGAGATACAATCCGATCACTGGCTATTTGGAAGAAAGAAACGGCATGAAAGGAAGCGCCTCCCTCCTTATTATAGACATGGGTAACCGTCACAACCAAATCGCCCCATTGCTCCATGCGTTCCACCCGGCCGTCCCAGCGGCCCGGATATTCGCAGTTGGTCGTCACAAATTCGTCCACGGTAAAGCGTTCGCCGGTACAAGGCCAGCGAATCACAGCGTCCTTTGCAAAATAACCCGGAATGGCGCTTTTGTTTTGCGCCAAAACCTCTCGCCAGAAGGCCTTGATATCCATGGTTTTCCTCCTGTGCTTACAAAATCTGAATATCCTTCGCGCAGCCCAGGAAAGCCAGGGCTTCCGCTGCCTGTTCTTTTGTCAGCTTCCGCTTTTCGGCGCTGACAAGCCACAGGCTTTCGCCATCCACCAGAGCCGTTGCCACAACATAGCCCTCAAACCATTCCAGAGGGCGGGTTACATCCAGCACGCAGGCGTTTTGCCATTCGTTCCGCCGGGCCAGCACCTCCTGCACATAGCCGCAGTTCAGCCGGTAGGGTTCCGCCCGTCCCGGCTCCTGCTGTCCCGCTTTATGCTCCACCGTAACGGTAACTTTGGTGCCCAGCGGCGTACATACCACCGGCTGTTCCTCGGCGGTTTCGCCATAATCCAGCCCCAGATAACCGCACAGGTCTGTGACCAAAACGCCCCGCTGACCAACAGCCTTTTCCGCTTCCATTCCCGCCAGGCCATGCAGGGCGCAGCCTGTTTGCAGCAGGGCAAGGCGGTCCATCTGGTAAGCGCCTGCCGCGCAGCCCGCCATCAGTGCGGCCAGAACGCCGGTCAGGGCGTCGCCGCTGCCGCCCTTGGCCATGGCGGGGGTTCCGTAGGGATTCAGCGCCATTTCTTCCCCGTCGCAAAGCACGCTGCATGTGCCCTTCAGCACAATGGCAGAGCCATATTTTTGATTTAGCGCCCTTGCGGCGGCAGGCGCGTCCGCCACAACTTGCTCCGTGCGGCAGCCCAGCAGCCGGGCAGCCTCCGCCGGATGGGGCGTTAGTACGGCATTGGGCAAAGCCACCGGCCCTTCCAGAGCCGCCAGCAGGTTCAACGCATCCGCGTCTATCATAGCGGGTTTGGGATGATCTTGCAGCCAGTCAAGCAGCTTTTCCAGCAGACAGGCTGTTTCTTCCGACTGACCCAGCCCGCAGCCCAGCGCCACCGTATCCGCCCGGCTTATGGCCGCCTCCAGCAGCGGCCAGGCCTCCCGTGCCCCCTTCGGCAGTGGAACGCAGGTTGCGCAGGGGCACAGGGTTTGCAAAACCGTCCATATGCTTTCCGGGCAGGCAATGGTCACAAGGCCCGCCCCGGCGCGCAGCGCCGCCGCAGCGCTGATGGCCGCGGCTCCGGCCATGCCCTTGCTGCCCGCCCAAATTACCACCCGGCCATAGCTGCCCTTGTGGCTGTTTCTACGGCGCGGGGGCAGAAGCGCTGGCAGGTCGCAGCGCTGAAGCACACGCATCCCCGGCGCGTCGTCCAGCGCCGCCGCCTCGGGAACATTCAGGCCAATATCCGCTACCGTGATTTTCCCGGCGTAATCCGGGCCTTCCTTTAAATAAAGACCGGGCTTGGGCCGGTGAAAGGTGACCGTTTCGTCTGCGTGAACCGCCATGCCCAGCGCATCGCCGGTTTCGCCGTTTATCCCGGAGGGAATATCCACCGCCACCACAGGCGCGTTTGCGGCGTTCATCCAGCGGCAGGCTTCCAGCGCCAGCCCATCCAGCGGACGGCTCAGCCCCGTGCCAAACAGCGCGTCAATGATGCAGGTCGGCTTTTCCCCCGCCACGGGCAACGCCTCCTGAACGCGGCGCAAAATCACCCTTGGCTGCCGCGACAGCGCGTCGGTCAGCAGTTCCAGCTCCCGCTGGGCATCCGTGGAAAGCTGGCCCGGCATCACCCAGCACTCGCCGTGAAAGCCCTCGTCCATCTGAAGCAGCAGCCGCATGGCCGCCAACCCGTCGCCGCCGTTGTTGCCCGTTCCGCACAGGCACAGCACATAGCTCGTATCACGTCGCATGACCGCGCGGGCCACATGGGCGGCGGCGGTATGCATCAGCGCCTCGCCGGTAATGGAGGTCTGGTCCATAACCCGGTTTTCCACCCGCTTCATTTCTCTGGGACTGATGGTTCTGTACAAAATGTTTTCCTCCCTGGGTTAGTCCAGCACGCACACGGCGGCGGCCATGCCGTCCTCGTGAGACAGGCTCAAAAACGCTTCCCGCACGCCCCGCTGTTCCATCAGCGCTTTGGCCGCGCCCGTCAGCTGATAATAGGGCGCGCCATCCGGACCGTGACAAACGCTGATTTCGTCCAGTGCAATGCCCTGACCGATTCCCTTACCCATCGCCTTTAAAAATGCCTCTTTGGCCGCAAACATGGCCGCGGCGCTCTGGCCCGCCATTTGACCCCTGCCGCGCAGGTAGCCCTGTTCCTGGGGCGTATAATAGCGGCTTAGAAAAGCGGGGCTCTGTGCCAGCGCCTTTTCAATTCGGGCAATCTGGCACAGATCAATGCCTACTCCCTTCATGCCTGGTTGGCCGCCGCGATGGCGTTATTAACGGCGCGGGCCATAACCTCCGCGGCGGCGGCGCACAGCTGAATCTGGTTCACATCCGCGTCCACCCGGCCGGTAGCCATGGCAAACAGGGTGTCGCCGTCCATTTGGGTATGCACCGGACGAATGGCCCGGGCCAGCCCGTCATGGGCGCAGGTGGCCAGGCGTTTGGCCTGGGCCTTTGTCAGCGGCGCATCCGTTGCCACCACGCCGATGGTGGTGTTTTTGCCGCCGGTGGTATGGGGAATGCGGGGCGCGTTACTTCCGGGAGCCGCGCCATACAGCAGGCTTTCCGCCAGCACAGGCGTTCCGTCCGGCAGGCTTCCATAGCCCATGGGCTTGCCGGTGCGAATGTCGTACACATCGCCGCAGGCGTTCACCACCACAATCGCGCCCACGGTAACGCCGCAGGCCAGACGAATGCTGGCGGTACCCACGCCGCCCTGCATGGGAACCGTTCCCGGAGCCAGCTTGCCGACGGTCGCTCCCGTGCCCGCGCCATATCTTCCCTGCTTGACTTCCTTACTGGCCGCCAGGCAGGCCTCCGTTCCCATTTGAGCGTCCGGCCGCACATACGCGTCGCCCACCGTCAGGTCAAAAATCACCGCCGCCGGCACAATGGGGATATGGCAAACGCCCATATCCACGCCCACCTGATGCTCCTCCAAAAAGCGCATAACGCCGTCTGCGGCCGCCAGACCAAAAGCGCTGCCGCCGCACAGGGCCACGGCGTTGGCTTTTTCCACCGTATTTTCCGGGCTGCACAAATCCGTCTCCCGGGTGCCCGGAGCCGCGCCGCGCACATCCGCGCCAATCGTCGCTCCGTCATGTCCCGCCAATACCACCGTTACGCCGGTGCGGGCAGCGGCGTTCTGGCTTTGCCCCACACGAATGCCATGCACATCGGTAATGCTTCCCTCAAACAACGGATTTTTCATTTTTGCCTTCTCCTTTCAGCAATAGCCCATCATTCCGCGCACCGATACATCGCCGCACAGTACGCGCCGCAGTTCCCCTGCTTGATCCTCCACCAGCAAAGCGCCGGTGTTGTCTATGCTTTGCGCCATGCCCACAAAGTCGATATTTGCGCCCATCACATGCACCTGCTGCCCAAGGGTTACCGACCTGGCCAGATACTCCTGACAGATTCCGTCAAAGCCGTTTTCCTGCAAAGCGTCCACCGCGTCCTCCATATGGCGCAGGTAGGCGCACAGCAGCTTGCGGCGGCAGACGGGACGCGCCGTGGGGTCCTGCCTGCGCAGCTCTATCAGCAGGGATGTGGCCTTTTCCGCCAATTCCTGTGGGAACTCCGTCTGGTTCACATTGACGCCCACTCCGGGAATGACATAGGTAATTCCGTCCATATCCGCGGACAGCTCGCTGAGGATTCCCACGCACTTGCGCTTGCCAATCACCACATCGTTGGGCCATTTAATGCCGGGGGTCAGGCCCGGGCATACCTGCTGAATGGCCTGGGCCGTAGCCACTGCCGCCGCCAGGGTGCAAAGCTGGGCCTGCTCGATGGACAGGCTGGGACGCAGCACCAGCGACTGGGTCAGGGCCGTGCCCATGGGGGTTTCCCAGGCGCGCTGCAACCGGCCCCGTCCGGCGGTTTGATGATTGCAGATCACCAGCGTGCCATGGGGCGCGCCATCTCTGGCCAGTTCCTTGGCGGTGGTATTGGTGGATTCCATCGCCGGGGCATACTCAATCCGGCTTTGAGCGGCCCAGCGGGTGCCCGCCTCTTTTTCAATATAGCCGGGCAGCAGGCTGTCCTCTGCCATATCCAGCCGATAGCCCAGCTTGCCGCAGGCGGTAATCTGGTATCCCTCCTGCCGCAGCTTTTCCATACGTTTCCAAACCGCGCCACGGGTCATTCCCAGACGCTGGCACAGCACCTCGCCGGATACCGGCTGGGTATCCGACAGCATGGCAAGCAGCGAATCCATTTCTTACACTTCCTTTTTCACGGGCTTTTTTCGCTTTTGATAGCGTTCCTCCTCGCTGAATACGCAGCCGCAATACTTTTGCATATACAGCCCCAGCTCCCGCGCCTTTTCCTGACCCTGCCGGAAATACGGCCGGAAATCCCGGTACAAAAAGTCCACGCCGTATTTCTCGCCCGCCTGCCTGGCGGTCTGCTTCAACATTTCATGGTTCTGGTAGGGGCTGATGAACAAGGTGGAGGTAAACGCGTCAAAGCCGTTTTCGGCCGCGTACCTTGCGGCGGCCTCCATACGCATTTGGTAGCACTTGACGCAGCGGCCGTCTATGTCCTGCGCCACGGCCTGCACAAAAGGCCGCAGGCCGTAACTGCCATGCACCACCAGCTCCAGCCCGATTTGCGCGGCGTATTCCACCAGCGTGTTTTTGCGGCTTCGGTATTCCGTATAAGGGTGAATGTTGGGGTTATCCCAAAAGCCCACCGGCTCGATGTCCTCGCCCCGCAGGGTTTCAATACACATAATGGAGCAGGGGGCGCAGCAGATATGCAGCAGTAATTTCATGTTGTTTCCACCTCGCGTCCTTATTGTAGCACGGCTTGAAACGGCATACAAGGGCCGTTCCCAAAACCGGTAAAAAGTGTTATACTGCAAAAAGAGAGTAAATTGCAAAAAGCGGTTTCATTCTCCGGAGCAAATGGGTATGCTATCATTATGGAAGGAATCCCGCGATTCCGAAAGGAGGATTTAGCCTATGAAGGATTTAAAAGGCACGAAAACAGAGGCCAATTTGATGACCGCTTTCGCCGGTGAAAGCCAGGCCCGCAACAAGTACACCTATTACGCGTCCAAGGCCCGCAAGGACGGCTATGTGCAAATTGCCAACCTGTTTGAGGAAACCGCCGCCAACGAAAAGGAGCACGCCAAGATCTGGTTCAAGCTGCTGCACGGCGGCGAAATTCCTACCACCGCGGAAAACCTGCTGGACGCCGCCAACGGCGAAAACTACGAATGGACGGACATGTACGCCACCATGGCCAGGGAAGCCCGGGAGGAAGGCTTTCACGACATCGCCTTCCTGTTTGAAAAAGTGGGCGAAATTGAAAAGACCCATGAGGAGCGCTACCGCAAGCTGCTGAGCAACGTGCAGGACGGCGTGGTCTTTAGCCGGGACGGCGATATGATTTGGGAATGCTCCAACTGCGGCCACATCGTCATCGGCCCCAAGGCTCCGGCGGTTTGCCCCGTCTGCAAGCATCCGCAGGCCTATTTCCAGATTAAGGCCCAAAATTACTGATCTGGCGCAAGCCATGCTGATTTGGCGGCTATCCATTCGGGCAGCCGCCTTTGCTATACCTGCTGGTCGTACAGCAGCCGCAGCGCCTGGTATTCCTCGGTAAGCAGATGGCTGCACCGGTCCTCCAGATACGGCAGATAGCCGCTGGCAATCATGGCCGCCAGGCCCTGAATATACACAAACATATGTCCATGAAAGGCCTTTGCCATGTCCAGGGAATAGCCTGTGGCCTGCATAATGGCCGCGTATTCCGCATCGCTCGCCTGGGACAGGGATGGGTCCTCCCCCTGTTCCTTTTCGCCGTTGCGGTTGCGCAAAAGCAGCAGCTTATACAATTCCCGTTCCTCATTGGCAAAGCGCAGCAGCGCCATGCCGGCGGCCTTGTAAGGCGGCATATCTTTGGGCTGCGTTCCGGTTACCGTTTGGGTGAAAATCCGCACAGCCTGATCGTACACGGCGGCGCGCAGCGCCTCCATATTGGGCATAACGCTGTACAGCGGCTGGGTGGAGCAGCCCAGCTGCGCGGCGATGGACCGCGCGTTCAGCGCCTGCATTCCGCCCCGGCGGACCACCTGCACAGCGGCGTCCACCACGGCTTCCCGAGTATACCTGACACGCGGGGGCACAACGTTCCCTCCTTGTTATATAACATCCGTATCACTATATACCAGCAAAGTCAAAATGGCAAGAGCCGCCGCGCTTTTCCAATCGTTACGGAGCGTCCGCATCAAAAAGGCTTCCTTCCAGCGCGGATATCCGGTCCATGGGAATTTTTCCCCCATCTCTCATCCAAACCAGCCGCCGGTACTCATCCAGCTTTTGAACCATCCCGTCAACCGTTTGATAGGTACCGCCGCTTTTTCGATCGTCCGGCTGAAAATAGGTAATCCGGACAAAGGCGGGCAGCCGCTCCTTCAAAAGCAGCAGCCGCCGGTTGATTTCCGCCTTTTGCTCATCGCTCAGGTCTTTTTGCGGCTGCGTCAGCCGTTCCGCCTCCCGAATGGCGGCCTCGTAGCCGGTCAGGGCGGCAAAGGGCGCAAATTGAGCCGCCCGGTCCACGCGCGCCATGGGCTTGGGGGCCGCGGGACGCTGCCTGTGCAAAAGATCGTCATAGGCCGTCACGCCTTATGCCCCCCAATCTGCCGGTTTCGCTCCATAGCGGTCGCCCCCTCCTGCAAATTCATGCCACGCAGCAGGGCGTTTTTGCCATATTTCCGGCGAATGGCCAGTCCGGCCTCCTGTAACCTTCGCTCCCGTTCCCGCTGCGCCTGCAAGGCCTGCCGCTGTTTTTCCAAGGCGGCGTAATCCGTAAAAAAATCCAGCTGCTGGCACGCAGGGGCACAGTCAAGGCTGGCTTCATCCATCACACGGCCCGCTACCACATAGATGCGCCGAACCATCAGCCGGGGATTCACCAGCCGGTTGAACAAACCGGCCGCCGCCTGCATGATTTCCCTGGACGAATTGGTAGGCGGGTCCAGCTTGCAGTTGCCATGAGCATGCTTTGGAATTTGCCGTCCATAAGCGTCCGTCACCACCGGGCCACGGTACTTTGCGTCCGCCAGGTCATATCCCACCGTCAGGACAAGCTGGTCGGTCACCTGCTTGCGGGCCAACAAGTCCATCGCCAGGGCGTCGGCCATCTCCCGGGCCGCCAGCCTGGCCTTTTCAAAAGGATAGGGACATTGCAGTACCTGTCCGGACCCGCTGCTGCTGACCTCTGGCCGGTAGGCCTTAATATCCGCCATGGTGCAGCTTTCCCAGCCCCAGGCGTGGTCGATCAGCAATTCCGCATTGATCCCAAACATTTTGTACAGCAACGCCGCCTGGTAAAAATCCGTGCTTTGCCCCACAGAGCAGCGGGCGATATCCCCCATGGTATACAGGCCTACCGCCGCAAGGCGGCTGGCGTATCCGCGTCCCACCCGCCAAAAATCCGTCAAAGGCCTGTGATTCCACAGGGTTTGCCGGTAGGTCAGCTCGTCCAGCTGGGCAATGCGCACGCCGTTTGCGTCCGGCTGGATATGCTTGGCCTCAATGTCCATGGCCACCTTGCACAGATACAAATTGGAGCCAATGCCCGCCGTGGCCGTAATGCCGGTGGCATGCAGCACATCCAGAATCATGCGCATGGCCAGTTCCCGGCCGGTGAGGCCATAGGTACGCAAATACTGGGTAGCGTCAATCAGCACCTCGTCGATGGAATAAACATGGATATCCTCCGGGGCGATGTAGCGCAAATAGATTTGATAAATCAGCGTGCTGACCTGAATGTACCGGGCCATTTGGGGCATGGCCACCACATAGTCCAGCCGCAGCGCCGGATTCTGCCGCAGTTCCCCTTCGTTGCAGGAGGAGCCTTCAAAGGCGTGGCCATGCCCGGCTCTAAGCCGGTTGATTGCCCGCGCCTTTTCCACCACCTCAAACAGGCGGGCTCTGCCGGGAATGCCATAAGCCTTCAGCGCCGGCGACACAGCCAGGCAGATGGTCTTTTCCGTGCGGCTTTTATCCGCCACCACCAGATGGGTGGTCATGGGGTCCAGTCCCCGATCCACGCATTCCACGGATGCGTAAAAGGATTTCAGGTCGATGGCAATGTAGACCCGTTCCTCCATCCTGACCCACCGTCCTTGCAATAAAATAGAACATTTGTTCTCGTTTATTCTATCATAAAAAATTTTCTTCGTCCAGCGGAAAAACGTGCCGTTTTTCAGGAAAGCGCTGTCAAATTTCATTTCTCATACAGATTGTCACGCCCGTCTCATAAAAATATGATATAGTAAAGGCGGGGGTGAAAAGAATGGATGAGATCAGAGCAAGGATAGC